>DIVZ01000005.1:0-382257 GCA_002423395.1 Eubacteriaceae bacterium UBA6119
ATAGAATAACAGATAATATAAAAAAGGCGATTATTTCGCCTTTTTTGTTTGTCAATAATAAATAAATTTTTAAAATGTATATTGCAATTATGTCTTTTTATTTATTCTTTTTTTATCTTTTGTTTGTAAATATTTTGGTCTTACTTTATCTAATGTGGGGTTGCTTATGAGGCTTCTTTTTATGTCGTACAGATTTGACGGCGCCCATGGAGCCATATAAGGCACCCCGAAGCTATTTAGCGAAACAAGTTCGACCAAAACAAAAGTTAAGAACAAAGTAAAACCGAAAAACCCTAATGTGCCAGTAAACAGCAAAAGAAATAACTTGAGTACGCGAAACGGGTTTATAAGAGAGTAATCAGGCAGTGCGAAAGATGCAATAAATGCTGTTGATACCAAAATAAGCAAAAGAGGACTGAATATTCCTGCTGACGTTGCAGCCTGCCCAATTACAATGGCGCCGACAATACCGATTGCTGGACCGATTTGTTTTGGAACTCGAATCATCGCTTCCCTTATAAGCTCCACAATGAATTCAAGCAATAGAGCTCCTATAAGCGCATTAAACGGAACGTTTGAACGCATTTGCGAAAGTGATATGGCATATTTGATAGGCAAAACGTCGGTGTGAAATGATACTACCGCAACAAATACGCTGGAAACGGTAAGCGCAATTATAAGGCTTGTATAGCGCATTATTCTTGCAAACATTCCAAATAACTTATTGTCATATCTGTCATCACTGGAATAAAAAAATTCGGGAAACGTTTTGGGCGCGAGCAAACCGATCCCGCTGCCGTCGACTAATACTATGACTTTTCCTTCAAGTAACGAATGACTTGCCATATCGGAGCGTTCAACCAACCCTATTTGAGGAAAAAATTGAAATTTATTATTTAATAAGAATTTTTGCAGCTCGCCTGATTCAAAAATACCGTCAACTTCAATAGCTTGTATTTTCTTTTCAATTTCTTCGACAACCGTACTATTTGCAATATCTTCTATATAAATTAACGCGACGCGAGCTTTAGTTCTAACCCCCACATCGAAATTTTTTATTTTCATTTTTTTATCCTTGACTCGATAACGTAACAAGGAAAGATTAGCATCAAGATTTTCGGTAAAACAGTCCTGCGGCCCCCTTACAGTATAGGTAAGAGCGGGTGTAGGAACTGCTCTGTGTTCTACTTTTCTTAAGTTAAGCACAACATACTGCTCATCTGTGGAGAATATAATTACTACCATTCCGGAAAGAATAAATTCTTCTATTCTGCTTGCATCATCTTCCAGACTGCAATCATCGGCATAAATGATGCTCTCTAAAGTCATCTGTGCGTCTATAGGTTTATTAGATGAGGCGCAATGCAACACAAGAGGCTTGACGACATTTTCGGAAAGCGAAAACCTGTCAGTAAGCTGAGGAATAAAAAACAGTTTCAGCATTCCTTTGTGATATGGAATAGTTCGTTCTTTATAATCCAAATTATTTGATTGCAGTGTTGAAACTATATTTTCAAATTTTGACGTCTTCAAATTTTTAAACCTCCTTTTATTTAGGCTCGCCTGTGTTGTAATCCATCATGTAGGTAGTAGACATATCTACATTTACATCAATGGTTATGCTGATTTTAGAAAACTCATTTTCCCAGTCCAGTTTTTCATAATCTTCCGGATACTTTATGCGAAAAATATCATCAAACTGCAAGTAGTCGCAATTAAATGTATTTTGCGCCTGCGCTACGGTATTTTCGAGCTCATTTTTTAGCATTTCTGAAAGAAAATCGCCAATTTTTTTCATGTCTTTATCTGTTAAATCGTATGGAGTCTTTTTATCCCCATACATCAGCTTTGCTTTACAATCAAATTTCAAGTCAAAACTTATTTTACCGTCTTTATAAAATGGCTTTATTTTTGGCTTCTTAGAAGTAACTTCTATTGTCAATTTTAAATCTTTGTATGGAACGTCATAACTAAGTTTGGGGTTCTTTGACTTCATTAACAGCAAACCATTTGCTTCTTCTATGGGTATGAAGCCTGCGACTTTATTATCTTTGACGACCGAATACCCTAAAATTGCAATTTCATTATCTTGTGTGCCTGCATTTAGAATCAAAATGCCAGAATAGGGGCTTGACAGATTTTCAATAAGCCGCTCAGATGACCTTAAAAAAATTCTTCCCTCTTTTTCTAAAGTATCAACCATATCACTTAAGAACATTCCCAGAGAGACATCTTTTTCTTGCGCGACTTTAAACAATTCTTCGGGGCTTTGTTTTGTAAAGACGACGTTTCCTTTTTTTCGATAAAATTCATCTGCGCGGAATCGGTATAAATATTCAATTAAATACTTATTAGCAAAATCTTCTGTAAGCACAAGCGTATTTACGCCGCTTAAAAATACAGGTTTATCTAATTTCGTCTCCAATTTAGCTCTTGATTCTATGATAGTTTTACTGGGTGTGCTTATTACATTAAATTTTTTTGCGTTTGTCTGACTTGTATTTGCACCTTGACTTGCTTGAATGTTAGCAGTCTCCAAATAACCTTTCATTTCTTCACCTTCTAAATCGAAAGCAACTGTTGTTATGATGAGCTTTTCGTTGATATCTATTGCATCCCAACAACCGGCGGTAAACGCAGCAAGCACAATGATTAAAAAATTAAGCAAAAGAATTTTATATTTTTTTTTCATTATGCTTTCTCCTTTTGTTTTTTTACTTTTGCAACAACAAACAACAAAATGGGAATGACCATACATGCAACGATTACAAGGTATGGAGCGAAGCTTTCAAACACATCACGCATATTGTTGATTTTTAGTCCAAATAAAGATAAAACAAAGAAAATGACATCAATGGCAAACATTAAAATAATACGTTTTATTCTTGGAAACAACTTGCAAGAGTATTCCAAGACAGCGACATATACAGATATCATTCCGGCAAACATGCTGAGCAAGCCGAAAACGAGATAGAAAATATCAGTCCTTTCAATTACGGGTATTTGAACGACTTTAATTCCTTCAATGAAAGAATCGTTTAAAGTTATTGTGTTATTAAGTCCCAAAACCATTATAGTGCCTTCTACTAGCAATACATAAATAAAGCCAATAAACAATAAAGTTAAAAAGGCGGCTTTGGGCGCTTTTTTATTAACGGAGCTAAAAGGAATGACCAGTAATACGCCTATGCCGGTATAAGGGGTAACTAAATCTTTCATTGTAGTCAAAAAATTCTTTGCGTCATTGCTGTTATAAAAAGGCAATATATTTTCGCTCATACCTTCTAAGAGCATTACAGTGCTCAACATCACTGTCGTGAGAATAAACAATACACCAAAAATTTCAAACACTCTCGCTACGTTTGTAATGCCCTTGTATGCCACATAACCAAACAGCAAAATACCAAATATCAACACAACAAATTGAGGAGTAGTCGGCAAAAAGTTTGATTTTAACAGAGTAGCTAATTTAATCTTTAAATAAGTACCAATTAAAAAATAAAGTAATATATAATAAATGGCAATTAATACGGTAAAGAACTTGCCTGCAATTTCCTGACCGTAGTCGTAGAGCATTTTGCCTTGATACATATTGTTTAATTTTGTAACTATAACAGCAGAAATGCCAAAAATAAAGGCTGATATCAGAATCGGGATCCAGCTGCTTCTGCCCGCAGACGATGCCACGATTTTCGGAAGATCTATTGTTGTGTATGTGGTAAGCGTAAGAAATAATATAAAAAACATCTGCCTGTTGGTAACGTTTGATTTCAATTTTTTCCTCCAATAGAATGTGTTTTATATTTTCCGCTTTTTGGTATTTATTATTCACAACTCATTTATTATTTATATATTTAAAAGTAAAAAAATATTTGTTTGCTAAATTTGTTATAATATTTTATCTAATATATAGTTTAATTTGTAAAATGTTATAAAATAGTGTATTATATTAGGCTGTATAATAAAAGTGACTCTGTAGCTCAGCTGGGAGAGCGCTACCCTGACACGGTAGAGGTCATCGGTTCGAGACCGGTCAGAGTCACCAATATATTTATCTTATAGATATTTTATATCGGGGTATAAGAATATGAAAAACAGAAAGCTTCATCTTGCAACCGACTATTACCAGATGAGCATGTCTAATGTCTATATATGTGAGAATATGCAAAATAGCGAGGCTGTTTTTGACGTGTTCATAAGAAAAAATCCGTTTAACGGAGGGTATGCGGTATTTGCCGGCTTGGAGCAGGTTGCTGATTATCTTTTAAATGTACGTTTCGAGGAAGAAGATATTTTAATGCTTAAGAAAAACCATTCGGAAATTAGCGATAAATATCTTGATTATTTGAGGAATTTTAAATTTACCGGAAGCCTGAGCTCTGTTGAAGAGGGCTGCATTGTGTTCCCTCAAGAACCGCTTCTTAGAATAACAGCGCCTCTTATAGAAGCGCAGTTTATTGAAACTACTATTTTGAGTATAATAAACCATCAAACGCTTATCGCAACAAAAGCTTCCAGAGTAGTGGATGCCGCGGCCGGAGACGGAGTAATGGAATTCGGTCTTAGAAGAGCCCATGGAACGGAAGCCGGCTTGTACGGCGCCAGAGCAACTATTATCGGCGGCTGCATAGGGACAAGCAATGTTGAAGTCGAAAGCTTTTGGAATCTGCCGGCAAAAGGCACGATGTCGCACAGCTTTGTTATGAGTTTTGATAATGAGCTGGAAGCTTTCAGAACATTTGCGAAATATAATTTGAATAACTTGATTTTACTGGTAGATACATACGATACATTAAACAGCGGTGTTGTAAACGCAGTTAAAGTTTTCAGAGAACTTAGAGATCAAAACAAATTGAATAAAGGACATTACGGTATAAGGCTTGATTCTGGAGATTTGGCATATTTAAGCAAAGAAGCTCGCATTATGCTTGACCAAGCAGGCTTTGCCGATGCATCAATAACCGCTTCAAGCGATTTGGATGAGTACTTAATTCAAGATTTAAAATTGCAGGGCGCTAAAATAAACATGTGGGGAGTAGGCACAAAATTGATTACTGCATACGATAATGCCGCTTTGGGCGGGGTTTACAAGCTTGCGCAGATTACAAAAAACGGAATTAAAAAAGATACAATAAAAATAAGCGACGCGCCTGAGAAAGTAACAAATCCCGGCAAAAAGAGTATTGTAAGAATATACGATAAAAGTACGAATAAAGCGCTGGCGGATATAATAATATTAGAGGGTGAAAAAATAGACGAGACCAAACCGCTTACCATATTCCATCCCGTCTATACATGGAAAAAAAGAACCCTGGAAAATTTCTATGTAAAATCGTTGCACAAAGAAATTTTCAAAAACGGCAAATTGGTATATGATATACCCGATATACTTTCATCTAAGCAAAAACTTAAAGATGAAAAGGAAACATTCTGGGCGGCCGTTTTAAGACTTAAAAATCCATATGAATACCATGTGGATTTATCGGATAGGCTCTGGAATTTAAAAAAAGAACTGCTTGATAAGCAGTAATAGGTGAGGAAGCAAGTTATGAAAAAGACAATAATAGGCGTCCTGTTCGGAGGCAAAAGCGGCGAGCATGAAGTTTCTCTGATAAGCGCATTCAATGTAATGAATGCCATAAATAAGGATAAATACGAAATTATTAAAATAGGCATAACAAAAGACGGTCAGTGGCTTATATACAACGGACAAAGTGAAAATATAAAAAACAATACTTGGCAAAAAGATGCAAGCAATGTAATAGATGATAAATCGTATATAAATGAGACGCTTGACGCTGTTGATATATTTTTTCCGGTTCTGCACGGACCTAACGGCGAAGACGGCACTGTTCAGGGATATTTTGAAGTGTTGCAAAAGCCTTATGTGGGCTGCGGAATTATGGCTTCTTCTGTGGGAATGGACAAAGTGGCGGCTAAAGTTCTCTTTCAAAATGCCGGAGTGCCCATTGTGCCGTATTATAATTTTCATTATGAAGAATGGCAAAGCAATAAACAGCAGATAATTCAAAAACTTGAGGAAAATCTTACATATCCTATTTTTATTAAACCGGTGAACATGGGCTCCAGCGTCGGCATAAGCAAGGCAAAAGACAGAGAAAGCTTAAATTTTGCAATTGAGAACGCATTTAATTATGATGAAATTGTTTTAGCGGAAAAATTTATAAATGCCCGCGAAATAGAATGCGCGGTTTTGGGTAATTTTGACGCAAAAGCAAGTACGCCGGGTGAGATTATACCTTCCAGGGAATTTTATGATTATTCGTCAAAATATTTAGACGGAGATGAAAGCAGAGTAGAAATTCCGGCAAACATTACAAAACAGCAGAGCGATATGATAAAATCTTACGCCGTAAAAGCATTCAGGGCAATAAACGGCAGCGGTCTTGCAAGAGTAGATTTTTTCATAGATAAAGACAACGACGAAATTTATATCAATGAGGTCAATACCATGCCCGGGTTTACATCAATTAGTATGTATCCGAAGATGATAATGCACGACGGCATAGGTTACAGCCAATTAATTGAAATTTTAATCGAATTGGGGTTTGCAAGATATGAAAAACGCGCAAACAGAAAAACAGAACTCTGATAAAGTATTTATAAGAATAAAAGGCAACATGTCTCAAGGCATAAATGACACTGATGTTATTGAGTTCTGCACAGAAGGCATAATGGAAAGAATGGGTGAAAGCATTTATCTGACATATAATGAATCAAAAATATCAGGGCTTGAAGGAACGACCACTACTATTAAACTTGATAAAGAAACTATCTCTCTTATGAGAATAGGCGATGTGAATTATACAATGGATTTTGCTAAAGGCTTAAAAAAATATAATAAATATGAAACCAGCTACGGGCAGCTTAACATGGGAATTGTGACAAATGAATTAAAAATTACATATGAAGGCAATAAGCTTAAAGGCATAATAATCGATTATGACTTAGACATAAACGGGTCAAGCATTGGCAATAATATTGTCAATATAAATGTCAATTAAACTAAAAACCTGAGGAAAAATATGAGCATATTGGATAAATCGAGAAATCAGATAATAACTCTTACAGCAGACGCGGTTTTAAAATTAGGCGTGGAAATATCAAATGACGAAATTTGCATTGAAGTTCCGAAAGATAAAACATTCGGTGAGTTTTCTGTTAATACGGCAATGAAACTGGCGTCTAAACTCAGAAAAAACCCTGTGCAGATTGCAAAGGATATTGTCCAAAACATTAATATTAGCGGCACTTATATAAAAGACGTTGATATTGCGGGCGCCGGATTTATAAACTTTAAATTAAATCAGGATTATTATTGCGATGTTGTAAAAGATATTTTTGACAAAGAGAGTAACTACGGAAAGTGTAACATAGGTGCGGGCAAGACTGTAAATGTGGAATTTGTAAGCGCTAATCCTACGGGGCCTGTTCATATAGGCAATGCGAGAGGAGGCGCTGTGGGCGATGTGCTTGCGGAAATTTTGTCATGGGCCGGATATGAAGTTTATCGGGAATTTTATGTAAATGACGCCGGAAATCAGGTAGAGAAATTCGGCGCTTCGCTTGAAGCAAGGTACCTTGAAATGTTCGGAAAAGAATTTACATTCCCCGAAGACGGTTATACCGGAGAATATATTAAAGAAATCGCTTTTAATTATGCTAAAGAAAATAAAAAAAGTCTTATAAATGCGCCAAGCGAAGAACGCAGGGCGCAGCTTGCGCAGTTCGGTCTTAAAAGAAATATTGAAGATATGCAGAACGCGTTAAGTGAGTATGGTATAAAATACGATAATTGGTATCGCGAGTCGAGTCTTTATGAAAATAATCTGGTCCAGGACGCGATAGAAAAAATGAAAGCGACCGGATACACTTATGAAAAAGACGATGCTTTATGGTTTGAAGCAACACATTTCGGATGCGAAAAGGATATTGTGCTTATCAGAAACAACAGTCTTCCGACATACATTACTCCGGATATTGCTTATCATATAAACAAACTAATTACAAGAAAATTTGATATGGCAATTGATGTGTGGGGCGCCGATCATCACGGTTACGTTCCCAGGCTTAAAAGCGCAATGGAGGCGCTTGGCATTGACTCAAACAGATTAAATATCATTCTCATGCAGTTCGTGCGCCTTATAAGACAAGAAGAAGTAGTAAGAATGTCAAAACGCAAAGGCGAAATGATAACACTTTCCGACCTTGTAGGCGAAGTAGGAAAAGATGCTGCCAGATTTTTATTCAATTATTATAATTACAACACTCATATGGATTTTGATTTGGACCTTGCCGTCGAAAATTCAAACGAAAATCCTGTGTTTTACGTACAGTATGCGCATGCGAGAATTTGCAGCATAATACAGCAATGTGAAATAAACGCTTCGGCTGAATATGATTTTTCTTTGCTTACAAAAGAAGAAGAAATAGAACTCATAAAGATTTTAGCACGGTTTGCGGAAGAAATACAGATATCCGCATTAAATTTAGATACCAGCAGAATACCCAAATATGCGGTAGAAGTTGCATCGGCATTCCATACTTTTTATAATTCGTGCAGAGTAAAATGCGAAGACGAGAACCTTATGATTGCAAGGGTCAGACTGATAACGTCAGTAAGAACGGTGCTTAAAAATATTTTGTCCATATTAGGGGTTAGCGCTCCGGAAAAAATGTAGGTTAAAGAAATCTAATTTTTAAATTTCTTAGAAATGAATAGAATTCGGCAACATAAAAGCTGATTAATAAATAAACATTTATATATTACCGAAACTAAAATAGTAAAATGTTTGTTCCGGCTTAAGCCGTCATTTTTTTGTAAAAAATTTATAAAAATATATTTTTATTTTTTAATATTTTATCAAATTATATGGAAATATAATCTATAAAATAATTTTAAAGTAAGTATTGCATTATATTGTCGCGTGTTGTAGAATATTGATATTCATGTGTTAAAATATTAACGTTAAAACCTTGACATTTTAGCACCTTAATATAAAACAATTTTTTAGGAGGTTTTCTAATGGCTGATTTTGTAAGTATCAAAAACTTAGAACCATTAAAACAGATTATTGCAAAACACAAAGATGAACCGGGTTGCGCAATGCCGATACTCCAAGAAACGCAGGGAGCATACGGATATTTGCCAATAGAGCTGCAAAAGGAAATAGCTGAAGCACTGGGCGTTTCCTTATCAGAAATCTACGGTATCGTAACATTCTACACACAGTTTACAACAGTGCAAAAAGGTAAAAACAGAATAGGTGTATGCCTCGGAACGGCTTGCTATGTAAGGGGTTCGCAGAAAATACTTGATAGAATTGAACGCGAACTTAACATTAAAGTAGGCGATAACACAGGTGATATGAAATTTGCACTTGCGGCAACGCGTTGCTTAGGCGCTTGCGGTCTTGCGCCTGTTATGATGATTAATGATGATGTATACGGCGATTTGAGTCCGGATAAAATTCCGGATATTCTTGCTAAATATTAGGAGCGGAGGTGTCTGAATTGAAGAAATCTTATCAAGAAATACTTGAAATCGGTAAAAAAACACTTGACAAAATTGGTCTTCGTGACGGCCTAGAAGCAAAAACTGAGTGTAAAACTCAGATAATGGTTTGCGGCGGTACAGGTTGCCATTCACAGAGTTCAAATGTTTTAATAGATAAATTAAGAGCGGAATTAAAAGCAAATAAACTTGACAAACAAGTTGAAGTTTTCCAAACGGGTTGTTTCGGACTTTGCCAAAAAGGGCCGATAGTAGTTATTTATCCGGAAGGAACTTTCTATTCTCATGTAAAACCTGAAGATTTTAAAGATATAGTAGAAACGCATATAATAGGCGGAAAAATAGTAGACAGATTGGTGCTTGACGAAATAAAAGCAGATCCGAATGACGGATTAAACAAATTACAGTTTTACAAAAAACAAAACCGTAACGCACTTGGTCTTTGCGGCAAAATAGATCCAGAAAACATTGATGAATATATTGCGTTTGACGGATACAAAGCATTATATAAAGCAATTACAGAAATGTCTCAGGATGATGTTGTTAAAGAAATGCTGGATTCCGGCTTAAGAGGAAGAGGCGGCGCAGGTTTCCCGACAGGAATGAAATGGAAATTTGCCAGAATGGCTCAAAACGAAAAGAAATTTGTTGTATGTAATGCTGACGAAGGCGACCCGGGCGCATTTATGGATCGTTCCGTAATTGAAGGCGCACCGCACGTTGTAATTGAAGGTATGGCAATTGCCGCTAAAGCTATAGGCGCTGACGAAGGATATGTTTATGTTAGAGCTGAATATCCTATAGCTGTTAAACGTCTTATGATAGCAATTGATGAAGCAAGAGAATACGGATTGCTCGGTAAAGACATTATGGGTACAGGATTTAATTTTGACCTTCATGTACGTCTCGGCGCAGGCGCATTTGTATGCGGCGAAGAAACGGCGCTTCTTAACTCGGTAGAAGGAAAACGAGGCGAACCACGTCCGCGTCCTCCGTTCCCGGCAAATGAAGGCTTATTCAAAAAACCGACTATTATAAACAATGTTGAAACATTGGCTAATGTTCCTAAAATTATACTTAACGGCGCAGCTTGGTTTGCAGGCATGGGCACAGAAGACAGCAAAGGAACAAAAGTTTTCGCAGTTGGCGGAAAAATTGAAAACACGGGTCTTGTTGAAATTCCTATGGGAACAACATTGCGTGAAATAATATATGACATAGCCGGCGGTATTCCGAATGGCAAAAAATTCAAAGCTTGCCAGACAGGCGGCCCTTCTGGCGGATGTATTCCTGCTCAGAACCTTGACACACCTATAGATTTCGGTTCTCTCGCGAAAATCGGATCAATGATGGGTTCAGGCGGTATGATCATTCTTGACGAAGACAACTGTATGGTTGACGTTGCAAGATTCTTTATGGACTTCATAGTTGACGAATCTTGCGGCAAATGTTCTCCTTGCCGCATAGGCACAAAGAGAATGCTTGAAATTCTTAATAAAATCTGCGACGGCAAAGGCGAAGACGGCGATATTGAAAAACTGGAAGAAATTGCGAAAGCTATTAAAGCAGGTTCGCTTTGCGCTCTCGGTCAAACAGCCGCTAATCCTGTTCTTTCAACGATTAAATATTTCAGAGATGAATATGAAGCTCATATTTATGATAAAAAATGTCCGGCGGGCGTATGCAAGAACCTTATTGGGTACACAATAAACAAAGACAAATGCAAAGGCTGCTCACTGTGCGCTAAAAAATGCCCGGTAGACGCTATATCTGGTCAGATAAAATCACCGTATACAATTGATCAATCAAAATGTATTAAATGCGGATTATGCTATGATTCTTGCAAATTTGCAGCAATTGAAAGAAAATAAAGGAAAGGAAATATAGGCGATTATAATGGAAATGTTGAATATAAAAATTAACGGCCAAGATTATCAGGTACCGAAAGGTTCAACTATATTGGAAGCCGCAAGAACAAATAACATTCATATTCCGACGCTTTGCTACCTTAAAGGTATAAACGAAGTCGGCGCATGCCGTATGTGCTTGTGCGAAATAAAAGGCGGAAGAGCTTTGGTTGCAGCTTGCGTATACCCCTGCAATGAAGGAATGGAAGTTTTCACAAATACTCCACTTGTAAGAGAAACAAGAAGGGCGGTTTTGGATTTAATACTTTCTAACCATAACAGAGAATGCACAACATGCGAAAGAAGCGGAGTTTGCGAACTTCAGCAAGTATCGGAAGATATGGGAATTAAAGAAATGAGATTCCCGGCGCAGAAAAAAGAAGAATTTACAATAGACGAAGTATCACCGTCAGTAGTAAGAGACGGAAGCAAATGCATACTTTGCGGACGCTGCGTAGCTGTATGCAAAGATGTACAAGGTCTTGGAGCAATGGGCCCGACAAGCAGAGGATTTAACAAATCTATCGATCCTGCATTCGGAATGTCGCTCGCAGAATCTAACTGCATTAACTGCGGTCAGTGTATTGTTAACTGCCCGGTTGGCGCATTAAAAGAAAAAGACGACACAGATAAAGTTTGGGCTGCGCTTGCGGATCCGACAAAACACGTTGTTGTTCACTCAGCACCTTCTGTAAGAGCAGGTCTCGGCGAACCGTTTGGTATGCCGGTAGGATCGCTTGTTGCAGGAAAACTTGCAGCGTCACTCAGAAGATTAGGATTTGATAAAGTATTTGATACTAACTTTGCAGCTGATGTTTGCATAATGGAAGAAGGCACAGAATTAATAGGCAGAGTAACAAAAGGCGGAGTACTTCCTTTAATTACAAGCTGCTCACCGGGTTGGGTTAAATATGCAGAGATGTATTATCCGGATCTGCTTGCTCATGTATCAAGCTGCAAATCACCGCAGGGTATGATGGGCTCAATCCTTAAATATCATTACGCAAAACAAGCAGGCATTGATGTAAAAGACATATTTGTAGTAAGCATTATGCCTTGCACAGCTAAAAAATATGAAGTATCAAGACCTGAACTCGCTGTAAACGGTATTCCGGATAACGATGTATCGATTACGACAAGAGAACTTGCAAGAATGATCAAACAAGCAGGTATTGACTTTACTTCACTTCCAGATGAAGAATTTGATACTTACTATGGAGATTACACAGGCGCTGCTACAATATTCGGAGCAACAGGCGGCGTTATGGAAGCTGCGGCAAGAACAGCTGTAGAAGTAATAACAGGTAAAGAAGCTGCAACTATCGATTATGAAGGAGTTAGAGGTATCGAAGGCGTTAAAACTGCTGAAGTTAAAGCCGGAGACTTAACACTTAAAGTAATGGTAGCACACGGCGGCGCAAACATCAGAACAGTTATGGATAAATTAAGAGCGGGCGAACTTAAAGACGTTCATTTCATTGAACTTATGGCATGCCCGGGAGGATGTGTAAACGGCGGCGGACAGCCAATAGTTAACGCACAGGATAAGATGTTCAGAGATATAAGAGTAGAAAGAGCAGCTGCACTTTATAAAGAAGATAAAGATGTTTTGAAACTCAGAAAATCTCATGAAAATCCTTCAGTTCAAAGACTGTACAAAGAATTCTTGGGCGAACCTAACAGCCATACAGCTCATGAATATCTGCACACAAAATATTCGGCTAAACCAAAAATCAGCAAATAATAAATACAAAAAAGGGAACCCGTTTTTGGGTTCCTTTTTTGTTAAGAAAATATAATCAGTGTACAACTGTAAATAAATATAAAAATGTATTAACAGTTATTGCATTTATTTAAATTTATTATCAAATACTTTAGTTATTATATTAACAATATTTGACCTTTTTTATAAATAGGTATAAAATTTTTAAATTAGTATTAGTATTGATTTTATACTTTATAAATTATTTAATTTTTGGAGGGGTGTTGCGGAAAATGAATATCAAAAAGGCGACATTTAAAGGCGGAACACATTTAACCTATAACAAAGAGTTGACATCAGGGCATAATGTTGAAGTGTCTATACCGCCTGAAGAGATTATTTTGCCTGTGTCAATGCACATAGGTGCGCCTGCCAAACCTATTGTAGGCGTAGGCGATAAAGTTAAAATGGGTCAGAAAGTTGCGGAAGCGACAGGGTTTGTATCGGTGCCGATACATTCTTCAGTCTCCGGAGAAGTTATTGCAATAGAGCCCAGACTTCATCCGAACGGTCAAAAAGTATTAAGTATAATAATTAAAAACGATATGCTTGATACACCGGATGAAAATATGCATCCTAATCCGGATTATAAAAATTTAGGAAGCAAAGAAATCTTAAATATTATAAAGGAAGCAGGCATTGTAGGCCTAGGCGGAGCCACTTTTCCTACGCACGTTAAACTTTCAATACCTGAAGGAAAGAAAGTAGAGTATCTTATATTAAATGCAGCGGAATGCGAAGCATACCTGACAAATGACGAAGCTCTAATGATGACAAGCAGTGATGATATAATAAAAGGCCTGGAAATTGTAATGTATGTTTTGGGAATTGACAAAGCATATATAGGCATAGAAGACAATAAAAAAGCTGCAATTGAAAAAATGGTAGAAAGCGCGAAAGAGCTTAATGTAGATATTTATTCTTTGGCAACAAAATATCCTCAGGGAAGTGAAAAACATATAATCAAGGCTATTTCAGGAAGAGAAGTGCCATCGGGGAAACTTCCCATAGATGTTGGCTGTGTTGTTTTGAATGTGGCTACGGCAAAGGCAATTAAACAAGCAGTTATAGACGGCAAACCTTTGATAGAAAGAATAGCGACAATAACCGGACACGGAATTAAGACGCCGAAAAGAATGCTTATAAGAGTAGGCACTCCTATTGAACATGTTTTAGAGCAATGCGGCGGATTTACTGATGCGGAAAAATTTATTCTAGGCGGTCCCATGATGGGCATAAGCCATTTTTCAAGCGAGACTCCGGTTATAAAAGGCGGTTCGGGATTTTTGTTGCTAAATGAAAAAGAAATTGATGTATCCGAATCTAAAGAATGCATAAGATGCGGCAAATGCGTCAGCGCATGTCCGATGAGGCTTCTTCCTTTAATGATTTCAAATGCGTCTGTAAATAATGATTTTGAAAAAGCTGAAAAGTACAATGCGATGGACTGCATAGAATGCGGAGCATGCTCTTATGTGTGTCCAGCAAAACGTATGCTTGTATCAAACATGCGCGTTGCAAAACGTGAAATTACAGCAATCAGAAAAGAAAAGGCAGCTATTGCCGAAGCTAAAGCGAAGGAGGCAAAAAATTAATGGATAAATTATTTATAGTATCATCATCTCCTCATATACGTTCTAATGTCAGCACTCAGAAAATAATGAGAGATGTGTTAATAGCGCTGACTCCGGCTATGATTGCGGGTATTATTTACTTCGGTATAAGAGCATTGTATCTTACGGTAATTTGTGTAATAACCTGTGTATTAACAGAATGGTTATATGATAAAATAATGCATAAAAAAACCACAATAGACGATTTAAGCGCAGTTGTTACAGGAGTTTTGCTGGCTTTTAATCTTCCTGCCAGCGCATCGTGGTGGATCGCTTTTGTGGGCAGTATTTTTGCGATATTAGTAGTTAAACAGATTTTTGGAGGCATAGGCCATAATTTCGTGAACCCGGCGTTAGCAGCAAGAGCTTTTTTAATGACTTGCTGGGGCGCAAGAATGACAGGCGGAGCTTTTATTCCGGTAGATGCAGTAACATCTGCTACGCCTCTGGGAATTTTAAAAGAAAAGCTTGCTGAAAATCTGCCTTCATATATGAACTTATTTTTGGGAACAAACGTATATGGCTGTATTGGAGAAGTAAGCAAAATAGCTCTTATAGCCGGCGGCATTTATCTTATCTGCCGTAGGGTAATAACTTGGAAAATTCCTGTGATTTACATAGGAACCGTATTTGTTTTATCGCTGATTTTTGGTCAGGATCCGCTTTTCCAAATTTTAGCGGGTGGGTTAATGCTGGGAGCTATTTTTATGGCGACAGATTACACAACATCGCCTATAACTTCAAAAGGACAGATTATTTATGCTGTAGGATGCGGATTGATAACAGTTATAATAAGGCAGTACGGAGCATATCCAGAAGGCGTATCGTATTCGATACTTTTAATGAATGTTGCAGCTCCTTTAATAGACAGATACACCAAACCTCGCGTATTTGGAATAGAAAAAGTTAAGAAACTTAAAAAAAGGAGCGAGGTGGTTTAAAATGAAAAAAGATATCGTTAAATTGGGATTGATTCTTTTTATCATTTGCGTAGTAGCTGCCGGATTTCTTTCATTAACAAATTCGGTAACTGCTCCGATAATCGCTAAAAATCAGCTTCAGAGTGAAATACAGGCAAAACAAGAAGTATTGCCGCAGGGCAAGGAATTTAAAGAAATGGATTCCGGCAAAATGGCAGAACTGTTTAAAAATGCAAATAATGAAAAACTGAACAATATAGTTCAGATAAGCATAGCTGATGCGGACGGTAAATTTGTCGGCATGGTAATAAAAACATCAGTTACAGGATTTAAAGGAAGTATAGTGATGCTTGTAGGCATTGATGCGAAAGGAAAGATTACTTCATATAAAATACTTTCGCATACCGAGACTCCGGGGCTTGGAGATAAAATAAGCGGAGAAAAATTTTCGGCGCAATTTGCGCAAAAATCAACGGATGCAGTCTTGGTAGTTGTTAAGAGAACGGTGCAAAAAAACAATGAAATTCAAGCTGTAACAGGCGCGACAATTTCGTCGAAAGCAGCGACGCTTGCCGTAAACAGCGCTATTGATGCCTATAACTTGGTCATAAACAGCACTGAAGGGGGGATAAAATAATGAAATTTTTACAGCCCATTAAGAATGGCATTTTCACGGAAAATCCAATATTCAGAATTGTTGTCGGGATGTGCCCCACTCTTGCTGTAACAACATCAGCAATAAACGGCATAGGAATGGGACTTTCAACTATGGCAGTTTTGGTAGGTTCGAATATAGTTTTATCAGCAATAAGGAAAATAGTGCCTGATAAAATAAGAATACCGATATTTGTAGTTGTTATTGCATCGTTTGTAACCATAGTGGCGATGCTTCTTGAAGCATTTGTGCCCTCGATTTATAAAGCGCTTGGAATATATATTCCTTTGATTGTTGTTAACTGTATAATAATTCAAAGAGCGGAAGCGTTCGCAAACAAAAATACTGTTTTAAGTTCATTGGCCGACGGGTTAGGGATGGGGATTGGGTTTACTGTTGCGCTTTTAATGATGGGTTCAGTAAGAGAAATATTAGGAGTGGGAAGTATTTTCGGCATTAACATAATGGGCGCGAACTATGAGCCGGCAATGATATTTATTCAATCGCCCGGAGCATTTTTAACGCTTGGTTTTTTAATGGCTTTAGTTAATTTTATAAGTTATAAAAGAAAAGAAAAAATACAAGAGGCAGGTGAATAAGTATGCGTTTGTTATTAATTATTGTAAGCGCGGTTTTAATAAATAATTTTGTTTTAGTTCAATTCTTAGGAATCTGCCCGTTTTTAGGTGTTACGAGAAAAGTAGAAACAGCAATAGGCATGGGCGCGGCCGTAATATTTGTTATGACGCTTGCGTCTGCGATAACATATGTTGTTCAGTATGCAATACTTGAAAAGTTTAATATTCCGTTTCTCCAGACAATTGCTTTTATTTTGGTAATAGCGGCGCTTGTGCAATTTGTTGAACTTGTATTAAAGAAAACGAGTCCTTCGCTTTATCAGGCGCTGGGAGTATATCTTCCTCTGATTACAACAAACTGCGCAGTACTCGGCGTAGCGATATTAAACATTAATTATAATTATAATTTCATAGAAAGCGTAATTTTCGGAGCGGCTGCTGCTGCAGGATTCACGCTTGCTTTGATATTGTTTGCCTGCATCAGAGAAAGAATTGAATATTCTCCAATACCGAAAGCGCTGGAAGGATTTCCTATCGCGCTTATATCTGCGGCATTGATGTCGATTGCGTTTATGGGCTTTTCGGGGCTTATATAGGAGGTTATGGCAATGTTAGATAGTATATTGATTTCAATTTTGTGGCTGGGAGGTCTCGGGCTTATATTCGGAGCGGTTTTAGCGTATGCCGCAAAAAAATTTGAGGTGCCTGTTGACCCTAAAATTCAGCAGATTAAAGACTTGCTTCCCGGAGCGAACTGCGGAGCCTGCGGATATGCCGGTTGCGATGATTTGGCAAGAGCAATAAATTCTGGCGAGGCAAAAGCAAGCGTTTGCTCTGCGATGTCAGGCGATAAATTAGCTGAAATAAGTAAATTAACAGGTGTAAATTCAGGTGATGCACAAAAGAAAAAAGCAGTTGTGATGTGCAGCGGGGTAGGGGATTTATCAAAACGCAAATTTAAATATCACGGTATAGAAAATTGCAGAGAAGCCATGATTGTAATGCAGGGCGATAAAGTCTGCGAATTCGGATGTATGGGATACGGAACATGCGTAAAAGCGTGCCCTAGCAATGCTATAAAAATAGATCATAAAAGCGGTCAGGTAAAAGTTGATGAAAGCAAATGCACTGGCTGCGGTATATGCGAAAAAGCATGCCCTAAGAAAATAATTAAACTTATTCCCGCAGATCAGAAAGTACAGGTATTCTGCAAATCAATAAGAAAAGGGAAAGAGTCAAAGGAAATTTGTTCGGCATCATGCATAGGCTGCGGAATCTGTGAGAAGCAATGTAAATTTGACGCTATAAAAATGGTTGACAATTTGCCTGTAATTGATTTTGAAAAATGCACAAATTGCGGCGCGTGCACAGAAAAGTGCCCCACCAAAGCAATAAGGAAAATATAAAAATACTAAAGCAGCTGAGAATGAAAAAGCAGCTGCTTTTTTTACCAAAATATATATATAATTTTCAGAAAATGGTTGTTTCAAAATAAATATATTTAGTGTATAATTAAAAATATTTTAGAAAAAAAGCATCAGGGGTCAAAAAATGAGTGATAATGGAATAAATAAGATGCCGCGCTTAATATCATCGGCTGCAGAAAACGATAACATTAATATTGATGAAGCGATTATATATGAAAACGCTTTAAAAAATTTGCAGCGTGAGATAGAAGAAAAGCAGAAAATACTATCGACTCTTCAAGTGAAAGTTTGTCCGAAACCGGCTTTTGATGCATCGATGATATATCAAAAAAGCTATGATGAAAATGATTATTTGAAAAACAAAAATGCTGTTCAGCGGATAAAAGATCAGGCGGCTGATGTTTTAATTGGAGAGCTTAAAAATATAACATCAAATTTAAAAAGAAAAATGAGTGATATTGACGAAAAAGAAAGAAGAATAAGCTCAAGGCTTATTGAACTTGAAGAACGCCAGGCAATTCTTGAAGAAATTGACTATGTTCAGAGAATGATTCCAAAAAGAATTATTGACGAAAATATAAACAAAAGCGTTCAGATAAAACAGGAGCTTGATATTGATTTAGAAGATATGTTTAAACCTGCGGTAAATGTTATTGCAAATAAAACAATAAACAAAAACACTAAAGGAATAAAAATACTTGATGAAGATAAAAAATCAGAACAAACAAATATAATAATTAATGATCAAAAAGAAAAAAACGATATATTGGAAATAAAACCTCAGGAAGCTGAAGTACAGAAAGAACCTGCTTCAATTGAGCAAAAACAGGAGATTAAACAACAAACATCGAAAATCGAATTGCCTCCGGAAATTAAAAAGGCAATATTAGAAAAAATTAAATCATCTTATGCAGAACCGCCTAAAGAAATTGTACTTAAAGATAAACCTGAGCAGATAAGTAAACCGGAAGTTGGTGGACGTGAAAAACAAGATGAAGTTCAGCAGAAACCGCAGAAAATTGCTTCTCAAGCTACGGCATCTGAAGGAACAAAAAGTACAGCGGATGAACAGCCTATAAATGCTGATAAACTGAATGAAATAAATAAAAAAGAACAAATAATACAAACTCCTATTCAGAAAAGCAAACCCCAGCAGATTAATCCTGCCTCTGTAAACACTCTTGCAAGAGACGCAAAAAGTAAAATAAGTATTAATGCAAGACCGGAAAAAAAGGGTATGCACATTCAGGAGCGTAACTGGAAAAATTTCGCTTACATAAAAGATTCTAAGGTTAAATTAAAACAGGATGATTTGCTTAATATAAGCAAATCAATTTTAGACATAGAACAGGGGAAATTTTCACTGAAAGGAATTTAACATGGCAAAACGTCGCAAAAAAAGATATAGCTTTAAACCCAGGTTTTTTATCATAATAGCGGTATTTATTTTGCTTATTTTTGCATGTGTAAAACTTATAACTTCTCTTATAAACAACACTGACACCGCTGCTTCAAATATAATTCAAGGTACAAATAATATAACAATTGCAATTGATTCCGGGCACGACTCTAAAACAGACAAAGGCGCTGTTGCGCCCGGCGGAGTTTATGAATACAAACTAAATGACGGCGTGGCAAAAGCGCTATCGGACGAACTTAAAAGCAGAGGATACAATATTGTAATTACAAGAGCTCTTAACAGCGGTGAAGAAAAAACATTAAACGAAAGAGCCCTTATAGTAAATGAGGCATGGCCGGATTTACTTATAAGCATACATCATAATACGAATGAAGATGTATCGGTAAAAGGTTTTACTATTATTTACAACAGTCAGAAAACTGCTATTTATGACGGGCAATATATTAAGTATAAAAACCAGACGTATAAAGTAACCAATAAAGACGACAGTTATATATATTATCAGTCAGGCGGCAGCGAAAAAAAGCTTGATATTAAAAGTAATGCAGGCAATTATAAGTTAATTGATTTAACTGCAAGCAGCCTTATAACTAAGAGTAAGGAAGCGGCTAACGATATATATAATTCTATGAAAAATCTTAGTTTCATATCCGGACTTACAAGCAATATAGATAATGTTATAATCGATCAGAACCTGCAGCTTATGCGTCAGACTCATTGCGCAGGAATTATGGTTGAATGCGGCTTTATGACAAACGAATCAGAACTGGCGAAGTTAATAAACGAAGATAATCAAAAAGCAATTGCTAAAGCTATTGCAGACGGAATAGATAATTATTTTAATATAGGCGATAACAAAGAAAGTAATTGACATAAAAATGGTAATGCTCTATAATATTAAATTGCGTATCCGCTCAAATAAGGTTTTAAGCTTAAAGCACCTTTTATTTGGCGAGGTTGGATAGAGGAGGTAAAATATTATGTATGCAGTCATAAAGACAGGCGGCAAACAGTACAGAGTCAGCGAAGGCGATGTAATTAACGTTGAAAAAATTACAAGAGCAGAAGGCAAAGACAAAATTAACATTAAAGAAGTGTTAATGGTAGTTGACGGAGACAATGTAACGCTGGGAACGCCTTATGTAGCAAATGCAACGGTTGCCGCAAAAGCAATAGAAGACGGCAAAAGTGAAAAAATTATAGTTTTTAAATATAAGCGCAAAAAAGACTACAGAAGAAAACAAGGTCACAGACAGCCTTACACAAAGCTTGAAATAACAAAAATAAGTGTAAAATAATTTTGAATTTAAGTGACTTCACAGGCCATTATGGCGGTGAAGCCGAAATATAAAGTTTAAGCAAAAGGAGGTAATTATTATGGCTCATAAGAAAGGTGTCGGCAGCTCTAGAAACGGAAGAGACAGTGAATCCAAAAGACTAGGCGCAAAACGTGCCGACGGTCAATTTGTTTTGTCGGGCAATATTCTTGTAAGACAAAGAGGAACAAAAATACATCCTGGTGTTAATGTTGGTAAAGGTACTGATGATACGCTTTTTGCTTTGATTGACGGTGTTGTAAAATTTGAAAGAAAAGATAAGACACGCAAACAAGTCAGTGTGTATCCGCAAGTATAGACAATTAATAAATTAAACATTTTGGGCGTAGATTAAGCCCGGCACTCTTATCGGGTGTCGGGCTTATTATTTTCATTAAAGTAATCTTTTAAGATTAAAGCAGTGTTTTTTATGGAATAATGTAAAAAGAATAAATTAGCAGAGGTTATAAATGTTTGTAGATTATGTAAAAATTCATATAAAAGCCGGAAAAGGCGGAGACGGCAGCATGGCGTTTAGAAGAGAGAAGTATGTGCCAAACGGCGGACCTGCCGGCGGAGACGGCGGAAGAGGCGGAGATGTAATATTCATCTCTGACAACGGCGTAAACACATTGCTTGATTTCAGATACAAAAAAAGTTTTAAAGCTGATAACGGCGGAAACGGTGAAGGCAATAATAAGTCGGGCAAAAGCGCGGACAACCTTATAATAAAAGTGCCGGTAGGCACCATTATAAAAAACAGCGAAACAGGTCAGGTTTATGCTGACTTAACTTCCGATAAACAGCAGGCGGTAATTGCAAAAGGGGGAAGCGGCGGAAGAGGCAATCAGCATTTCGCCACGTCTACAAGACAGGCCCCTAGATTTGCGGAGCCGGGGCAGCCGGGAGAAGAGTTTGAACTTACACTTGAGCTTAAAGTGCTTGCTGATGTAGGGCTTGTGGGATTTCCGAATGTAGGCAAATCTACTTTCTTATCAAGCGTATCAAATGCGTCTCCTAAAATAGCAAATTATCATTTTACTACTATTGACCCTAATTTGGGAGTAGTTAAATATAAAGATGCGAATGAATTTGTTATTGCCGACATTCCCGGCATTATAGAGGGAGCTTCAGGGGGAGCCGGACTCGGTCACAGATTTTTAAAGCACATTGAAAGAACAAGGCTTATAATTCATATAATAGACGCCTCGGCTTCGGAAGGAAGAGACCCTAAAGAAGATTTTGAAATAATTAACAATGAATTAAAAGAATACAATTTAAAACTTGCTTCTCGCAGGCAGATAATTGTGCTTAACAAAATAGATTTAATTAATGACAGCGAAAAACTTGCGGATTTGACGGAATATTTTAAAAAAATGGGTCATGATGTTTTTGCGATATCAGCGGCAAATAATGAAGGCATTATTCCGCTGCTTGACAAAGTAATTCAAACGCTTGCGGAAATAGAGCACAGTCCGGACACATTCGATTATGAACCTTTCGAAGGCGTGAGGGAAGTAAACTATGACGCTAAAGATAAAAAGCATTTTGAAGTCAGTAAAAAATCTGAAGGAGTATACATTATATCAGGTGATTTTATTAATAAAATGCTTAAAAGAATCAATTTCAGCGATTCTTATTCCGCAGCGTATTTTCAGAAAATACTTGTAAACGAAGGCATTGAAAAGGAGCTTAAAAAACTGGGCATAAAAAACGGTGATACGGTTGTTATTAATGAAATGCAATTTGAATATTTTGAATAGGAGAAATACTAATGTTAAACAGTAAGCAGAGAAGTTTTTTAAAATCAAAAGCGGTTAGTATAAATGATACAATATTTGTAGGCAAAGAAGGCATTACGGATAATTTAATAAAACAGCTTGAGTCAGAGCTTAAAGCTAATGAACTCATAAAAGGAAAAGTGCTTGAAAGCAGCCTGATTGATGTAAAAGACGCTGCGGTAAAGCTTGCCGGAATGACGAGCTCACATGTAGTATATACGATAGGTAAAAAATTTGTTTTATATAAAGAAAATGAAGATAATACGAGATATATGCTGCCATGAAAAAGTACGGAATATTGGGAGGCAGTTTTAATCCCGTACATTTAGGTCATTTAATACTTGCCGAACAAGTGAAGAATAGTTTTAATCTGGATAAAATAATTTTTATTCCCACAACGGACAATCCTTTAAAAAACAAACTCTGTGATATAAGCAAATACGACAGATTTTGTATGACGTCTCTGGCGGTTGAGGATAATGAATGTTTTGAAGTAAGCGATATTGAAATTAAAAACACAGGTTACAGTTATACAATAGATACAATTGAAAAATTGCAAAACTGCGACTGCTCGGTTAAATATTATTTTATATGCGGTGCGGATATAATTTTTCACTTAGAACGCTGGAAAGAATTTAAAAAATTGTTTGAATACGTAACTTTTATAGCAGCGTACAGAACAGGTTATGATACAGCAAAACTTCAGGAAGAAGTACTGCGGTTAAAAGAAAAGTACAATGCCGATATAATAATTTTTAAAACGCCTTTAATTGACATTTCTTCTACTCAGATAAGAAAGAGGCTTAAAGAGAATAAAAGCGTAAAATATTTGATGCCGGAAAAAGTATACAGCTATATTATGCAAAAAGAGCTTTATAAGGAGTAGTATTAATGGACAATCAAAGAATTACAGATTATTTGAATAAAAATCTTAGCGCGGAAAGATACAGGCATACTATTTGCTGCGCAAAACTTGCAGCAGAGCTTGCCATGATTTACGGTGAGGATAAAAATAAAGCTTATAAAGCAGGGCTGCTTCATGATGTCGCAAAAGAATTAAGCGTGGATAAAATGCGTGAATATATAAAGGACAACGGCATGCATGTAGATGTTTATATGGAAAACAATCCGGCTCTTTTGCATGCTTATGCGTCAGCCGCAATGGCTGAGGCTATCTTTGATATAGACGATAAGGAAATATTAAGCGCTATTACATATCACACTACCGGTAAAGAAAATATGACGCTGCTCGAAAAGATTATTTTCATAGCGGACGCTTCTGATGAAAGCAGAACATATGATAAAAAAATTGAACAATGGAGAGAGCTTGCAAAAAATGACATTGACGCCGCAATTTTAAAAGTTCTGGATTTTAATATTGTAAAAGTAGTAAACAGAGGTTTTGTGTTACACGAAAATACTGTAAAAGCGAGAAATTATTTGGTAATAAATAATGTCAGAAAATAGCTTGCAGGTAAAGCGTAATGACTTTTTAAAAGTCATCGCGGCAATTGCTATGCTTATAGATCACGCAGCGGCATTACCTGTATTTGCAGATACCAATGCTTATATAATAATGAGATCAGTCGGAAGAATAGCGTTTCCGATTTTTGCTTATTATATTGCCGCAGGGTTTATAAACACTCATAATCTTAAAAAGTATGTAACCAGGCTGTTTATTTGCGCCGTTATATCGCAAATACCGTATACACTGTATTTCAAAAATTATCTGGGTTTAAATATTATATTTACTTTCTTAATAGCAGCAGCGGTTATTTATTTTATAAAATTACAATGGCATTATACGGCTGTAGTTATTGCCCTGCTGCCTGTATGCGCAGAAATATTGTTTAATATCAGATTTGATTATTCAATATACGGTATAATGACTGTTGTTATATTTTACTTGTTTATGGACAAACCGCATAAGGCGGGGATTCTTTTTACTATAGCAACGTTATTATTCAGCATTTATATGAAAACTCCTATGCAAATGTTAGCGGTTTTATCTGTTCCGTTAATTTTTATTAGACCGCCAATTTATGTAAAAGTGCCGAAATATTTTTTTTACTATTTCTATCCTGTTCATTTAATGGTATTATATATGGCAGGTATTTTAACAAACTTATAAAAGCAATATGAGGAGTTTTTATGAAAGAGAGCAGTTTAACAAAAGAACAGCAAATTAAAAAAGTGTTATCATACCGATGGATTGTGTACGCAATTTTGATAATATCTTATTTTATTGTATTTGTACACAGAATGTCGGTGGGAATTATCAAACAAGAACTGGTGGATTCATTTGCAATGACTCCGGTAGGATTTGCGACACTTGGCGCTATGTATTTTTACGCATACGCAGCCATGCAGATACCTACGGGAATACTTGCGGATACGCTTGGCGCAAGGGTTACCGTTACCATAGGGTCGATAGTAGCCGGTATAGGTTCTGTTATGTTCGGCATGGCCCCTGTTGCATCCGTAGCATTTATAGGAAGATTATTGGTAGGGCTCGGAGTATCGGTTACATTCATAAGTGTATCAAAAATTCAGACTATGTGGTTTAAAGAAAAGGAATTCGGCACAATGTCCGGGCTCACTCAGCTACTTGGCAACATGGGAGGCGTAATGGCTCAAACGCCTATGGCTCTTATTGTTGCGGCGATAACTTGGAGAACCACGTTTATAGGCATGGGAGTTATATCTTTGGTAATAGCAGTGCTTTGTTTCTTATTAATAAGAAACAAGCCGCAGGATATGAATCTTCCTTCAATTGCAGAAATAGAGGGAAGAAGAGAAGACATACAAAAGGGTGAGAAAGTAAGCGTTAAAGAAGGTCTGAAAGGCGTATTGTCAAACAAAAGAGTTTTAGCGCCGTTTATATTTTTGCTTTGCTATTCGGCAGTATTTTTAACATTTACGGGCACTTGGGGAGTATCTTACATAAAAGACGTTTATGGAATTGACAAGATTTCCGCATCAAAATATATTACATATATGATGATCGCGCAGGCTGTTTCCGCTTTATTGATAGGTTTTATTTCTGATAAAATCAGGAGCAGAAAACTGCCTTTAATAGTACTCGGGCTTACAGGGAACATTGCGCTTGCTTATATTGTAATAGCAGGGAAAATCCCTCTTGGCGTTCTTGGGGTTATGTTAGTTATATTCAGCGCAAGCCTTACGTGCCTTGGTATGTCATGGCCTATAGCGAAAGAAGTAAACCATCCCAAATATGCGGGAATGGGTATGAGCGTTGTTAATATGGGCGCATTTATCGGAGGCGCGATAGGACCGGCGGTATTTGCATCGCTTCTTAATCAATCCGCGAGCGGGCTTGCTATGTATAGACCTGCGATGATATTCTTATCTGTTGCATGCATAGTCGGCTATATTGTCTCACTGTTTGCCAAAGAGACAAAATGCAGAAACGTATATTTCGACGGGAAGAAATAATATAACATAAGACGGCGAAAGCCGTCTTTTTTATTTTCGTTTTTAATATATCTGTATTTGCTTGATTGTAATTTTTTATATATAATATAGGATAATATAAACAAAAGGAAATAGGCGAATGTATCCGAGAATTAATATACGACTTGATGAAATTGATAAAAATATGCAGATTATAATGCACGAGTGTAAAATCCGGGGCATTGAACCCGTTGGCATTACTAAGGTTCATAAAGCGGATGATAAGATTGTTGATCTGCTTATAAAAAACGGCTTTAAAAAAATAGGCGACTCAAGACTTATAAATATAAAGAAAATAAAACATGATGTCGAAAAACTCCTCACTCGTATTGCTATGCCTTCCGAAGCGGAGGAGCTTGTAAAATACGCAACGAGCGCGCTTATATCGTCTGTATATACCGCGAAACTTATAGATGAAGCTGCAGGTAGACACAATAAAAAATTCAAGCTTATTTTAATGTATGATATAGGAGATTTGAGGGAAGGCATTTACGGCGAGGACAATTTTATAAAAGCGGCAAAAGAAATAAGTTTGCTTGAAAATGTTGTTTTGTACGGTGTTGGAACAAATATGGGCTGCATGAACGGTATACTGCCTAATGATAAAAATTTGTCTGAAATCATTCGAATAAAAGAAAAAGCAGAGCAGGCAATAGGCAGGGAAATTGAAATTCTTTCAGCGGGCAACACGGATGTATTTGCTTATTTGATTAAAAATAAAAATTACAGCCAAATTAATGAATTAAGAATAGGCGAGGCTGCAATAATGGGAACAGATGCCGCCGAAGGCATTATTGATATATTAAACCAAAACGCCGTTACTCTGTCTGCAGAGATTATTGAGCTTTATGACAAGCCGTCGCTTCCGAAAGGGGATACCGGAATTAATCCTTTCGGAGAGAAAATAAAAGCAAACGATATAGGTATAAGGCGACGCGCTATATTGGCTGTTGGCAGGCAGGACATAAACAGCGCTCATATGATGCCTTTAGATAAAAATATTATAATAATAGGTCAGAGCAGCGACCATACTGTTATAGATGTTACAGATGTATCAAGTAATTATAAAATAGGCGATATTATAGAATTTAACTTAAAATACGGCGGGATATTATCGGCATACACATCTGAGTTTGTATATAAGAATTATATTTAAAAGTATAAATAAAACATTGTTGACTATTATATTGTAAGTTGTTAAACTACATTTAAATAAAACAGAGTAGAGATATCGCGTTAAGTGTTGAAGGGTTGGAAAGTACCTTCAAACGAAAGGTTCGCACCTGCGGTGATAGATCGCTTCCGCTGTTTACGGATTATGTTACTTTTTATCTTTTTTAAATTGCAGCATATCCCTAATGGGAAGTATTACTCTAGATTGAGGTAATACATGAAAAATAATCACGCAATTTCCGGATTCAAAATTTCCACAAAATCTTTAGCGACAGTAAGTCTTCTTTGCGCAATAAGCATTATTTTAGCAAGAGTTTTAGGCATAATTGTACCCATAGCGGGACTTCCTGCGCTTAAACTTAATTTCGCGCTTCTTCCGCTTATAATAGCGGGTATTTACTTCGGACCGGCAGCGGGCTTTTCCTGCGGACTGGTCGCCGATATTTTAGGCTATATAATAAATCCGCAGGGGGGAGCTTTTTTTCCGGGCTTTACTCTATCTACCGCGTTAAGCGGAGCTATTCCGGGACTTATAGAAAAATATATTAACAAAATGAAACATCTTAAAACTATAAATTCGGTATTTATATTTTTATTGAGCGCAGGATTTTTAGCAGTTTTATTTATTAAAAAATCTCTTTATGTAAGTGACGGCATTTTATATTACGGCGATAAGCCTGTAGGCATTGTATTAATTATATTAACTGCTATAATTTTATTAGCTTATATACTGCTTCCGTTTATAATAAACAAAGCATTTTCGGAAAAATATAAAGACGTTGACAGGATTTATTTTATAGTAACCGTTACTTATATATTAACGAGTCTGCTGTTGAATACATTTTTCTTGTCATATTATTTCGGCAAAGGGTTTTTAGTATTTTTGCCGGCAAGAATTTTAACTTCATATATAATGATACCTTTAAATACAATACTAATTTTAATAATAACAAAAACATTAAGATTAAATCGCGGAGAAAAAACAGATGTACAAAAGTGATATTGAAATTGCGCAAAGCGCAGACATTAAGGACATCAGGGAAATTGCATCAAAGCTTTCTTTAACCGAAAATGACCTTGATTTATACGGAAAGTATAAAGCGAAGGTCGATTATAATTTATTGCAGTCTGAAAAAAAGTCAGACGCTAAGCTTATTTTAGTTTCAGCCATAAACCCCACTCCGGCAGGAGAGGGCAAGACAACAACGACAATAGGGCTTGCCGACGCGCTTACGAGTCTTAATAAAAATACTATTGTGGCTTTGAGAGAGCCGTCGTTAGGACCCGTTTTCGGCGTAAAAGGCGGAGCGGCGGGAGGCGGGTATGCGCAGGTCATACCAATGGAAGACATTAACCTACATTTTACGGGTGATTTGCACGCTATAGGCGCGGCTAACAATCTCCTGGCAGCGATGGTAGATAATCATATTTTCCAGGGAAATAAAAAAAATATTGACGTAAGAAGAATAACATGGCGCAGAGCGCTTGATATGAACGACAGGCAGCTGCGAAACATAATTAGCGGACTGGGCGGCAAAGCGCAGGGAATGCCGCGCGAAGACGGATTTGATATAACTGTCGCAAGCGAAGTTATGGCTGTATTTTGCCTATCAAGTGATATAGATGATTTAAAAAACAGATGTTCTAGAATTATAATAGGCTATGATTATGACGGAAACCCCGTAACGGCAGGAGATTTAAACGCGCAGGGAGCGATGGCGGCTTTATTAAAAGACGCACTTAAGCCTAATTTGGTGCAGACGCTTGAAGGAACGCCGGCTTTTGTGCACGGAGGACCTTTTGCTAATATCGCGCACGGCTGCAATTCTATAATAGCGACAAAAATGGCAATGCATTTCGCCGATTACGTAATAACGGAGGCGGGTTTCGGAGCGGATTTGGGAGCGGAAAAATTTATTGACATAAAATGCAGAATGAATAATATCAGGCCTGACGCAGTAGTAATAGTAGCCACAATAAAAGCGCTTAAATATAACGGCGGCGTTGCTAAAGACCAGCTTGATAAAGAAAATCTGGAAGCTCTTCAAAAAGGCATACCCAACTTGCTTAAGCATATTGAAAATATTACAAAAGTATTTAAGCTTTCAGCGGTTGTGGCTTTGAATAAATTCCCGATTGATACAAAAGCGGAAATTGCACTTGTTGAAGAAAAATGCGCGTCATTGGGCGTGAATGTGGTATTATCGGAAGTATGGGAAAAAGGCTCAAAAGGCGGAGTTAAACTTGCAGAAGAAATATTAAAAATTACAAGCAAGCAAAATCCCCCGATGGAATTTGCGTATGAACTTGATATGAGCATCGCGAACAAAATAGAAAGCATCGCCGTTAAAATATACGGCGCTGACGGAGTGGATTTTTCGCCTAAAGCTCAAAAAGAAATGACTAATTTTGAAAAATTGGGGTTTAGCCGTCTTCCTATATGCATAGCCAAAAATCAATATTCACTTACTGACGACCAGACTAAGCTGGGACGTCCTGAAGGATTTAGAATTACTGTACGCGACATGACAATATCGGCGGGAGCTGGTTTTATTGTTGCTCTTACCGGAGATATTATGAAGATGCCGGGGCTTCCGAAAGTTCCCGCGGCTGAAAAAATAGATACGGATTCTAACGGCATAATTTCGGGGTTGTTTTAATTATGGATATAACATTTTATAAGTTAAGTATATCTGAATTTTGCGATAAGCTTTACTCAAAAGAAGCTATACCAGGTGGAGGAAGCGTTGCCGCGCTTTGCTCGGCTATGGCGTCAAGCCTGTGCGGAATGGTTGCTAATTTGACATACGGCAAAAAAAAATACGCAGAGTTTGAAGAAGATATAAAAAATATATTAGATAAGTCAGAGACACTTAAAAATAAAAGCATCGAGTTAATAAACGAGGATGCTGAAAGCTTTTTGCCGCTTGCAAAAGCGTACAGCCTTTCCTCTTCTAATGAAGAAGAGAAAAATTATAAAAACAAAGTTATCCAAAACGCGTTAAAAGAGGCGGTTAAGCCGCCTGTTGAATGCATAAGAACATCTTTTGAAATAATTTCATTGCTTGGTGAATTAGCGGAGAAAGGCAGTATTTTAGCATTAAGCGATGTGGGCGTAGGAGCTATGTGCACGCTTGCGGCTATAAAAAGCGCGTGGCTCACTGTGTTGATTAATTTAAACTTGATGGACGATACTGACTATGTTAACAATTTAAGAACAGAAATGCAGATATTAATAGACAAGGCAAGCGCCGAGTGCTATGAAATTTACAGTAAAGTTGAAGAAAAATTATGAGTGAAATTTTAAAAGGCAAACCTGTTGCGGACAGCATATCATCAGACGTAAAAATAGAAGCTGAACAATTGACGCTTAAAGGTATTGCACCCAAACTGGCAACGATAAGAGTAGGCGAAAAACCTGAAGATATATCATACGAGCAGAGCGCTATTAAGCGTATGGATATTTGCGGCATTAAAACCGATGTATGTGTACTGGACAAGAACATAACAACGCAGGAATTGTTAAACGTCCTTCACCAAAAAAATAATGACAACAGTATTCACGGCATACTAATGTTTCAGCCTCTGCCTTCCCATATTGACTCATCTGTAATAAAAAACGCTATAAATCAGCAAAAAGACGTGGACTGCATTAATCCGCTTAGCAGCGCTAAAATGTATTTGGAAGATAAAAAGGCATTTGTGCCCGCAACACCCGGAGCAGTGATGGAGATATTAAATTATTATCAAATTCCGTTAGAAGGCAAAAATGTGGTTGTTCTGGGAAGATCAATGGTTGTGGGCAAGCCGTTATCTATGATGCTTCTTAACAAAAACGCCACAGTTACTATTTGCCATTCAAGAACAAAAAATATTGCCCGTATCTGCAAAAGAGCGGATATCATCATATCATGCATAGGCAAAGCAGGTTTTGTTACGAACGATTTTGTTAATGAAAATTCAGTAGTAATTGATGTAGGCATTAATATGAACAATGAAAATAAAATATGCGGAGACGTTGATTTTAATGAAGTTGCCAATATTGCGCGCGCAATAACTCCCGTTCCCGGAGGAGTAGGCGGAGTAACCACTTCGGTGCTTGCAAGAAATATAATCAAGGCAGCGAAATTGATAAGTAATTAATTTTGATTAAATATTAAAGGAGAGAAAGTTTATGTACATAATATTATTAAAATTTATTAAACCTCTTGAAGAGGTTGAAAAACAACTGCTGCCGCACAGAGAATTTTTAGACAAATATTATTCATTGCAGAAATTTATTGTCTCCGGAAGAAGAAACACCGGCACGGGCGGAGTAATTATCTGTACGGCAAGAAATGTAGAAGAAGTTGACACAATAATTAAAGAAGACCCGTTTTACATTAATGAAATTGCTCAATATGAAGTAATCGAATTTTCGCCGACAAAATATGCCGACGGTTTTGAAAAATATATAAAATAAATAATTGTTTAAATTAAAAAGCAGCCGAGCTGTAACATAAATAATTTTATTTTTATAGGATAAAATGCAATACATATGAAAAGACCGTTTTTTGTTTCGTTGATTTTTATTATAATATCGGCTGCTTTGATAAAAACACTAAATTCCATAATATTATGCATAATAATCATCGCGGCTTTGCTTGGCATTTATTATTTGATTGCAAAGAAAAAAATCAGAGTAATTAACATTGCTTTGATTTTTTTAATTTCCGTATGCTTCATTTTATATACATATTGGACAATAAACAGTAATTACGACCTTAAAAAGTATGATAATAAAAAAGCGGATATATATTTACAGATAACGTCTCAGCCTGTTGAAAAAGAAAAATATACACAATTGTATGCCAGCGTTTACGGCTTAGACTACAACGGTAATTATGAACAGGTTAATCAAAAAGTGATTGTATATATTTACGGGGAGTATAATTATGATATAAAACCCGGACAAAAATATGTTATGAAAGGCAAAATTGTAACCCCATACGGCGCAAAAGTTAAGGGGGAATTTGATTACAATTTATATCTTAAGTCAAAAAGAGTTTACTCATTAATTCAAGTATCCGCATCGAATATTCAATATGCCGGCAGAGGTAATTTGTTTTTATTTACAAATAAAATTTACGATATAAAAGACGGAATTGCTGCTCGTATGCAATCTTTTATGCCAGCAAGCGAACTGAATGCGGTTAAGGGGATACTATGGGGAGATAAACTTGAAGACGAAAGTCTGTATGATAATCTAACAACTATAGGGGCAAACCACATTTTGTCAGTAAGCGGGCTGCATGTAGGCTATATCTATCTGCTGCTTATGTTTTTGCTTAAAAGGACAAGAATTAACATAAAAGTTCAGACATTAATTATTTTATCAGTTCTTTTCATATATGCGGCTATGTGCGCATTTTCTATAACAATAATAAGAGCGTGTATAATGTTTGGGGTAATTCAATGCTGCAAGATTAATAAAAAATTATATGATCCTCTTTCCGCGCTCTCTTTTGCCGCTATTATAATCCTTACAGTAAACCCGCTTACTTTATTTACGGCTTCATTTCAGCTGTCGTTCGGAGCTGTGGGAGGCATAATATTTTTCGCAAGAATTTTAAACAATAAGACAGGAGAAATAAAACCCAAAATATTAAGAAACCCTGTGCAGATAATAGCCCTTACAATATGCGTTCAATTAGCTACGCTTCCAATTATTTTATATCACTTTTCCAAAGTATCATTAATTTCGGTGTTTGCGAACGTAGTAATAATTCCTCTGTGCGGAATAATTGTAATCAGCTCGTTTGTGGGCATGGCTTTATGTTTTCTGCCTTTTATGGGATTTTATTTTAGCCTTCTCACTTACGAAATAAAAGCGCTTGTATATTTTGCGGATTTGTTTTCGAAAGTAAATTATGCTAATATAAGTATGGACAAAATGTTTATAAGCGAAATAGTTGTTTTTTATATTTTATTGTTTATATTATTCGGCTACATTGATGTAAAGAATAATAAGACAGCATATTTAGCGTCATCGGCTGTATTTGCGTGCGCAATGTATTCATTTGTTAAAGTAATAATGTGATGGGATAAAAGATGCCTAAACCGAAGAAAAATCCAAAAACTTACAAAAATATAGATGGAATATCAAAAGATATCTTTAAAAAAGCCTTGTATTTATACGGCAAGGATATTTTTATTGTAGGCGATATTATTGACGATATTATTAATAAAAATTTTAACGCAAGCGTTAAAGAATTAAACATTAAAACGATAGACGGTAAAAAAGCTAAAGCGGAAGATATAGCGGATGAAATGAACGCGCTTCCCGTTTTCGATAAATATAAACTGCTTATAGTAAAAAACAGTATACTGTTTGAAAAAAACAATAAATCCGATACATCTAAAATAAATGAATTAATAAAATTGCTGAAAGAAAAACCCGATTATCTGTTAATTGTTTTTATCTCTAACGATACACCGTTTTGGTATAACAGTTTATTTGAATATTTTAAAGAAAATGATGCGGCATATGAGCTTGACGGATGCGATATAAAAGACGAATTTATAAAAAAGTGGATTATAAGTAAAGCGTCTGAAATAGATTTTAAACTTGACATGCAGTCGGCAAATTTCTTTTTATCACACATAGGATATTATGATAAAGATGTAAATGCTGAGATGTTATACAATGAATTAAATAAGTTGTCGTGTTATTGCGCTGATAAAAAAACCGCTGATAATGAGGATATAAAAAAGGTATGCACATCTTACATACCGGAAAGCATTGATATTTTAATAAACGCGGTAAATAATAAAAACCTTTCCCAAGCCTACTTTGCTTTTGAGCAGCTAATAAACAATAACACTTATCCTACAGTTATACTAAGCGCTGTTGTTACTAATTTTAATATAATGCTATTGTATAAACAGTATTCAGAATCCGATAAATTAAACGCTTGGGATATGCTTGCGAAAATGAAAAAAATGAACAGCATTAAATATGCCAGATATGAAAATGTCGACAACATATTAAAAAGCAGCGGCAATTTTTCGGAAAGAAAAATAAAGAGTATCATCTATACATGCGCAAAATATGATAACGGAGTAAAAAGCGGAATAATTGAAGCAAATATAGGATTTGAGAGAATTTTATATTTTATATGCACTTGACAAAAATTGAATAATATTATATAAATATGTAAAAGTTAATAAATTCTGCTAGGGGAGCATATAGCTGAGAAGATTTACCCTTTAAACCTGACCCGGATAATGCCGGCGTAGGAAAGCAAACAAATTAAAGTATTTTTATATGCTTCCTTTATTTAAAGGAGGTTTTTTTATGCAAGATTTTTTAACATCAACACTCGGGCAGATTATTGTAGTTGTATCTATAATTGTTCTGCTAATAGTTATCTTTAAAACATCAAAAAAAGATAACAAGAATAATGTCAAAGCATTGACATATTCGGCAATAGCAATTGCAATAGCCTTTGTTTTAAATGCTTTTATAGTATTTAAAATGCCGCAGGGCGGAAGCGCAACACTGTTTTCCATGCTGGTAATAGTGCTTATAGCTTATTGGTTCGGTCCGAAAAACGGCATACTCGCGGGACTTGCGTTTGGTCTGTTAAACGCTATGTACCAGCCTTTTATTGTTCATCCCATGCAATTTTTACTCGATTATCCGCTGGCGTTTGGGATGCTGGGCGTTGCGGGATTTTTTAGAAACAAAAAGCACGGACTGCAATGGGGCTATATTGTTGCTGTTCTTGGCAGATATGTCTGCCATGTAATGTCGGGGATAATATTCTTTGCGGAATATGCCGGCGATTCAAACGTTATATTATATTCAATTATTTACAATGCGTCTTACATAGGAATAGAAGCCATAATAACATTTGCGCTGTTGTGGGTTCCCGGAGTAAGAAATGCGTTTAGCAGAATAAAAACAAACCTTAATTAAATATAATGATAATGTTTTCAGATAAAAAAGCTGTGAGTTTTCACGGCTTTTTTATTGTCTATTAACATATTGGGGTATATAATTATTGCATTGGTTTTTTTACAGAGGATATATATTATGAAAATAAAATCATCATACCATGTTCACAGCAATTTCTGCGACGGAAAAAACTCTCTTGAAGAAATGGCAGCGGCTGCTGTTTTTAAAAATTTTACTCATCTCGGATTTTCATCGCACGCTCCGGTGCCGCAAAACCGTGACGCCGCGATGGATATAAACTCTTTTGAAAGTTATAAAAAGCAAGTTTTACAGTTAAAAGAAAAATATAAAAACAAGCTGAATATTTTCCTGGCCTTAGAATACGACTGCTATGAAGATATAGGAATGGTGCAGGAAGTTGCTATAGGCGAGCTTGATTATTATATAATGAGCATTCATTCGCTTGGTGTTGGAAAAGATAAGCGAGCTATAGATTATACAGACGATGAATTTGCGGAGCTGATAAAATTAGGCGGGGATGATATAAAAGATATAGTTAAAAGATACTATAATCTGCTGTTGGCGCAATCGCTTAAAAATAAACCCGATATAATTGGTCACATTGATATTATTAAGAAAAATAATGTAAATAGCAAATATTTTAATGAAAAAGATAATTGGTATTTAGATATAGCAGATAATTATTTAAAAGAAATTAAAAAAATAGGATGCGTTGTAGAAGTCAACACGGGCGGCGTGGCGCGATATGGCGTTCACTGCTTATATCCGTCCGACGAAATACTTAATATGATAAAAGACTACGAAATACCGCTTATGCTTAATTCAGACGCGCATACTAAAGAAAATCTGGATTTTTATTATGACGAAGCATTAAAGAAAATTAAAAATATCGGTATTAATAAACTATATTATTTAACATATGACGGCTGGGATGACTATAAAATTTAAATATTAAGGTAATTGATATGATGCAAAATTTCGCTGATATGCATATTCACTCCAATGAATCGGACGGAACGTTAAAGCCGGATGAAATTATAAGAGTAGCGCAGAAAATAAAAAATCTAAAAGCAATATCAATAACGGATCATGATACGGCACAAGGCAGCAAAATTGCTCTTGAATATACTCCTAAAAATATAGAAGTTATTGCAGGCATTGAGTTCAGCTGCGAAAGAAATGATGAGGAAGTGCATGTTCTAGGTTATTTTATTGATGTATATAATAAATTCTTACTTGAAACGGAAGAAAAGCTTCTAAATATAAGAGCTTTGCGCATAGAAAAATTTATTGAGAAATTAAATGATATAAAAATAAAAATAAGCGCCGAAGATGTATATAAATTTTCTACTGGAAAAGCAGTCGGCAGACCGCATGTGGCGCAGGCTGTTTTTCATAAAGGATATACAAAATCTGTCGATGAGGCGTATTGCAAATATTTAATAAAAGAAAGCGAAACATACGTGCCCAGAATTAAAATGGATGTTGAGCAGGCTATGGAAATAATTAACTTATCAGGCGGAATCAGCGTTATAGCACACCCTTCCAGTATAAAAAACCGCAATACAATATCGGAAATTATCAATATCGGTATTCAGGGTATAGAAGCTTATCATCCTATGAATTCCCCTGACAACACGCAAAGGTTTTTAAATTTGGCAAAAGAACACAATCTTTTTATAACAGGCGGAAGCGATTTTCACAATTCGCGCCAACATGACAAAGCTTCCATGGGTGAATGTACTGTAGATTATTGCCAAATAGAAAAGATGAAAAATTATTTGAAATTTCGACAAACTATGTTATAATTCATACGCATTTGCAAATGAATAAAAAATATAGTATGTTAAAGCCGGATGATTCAATGTGGAATGATTGATTGGATTGTTTTGGCTTGATTTTTTAGATAAAAAACAAGAAGGTTTTGCTATGAAGTTTTTAAACAGTTTTAATAAATTTATGGAAAAATGGATGCCGCTTGTAACTCCCACAAGTTTAGTTATAGGCGTTTTATTGGAGCCATACATAGGAAAATATATATTTATTGTGCCGTGGGCGTTTGCGTTCATGACATTTTCGGGAAGCCTTGGCTCAGGATTCGGCGAAATGAAAAAAGTCGCGTTAAATCCGCTGCCATTAATAATAGTAATGTTTATTTTGCATGTATGGATGCCTTTAATCGCTTTCGGCGTAGGAAAGCTGCTTTATGCAAATAATCCGTATTTTATTACGGGAATTTTATTGGTATTTGTTGTTCCTACAGGCATTACAAGCCTTGTGTGGGTAGCGATGTATAGAGGCAATAACGTGCTCGGGCTCTCAATTATTTTAATTGATACGCTTACTGCTCCGTTTGTAATTCCGTTTTCGTTAAAATTACTTGTAGGTACGGCAGTTGAATTAAACACATTGGGGATGTTTAAAGACCTTATATTAATGATTTTAGTTCCGGCTCTGCTTGCGATGACGTTAAATCAATTAACGAAAGGCAATATTAAAAAAACGCTTGCGCCCAAACTCGCTCCGTTCAGCAAAGCTGCGATTGTTGTCGTAGTATCGCTTAACTCAACAAAAATAGCTCCGTATTTCAGAGATTTCCATCTTGTGCTTTTAGGCATTGCTATAACTATTTTATTACTGGCTATAAGCGGATATGTTTGGGGCTGGCTTGCATCGAGGATAATGAAATCGGATTATGCTGATACGGTTGCCATTACAGTTAATGCGGGAATGCGAAATATAGCGACAGGCGCTGTTTTGGCATCGCAATATTTCCCTGCGGCTGTTATGTTTCCGGCAATGGTGGGCACGCTGTTCCAGCAGGTTTTGGTCTCGTTCGTAACGGCGATACTCAGTAAAAGCGAAAAAAAGAAAATAAATAACAATATAGCTCAGTTAGAAAATAATAATTAAAAATAAATATAGCGTGTCAATATGACACGTTTTTTTATTTATATATAATTGAAAACGTTACAATAAATATAATTAGATTACTAATACCCTTTTTGTGGTAAAATGGCGTTAACTTCATAAATTTTAAATAAATAAAAAAGAGTATTTAATTGAAAGGAAGTATTTTATAATGAATAAAATCAGAGAGATGATTAAAAACGGACAAAAAGCTATAGGAACATTTTACGATTTAGGCGGTCAGACAGCTGCAGAAGCTTTGGGAGTTGCGGGACTTGATTATATTATAATTGATACAGAACACGGCTCATTCGATTTGGATGAAGCTAAAATCGCGATATGCGCGGCTGAAAGAAGGGGTACGTCTCCGTTTGTAAGAGTTAAAGACGGCACGAGACCTTCAATATTAAAAATGCTTGACGCAGGCGCGAAAGGCATAATAATACCTTGCGTTAAAACAATAGACGAAGTGAAAAAAATTGTAGAATACGGAAAATACTTTCCTGTAGGCAACAGAGGCTTCGCCGGAACCGCATCGGGAGAATTCGGTTTTTCTGAACACGCAAAAACAATGGACGGATACTTTAACTATATGAACTCTTCGACATTATTAATACCGCAGTGCGAAACTAAGGAATGCTTGGAAGATTTAGAAAACATAGCGGCTGTTGAAGGTGTAGACGGAATATTTGTAGGACCGTACGATTTGTCGATAGCTCTTGGAATACCGGGACAGATGACTAACCCTATAATGGTAGACGCTATGAAACATATTGTAAAAGTATGCAAAGATAAAGGCAAATTAGCTTTTATATATTCTGGCAACGCCGAAGATAGCAAAATGAAGTTCGGCTGGGGATATGACGCTGTAGCGGTAAGCATGGATGTAGTATTCTTAATTAACGTTTATAAGGAACTTATTAAAAATATCAGAGGGTAAATATAAAAGTAATTGAAGAAAAATAAAGACTGCTTAAACAGTCTTTATTTTTTTATTCTAAAATTAAAGTGTAAACTCATTTAATATAGTAATACAGCCTCAGAATAAAGCATAATACCTGCATACGCGTTTGGGTGGATATGATCAATTAGCCAATTACTTGACGGATAGTAGTTAATTTTCTCGTTTATAGCAGGATTTGCATTAATGAATTTATGACCGTTAAGGCTGCAAAATTCTTCTAAAGCCGTTGAGTATTTATTATTTAATAATATTTTATCTCTATAAGTAAGAGAACAATATGGATCTCCGTCGGTTGATGTCCAAGGCGCAATAAATAAAAACTGCGCTGTGGCATTTTCTTTTCTTATCAAATTACACAGCTCATTTAATCTGTTTATATATTCTTTTTCATTCATAGCGCAATTACTGTTTCTATATCTGACATCATTTGTTCCGATTGCAATTACATACAGTTCAGCTTTTGCAGCAATGATTTCATCTGAATGATTAAGTAAAGTCTGTACAGTTCCGCTTCCCCAAGAACGGTTGTGCACTTCACATGTTAAATGCTCCACTAAAGGCTCATACCAAGGGTAACCGCAGTTTTTACTTCCTTCAGTAATAGAATCCCCTACAAAGCAAATACTCTTTACAGAATTTACAGCTTTATAGAATACGCCATTCTTCATATCTTCCGTTAATGTAATCGGCTTTGCCGGTAAGCGCATAAAACCATTTTTATCAAAATAATACCTGATATCTAAACTCGTATTAATATCAAATGGGTGGTTGAAAACTGTTTTGGTAATTATATTATGTACTGTTTTAACCCTGTCTAAATCGTATGTAGTGATATGCTCTTTAACATCTTTATCATGAATAAAATTATGAATTGGAACAGGTTTATAATTCCCAGACAGCGGCGCATACGTCCACATGGGGATTACTCCGCCCCCAATTATTTTTTTACTTTGTCTGTCTATATACACTTCGCCTAAAATACTGGCATCTCCGTTATAATCTCTATATACATTGGCATAATTTCCCGGACAATACGAAGTATACACTAATTTGCTATTAAACTCAGATATACTGACAGGCTGAACTGAATGCGTATGATCTGCCAGTATAATATCGGCTCCTAATTCACGGAAAATATCTGCCCATGTTTTTTGATAATAATCCGGGCTTTTAAGGAACTGCGAACCCATATGCGGCATTGCTATTATCAAATCAGGGTTATGAGACTTTGCGTAATCAAAATCTTTTTTCACAGATTCTTTAACCTTATTAAAGTCTTTATGGGACGGCGGAATTAATAGTGAAGTGATATAGGATAGTTCGCCTCTTAATTCAGAATCAACGTTATATCCGTTGCAGCCGTATGTATATGCTAAAAATGCTATTTTTATATCATCACAAGTAATAAATTTTACACGGTTTTTTATTTTTTCTTCTTCACTGCGATATGCGCCAATATGAGTTAAACCAATTCTATCTAATACATCAATCGTACGATGTGCGCCGTCAACACCCTTATCTAAAAGGTGATTAGTAGCTAAAGTAACGAAATCAAATCCTGCGTCTTTAACCGCGGCAGCAAAAGCATCCGGAAAGTTTAAAGCTAATTTTTTACCGTCGCCATAGTTGCTTGATGAATACCCGGCTTCTTGTCCCGCTAATGGTCCTTCAAGCACGCCTATTGCAAGATCCGCTGATGAAATGCATTCTTTAGTATATTCAAACATTTCACTATAATCGTATTTTTGTCCGTCAAAACCTCTGCGCACCTGATCTTCAAGCAATATTAAATCTCCGCAAAACACGATACGCAAGGCGTTTTTGTACTGTGACATTTCTTCTGCAGACATTTTCCTATATATTTTGTCTCTGGAATCAACTGTGTTATTTTTTCTCAGCGCTTTACGCATAAGCCTGCGCATCTTGATGGGAGCTTTTAGTAACGGTTTTATTACACGGAATGATTTTTGAATATATAAAACGGTCTTGGAACCATTATTCATATCCATATACGTTCGTATACGTTTTTTCATTAAGAACTCCTTACTTAAGCATAAAAAATAGCTTTTAAATTGCTTTTATTGCACCTTTTTTTGTAATTCTTCATAAGTAAAATACTCATTATGATGCAGAGAAGCTTTTTTTATAATTCTAGGTTTTTGCAGTACAACAGTACAATTATCTTCAACATCCTCTACAACAACAGCATTCGCCCCAATCCTTACATTACTGCCAATTTTTACGTTGCCAATAATTTTTGCACCCGCTCCAATATATACATTATCTCCGATTGTAGGAGAGCCCGCGTTTTCGCTGTCTGTTAAAGTGTTTGAGCCTATTGTAACCTGCTGAAAAATAACGCATCCTTTACCTATTTCCGCGCCCATTGATGTATAGATACCGCTAATGCCATGAGGGAAAGTCGGTCTGTCAATAAAAGTAGTTTCCAGGGGAATATACGCGCCCTTTTTATTAGTAAATAAATAATAGCGTCGTTTGCTTATATTTAATCCCTTACCGCCCTTGCCGCTTAGCAATGCTTTAGACCTTATCTCCCACCATTTATCTAAAGATAAATTTAAATCTAAATATAATAAAAATGCAGTAAATATGTTTTTAATAATATGCATAAACAAACTCCAAAAAAATAATTTCAAGATAAATTCTGAATGTATATGTCAATTTATTATACAAAATATAATTTGCCTTGTAAATAAATACATTTACCATTGCTGTATATTGACATTCAAAATTAATCATTGCTTTCGTTTAGACAAATTAGTTAACGTTACTGCTTTATAAGGGACTTTTAAAAATAACAGAGAGTAAATATAAAAGTAATTAAGAGAAATAAGGCTGCTCAAGGGCAGTCTTTTGTTTTATTTTTTATTTGGACATCCAACGTAATCTGTTTTACCAAGCCAAAAGTCATCTAGTTTGTTCCACCAATCAACAGATACAGGTTTCAAGAATTTTATAAAATCTTCGGGGTTTAAATCATTATTTGAAGCAACATTTTGTATTGCTTCCAAAAATCCAATTGTTGCGGCTTCCTTTACATAATCATCACCTTGAATATGTAACAATTCTATGACATTAAATATATTTTTAAATTCTTTAATCTCACCTTTTTTATATAACTCTACAATATGACATGCAAAATCACCAGCATCTAAATATAAAAGCTGTTCTTCGCCATTGCTATAGTTGAATTTACTGTGCTCAATCCATCGCACGTTATATGACGGACAAGCTTCTAATATTAATTTCATTACATCATTTTTGTTGATCATAATATTTTTTATCCCTTAGTAAATGGTTATTTTTAACTACACTACCTCCCTTAACTACTACAACCAATACTTCCTATCCAAACTCCTATACTGCACCGCCTCCGCAATATGCGGAGTTTTTATTTCCTCACTGGCGTCAAGATCAGCAATTGTGCGCGCAAGCTTAAGTATCCTGTGATACGCCCTGCTGCTTAAGTTAAGGGAAGTAAAAGCTTTTTTCATTAATTTTTCTTCCGCCTCGCCAAGCCTGCAGTAACGCTCTATCTGCCTTGGGTTTAACGCTGAATTAAATAACGTGTCAGTACCTTTATAACGCTCGAGCTGTATTGTTCGCGCGGCATTCACCCGCTTTTTTATGCTCTCGCTGCTTTCGCTTTTTGCTCTGTCTTTCAGCTTGTCGTAACTTGTGGAAGGCACTTCAATATGTATGTCAATTCTGTCAAGCAGCGGACCTGAAATTTTTCCGAGGTACCGCTTAATCTCATTGGAAGTGCAGTGGCATTTATTCGACTCATCCCCGTAATAGCCGCACGGACACGGGTTCATACTCGCAAGCAGCATAAAAGAAGACGGATACGTGATAGTTGCGGTTACCCTTGATATTGTTACTATCTTATCCTCGATTGGCTGACGCAAAGATTCAAGCGACGTTTTCTGAAATTCGGGAAGCTCGTCCAAAAATAATACGCCTAAATGCGCTAACGATACTTCTCCGGGGCGAGGAATTCTTCCGCCGCCCGTAAGAGAAATATCGCTAATAGTATGATGGGGTGAACGGTATGGTCTTGAAGTTATAAGCGGGGTTTCGCGTCTTAGCAATCCCGCAATGCTGTATATTTTAGTTACTTCCAACGATTCATTTTTAGTCATGTCAGGAAGGATTGACGGAAAACATCTGGCAAGCATAGTTTTTCCGCTTCCCGGAGGACCTATCATTAGCATGTTATGCGCGCCCGCGGCGGCGACTTCCAACGCTCTTTTCGCGTTTTCCTGACCTTTAACATCTGAATAATCTATGTTGAATTTACTTTCGGAAGCCTCATTAACTGACGGAGGCAGCGGCGGGATGACAATTTGCGAGCTAACATATTTGCACAACTCTGCCAAATCTTTAACGGCTATTATGTCAATGTCTTCAATCAGACACGCTTCATGCCTGTTTTCATACGGAACTATAACGCGCGTGATTTTATGCTTTTTTGCTTCTATTATCATAGGCAGAGTGCCGTCAACGCCTCGTATCGAGCCGTCAAGCGCAAGCTCGCCGAATATTAAAGTATTTTCCAAATCTATTTTGGGATTTACCTGAGAAGATGATAGTAAAATGCCTAAAGCTATAGGCACGTCATATAGAGTGCCTTCTTTTTTTATGTTGCCCGGAGCAAGGTTAACAGTGATGCGCTTGGCAGGCAGCATAAAGCCGCTGTTTTTAAGAGCTGACGCAATTCGGTCTTTTGATTCTTTGACGCTTGCGTCAGGCAGACCTACTGTTATGAAAGTGGGCATGCCTTTTACAATATCGGTCTCAATATGTAACAAAAAACCGTCTACTCCTATTAAAGTGCAGCTTTTTATGTTTGACAGCATTTCTATCACCTCTTATAATTAACAATATATACCACCAGTTATTTAATTTCAAGTAATATTTAAATAAAATCAAACATAAGTTCGAATAAGGAGTTATAATATTATGAATTACGACGTTTATTGGCTATGGTTAAAAGGAATTGAAAAGTTATCTCCGTTAAAAATTAATAAGCTGCTTACGAAATTTAACGATGCGTATGAGATTTACAACGCAAATTATAATGATTTGCTTGACGGCGAATTAATTGATAAAACAATTGCGGACAACATATATAATAACAAAGATTTAGAGAAAGCCGAAAAAGAACTGGAACTTCTTAATAAAAATAATACATCAATTGTAACTCCGCAAAGCGTGTCATATACATCCAATCTGAAAAATATTTACAACAGCCCTATAATAATGTATAAAAGAGGCTGGTATGAACTGTCTGATGATGATGTGTATGTAGCGATAATAGGCTCAAGAAAAGCTACACAATACGGCATACGTACTGCCGGGAAACTTAGTTATGAGCTTGCAAAAAGAGGAATTGTAATAGTAAGCGGACTTGCGTACGGCATAGATGCCGCCGCCCATAAAGGAGCGCTTGACGCGGGCGGTAAAACAGTTGCTGTGCTTGGGTGCGGAATTGACGTGATATATCCTAAATCAAATGAGGCTTTATATAAAGAAATATTAAAAAGCGGATGCGTATTAAGCGAGTATGGTCTTGGCATGGAGGCTGCGCCTTATATGTTTCCTACAAGAAACAGGATAATAAGCGGATTGTCTTCGGGCTGTGTTATAGTGGAAGCAGCAGAAAAAAGCGGCGCGCTTATAACGGCGAAGCTCGCGCTTGAGCAAAACAGAGAAGTGTTTGCAGTTCCGGGAAACATAACAAGCCCCGAAAGCTTCGGCGCTAATGAACTTATAAAGAGGTCGGCTGCAAAACTTGTTACTTCATATGAGGATATTCTTATAGAAATTGTCCCGTCATACAATAAAAAAGAAAATATTGTTAAAGAAGAAAAAACAGAAGCGACGTTAATGAGCGAGGAAGAAAATAAATTATATAAAATAATTTTAAAGGGAATAAACACAATTGACGAGATAGCGGTAAGCGCCCAAATGAGCACTTCTAATGTATCTTCTATACTTACAATGATGGAAATAAACGGAATAGTTTACAAAGACAAAGGTAAATTTTGTATTTTATGATTGAAATTAAATTTTCCTTTGCTATAATTAACATTCATTGATAGATAAATTAAAATTAAACACTAATCGGAGAAATATGAAAACTTTAGTTATTGTGGAATCGCCGGCGAAAGCCAAAACAATCAAAAAATATCTGCCGGAAAATTGCACTGTGGAAGCTTCTATGGGGCACGTTATCGACTTGCCCAAAGAACAGATGGGTGTTGATATAGAAAATAATTTTAAACCCAGGTATATACCCCTAAGCGATAAAAAAGAAATATTAAAAAAACTGAAAGAAACGGCGCAGAAAAGCGAAAAGGTAGTGCTCGCAACTGACCCCGACAGAGAAGGAGAGGCCATAAGCTGGCACATCGCAAATTATCTGGGGCTTGACATAAATGATAACGACAGAGTTGAGTTTCATGAAATAACAAAAAACGCAGTAGCCAAAGCATTTGAAAATAAAAGAAAAATTAACATGAACTTAGTTAATTCTCAGCAGGCAAGGAGAATACTTGACAGGCTTGTAGGATATAAGCTAAGTCCTTTTTTATGGAATAAAATAAAAAAAGGGCTGAGCGCAGGCAGAGTCCAGTCTGTAGCGACGAGAATTATCGTAGACAGAGAGGAAGAAATAAATAATTTTATACCGCAGGAATACTGGCTGATTGCTGCAATATTAAAAAAAACTGATGATAATAAAAGCTTTGAAGCTAAATTTTATGGTATTGATAATAAAAAGAAGGAAATTTCAAGTAAAGAAGAAGCAGACGATATTTTAAGCAGGATTAAAGGTCATGACTTTATTGTCGACGACATTAAGCAGGGCACAAAACAGCGCAATGCTCCGTTTGCCTTTACTACCAGCACGCTTCAGCAGGAAGCAAATAAAAAACTAGGTTTTACGACAAAAAAAACCATGATGATCGCTCAACAGCTTTATGAAGGAATAGATATAAATGATAAAGGATATACGGGGCTGATTACATACCTGCGTACGGATTCTGTAAGAATATCGGAAGAAGCAAAAGACGAATGTCTTAAATACATTTGCGATACTTACGGTAAAGAATACGCAATGTATGCAAGAAAAGCCGCCGCAAAAAAAGCTAATGTTCAGGACGCTCATGAAGCGATAAGACCGACATCCGTGCTGCTTTCGCCGCAAAGTATAGAGGATTCGTTAAATAAAGACCAGCTGAAATTATATGAGTTAATTTACAAACGTTTTCTGGCTTCCAATATGAAACCGGCTGTATATGACGTATTGACAGTAAATATTTTATGCAACGATGTTACTTTTAGAGCAACTGGTTCTGTTATAACTTTTGAAGGTTATTTAAAAGCATACAACAATAAAACGGAAGAGGACGAGGACAACTTGCTTCCGTCTCTTTCAAAAAATGAATATCTTAATCTTGTTGAATTAAAAAATGAGCAGAAATTCACAACGCCTCCGCCGCGATATAACGAAGCTTCTTTAGTTAAGGTTCTTGAAGAAAAAGGAATAGGTCGTCCCAGCACATACGCTACAACTATCGGCACTATTCAAAACAGAGGGTATGTATCTCTGGAAGACAAGAAATTTTTCCCGACAGACCTGGGCGTGCTAGTAACCAATTTGATGAAAGAAAACTTTACGGATATAATTGATTATGATTTTACAGCGCAAATGGAGAGCAATCTTGATAAAATAGCCGAAGGCGATGAAGAATGGATAAAAGTTATACGCACTTTTTATGATAGTTTTGAAAAAGAGTTATCTAAAGCTCAAAATATTGAAAAGATAAAAATCCCTGATGTTATCAGCGACATAAAATGCGATAAATGCGGAAGCAACATGTTAATAAAAGAAGGCAGATACGGAAAATTCTTAGCATGCCAATCATTTCCCAATTGTAAAAACATTAAACCTCTGCTAGAGGAAATAAATGCACAATGCCCAAAATGCGGTGAGAGTTTAGTAAAGAAGAAAACAAAAAAAGGCAAAATCTTTTACGGGTGCTCAAAATATCCCGCTTGCGATTTTTCCACGTGGGATATACCGACAAAGGAAGTATGCAAAACATGCGGCAGTTTAAAATTCAAAAAAAGCAGAACAAAGAACGCGCAGGCATATTGTTTAAAATGCGACAGCGAAAATTTAGAACAAATAAAATAAAATTATTTAAAAATTCAGTATATTGTGATAAATTAATTAAATAAAGGAAATTTTTAATTAAACGGATATATATAATATTAGAATAATAAATTAGGGGGACAAAAATGTTTCACGCAACGACAATTGTAGCCGTAAAAAAAGATAATAAATCGGCAATGGCCGGAGACGGTCAGGTAACCCTTGGAGAACATACCGTAATAAAACACGGAGCAGTAAAAGTAAGAAAAATATATAAAGATAAAGTATTGGTAGGATTTGCAGGTTCGGTAGCGGATGCGTTTGCGCTTTGTGATAAATTTGAATCAAAGCTTGAGCTTTATGCCGGCAATTTAAACAGAGCAGCCGTTGAGCTTGCAAGAGAATGGCGCACGGACAAAGCTTTAAGAAAATTGGAAGCGCTGCTTATAGCCATGGATGAAGAAAATATGCTTGTTATATCAGGTACTGGAGAAGTAATTGCTCCTGATGATGATGTTATTGCAATAGGCAGCGGCGGGATGTACGCAATGGCTGCCGCAAAAGCGCTTAAAAACCACTCTGATTTAAGCGCTGATCAGATTGCTTATGAAGCGATGAAAATTGCGTCTGAAATCTGCGTATACACAAACTCAAATATAAGAGTGGAAAAACTGTAATCGGAGGAAATATATGACTGAATTAACACCGAAAGAAATTGTAATTGAGTTAGATAAATATATTATAGGTCAGGAAGAAGCTAAAAAAGCTATGGCAATAGCTCTTCGCAACCGCTACAGAAGAAGCCTTTTGGCCGAGGAGCTGCAGGAAGAGATTACGCCTAAAAATATAATAATGATAGGCCCGACGGGTGTTGGCAAAACCGAGATCGCACGCAGACTGGCAAAATTGGTGCATGCTCCTTTTATTAAAGTGGAAGCCACAAAATTCACCGAAGTGGGCTATGTGGGCAGAGATGCTGAAAGCATGGTAAGAGATTTGGTTTATGCATCGATAAGGATGGCGAAACAAAGCAAATTTGATGAAGTAAAGTTAAAAGCGGAAGTGATGGCAACTGAAAAACTACTTGATTTGCTTGTGCCGTCAATGAAGAAAAAAGCAAAAACGCAAACGCCTTTTGATATGATTTTTGGCGGCAATAACGAAGAAGAAGATGACGGCGAACAGAAACAGGAATTAAGCGAAGAAGTAAGATTAAAAAGATCCGAAATAGAATCAAAATTAAAAAACGGGCAACTGGAAGATGAAGTAATAGAAATACTTGTTGAAGACAATGCCAGCGCGCCAATAGGGGTAATAGGAGCAGGCATGGGCGATGATATGAACATCAACGACATGCTGGGAGGCATACTTCCCAAAAAGAAGAAAAAAAGAAGAGTAAGTGTAGCTGAAGCAAGAAAAATATTACTTCAGCAGCAGGCTGATAAACTTATAGATATGGACGCGATAATTGAACAGGGCATTAGGGACGCGGAACAGAGCGGAATAATATTTTTGGATGAAATAGATAAAATCGTAGGAAACCAAAATTTCAGAGGCGGAGCTGACGTTTCCAGAGAAGGAGTTCAAAGAGATATTCTTCCTATAGTTGAAGGCAGCACCGTAAACACAAAATACGGGCCGGTTAAGACCGACCATGTATTATTTGTAGCGGCCGGAGCGTTTCACATGAGCAAGCCTTCCGACTTGATACCGGAACTTCAGGGACGTTTTCCGATAAAGGTTCAGCTTCATAATCTGACGTATGAACATTTTAAAGCAATTCTTACACAGCCTCAAAATGCTGTTATAAAGCAGTATCAGCAGCTGCTTTCTACGGAAGGTATGCAATTGGTATTTGACGAGGACGCGCTTGAAGAAATTGCAAGAGTGGCCATATACCAAAATGAGAATAATGAAAACATTGGAGCAAGAAGGCTGCATACGGTAATGGAAAAGCTTCTTGAAGAAATTTCTTTTGATGTAGGCAAGTATTCAAATTCAACCGTAAAAATAGACAAAGAATATGTGAATAAGACATTTGACACAGAAAAATATCTGAAAAATCTGGAAAAATACATTATTTAGGGGCTGATACAGTCTTCGGTCTTTAAATGAACAGGAGAAAAAATGAACCTCTTAGAAAAAACGAGAAAATTAAACATGGCGCTTCAGTTATCCGGCAACGGAGTTCTTTCGTTTGAAGAGCTTTGTTCAATGCTGCGTGATATTTTAAAGTGCAATGTATATATATCTGATACCGAAGGCAGATTTTTAGGTTACGCGTGCCTGTCTGAAGAACAATGTGATATAAATATGAAGACAATAGAGGATAAAAAGTTCCCCAAAGAATATAATGATTTTCTAATATCGCTAAAAGAATCAAAAGCTAACCAATATGAAGAAAACCCCGATTGCGCTTATATGAATGTAAAATGCGTTATGAAAGAAAGATATGTTACTATTGTTCCCATAATTGGCGGCGCCAAACGTTTGGGATCAATGGTTCTTGCCAAAAATAAATTAAGTTTTACAGATGAAGACCTTGTATTAAGCGAATACAGCGCAACTATTGTCGCGATGGAACTTATGAGACTTGAAAACATTGCGACAACTGAAAAAGAAACCAAGAACAATAATTTAAAACTTACAATATCAACGCTGTCATATACGGAAATACAGGCGGCTAAAAGCGTTTTTGAGAGTTTCGATCAGACAACATTTGAAGGCATGGTAATTGTAAGCAAAATAGCGAATGCGACCGGCATTACCCATTCGGTTATTGTTAATGCTTTGCGCAAACTGGAAAGTGGCGGAGTAATAGAGACTCGCTCGCTTGGCATGAAAGGTACTTATATTAAGATAGTCAATAAAGAGATGATTGAGTTACTTAATAATTATTAAATATTATTTTACATTTTAAATATAATATGATAATATGTTACGGCTGATAAAAAACACATTGCGCACAGGATTATCTCCTGCCATAGCGGTGCCGAAAGGTTAATATGGTATAGTCGCAGTGGAAGAAAAAACCGAGGAGGAAAAAATTATGTCTTATGTTAGCATGAAACAGTTGCTTGAGGCCGGAGTTCATTTCGGGCATCAAACAAGAAGATGGAATCCTAAAATGAAGGAGTACATCTACACGCAAAGAAACGGTATTTATATCATTGACTTGCAGAAAACCGTAGGCAAAATAAATGAAGCTTACGAATTTATCCGCTCAGTTTCGGAAGACGGCAGTCAGATACTGTTTGTCGGAACAAAAAAACAAGCTCAGGACAGCATTAAAAAAGAAGCTATAAGATGCGGCTGCGTATATGTAGAGCATCGCTGGCTGGGCGGAACTCTTACAAACTTCAAAACAATAAGCAAACGTGTAGCAAGGCTGGAAGAACTTGAAAAGATGGAAACAGACGGCACATTCGGACTGCTTCCTAAAAAAGAGGTAATAAAGCTTCTTCACGAAAAAGAAAGACTTGAAAAGTTCTTGGGCGGCATTAGAGAAATGAAAAAAATGCCGGGAGCATTATTTATAATTGACCCCAAAAAAGAAAGAATAGCAATAATGGAAGCAAAAAAATTAGGCATACCTATTATTGCGGTAGTTGACACGAACTGCGACCCCGAAGAAGTTGATTTTCCGATTCCGGGCAATGACGACGCTATCCGTGCTGTGGCATTGATATCAAGAGTTATTGCGAATGCGGTATTGGAAGGCAGACAGGGAGAACAGTTTACATTAGAAGAAGACGAAGAGATTGAAGTTAAAGAAGCAAGCGAGCAAACAGTAACAGATAACGAACAAACACAAAAGGTAGAATAAATTTAATTTATATATAAAAGGTTGAAGGGAGCAGGCAAAGAATGCAAATAACTTCAGAAACAGTAAAAGAACTTAGGGAAAAAACGGGTGCAGGCATGATGGACTGCAAAAAAGCCCTTACCCAAACAGACGGCGACATAGAAAAAGCCATTGAATATTTAAGAGAAAAAGGTCTTGCTGCAGCAGCTAAAAAAAGCTCAAGAATAGCGGCAGAAGGCATTGTGGCTTCATATATTCATATGGGCGGCAAAATAGGAGTATTGGTTGAAGTAAACTGCGAAACAGATTTTGTTGCGAAAAATGATATGTTCCAAAATTTCGTAAAAGATGTAACACTTCATATTGCGGCGTTAAATCCGCTGTATTTAACAGCAGAAGACGTTCCGGCCGATGTTATAGATAAAGAAAAAGCGATATATAAAGCGCAGGCAATGAACGAAGGCAAACCCGAAAACATAGCTGAAAAAATGGTTGAGGGACGACTGAAGAAATATTTCAAAGATATTTGCCTTATGGAACAGCCGTTTGTTAAAGACCCGGACAAGTCGGTAGCCGATGTTGTAAAAGAAATTATTGCATCAATTGGTGAAAACATAAAAATAAGAAGATTTGTACGCTATCAAATGGGCGAAGGGCTGGAAAAACGCAGCGATAATTTTGCCGAAGAAGTAGCAAGCCAGATGAAATAAATAAAACAATAATTAAACCAAGCATAAATGCTTGGTTTTTTATTTTAAGTATTTGAAAATAATGTAAATATGTTGTATGATATTAAACAGAAAATATAAGGGAGTAATAATTTAATGGGTAAGGCTATACCGGTATATAAAAGAATTGTTATTAAAATGAGCGGGGAGGCCCTGTCGGGCGCAAAAGGATTTGGTCTTGACTGGGATACGATAAAATCTATTTGCCAGGATATCAAAGAGGTTGTTAACATGGGCGTTCAGATTTGCATTGTTGTAGGCGGCGGAAACATATGGAGAGGCAGAAGCGGAGTGGGAATGGACAGAGTAAATGCGGATTATATGGGAATGCTTGCAACGGTTATAAACGCAATGGCGCTTCAGGATGCGCTTGAGCAGCTCGGAGTAGACGTAAGAGTTCAGACTGCCATTGAGATGAAAGAGCTTGCCGAACCGTATATACGACGTAAAGCCATAAGCCATTTAAATAAAGGAAGAGTAGTAATATTCGGATTCGGAACAGGTAATCCGTATTTTACAACAGACAGCGCAGCTGCGCTCCGCGCGGCGGAAATGGAAGCGGACGTTATACTTTCTGCAAAAAATGTAGACGGAGTATACGACAGTGATCCTAATAAAAACTCTTCTGCGACAATGTTTTTAGAACTAAGTTATATCGACGTTTTAGACAAGGGACTTAAAGTAATAGATTCAACCGCTGTGTCGTTGTGTATGGACAATAATATTCCCATTCATATATTCGGCTTAAACCCGTTTGGCAATATTCAAAAAGCCGTATGCGGCGAAAAAATAGGAACTATTATAAAAGGAGAAAATTGATATGGTTAAAGATATTGAAAAAAAAGCGGAAGACAAAATGGAAAAAGCGATAGAAGTTTTAAAAGCGGAGCTTAATACGCTGAGAGCAGGAAGAGCCAACCCGAAAATGCTTGACAGAATATCGGCCGATTACTACGGAACTCCTACGCCGATAACTCAGATGGCTTCAATATCGGCTCCGGAACCAAGGATGATTGTTATCCAGCCTTGGGACGCAAAAACTATTCCGATAATCGAAAAAGCCATACTTGCATCGGACGTAGGAATTAACCCCGGCAATGACGGAAGAATTATTCGGCTTGTTGTGCCGCAGCTTACCGAAGAGAGAAGAAAAGATTTAGTTAAATTGTCTAAAAAGGAAGGCGAAAACGCGAAAGTCGCCATAAGAAATATCAGAAGAACCGCTATTGACGAGCTTAAAACAGAGCAGAAGAGCAGCAAAATAACTGAAGATGACTGCAAAAACGGTGAGGACTCTTTGCAAAAAATCACGGACAATAAGATTAAAAAAGTTGATGATATAGTAAAATTAAAAGAAAAAGAAATAATGGAAATATAGTCTGTCTTTATAAAAATCAGGGTATGCAATTTAACTGCCCGCGTAGGGGACGCGGTATTATATATGTTTGTATAAAACTGCTCTTATACTGCGGGTATTAATAATTATATAAAAGAGAGTGAAGATGAGCAGAAAATATATTGATTTAATTGATAAGAGTAACATACCGTCTCACGTGGCGGTTATTATGGACGGCAACGGAAGATGGGCAAAAAAAAGAAATATGCCGCGTCTTTACGGTCATCGCCAGGCGATGGAGACCGTAAGGCTTATTGTTGAATCCTGTGTTGATTTAGGCATAAAATATTTGACTCTGTACGCTTTTTCAACCGAAAACTGGAAAAGACCGAAAGATGAAGTGGACGGTCTGATGAAGCTAATGATTGAGTACTTTATAAAAGAAATTGATAAACTGTATAAAAAGGGTGTTAGGGTAAGAATTTTAGGTGATGTTGACAATCTTCCAAACAGCGCGAAATCATGCGCGGTTGACGCTATGGAAAGAACTAAAGATAATAATATACTTAACATGAACATTGCAATAAATTACGGCGGAAGAGCCGATATTTTGCATTCGTGCAAACAAATTATAAAAAAAATTAATTCAAATGAGTTATCAATAGACGATATTAATGAGGACATGATAAGCGAACATTTGTATACAAAAAATATTCCCGACCCTGATTTAATGATAAGAACAGGCGGAGAAAAAAGGCTTAGTAACTTTTTAATATGGCAGCTTTCTTACGCTGAATTGTGGTTTACTGATGTTTATTGGCCAGATTTCACAAAAGAGACGTTATGCAACGCCATATATGATTATCAGAACAGAGACAGACGCTACGGAGGACTTAACGAGTAAATGAGAACAAGATTTGCAGCATCGGTTGTTATATTAGCACTTTTATTTGCGGCTTTGATTATAGGCAAGGCTGCGTTTGCGGTTTTGGCTTGCATAGCATGTTCTTTTGCAATATATGAATATCTGAATTTATTTTTTCAACGCAAGAATAAATCCATTGATATAATATACAGTTTACTTATAGGAAACTTGATATTAATCTGCATAGGGTATTTTCAGACGGCGTTCGCATACATCGCTTCATTATCATTTATGATTATTTTTATATATAACATAGTAATGAAACAATACGGCATAAACGATATAATATTCCAGATATTCGCTCTATTTTATATTCCCCTGCCGCTAGGGCTTGCAGTAGGTCTATTCTCACTGCAAAACGGCAGTTTGTTAATATGGATGGTATTTATTATTTCAACTTTTACCGATACATCGGCATATCTGATCGGAATTAAATTCGGCAAAAGAAAACTGTGCCCTTCTGTCAGCCCTAAAAAAAGCGTAGAAGGCGCAATAGCCGGGTTTATCGGAGGTATTGCAGGAGCAATAATATGCGGTGTTATATTTGCCGAATTCTTTAATGTGTACAATCCTATCTGGCAGTATGCGCTGGTAGGGGCGGTAGCGAGTATTTTCGGACAGTTCGGCGATTTAAGCGCGTCACTGTTTAAAAGAAATTTCAATAAAAAAGATTTCAGCAGTTTAATTCCCGGTCACGGTGGAATATTAGACAGAATAGACAGCATATTATTTGTAATACCTATAATATATTTTTATGCATTACTTGCATAAAGGAGGAAATATTGGTAAATTTTTGGACTGTGTTATTATCCCTCTTCATATTCGGCGTGCTTATTGCGGTTCATGAGGCTGGGCATTATATATCGGCGCGTATCTGTAAAGTAGGAGTAACAGAATTCGCGATAGGAATGGGTCCGGTAATTTTCAAAAAACAAGGGAAAAATACTCTGTTTTCTCTGCGTGCTCTTCCTATTGGGGGGTATTGCAAAATAGTCGGAGAGACCGACGATGATGAAGAAAGAGACGACAGCATCACAAGTAAATCAAAATTAGCCCGCGCTTTTATTTTTTCGGCGGGTTCTATTATGAACATATTTACGGCATATATTGCGTTTGCGATTGCGCTTTTATTGGTGGGAATACCTACAACATCAATAGGCGGCTTTACCGAGTCGTCCCCAGCATACGCTTCGGGAATGCAAGCCGGAGACAAAGTGCTTACTATAGGCGACAGCAGCATTGAAAAATGGGAAGATATAAGCGCAGCTTTAAAAAAATATAACGGTCAGGGCGCTGTAAGCGTGCAAGTATACAGACAAAGCACAGGTGAAAACATTACTTTAAATATAAAACCTGCTTATATAAAAGATGAAAGCACAGAGCGGTATATTATCGGGGTAACAGCCGCGCAGTCAAAAAATATATTTACCGCGCTTTCTAAAGCGGCGTCGCTTATATGGTTATATATCACACTTATATTTTCGACTCTTATCGCTCTGATAAGAGGCGTTGCAGGACTGGACGCTTTTACAGGACCTATTGGAGTCGTAAAAATTGTCAGTGAAAGCGCAACTTACGGGACTACACTAGCGCAGCATATAGCTTCGCTGCTACAGATAACGGGGGCTATTAGCTTGAGCCTCGGAGTTATAAATATGCTCCCCATACCTGCTCTTGACGGCAGCAGAGTTTTTTTGCTATTAGTTGAATTAATAAAAGGTTCTCCGATAAAAAGAGAGAGAGAAAATGTATTTCACTTCATAGGCTTCGCACTTATGATACTTCTTGCGGTCGTAATCGCTTTTAACGATATTAACAGATTCTTTTAACGGTTAAATTAATGGATAAAATAGTAAGAAAAAAAACAAAAGAAGTAAAAATCGGCAACTTATTTGTAGGCGGTGAGAATAACATCGCGGTTCAGTCTATGACAAAGACTCGCACGTCAAATGTTGAAGCGACTGCAGCTCAGACAATAAAACTTCAGGACGCGGGATGCGATATCATTCGCGTTGCCATACCTGATGAAGCTTCAGCCGATGCGGTAAGCGAAATAAAAAGCCGTATTAAAATACCGCTTGTCGCAGATATTCATTTCGATTACAGACTGGCAATTAAGTGTCTTCAGTCAGGAGCTGATAAAGTACGCATTAATCCGGGCAATATAGGAGGATATGAAAAAGCGGCAGAAGTTTTAAAAGCGGCTAAAAAATATGGACGGGCAGTAAGGATAGGCGTAAACTCGGGATCAATTTCAAAAGATTTACTTGAAAAATACGGCTCGCCTACGCCTGAGGCTTTATATGAAGAGGCTGTGCGTTATGTGGAGTTTGCCGAGAGTGAAAAATTTACAGACCTCGTAATTTCGATAAAGTCATCCGATGTGTATTCTACATATACCTCAAACATGCTTTTTTCTAAAAACTGTGATTATCCGCTTCATTTGGGAGTTACCGAGGCGGGCACTTATATTGACGGCATTATAAAATCATCGGCGGGAGTAGGAGCATTGCTGCTTAACGGAATAGGTGATACCATTCGCATATCTTTAAGCGACGACCCGATAGAAGAAGTAAGAGCGGGCAGAAATTTGCTTAATCTGCTTGGAATACAAAAAACAGGAATAGAAGTAATATCTTGCCCCACATGCGGCAGATGCCAGACAAACGTTATATCTTACGCAAAAGAAGTAAGAGAAAAGACAAAAAACATAAATAAGTATGCAAAAGTCGCGGTTATGGGATGCGCGGTAAACGGCCCGGGTGAAGCAAGGGAAGCAGACATCGGGCTTGCCTTTGGTAAAAATAATGCCGTAATGTTTGAAAAAGGCGAAATAGTAAAAACCGTTAAAGAAAATGAAGCGGTTGAAATACTTTTAGAAAGACTTAACGATATTTTAAATGAGCAGGGCAGTATATGAAAGGCAAATATCTATCAGAACTTATCGATATATCAGGTATTAACAATGCAGACAATTGTATAGTATCAGAAATACAGCTGTCTAAAGAAAACGACGCCGTATTTTATATTGAGCCGGAAAAAAAATACAGTGATGATGCAATTAACCTGATATCAAAAAGAATACAAGAGAAGTATCCTTTTATAAAGCACATAAATATCCGGCAGAAGATTGCTAATACAATTGAGCTTGATACATATATCTTTAATAATAAACAGAATATCATCAAGTATCTGGCTGATGAACATAACACATCAGCTATATTTTTAGATACTGACTGGAAAATAGAAAAAAACATAATAGAAATATCCGCTATGTCGGACGGGCATTTATATTTGCTTAACAATGAAAACATAGCGCAGAAAATCGCGTCATATATAAAAAGAAATATCGGCGTAGAAATAAATATCGCGTTTAGAATTATAAAATCTATAAAGAAAGCACAAAGTGAGCAGAAAGCTGTTTCGCACACCGATTTCAAATCTGTTCAAAATAATGAGAATAGCAGCAGTTCTAAACAAATTAAAAAAGATAAAATAAAAACAGATATTACTGGAGATGTTATCTTCGGCAAAATTGGAAGACAGACGCAGCAAAGTCTTGATAATATTTATTCCAAACAAACAGGGGAGTACATAACGGCAGGCGGTAAAATATTTTTTGCAGAAATTGTAGAAACGCGGCTGCGTTCTTATATAAAATTATATATAAATGATGATGTAACTTCTGCAGAAGCGAGAATTAATGCAGATAAAAGCGAAATCGGGGATTTATACGATAAAATAAAGAAGCTTAAAAACGTTATTATAAACGGTAAAATCTCATTTGATGAATACAGAAACGAGCGATATATTCAATGTTACGGACTTGCGGAAATGGAAAAAAATGAATATATCGATAAAGCCGAACAAAAACGTGTTGAGCTTCATTGCCATACTCAATACAGCGAACGCGACGCGGTATCCAAAATTGAAGATTTGTTTTATAAATTAAGCAAAATGGGTCACAAAGCGGTGGCTATAACAGACCATGCCGGAGTTTACGCTTACCCTGACGCGTATGCTTTATCCGAAAGATACGGTATAAAAGTATTATACGGCGCCGAAGTTTATATGGTGGACGACGAAAGCCTTGTTTTAAGCGCGGACACGGATGAAAATATTGATTGTGAAATAATTGTGGTAGACGTTGAAACAACAGGACTTTGCGCAAGAGTTGATGAGATTATAGAAATTGCGGCGGTAAAAATTAAAAACGGGACAATTCAGCAGGAATTTTCATCGCTTGTTAAACCTAAAATAAAAGTGCCCCAAAGAATAACCCAGCTTACATCCATTACTCAGCAAATGCTTGACGATGCGGACAGCATTGGCGATGTAATTAAGCGGTTTAATGAATTCTGCGGAGATTGCAATACTCTGTGTACTTACAATTCATCCTTCGATTCGGCATTTATAGATAAGGCTTTAAGAGAAGCAGAGCTTTGCGAAAAATTCTGCTACTTAGATTTGCTGCATTTAAGCAGGCGCATTTTCACAGAGCTTAAAACCTATAAATTAAAATCAGTCACTAAATATTTAAATATAGAAATAGGGCATGCGCACAGAGCGCTTGACGACACTATAGCCGCGGCAAAAGTTTTGATAAACATTTTAGCTGCTGCTAAATCCGATGGGTTATGCAGCTTAGGTCAGCTGAAAGAATATAGAAAAACACATGTAAGCGAAAAAAAAGTGCCGCACTCACATTGCGTGATACTTGTAAGAAATCATAAGGGACTGAAAGATTTATACAGAATAATATCCAATTCTAATCTTTTGCATTTCTACAGAAGACCTAAAGTTTTTAAAAGTGAAATAAGAACTTATAAAGAAAATTTTATTGTAGGCAGCGCGTGTGATTCGGGTGAGATATTCCAATCTTTCATGGACGCGCGCTCAAACAGTTATATAAAACATCTTTCGCAGTTTTACGATTATTTAGAAATTCAGCCTGTCGGTAACAGCATGCATTTGGTTAATGATAATATATTATCATCAAAAGAAGATATCATCCAAATAAATAAAGAGATTATTAATTTAGCGAAAAAAACAGGCAAGCCTTTCATTGCCACGGGCGATGTTCATTTTACAGATGAAAAACACAGCATTTTTCGATCCGTACTGCTTAACGCTTTAAAATTTGAGGACGCGGAAAATCAGGCTCCTTTATTCTTAAGAAACACAGAGCAGATGTTGGAAGAATTTAATTATCTCGATAAAGAAACGGCGTATAGCGCGGTTGTTGAGAATACGCAGTTCATAGCAAGTTTAACGGAAGATAAAATAAAGCCTATCCCATCGGGATCGTATCCGCCCGTAATGGAAGGCGCGGAAAAAATTGTTTCAGATTATATTTACAAAACGGCGCACGAAAGGTACGGAGAAAACCTTCCCGACCTTATTGAAAAAAGCATTAAAAAAGAAATAGGTGTTATTGAAAAATATAATTATTCAGTTCTTTACTACCTTGCGCACAAAGTAGTGCATAAAGCTTATGAAGACGGGTATTTGGTAGGCTCAAGAGGCTCTGTCGGTTCGTCTCTTGCGGCTACTTTTTTAGGAATCACCGAAGTAAATCCTCTTCCGCCTCATTATGTTTGCCCTAATTGCAAAAATACTGAATTTGCGGACAGCAATTTGTACAAAGTAGGCGCGGATCTTCCCGATAAAGTCTGCCCTGAGTGCGGATGCGAATATGCTAAAGACGGATTCGATATTCCGTTTGAATGTTTCCTGGGTTTTGAAGGTGATAAAGAACCTGATATAGATTTAAACTTCGCAAGCGATTATCAGGGTAAAATTCATAAATATGTAGAAGAGCTGCTCGGAGAGAAAAATGTATTTCGCTCAGGCACAATAAGCAAGGTGGCGGGAAGCCTCGCAAGAAACTATGTAAAAAAATATCTCGAAGAAAAAAATCTTGAAATGAATCAGGCGGAGCAGAAACGTCTTGAGATTGGCTGCAGCGATGTTAAGAGTACGACAGGTCAGCATCCCGGAGGTCTGATAATACTTCCCGAAGGAATGGAAATATACGAGTTCACCCCTGTTCAGTACCCTGCAAATGATGAGAGCAAAAAAGTTATAACAACATCTTTTGACTATGATGCCATAAAGGGAAGGCTTTTAAAGCTCGACTTACTCGGACACGACGATCCGACTATGATTAACGAGCTTCAGCGCCTTACCGGGTATGACGCAAAGAAAATAAAGCTTGACGATAAAAAAGTTTTAAGCCTGTTTACTTCAACTGAGGCTCTTGGTTTAAAAGACAGCAATATACTTTCCGACGTGGGTACATACGGAGTGCCGGAGTTCGGCACAAAATTTGTGCGAGAAATGTTAAAGCAGGCAAAACCTGAATGTTTTGACGATCTTATTAGGATATCAGGTCTTTCGCACGGAACGGATGTATGGGTTAACAACGCATGTGAATATATAAAAAGCGGAACAGCCACTATAAAAAACGTAATATCTACTCGTGACAGCATAATGCTGTATCTTATACAAATGGGTATGGATTCAAAGTCTTCTTTTGACATTATGGAACGTGTAAGAAAAGGCAAGGGACTAAAAGACGGCGACGTAGAAAAAATGAAAGCGGTAAATATTGAAGATTGGTACATAGATTCATGCAATAAAATAAAATATATGTTTCCCAAAGCTCATGCCGCCGCTTATGTTACTATGGGGTTCAGAGTTGCATATTATAAAATATATTACCCGCTGCAGTATTACTGCGCATACTTTTCAATACGTTCAAAAGATTTTGACGTTAACGCAATTCTTAAAGGGCCGGAGTTATTGCGCAAGGAAATAAAAAGCTATTATTCTCAAAAAAGCTTGTCTCAAACGCAGAAAGATACGCTTACGACTCTTGAGATTGCTCTTGAGATGATGTGTAGAGGTTATGAATTTAAAGGCATTACGCTTGGCGCATCGCATTACAACAATTTTATAATATCAGAAAATAAACTTGTACTGCCCTATAAAGTAATAGAAGGCGCAGGAGAAAAAGTAACTAAAAAAATATATGAGCAGAGCTTGCTCGCGCCGTTTACATCTATTGAAGATTTTAAAAAAAGAACGCAGGCGTCTTCTGCGGTAGTAGAAGCTCTTACGAATATGGGAGCTCTTGACGGAATTCAGAAGACAGACCAGTTCGCGTTTTTTTAATAAATAAACTAGTTGCATTAAAATTTTAAACATGCTATAATTTCTTAAGCATAAATGAGTGGGGTAACCCACTCATTAAATTTTACCGGAGGCAAAATATGTCTAAAATTGCAGACAAAGCGCAAGGACTTGCCCAAGACATAGCATTATCGTTAGGACTTGAATTAGTATATGTTGAATATATTAAAGAGGGTAACGCAAAAATATTAAGATTTTATATAGACAAAGAAAACGGTATTGACACTACGGATTGCGAGAATTTTTCAAGGTCGGTAAGCGCGCTTATAGACAAAGAAGAAATGATAGAAGAAAAATACTTTCTGGAAGTGTCTTCACCGGGTATTTGCCCGCCGATCAGGAAAATCAGCGATTACAATAAATATAAGGGCAGGCAAGCTGAAATAGCGTTATTTACGGCTTATGAAGGAAGAAAAAGATTCACTGCCGAAATAATAGGTCTATCTGAAGATGAGAAAGAAGCGATATTTAAAATAGATAATGAAGAGTTCGGAGTTCCTATAGATAAAATAAGCAAAGCCAAACTTACCTATGAATTTTAAGGAGATTATAAATGAACAAGGAATTTTTACAGGCGCTTGAAGAAATTCAAAAAGAAAAAGGAATTAACAAAGAAGAGCTTATAGAAGCCATAGAAAACGCTCTTATTACTACGTATAAAAAGCACTACGGAACGGAAGAAAATATATCCATAATTATTGACAGAGCAAACGGCGATGTTCGCGTTTTCTCCGTAAAGCAGGTGGTAGATGAATCTCTTCCGCTGGAAGATGAAATTCATATTGATCAGGCAAAAAAATTAAAGCCCGATGCAGAGCTGGGCGAATTTTTAAATGTGGAAATCAACCCTAAAGATTTCGGACGCATTGCTGCGCAGAACGCGAAACAACTTGTTATTCAGAAAATAAAAGAGTCTGAGCGAAATATTATATATGATGAGTATTTTCAAAAACAGGATGAACTCATTACAGGCATTATACAAAGAAAAGAGGCCAACAACAATATAATAGTAGACTTAGGCAAAGTAGACGGAGTGCTTAATGTGGCAAATCAGATAAAAAATGAGCATTACTATCAAGGAATGAGGCTTAAGGCGTATGTGGTGGAAGTTAAAAAAACAACAAAAGGTCCGCATATAGTGTTGTCAAGAAATCATATCGGTTTGTTGAGAAGATTGTTTGAGCTTGAAGTTCCCGAAATATATTCCGGAGCTGTAGAAATAAAGTCCATAGCAAGAGAAGCGGGCAACAGGGCTAAAATATCGGTATACGCCGAAGATGAAAATATTGATCCCGTAGGTTCATGTGTAGGCACAAGAGGATTAAGAGTACAAAATATAGTAAACGAACTAAACGGGGAAAAAATAGATATTATAGAATGGAATAAAGACCCTGTAGTATATATATCAAGCGCGTTAAGTCCTGCAAAAGTTATAAGAGTAGATATTGATGAAGAAAACAAAATTGCGTATGTTGTCGTTGACGACGATCAGCTTTCTTTGGCGATAGGTAAAGAAGGTCAGAATGTACGCCTTGCGGCAAAACTAACCGGATGGAAAATTGATATTAAAAACAAAAGCGAAGATGAAAATAATCCCCAAGCGAGCGCAGAGTTTAAAAAGGAAAAAGATTTGCTTGACAGTTTAGTGGATGAAATAAACAACTTAACAAAATAAGGGGGACACAACATGAAAAAAGTTCCTATAAGAAGCTGTCTAATATGCAGAGAAAAATCCGATAAAAGAAGGCTTTTCAGGATAGTTAAAAATAAGGACGGAGAAATTTTTTTTGATAAAACGCTTAAAGCTAACGGGCGCGGAGCTTATGTTTGCGACAGCGATGATTGCATTGAAAAAATTAAAAACACAAACAAGCTTGATAAAACGTTTGAAATTGAAATAAACAAAGATGTTAAAGACAAAATTTATAATCAAATATGTGAGTTTAAGAATATAAAGGAGGGAAATGTGCATGGTAACAATAAGAGTTCATGAGTTGTCAAAAGAATTGAATATACCGAGCAAAATTTTGGTAGAAGAACTTGAGAAATTAGGCATTCCCGCAAAGAATCATATGAGCGCGCTAAGCGAGCAGCAGGTTAAATATTTTAAAAATAATTATCCGCATCCGCAGGAAAAAAATAAAACAGAAACAAAAGAAGCAAAACCTGTTAAAATTGCCGCATCAGATGCAGATACACAAAAAAAACGGGATAATTCTGATAAAAAAAATACTGCGGACAATAATAATATAAAGACAAAAGACAAAAAGCCGAAACCGGCAGTTAAAACCGCCCCTGGAGCTCAAAACACAACATTCAAGAATATTAAAAGACCCAATAACGCAAAAATTGTTAAAAAGAGCAAGGGCTCATATAAAAAAGAAAAGTTAAAAAGGCTGAATAAAGAAGGCGCGGAACAAAATATTATAATTCCTCAGATGATTTCAGTTGGTCAGCTTGCAGATGCTATAGGCAAAAGCTCTGTGGAACTTATAAAAAAATTAATGTCGCTGGGCTTTATGGCAACTATTAATCAGGAAATAGATTTTGATACAGCATATATATTATGCCAGGAGTTCGGTATTGAAATATCGATGGAAGAAGATGAAGATGTTGTTGAAAGAATTTTATATGAGCATTATGAAAATGAGGATGAGCTTACTTCCAGACCGCCTATAGTTACCGTTATGGGTCATGTAGACCACGGTAAAACATCGCTTTTAGATGCAATAAGAAACACAAATGTTATCCAGGGAGAAGCAGGAAGCATAACCCAGCATATCGGCGCGTATATGGTTAACTTAAACGGTCAGGACATAACTTTTATAGACACCCCCGGCCATGCGGCATTTACGCAGATGCGTTCCAGAGGAGCAAAAGTAACGGATATAGCTATATTGGTTGTAGCTGCGGATGACGGAGTTAAACCACAGACTATTGAGGCTATAAACCATGCCAAAGCAGCTGAAGTTCCTATTATTGTCGCGATAAACAAAATGGATAAGCAGACTGCCAACGCCGATAAGGTAATGCAGGAGCTTACAGAATACGGACTTGTTTCAGAAAATTACGGCGGAGACACAATATGTGTTCCCGTATCAGCGCTTAAGAATGAAGGTATCGAAGACCTTTTAGAAATGATACTGCTTGTTGCCGAAGTTGAAGAACTTAAAGCCAATAAGAATAAGGCTGCCGTAGGTACGGTAATAGAAGCGCAGCTTGACAGCCAGAGGGGAACAATTGCTACAATGCTTGTTGAGTCCGGCACACTGCTGCCGGGTGATATTGTAGTAAGCGGCTCTATTTTCGGCAAAATCAAAGCGATGAACAATGAAAGCGGTAAGAAAGTTGAAAAAGCCGGTCCTTCATGTCCTGTGGAAGTGCTGGGATTTTCTGAAGTGCCGAATGCGGGCGATAAATTTTATGTAGTGGCAAACGAAAAAGAAGCAAGAAAAATAACGCAGAGCAGAATAGACAAGCAAAAAACTGATGCTCAGAAAAAATCTGTTCCAATATCGCTTGACGATTTGTTTAGCAAAATTCAGCAGGGTAACTTAAAAGAAATAAACATACTGCTAAAAGCAGACGTTAACGGCTCGCTTGAGGCTATAAAGGCATCGCTTTTAAAACTTTCTGATGAAAATGTAAAAATAAACATTATTCACGGCGCGGTAGGCGGAATAACTGAAACAGACGTTACACTGGCGGCGGCATCAAATGCCATAATACTTGGTTTTAACGTAAGACCTGACACTAACGCCAAGAAATTGTCGGCAAAAGAAAATATTGATATAAGAACATACCGCATAATTTATGAACTGATAGAAGATATTCAGGCGGCAATGGAAGGCATGCTTGATCCCGAATTTAAAGAAGTTGTTACGGGAAGCGCTGAAGTGAGGCAGATGTTTAAAGTTCCTAACATCGGCGTAATAGCGGGATGCTATATAACAGACGGCTCAATTAACAGAAACGATAAAGTAAGAGTTATACGAGACGGGATAGTTTTGGCTGAATCGTCCATTTCATCATTAAAGAGATTTAAAGATGACGCAAAAGAAGTTGCCAGCGGATATGAATGCGGCATAGGCGTAGACAAATTCAACGATTTTAAAGAGAAAGATGTAATAGAAGGCTTTAAAATGGTTGAGATAGAAAGGGTATGATAATTTGTCTTACAGAGTAGATAGAATTAACGAGGAAATAAAAAAAGAATTATCAAGGCTTATAAGAGAAGATATAAATGATTACAGAATAAAAGATAAAATGGTAAGCATTGTAGGCGTTGACTGCTCTGCTGACTTTAAATACGCTAAAGTATATATAAGCATGATTGAAGGAAAAAAGGCGCGCGATGAGGCGGCGGCAGTTCTAAACAACGCGAAAGGTTTTTTAAGAAAAGAACTTGGCAAAGTGATGAAAACTTACAATACGCCTCAGATAACATTTATATCGGACGACACGCTGGAGTATGGTATGAAAATAAACGAGATGTTGAAAAACATTGATAAAAAATGATAAACAGTATTATTGATTTAATAAAGAAAAGCAATAAAATTTTAATCATAACACATAAAGGGCCTGACGGTGACGCGGTAGGCTCTGTGTGCGCTTTAGGTCTGCTGCTTAAAGAACTGGGCAAAGAAGTAACTTATGTTATGGACAACCTTATTTCCGGAAAAATGAAGATAGAAAAAGAATCAGACTATTTTGTTCACACTACTGAGGATAAATTTGACTTGGCAATAGCTCTTGACTGCTCGGAAAAAACATTTCTTTTCGGGCATGAGTATTTGCAAAACGCAAATGAAGTTGCTGTAATAGACCATCATATAACAAATAAAAAATACGGCGATAAAAATTATGTGTCTCATAAAGTTGCGGCGGTCGGAGAGATAATTATCGATATATATGAAATGCTGGGCGTAAATATAAGTTATGAAGCGGCGGCATGGCTGTATTTGTCACTTGCGACGGATACCGGAAATTTTCGTTACAGCAATGTAACTGCAGACACACACAAAAAGACGGCTATGCTTTACGAAATACGCAGCGATTTTGACAAAATCAACAAACAAATTGAGCAGTACGGTCTTACAAGGCTTAAATATTTATCAAAGGTAATTAAAAATATAATAGTATACAACAATAATAAAGTGATAATATCATATATAGAAATTAACGATTATGTAAACAAAACGCTTGACGAAGAGGCTGAAATGCAACTTCAGAATATGATAGACATTATAAGAAATGTCGAAAATATAGAAGTCGCGGTTTTAATAAAACAAGCGGAAAATGAGCTGTTTAAAGTAAGTCTGCGCTCTAACGGAGATTTTGATGTAGCGGCAGTCGCTAAGCAATACGGCGGCGGCGGACATAAAAAAGCCGCGGGATGCAATGCAAACGGCAATATAGGCAATATAATATCCGAACTGAAAAAAACAATTACAGTACAATAATAACAGGGAAAACGTAAAAACGTATTTATGCTTTATGGAAGTAATAAAAGTTTCAAGCATCAATAAAAAAATTCAAAAAGCGTCCATTGCTTTCGGCGTATTTGACGGAGTTCATTTAGGCCATCAAAAAATTATTAAAAGAATGATGGATACGACAGATACAAAAAAAATTGTACTGACGTTTTATAATCATCCCGAAGACATAATAAGTAAAGATAATAAAATAAAATATATCACGACATTAAAGCAGAGAGAACAACTGCTAAAAGAACTCGGGGTTGAAAGCATTGTATACATAGACTTTACACAAGAAATAAGGAATATGATGCCCGAAGAGTTTATATGCAAATTTGTTTTGGACAAATTTGATTTAAAAAAAATTACGGTCGGATTTAATAACAGGTTTGGCAAAAACGGAGCAGGGAGCGGCCGTCTGCTTACGCAAATGGGAAAAGAGAATAACTTTGATGTAGAAATAGTAGATAAAGTATGCATTGATAAAGAAATAATAAGCAGCAGCGCAATAAGAGCCGCGCTTAGCAGCGGCGATATTCAAAATGCGAATGCAATGCTGGGACGGGACTATTCAATTAAATCAAATGTTATCGGCGGAAAAAGGCTTGGCAGAAAACTAGGCTTTCCCACAGCAAACATAAGTATGCCTGATAGTTTAGTAATGCCGAAAAACGGAGTATATATTACTAAAACAAAAGTAAATAATAAATTATATTACTCACTTACAAATGTAGGAATAAACCCAACCTTTAAAAACCACCCTTACAGAATAGAAACATTTATTTTTGACTTTGAGGATGATATATACGAAAAAGAGATTAAAATATCATTTTTAAATAAAATACGTGATGAAAAAAAGTTTGAAAGTATTGACGAACTTAAAAAACAAATATATAATGATACAAATTGCGCAAAAAAATATATCGCAAAATTTTAACTATTGCTCAGGTATTTGAACTTTCCGACTAATATCAGGGTTATAGCCGAATTAAATGGAGGAAGAATATGGCATTATCAACAGAAGAAAAAAAACAAATAATAGAGTCGTACAAAAGAGGGGAAAATGATACCGGTTCACCGGAAGTGCAGATTGCTATTTTAACACAGCAAATTGACAGGCTGAACGAACATCTCAAATCAAATAAAAAGGACTATCATTCTACAAGAGGACTGTTAATGATGGTAGGTAAAAGAAGAAGACTCTTAAATTATCTTATGGATAAGGATATTCAAAGATACAGAGACATTATATCAAAATTGAATTTGAGAAAGTAATTCTAAGAGGCGGCGCTTGGTTCAAGTTCCGCCTTTTATTAGTTATATACAAACAGGAAGGATAAATGATAAATGAAAAAAATTTTTAAGACAATGTTTGCAAATAGAGAATTAATAGTAGAAACTGGACAATTAGCGCAATTGGCATCAGGTTCTGTATTTTTAAGATATGGGGATACAAACATTTTAGCAACAGCTTCAATGAGTAAAACACCGCGTGAAGGAATGGACTTCTTTCCATTAAGTGTTAACTACGAAGAAAAGTTATATGCTGTTGGCAAAATTCCCGGAGGATTTATAAAAAGAGAAGGAAGGCCTTCTGAAAAAGCAACACTTTCATCCAGGTTGATAGACAGACCGATAAGACCGTTATTCCCTGAAGGGATGAGAAATGAAGTATCTGTTGTAGCGACAGTTCTTTCTGTAGAACAAGACAATCTTCCTGAAATAGTTGCTATGGTGGGCGCGTCAATAGCATTATCAATATCAGATATTCCCTTTGGCGGACCTACCGGTTCGGTTGCGATGGGTTATAAAAATGGAGAATTAATTATAAACCCTACCGTAGAACAAAGAGAAGGAAGTCAACTTGATTTAATAGTTTCAGGAACTAAAGATGCTATTATGATGGTAGAAGCAGGCGCAAATGAAGTAAGTGAAGAACTTATGGTAGAAGCAATACTTTTGGCGCATGAAGAAATAAAAAGCATTGTTGCGTTCCAAGAAGAAATTATATCCCAGGTAGGCAAAGCAAAAAGAGAAGTTGAGTATAATATTGCGCCACAAGATATTATAAAAAGAGTAAGCGAAGTAGGAGCGGAAAAAATGAATGCCGCGCTGAGGCATAATGAAAAATCAGAGCGTGAAGAGGCTATTGATAAAGTCAGCGGTGAAATTTTAGAAGCCCTTTTAATTGAATTTGAAGACAAGCAAGGACAAATAATACAAGCAATTGAAGAATTAGAAAAAACTCTCGTTAGAAGTATGATAACAAAAGAAAAAATACGTCCTGACGGAAGAGCGATGGACGAGATACGTCCTATTAACTGTGAAGTTGGACTGCTTGCAAGAGTTCACGGAAGCGGGTTATTTACAAGAGGACAAACACAAGCCCTATCGGTTGTAACCCTGGGCGCATTTTCTGATGTTCAGGTAATAGACGGTATTACAGATGAAGAATTTAAGCGTTATATGCATCATTATAATTTCCCTTCTTTTTCTGTAGGCGAAACAAAACCAAGCAGAGGTCCGGGCAGACGCGAAATCGGACACGGAGCATTAGCCGGCCGCGCGCTTGAACCCGTGCTTCCCAGCCAGGATGATTTTCCGTATACTATTAGAGTAGTATCCGAGGTTTTAATGTCTAACGGTTCAAGTTCACAGGCAAGCGTGTGCGGTTCAACCTTGTCTTTAATGGATGCCGGAGTTCCGATAAAGGCGCCTGTTGCGGGCATAGCAATGGGGCTTATAAAAGAGGATGACAGTATAAGTATACTTTCTGATATTCAGGGAATAGAAGACCACAACGGAGATATGGACTTTAAAGTTGCCGGAACAAAAGACGGCATTACTGCAATGCAAATGGATATAAAAATTAATGGCATAAACAAAGAAGTTTTGCAGCAGGCTTTAGAGCAGGCAAGAATAGGCAGACTGTTTATTTTAGATAAAATGGCACAGGCGATAAGCGAGCCGAGAGCTGAGATGAGCAAATATGCGCCGAGAATGCTTTCCATGCAGCTTCCTAACGATAAGATAGGAGAAGTTATAGGACCGGGCGGTAAAATGATTAACAAGATAATTGAAGAAACCGGCGTAAAAATAGATATTATGGATGACGGCAAGACTTATATATCTTCGCCGAATCTGGAAAATGCAGAAAAAGCGAAACAAATGATAGAAGCTATCATAAAAGAGGTACAGGTCGGTGAAGTATACGAAGGAAAAGTAACGCGTATTATGGAAATCGGAGCTTTCGTGGAACTTCTTCCCGGTAAAGAGGGAATGGTGCATATTTCAAAGCTTGCGTACGAGCATGTTAAAACCGTTACCGATGTAGTAAATGTAGGCGATATAGTTAAAGTAAAAGTTGTTGAAATAGATAACAGAGGAAGAATTAATCTTTCAATAAAAGATCTTCTTCCAAAACCTGAAGGATACGTTGAGCCTGAACGCCCAAAACGAAATGACAGGCCAAACGACAGAGGTAATGATAGGAACAGAGGCGGATACAATAAACGTTAATAAAGCGGATTAATATGAACAATGTTATTGTAAAAATTGTAAACAAGTCAGATAACCCTCTTCCAAAGTATGCGACGGTTGACGCTGCGGGAATGGATATTTGCGCAAACGAAGATATGCTTATAGAAAGCGGCAAAGTAAGCCTGGTAGGAACGGGACTGTATATAGAGCTTCCTAAAGGTTACGAAGCTCAGATAAGATGCCGCAGCGGACTTGCATTAAAACACGGCATAATGCTTGTCAACGGTATAGGGACAATAGACGCTGATTATCGCGGCGAGATAAAAATTATAATGACTACAGTTTTAAATATTCCCTATCAAATAAAAAAAGGCGACAGAATTGCGCAGATGGTAATATGCAAGTTGACGCAAGCAAAGCTTTCACAAGCTTTAGAGTTGGATGTCACACAGAGAAACGAAGGAGGATTCGGCTCTTCCGGAGTGTAGTAATATAATGCACATACGCCTCATAAATTATTAAGAGGTGGTTTGTATGAAATTAACGGAAATGCGCGATAAGGACATAGTAAATATTAACACAGGCCAGAGAATGGCAAATTTTAAATCGTGCGATTTAATTATAAATGAAACAAGCGGTAAAATTGAAGCTATCGTTCTCGGTCAGGTGAGGCAGGGGTTTTTTATCTTTGCAAATGAAGATTTGAATGTGCAGATACCGTGGGAGAAAATAATTAAAATCGGAATAGATACGATAATGGTCGATATTTAAATCAAGGAGCAATGTTTGTAATGGATATAATAGTGCAAAAATACGGAGGCACTAGTGTAAATAAGCCCCAGTTAAGAGAAATGATTATTCAAAATTTATCTCATGCCAAAGAAAAGGGATTAAGCCCCGTTGTTGTTGTATCAGCAATGGGAAGGCGCGGAGAAGCTTACGCGACGGATACGCTTTTGGAACTTGTAAAAGACAATTCAGAAATGGATGAACGCAGCAGGGATTTGCTTGTTTCATGCGGTGAAATAATTTCAAGCGTTATTGTTGCGGAAGATATAAAAAAAGCCGGTTATAAAGTTATGCCTCTTACCGGAATTCAGGCGGGCATTAAAACCAGCGGAATATACGGTAATAGCGATATAATCGATATTGATACATCGATTATATTAAAACTGCTGCAGCAGGATATTGTTCCTGTAGTGGCGGGATTTCAGGGGCAAGGCAAAGGATTTGAAATAACAACCTTGGGCAGAGGCGGAAGTGATATTACCGCAACTGCACTGGGTTCTTACTTAAACGCTCAAAGCGTGGAAATATACACAGACGTTGACGGCGTTATGACGGCTGACCCTAAAGTTGTAGACAATGCGCATATAATAGAAAAAATTGATTATGAGGAAGTTTTTCAGCTTGCGGAATTCGGAGCTAAAGTAATTCATCCGCGCGCGGTTGAATACGCTCAAAGAGGAAACGTACCTGTAGTGGTGCTTAACACCAGCAAAGGACGCGACAAGGGAGGCACTATAATATCAAAAATTACTAAAAATTGGTCGGAGGATAAAGTATTCACAGCTATTACCTCAAAAGATAAGCAGATTCAGATTAAAGTTAAAAGCGGCGCAGGCAATGACAGTTTATTTGACAATCTTGCACAAAGCGGCATAAGTATTGACATGATAAACATTTTTATTGATGAAACAATTTTTATCATAGATAAAAGCAATCTTCAAAAAGCGCAGAATGTAATAGAAAAAATGAATATGCAATACGAGATAAAAAAGGACTGCAGCAAGATAACAATAATAGGTTCAAGAATTGCCGGAGTGCCGGGAATAATTGCAAAAATTATGAGTGCGTTAAGCAGCGAAAATATCCAGGTATGGCAGTCGTCCGACTCATATACTACAATTTCAATCTTAGTAGACAAAGAAGACGAGAAAAAGTCGGTTGCTATATTGCATGAGAAAATATTTTAGATAAACAAATTTACATATTTGTATAAAACAAAAATAAACACATAGAATAAAACCATTCCAAATCTATACGGGGTGGTTTTTTTATGGATGAGAAATTAAATTTATATAATTCAAACGAGAAAAATGACAATGATAACAACGAGGATCAAAACTATGTAGAAGAGGCGGCTGAAAACATAAAAGAATTCGGCGGCGCGCTTACTGATGAAAGCAAAAGCGGAATTAAGGTAATTCCGATAATAGGCGAAATTGAAGGTCATATGCTGGAGACACAAAAGAAAGTTACAAAATACGAGCATATAATACCGATTCTTACTCAAATTGAAGAGGACGACAGCGTCGAAGGCGTATTATTAATGCTTAACACTTTAGGAGGAGATGTTGAGGCGGGGCTTGCCATTGCCGAACTTGTAAGAAGCATATCAAAACCCAGTGTTTCTCTTGTTTTAGGAGGCGGTCACAGCATAGGCATTCCGTTGGCGGTATGTACTTCATATTCGTTTATTGTGCCTACAGCGACAATGACGCTTCATCCTATAAGGACCAACGGTCTTGTAATAGGAGTATGGCAGAGTTTTGAATATTTCAAAAAAATGCAAGACAGAATTATTGATTTTGTTGTGTCGTGTTCAAATATCAAACGAGAAAAATTTATTGAGCTGATGCTTAACACAAACGAAATGGTTAACGATATCGGCAGCATATTAATCGGTCAGCAGGCTGTTGACATAGGGCTTATAAATGAGGTCGGAGGGCTTAATAAATCGCTTAAAAAGTTAAAAGAATTAATAAAAGAAAATAAAAATAATAAAACAAATTTATAATATAATTATGGTATAATTATTAATCAAGTTGAAAAATACTTCCTGTCCCGTTTTTATATTAAGGTAAAGAACGGGAAGGATTGTATTTAATTTACTTAATTATTTTTTCGAGGTATACATATGACAGGTTTTGAGGCTTTTATTTTAGGCTTGGTTCAAGGGCTGACAGAGTTTTTGCCGGTATCAAGTTCAGGTCACTTAGCTATTTTACAGAGTTTTATGAATCTTAAAGAAGGTGCGCTGGAATTTACGGTGCTGCTTCACTTAGGCACTCTGATTGCTGTTTTTCTTGTTTATAGAAAGGCAGTCATTGGCGTTATAAAAGCATTCTTTTGCATGATTGCGGATTTATTCACAGAAAAAAGTTTAATGATTAAAAAAGACAAATACAGAGCATATGTTATCTTGTTGATTATAGGCTCTATTCCTGCGGGAATTGCGGGAGTATTATTTAATGATAAGCTCACGGAAGCGTTTACCAGTATTATATTAATTGCTTTTATGCTGATAATCACGGGAGTGCTTTTAATTATAGGGGAAAAAATCGGACGAAAAAATACATTGAAAATTGAACAGATAAAAGGCAAGAATGCATTTTTAATAGGACTTTTTCAAATGGCGGCTCTTATGCCGGGTCTATCTCGTTCAGGAACTGCGATGGTAGGAGGGCTGGTAAACGGGCTTAAAAAAGAAGACGCTGTTGAGTTCAGCTTTCTGCTTTCAATGCCTGCCGTACTTGGAGCTTGTATTTTCGAAATGAAAGATATACTTTCATTGAGCTCGTTAAACACATCAGTAAGCGCTATGCTTATAGGCTTTTTAACGGCAGTAATTGTAGGTTACTTATCCATAAAACTTTTGATATTGGTTGTAAAGAAAGAAAGACTGAGATATTTTGCATATTACTGCTGGATAGTGGCATGTGCAGTGCTTGTTAAAGAATTATTTTTTTAATTATTATACATAAGGAGATATGTTATATTGGCGGCGGCAAAACAGAGTAAAAGGCAGGAGACCATAAAAAAACGCTTAAAAAAAGAGCGGCTTATAAATGAGCTGGTCGGTATTCTTTTATTGTTTTTCGGCGTCTTCGGATTTTATTCTATTATCTCAAAAAATGCCGGTATTGTTGGAGAAGCATATAAAAATGCGTGTACATTTTTAGTAGGCGATAAAGGCTGCTATGCTATGATGGTCGTTTTCCTAATATCCAGTATATACATAATAGTTCAATACCGTCCGATTAGGATGAATAAGAAAATTTTCATTTTGTTTATTCTTCTTATTAATTTCTGCGCGCTGCTTCATATTAAAAGCATATCGAATGTTGACGATCCTTTTATTGAAAATATGCTTACAGCCGCTTTTACAAACACGAGCGATAATTTAGGCGGCTTTTTTGGTATGGGACTTGCTAAAATCGCGGTAATGCTTTTTTCTAAAACCGGAGCGTATCTTTTTATAATCTTTTTAACAATAGGGCTTTTGCTGTTGCTGTTTAAAAAGACAATAGGAGAATATATACAAGATATAAATGATAAAAGAGCTTTAAATAATAAAGACAGAAATTTAGTAGACGAAGCTTATACTGTGGAAAGCAAAGAAAAATCCGCATCAGACAAATCGTTTTCCGAAGTGGAAAAATGGATGGCGCAGATTGATGATTCAAACAGTTCGGAAAGCAGTGTAAGTAAAAACAAAAATGACTCTAAATTAAATCAGGCGTATGTTGCTAAAAACGCGCCGAAACATAAAGAAGCCGAGCTTATAAAAATAGAACTCAACAAAGAAGGCGAAAAAACAGACGAGAACATAATAAGTGAACTTAAAAAAGATATACAAGGCGGCCAAAACAAAGAAATAAAAAATGATAAATATGTTTTCCCGCCCGTAACGCTTCTTACCGAGCCGAAACCCGCAGGAGATATTGCGCATAAAGAAACGTTAAAAAACGCAGAAAAACTCCAGAACACTCTGGCAAGCTTCGGAATAAGCGCAAAGCTTGTAGGCATATCGGTAGGTCCAACAGTAACTCGGTATGAGCTTGAGCCTCAGGCCGGAATAAGAGTTAATAAGATTGTCAATTTATCTGATGATATTGCGCTTTCGCTTGCGGCGCCCAGAGTAAGAATAGAAGCGCCTATTCCGGGCAAAAGTGCGGTAGGCATTGAAATACCCAATAAAAACATAGCGATGGTTCACATTAGAGAGGTTTTATCATCAAAAGAATTCAGAGAGCACAAGTCTCCTGTAGCCGTTGCGCTCGGCAAAAATTTATCCGGGCAGAATTTAATGTGCGATCTTAAAAAAATGCCTCATATGCTTATAGCCGGGGCAACTGGTTCGGGAAAGAGCGTATGTATAAACGCTGTGCTGGCATCAATTTTATACCGCAGTTCGCCCAAAGACGTACGTTTAATATTGGTAGACCCCAAAATGGTAGAACTGAACATTTACAACGGAATTCCGCATTTGCTTGTGCCGGTCGTAGTAGACCCCAAACAAGCCGCCAGCGCACTGAATTGGGCAGTTATGGAAATGATGGACAGGTATCAGAAATTTGCCGACAACAAAGTAAGAGACATAGCAAGTTACAATGAAAAACTTGAAAAAGAAGGACATACAAAACTTCCTTTGATTGTAATTATAATAGACGAACTTGCGGATTTAATGACAGTTGCGCCGCAGCAGGTTGAAGCGGCTATTTGCAGGCTTGCTCAGCTGGCGCGCGCGGCGGGGCTTCACTTGGTTGTAGCAACTCAGCGTCCTTCGGTTGATGTAATTACCGGTCTTATAAAAGCAAATATACCATCCAGGATTTCTTTTATGGTATCGTCTCAGGTAGATTCAAGAACAATAATTGATATGGCTGGAGCTGAAAAATTGCTTGGAAACGGCGATATGCTTTATTATCCTGCCGGAGCAAGCCAGCCGCAAAGAGCGCAGTGCGCATACATAGATCAAAAAGAAGTTGAACGCATGGTAGATTTTATTAAAAAACGCACGAATGAATCATACAGCGAAGAAGTTATAGAGAAAATAACATCGCCTAAAACCGTAATGAGTGATTACGACGATGAACTGTTTGACGAAGCTGTCAATCTGGCAATTGAAAGAGGGCAGATATCGACATCCATGATTCAGCGTAAAATGAGAATAGGGTATGCAAGAGCGGGGAGAATGGTAGACGAAATGGAAAGCAGGGGAATAATATCCCCGGCGGACGGAAGCAGACCAAGAAACGTGCTTATTTCATACGACGATTACTTTAACAATAAAGACGGCAATGCAGAAGCTGAAGAGGCAGAAGAATAAACAATGACAAAAAAGTTTTATATTATATCATTGGGCTGCGCGAAAAATCTTACAGACAGTGAAAGCATGGCGTACCTTTTAGAAAGTGAAGGTTATATACTTACCGATGAAATCGAAGATGCGCAGTTAATTCTCATCAATACATGCGCTTTTATACAAGACGCTAAAGAAGAAGCGGTAAGAGAAATACTAAAAGCTGCGCAAATAAAAGAGATTAACACCGATGTTAAATTAATAGTGGCAGGCTGCCTTGCACAAAGGTATGCGAATGAGCTTAAAGAAGAAATACCCGAAATTGACGCGCTGATTGGAACGGGCAAATATTCGGATATTGTAAAAGCTGTCAAACAAACTCAGACCGGCAACAAAGCATGTTTTACTGATGACATAAACTGCAATATAAAAGAAACGCAAAGAAAGATATTTACGAAAAAACCTGTTGCTTATTTAAAAATAAGCGAAGGATGCGCAAGAAACTGTACATATTGCGTAATACCTAAATTAAGAGGTAAATACCGCAGCCGAAAAATTGAAGATATAGTAAATGAGGCGAGAAGTCTTGCAGACAACGGCTATAATGAAATAATTTTAGTAGCGCAGGACGTAACATTATACGGAATTGATTTATACAAATCAAAAAAACTTGCGGATTTGCTCACAGAGCTTGATAATATAAAAAATATAAAAAGAATAAGGCTTATGTATGCTTATCCCGAAGGTCTTGATGATGATATTATAAATTGTTTTATAAAGCTTGAAAAACTGCAGAAATATATAGATATACCTATTCAGCATATAAACAATCAAATTCTCAAAAAAATGGGAAGAAGCACCAGCAAAGAGGATATTATAGATTTATATGGCAAGCTTAAGTCAAGCATACCTCAAATAGCGATAAGAACGACATTTATCGTAGGGTTTCCTTCGGAGACAGACGAACAATTTAATGAAATATTAGATTTTATTAAATTGTACCCGTTTGACAAAGTCGGAGTTTTTACGTATTCGCTTGAAGAAGGAACACCGGCTGCGCAAATGCCGGAACAGATTACAAAACAAGTTAAAACAAAAAGATATAATATCCTTATGAAAGCGCAGCAGAAAATATCTCGTAAAATAAATAATTCATATATCGGATTGAAGACAGAAGTTTTAATATATGATAAGATAGAAAGTAACATTTATTTAGGAAGAACTTACAGAGACGCGCCTGACATTGACGGCGGAATAATAATTGCCTCGGATGAAGAATTAATTATAGGGCAGTATTATGACTGCGTTATAACAAGCGCGGATGAATATGATTTGCAGGGTAAGGTTGTAAAAAATGAATTTAGCTAATAAACTCACACTGAGCAGAATAGTATTAATTCCGTTTTATATATTGTTGTTTTTGCTCGATTTTAAATACCATTATTATTATGCGGCGGCAGTTTTTATATTGGCAAGCATAACCGACTATATTGACGGACGTATCGCGCGAAACAGAAATATGATAACAACATTCGGAAAATTTGCAGATCCGCTCGCAGATAAAATGCTTGTAGCCGCTTCTTTGCTTTGTTTTATGAGTATTGAAAGAATAGGGGTATGGGCACTATTTATAATTCTTGCGCGTGAGTTCGCGGTAACGGGACTAAGAGCTGCTGTAGCGGCCAACGGAGTAGTGCTCGCCGCGGGACTATGGGGAAAAGCAAAAACATTTTCTCAAATGACAGGACTTATTTATCTGCATTTTGAAGTGGCTGCAAGTATTAAATACGCCGTTATAGGAGATGTGTTAGTATACATTATGGTAATACTTACATTGATATCCGGTATTGAATATTTTTATAAAAATCGTATGAGCATTCAATTAAAATAGGAGATAGCAAATGAAAAGTGAAATTATCTGCGTAGGCACGGAAATATTGTTCGGCGATATTGTAAATACAAATTCGCAGTACATATCAAAAAATTTAAATGAACTCGGAATAAGCGTTTTGTACCATACGGTAACGGGAGATAATCCCATAAGACTCAAAGAAGCTTTCAGACAAGCGTTTGAAAGAAGCGATGTTATTATTGCAACGGGAGGGCTCGGGCCTACTCAGGATGATTTGACAAAAGAAACAGCCGCCGAACTTATGGGCGTTGAGCTTGTGGAAAACAAAGAGTGGACAGACAAGCTTTATGAAATGTTTAAAGGCAGAAACATTACTCCCAACAACTTTAAACAAGCGCTTTTGCCCAAAGGTTCCATAATGCTATACAATGATAACGGAACGGCTCCCGGAGTTATTATAGAAAATGAAGAAAAAACAAAAGCGATAATACTTCTTCCCGGCCCGCCTTTCGAGATGGCGCCTATGTTTGATAAAAGCGTGCTGCCCTATTTAATGAATAAATCAGGAAAATCATTTTTTTCAAAATATTATATGATAACCGGCTACGGCGAAAGCGCGCTTGAGCATGAGCTTATGGATATTATAGATATGCAAACTAACCCTACAATTGCGACATATGTAAAACCCAACGGTATATTGCTTCGTGTTACGGCTAATGCCGAGAATAAAGAAGCTGCGAATTTAGTTATTGAAAAATATGAAAAAATTATATATTCAAGACTCGGAGAAGGCATATTTGCAAATGAAGACATAAGTATTGCAAAAGTAGTGCTTAATATGTTAAAAGAAAGAAATTTAACATTCGCGGCTGCGGAATCATGCACAGGCGGCATGATAAGCACTATGATGACTGATAATCCCGGAGCAAGCGATGTTTTTTACGGAGGGTTTGTAACTTACAGCAATGAAGCTAAAGAAAAAGTGCTGGGTGTTAAAAAAGAAACTTTAGAAAAGTACGGAGCTGTAAGCGAAGAGACAGCTTTAGAAATGGTTAAAGGACTTGCCAAATTAAGCGGCGCGGACGTTGCTGTTGCTGTTACCGGAATTTCCGGACCTGGCGGCGGAAGTGAAGAAAAGCCCTTAGGACTTACATATATAGCGGTTTATTATAAAGGCGAAACAATTTTAAAACAAGCAAATTATGCTTCCAGACGAAAGCTGCACCAGTTACGCACAGCATCCGAAGCATACAATATGATACGTCATAAAATGATTGAATATAAATAATAGTATTAAATATTTAAACTATGAAATAGGAGATAAGATATGGAAAAGGAAAAAGCTTTAGAACTGACAATAAAAAGCTTGGAAAAACAATTTGGACAGGGTTCGGTTATGCGACTTGGAGACCATGCAGCCGATATGAACATCAGCGTAATACCGACATCATCTCTTGGTTTGGATATAGCTTTAGGTATCGGCGGTGTGCCCAAAGGCAGAATAGTTGAAATTTACGGCCCTGAGTCTTCGGGGAAAACAACTGTTGCGTTGCATATTGCCGCAGAAGCTCAGAAACAAGGCGGCATAGCGGCATTTATAGACGCGGAGCACGCGCTGGATCCAGTTTATGCAAAAGCATTGGGAGTAGACATAGACAACCTCATTGTCTCGCAGCCGGACACCGGCGAGCAGGCGCTTGAAATTGTTGAGGCTCTGGTAAGAAGCGGAGCTGTCGACATTGTGGTTGTGGACTCTGTTGCAGCCCTTGTGCCTAAAGCGGAAATTGAGGGCGAAATGGGAGATCAGCATGTAGGCTTGCAGGCAAGACTTATGTCTCAAGCGCTCAGAAAGCTGACCGGAGCGATAAATAAGAGCAATTGCTGTGCTATTTTTATAAATCAGCTGCGTGAAAAAGTAGGCGTGATGTTTGGCAATCCGGAAGTAACACCGGGCGGAAGAGCATTGAAATTCTATTCATCCGTAAGACTTGAAGTAAGAAGGATTGAAACAATTAAACAAGGCAATGATATGATAGGAAACAGGACAAAAGTAAAAGTAGTAAAAAATAAAGTCGCGCCTCCGTTTAAATCAGCCGATTTTGACATAATGTACGGTAAAGGCATTTCGAAAGAAGGCGATATATTGGACATAGCAAGCGAATGCGAGATTATTGATAAATCCGGCGCGTGGTATTCGTATAACGGCGAAAGAATGGGGCAGGGAAGAGAAAACGCCAAAGCATATTTGCAGAATAATCCTGCCATATGCGATGAAATAGCGTTAAAAGCAAGAAAACATTTCGGTCTTATTAAAGATTAAATAACATAAGAAAAAAGGAATTTAGATGGGCAGATATAAGTGCGTAATTTTTGATTTGGACGGAACAATTGCCGATACAAAAAAAGGCATAATAAACGGTTATAAATACGCTGCGGCAGAGATGGGATTTAAATATTTAAAAGCGTACGATAACGATATTATAGGGCCTTCATTATATGACAGTTTTACTAGGTTTTACAAATTTTCACATGACAGGGCAAAAGCGGCTGTTGAGTTATACAGAAAATATTATATAGATAAAGGCTATTTGGAGTACAATTTATACGACGGCGTAAGAGAGCTTATAATTAATTTAAAGAACAGCGGATTATCTGTCGCTTTAGCTACTACAAAATATAAAAACTTTGCCGAACTGATGCTTAAAAACAGCAAAATTTATGAATATTTTACTTGCGTTGCAGGAAGCAACGCCGACGGTTCGTTATCCGGTAAAAAAGAGCTGCTTCAGTACGTGATGAACAAGACAGGCTACGCATCAGCGGATTGTGTAATGGTCGGGGACAGATTTTACGACGCTGCAGGCGCAAATGAGGTTGGAATGGATTTTATAAGAGCAGGATTCGGATACGGAAATGATGAAGAGTTTGCCGGTTACAAAGTTTACTTTACGGCAAAATCAGCAAATGATATTTTTAAAATTGTAATAAATTAGTATAATAAAAAAACATATAAAAGTTTCATTTTTTATAATTTTTTGTTAAAATAAGTACGAATAAGTAGAAATGAAAAGGTATTAGTTACATATGATTCTTGAAGTAATTTTACTTAGCTTTATAATTGCGCTTATCAGAAAAGGCAAATTTAAAAATATTATAAGTTATAATATTAAATTTAAAATTGTTTTTTTGCTGTATTTAATTGTTCATGCAGGTTTAGTTTTTTTCGGCTATTTGCTTCCTGCTCAAATTGCAGACTACAGCATGCTTATATATCTTTTAAGTTACTTGCTTCTTTTGGCATTTTTGGCAAGAAATATTGGAAAATACGAGTATATAATAATACTAATAGGAGTGTTTTTAAATTTTGCGGTTACGTTTTTAAACGGAGGGAAAATGCCGCTATCGCTTGATGCCGCCGTAATAACAGGGCTGGCGGATTCCGGTAACGTATTTTTAAGTAAAATGCATCTTATAAGTTACGCAATGGATTCAAGCACTAAACTCAGCATACTGGGCGATATTATTCCAATGCCTTCGGCATATCCTTTCAGGATTGTGTTAAGCGCCGGAGATATTATTATCAGCTTAGGCGCGTTTATCGCGGTTCAAAGAATGTTTGTAAGGAAAAACAGCAGTATAAGACTCAGCCAGAAAAAAGAAGTTGAAAGAGAAGAAATTTATTTCAGCAATAATATACCGCTTGTGGATATTAATGAATTTTTTAATAAAGACCCTAACGAATTAAAAACATTTTCTCAGGCAGAAAATAACGCAATAATGGGTTTGGTCGATGAAAACGAACCGTCAGAGCGTCCCGCAGATACATATACTGAAAATAATAAAAAAGATACGCAGCAGCTAAGCAGAAATGAAAAGCAGGATGCTGTTAATTATGAGCAAAACGTAAAAGAAAACAAACCTTTCATACTGGAAAATGCGCCGGATACTTTTAATGATGACATACAACTTGATAATAGTATTTCAAATATTAAATTTAATGACAACGCATCCGTAGAACAGGGGCAGATAACTTTTTTAGATCCTGAAATGTCTAAATATGTAGATATGTATGATGCAAATGAACCTGTTGTAATAGAAAATAAATCGGAAGATAAGGAAGAAAAACCGGTAATCAAACAATATCCGGATATCGGAGAAGAATTGCGAAAACAGAGGGAAATTGACAAACAGGCAAGACTCGCCGCGCAGCAGCGTGAAGTGGATGAAATTAACGCGCAACTGGCCGCTATTGATGAAATTGAAATAAGCGACTTGGCAAAATCGCAAGATGAAGAAGATGAGGAAGAATACGAAAAAACACGTCAGCTTGAAACGCGTCCTTCGGCTGCAAAATCAGGTTTAAAATCGTTAAAAGACGGAGAAAGTTTTGAATATAACAAAGATAAGTTTACAATAACCGTAAAGGATGACGATATTCCTATCGGCGAGCGCAAAGAAACATTTTTAAAAAGGCTTTATGAATATGATATAGATATAAGAAAAACCCAGGCGGCTACAACCGAAGAAAAAGAAAAAATAGAGCTTGAGGTAAAAAGAGACAAGGGCATAAACGTAGACGATAAGTTTATTATTCAGGACGGAAAAATCATAGAAAATCCCAATTACAAACTTAAAAAGAAAAAATAATCGGCTGATACTCAGCCGTTTTTTTATTATTTGATTTCAATTTGTATAATGTATTGATTTATGTTAATATGGCAATAATACGTTAAAATTGGCCGGTGGTAAAAATGGAATTAAAAGAAACAGTTAAAAACATAGTAAACGATAAAAAATATAAGCCTATGAGCTTTAAGCAATTCGCATATCTTTTAGATATCAAAGAAAATGCGGAAAAGGATTTTTTAAGAGAGATTCTCAATCAACTGGAGCAGAATTCTTTTTTAATATCTTATGAAAATAAATTTTATAAAGCAAACGGCGGTAGTTTAGTAAGCGGTCTTCTGCAAATAACTTCAGGCGGATATGGTTTTGTTCTTATAGACAATGCGGATGATATATTTATACCTAGCGAGAACTTATCGGGAGCCCTTAACGGGGATGAAGTTCTTGTTCAGATTATAAAAGAAATTAAACCCCGTTTTGAAGGCAGAATTGTAAAGATTATAAAGAATAACAACAAAAATCTTCTGGGCACATTTTATAAAACAAAAAGAGGCGGATACATTACCGCTGATAACAAAGGCATTACAAAAGATGTATATATAAATGAAAAAAGCGCCAAAGGCGCAGTCAGTAAAGACAGAGTTGTTTTTGAAATTATAAAAAAAATAAGCTCCGAAAAGCTTGAAGGCAGAGTGCTTCATATTTTGGGGGCAGCCGATAAAAAAGGCGTCGATATAAAAGGCGTCGTAATAAACAATGATATAAAATATAAGTTTAATGAAGATGCAATAAAACAGGCAGACGGCATAAAAGCGGATATAAATTTACAAGATAAATCAAGAGTGAATTTAAGTAAAAAGAATATATTTACAATAGACGCTTTAACGGCAAAAGATATGGATGACGCTGTCAATATAGAATTAAAAGACAATAACTATGTGCTGGGTGTTCATATTGCCGATGTCAGTTATTATGTTAAAAAAAATACTCCGCTTGACAAGGAAGCGTATGAAAGAGGCAACAGCACTTACTTTCCCGATTACGCAATACCAATGCTGCCGCACAGCCTATCGGGCGATATTTGCAGCTTGCGGGCAGAACAGCCGCGTCTTTCGGTAAGCGTTGTAATGACAATTGATAAAACGGGAAACGTTTTGGAATATGAGATTTTTAAATCAATAATTAAATCAAAAAAGAAAATGACATATACGGGCGTGCAAGCTGTTTTAGATGACATAATGTATGAAGATGATGATTACAAAAAATTTAAAAAAGATATTTTGCTTATGGACGAACTGAGCGATATATTAAATAACAGGCGCGAAAAAAGAGGCAGCATAGATTTTGATATGCCTGAGGCTGAAGCGATAGTTGATGAAGAAGGTAATCCGATATTGATTAAAAAATCGGAAAGGCTGAAATCGCATAAAATAATTGAAGAGTTTATGCTGCTTGCCAATGAAACAATTGCGGAGCATATTTACTGGCTTAATTATCCGTGTATATACAGAGTGCACGACGACCCCAATACGGAAAAAATGGCTGATTTAAAGGAAATTTTGTTAAGCATGGGGTATAAAATAAATTCTTCAAATATGCATCCGAAAAAAATCTCGGAGCTTTTGTCTAATATAAAAGATAAGCCTGAAGAAGATTTAATTAAAAATATAGTTTTAAGAAGCATGCAGAGAGCTGTATATCACAATAAAAACACAGGTCATTTCGGCATTGCCGCAAAATACTACACGCATTTCACATCCCCTATAAGAAGATATTCCGATTTGATTGTGCATAGAATACTTGCAGAAATTCTTATAGGAAACACAGAGCAGTATTTATATTCCGATGAAGAACTTGCGGAAATTTCAAGGCATATTTCAAAAACTGAGCGCATTTCGGTAAAAGCTGAGCGCGAAGTAATGCGCATTAAAATGGCCAAGTATTTATCCGATAAATTAGGCACTAAGTATAAAGCGGTTATATCGCATATAACTTCAAACGGATTTTTTGTAGAGCTTGAAAATCTTATAGAGGGTTTTGTGCCTTTTTCATATTTGGATGATTACTATGTTTCGGATCTCAAACGCTTTTTATTCTACAATGAAAGAAGCGGAAAAACTTATAAGCTCGGAGAAATTGTAAGCGTAAAACTAAAAGAAGTTAATATTATTGATGGAAGATGCATATTTGTGTTTGCCTCTTCAAAGGAAGAAAAAGCATATGAAGATATATCTGTTTGACGACATGCAAAATGCGGACATTGGTTATCTGCTTAAATCTATTGATAAAATGCCCCAGCAGAGAGCCGCCCAAGCACAAAAGTATATTCATATCCACGATAAAGCAATATGCGTTCTTTCTTTTATGCTGCTTAAGTACGGGCTTTATGATATGGGGCTGCAAACTGACAATACCGAATTTGCATATAAAAACAATGGCAAACCGTATATCAAAAATGAAAATGTTTTTTTTAATATCAGCCATAAAGACAATATTATTATCTGCGGCTTGTCTGATTACGAATGCGGCGTTGATATTGAAAAAATTAAACCATATAAGCAAAATATGGCGGAACGCATTTGTTCGTATGATGAAATTAAATTACTGTTGCAATCTGATAATAAAGAAGAAGCGTTTGCAAAGATTTGGACAGTAAAAGAAAGTTATTTAAAATACAAAGGCATTGGCATAGCCGCCGATTTACAGTCTGTCAAAAAAAGCATACAAGAAGAAAACTTATACATATACACTCAAAGATACAAAGAATACGTCATCTCAGCGTGTCTTCCTGTTAAGTCCGAAACAGAAATTCATAAAGTCGATTTCGATATGATTATTAATCTATAAAATCTTTCCGTTAAATTAAGTTTGCAATTTAAACAGTAAAATAATTCTATCATGTATATTATTGGCAAGTTAAGCAAAAAATACCACAAGAGGTGAATTTTATGCATGATAGAAAAAAACTTACAATATCTATAATTACATTTATTTTTGTCTTCACTTTCGTATTCGGAATAGTATTCAGCGTAAATGCGGAAACGGTTTATTATGGCTCTCCAAGCTCTTCGGTAAAACAAGTACAGCAAAAACTTCAAAATTGGGGTTACTATTCAGGAAATGTCGATGGTATTTTTGGTGTTAAAACCGAAAAAGCCGTAAGATGGTTTCAATCTAAAAACGGTCTTACTGTCGACGGAAAATGCGGAAAACAAACGCTTGAAGCTTTAGGACTTGGCAGTCTGGCAAGCAGCGGCGGCGACGGCAAAAGTAGCAGCGGAAACGTAAACAACGATGCGTATTTGCTTGCGCGGTGTATTTACGGCGAAGGCCGAGGCGAGCCGTATACGGGGCAGGTTGCTATAGCGGCAGTTATTCTAAACAGAGTGGAGGACTCAGGCTTTCCAAACTCAATAAGCGGAGTAATATACCAAAAAGGAGCTTTTGACGCTGTAGCGGACGGTCAGATAAACTTAACGCCTAATCAGTCTTGCATTAATGCCGCTAAGGATGCTATGAATGGTTGGGACCCTACGGGAGGGGCATTATATTATTATAATCCTGTAACTGCTACAAACAAATGGATTCGTTCTCGCCCGATAATGTTAACAATAGGAAAGCATGTTTTTTGCAAGTAGGGGGGATGCGGATATGAGAAAAAATATAATAATTGCAGTACTGGCAATTGCTTTGGTTGTAGTAGGCATATGGGCGTACAGCACAAATAAGGAAAAAATAAGTTATAAAAACTTAGTCGTAGGCACTTACGAGGACAGCTACATGACGCTTGAAGAAGCTCTTAAAAATATGGACGATTCGCTTTCAAAAATATTGGTTTCAACAGATGATGCCTATTTAAAGACTCTGCTGCTGGATGTATGGCAATACAGCATTCAAGGCGCTCAAGCTGTTGTTAACCTGCCTGTAAGCCATGTTGCTATGCAGCAGACGAGTGAGATATTAAATCAGGCAGGAGATTACTGTTATACGGTAGCTAAGCAGATTGAAGCCAAAAATAACATTAACAATGAAGAAATTGATAATTTAGCTAAAATAAAGGATACAGTATATACAATCCGCAAAAACGTAGAGGCATTATCAGATAAGTTAAGGTCGGGAGACGTGAGTCTTTTTAGAACCGACAATAACAAAGGGTTTTATTATGAAGACGGATTAGCTTACGGAACAGATTTAGCATTTACTCAGATAAATAAGACTAGTATGGAATATCCAAAACTTATTTATGACGGACCTTTTTCCGAAGGACTTAAAGATAAAGGACCGAAGTCTGATTTGGGAGCGGAAGTTGATGAAAATACCGCAATGCAGGCGGCTGTGAAATATTTAGGCGGTAATGTTCAATTAAGTAAGGCTGCTGATGATAACGGCATTATACCATGTTATGTTTTTGAAACAAACGCTGATAATAATGAGTCTAATTATTCCGTAAAAGTAAGTAAAGCCGGAGGACACGTTCTTCAGATTGTTTCAAGCAGAATTATAAACAGCCAGCAATTAAATATCACACAAGCGAAAGAAAAAGCTAAGGAATATTTGCAAAAAATCGGATTTGAGAACATGTCGGAGAACTATTACGAAACGTATGGAAATAAGACAGTATTTAATTTTGTAGGTCAAAAAGACGGTGTTATAATATATCCAGATATGGTCAAAGTGCAAATAGCCCTGGATAACGGAGAAATAGTCGGGTTTGAAGCAAGCACTTACTATATGTCCCATTATGACAGAACTATAAAAAAAGCTGCAATAACGGTGCAGCAGGCGCAAAAAAAAGTGAGCTCTAATTTAACGATAGTCTCTAAAAAATTAGCTATTATACCGACGCAAAGCGGAAATGAAGTAATGTGCTATGAATTTAAATGCAAAACAAAAGACGATGAAATATTTATAGTTTATATAAACGCAGGTACTGGCGTTCAGCAGGAAATACTAAAAGTAATAGAAGCCAATAACAGCATTCTGGCATTATAATTGTAAACTTAATATAAAATAAAAAACGGAAATAAGTACTACTATTTTCCGTTTTTTTATTTGCCTTAATTTTATTTGGTTAAATATGCATAATGAAAATTAAGTGTTTCATGGTATAATGTTTGTTCAACCAATAATATTTAAGTTACGGGAAGAAGCAATAGATGAACAAATATATTACAATAAGATCGGCAAATGAAAACAACCTAAAAAATATATCGCTGAAAATACCTAAAAATAAATTAGTAGTATTTACCGGACTTTCAGGCTCGGGCAAGACGTCTTTGGCGTTTGACACAATTTATGCGGAAGGTCAGAGAAGGTATATCGAAAGCCTTTCGGCTTATGCCAGACAATTTTTGGGACAAATGAATAAGCCCAATGTAGAATATATAGAAGGTCTTTCACCCGCTATATCAATAGACCAAAAAACAACAAACCGCAACCCGCGTTCTACTGTGGGTACTGTTACGGAAATATATGATTATTTAAGACTGCTTTATGCCAGGATAGGAATAGCCCATTGTCCGCAATGCGGAAAACAGATAACCTCGCAGAGCATAGACATGATAATAAACGACATTATGGAGATTAAAGACGAAGAAGCTTTTTATATCATATCTCCTGTTGCTACGGCTCAAAAAGGTCAGCATAAAAAAACAATTGAAGACCTTAAAAAAGGCGGTTACGCAAGAGTAATTGTCGATAAGGAAATGTATGATATTAACGATGTGCCGGAACTTGACAAAAATATAAAACATACAATAGAAGTTGTCATTGACCGTCTTAAAATGAAAGACGGTATTAAAAGCAGAGTCGCGGACAGCGTACAGACTGCGTTAAAACTATCTGACGGTTTAGTAATATGTCAGATATTAAACGGCGGCAGGCAGACATATTCCGAAAAGTACGCATGCCCCGATTGCAATATAAGTATTGATAAACCTGAACCGAGAGTATTTTCGTTTAATTCGCCTTTCGGTGCCTGCGAAACTTGTTACGGACTTGGAGTGCTGTTTGAAGTTGATGAGGATATGATAATTAAAGACAAGTCGCTTTCTTTAGCGCAGGGCGCTGCGGACGTTGCGGGATGGAATTTTTCCAAAAAAGGCAGCATGGCTTGTTATTATCTTGAAGGGCTTGCAAGGGAATATAAATTTGATATAAACACTCCGTATGAAAAACTTGATGATGAAATAAAACACATAATAATGTACGGTACAAACGGAAAGAAATTGAAAGTTAATTATGTGTCTCAAAATTTTGCGGGTGAATTCAACCCCGCATATGAAGGCATTATACCAGCTATAAAAAGAAGGTATCACCAGACAGACAGTCAGGGCATGAAAAAATATTACCAGTCTTTTATGAGCTATACTCCGTGCCCCTCATGTAATGGAGACAGACTGAAGCTTAATTCAAGGTCAGTGACTGTTGGGGGCATCAATATAATTAATTTTTCAAAAATGCCGGTTTCTAAAGCGCTTGAATTTATAAACAATTTAAAATTAAGCGAAAAAGACCAAATAATCGCTGAGCAGATACTAAAGGAAATAAAAGAACGGCTGATGTTTTTAATAAACGTAGGTCTTGATTATCTTACCCTATTTCGCTCGGCAACGACACTATCGGGCGGAGAAAGTCAGAGAATAAGACTTGCAACTCAAATAGGCTCAGGTCTGACCGGCGTTTTATATGTGCTTGACGAGCCTAGTATAGGACTTCATCAGCGAGACAACCGCAAGCTTTTAGACACTTTAAGAAAGCTTGTTAATTTAGACAATACATTAATAGTGGTAGAACATGACGAGGAGACAATGTATGAAGCCGACTATATTGTAGATATAGGACCGGGAGCGGGTATTCACGGAGGTTATGTTGTAGCAGCGGGAGATATCGAAAAGATAAAGGCGAATAAAAATTCTATTACCGGACAGTATTTAAGCGGTGCAAAAAAAATATACGTTCCGAAAGAAAGAGTAAAGCCCAACGGTAAAGCAATAAAAGTAGTAAATGCAAGAGCGAATAATTTAAAAGGAATTGACGTAATTTTTCCGCTTGGATTAATGGTGCTTGTAACAGGCGTATCAGGTTCGGGCAAAAGCACTCTTGTTAACGAGATACTTTTTAAAGCTATGCAAAAATCGCTGTACAAAAGCAATGTAAAACCCGGTCTGCATGACCGTATTGAAGGATTAGAATATATTGACAAAGTAATAGAAATAGATCAGTCCCCGATAGGAAGAACTCCGAGAAGCAACCCCGCAACTTACACCGGCGTATTTGACGATATTAGGGATCTTTTTGCCCAAACTAAAGAATCAAAAATGAGAGGGTATGCAAAAGGAAGATTTTCATTTAATGTAAAAGGCGGCAGATGCGAAAGCTGCGCCGGTGACGGAATAATAAAAATAGAGATGCATTTTTTATCGGACGTATATGTTGCCTGCGAGGTATGCAAAGGCAAAAGATATAACGAAGAAACGCTTAAAGTTAAATATAAAGGGAAAAATATTGCCGATGTTTTGGATATGACTGTTGAAGAAGCTTTAGAGTTTTTTGACGGTATTTCTGCTATTAAAAACAAATTGCAAACACTGTTTGACGTAGGACTGGGCTATATTAAACTGGGGCAATCATCAACTACCTTATCGGGCGGAGAAGCGCAGCGAATTAAAATTGCGTATGAACTTAGCAAGAGACCTACGGGAAGAACACTTTATCTGCTAGATGAGCCGACAACCGGTTTGCATACGGCGGATGTGGACAAACTTTTAAAAGTGCTTAACAGGCTTAAAGAAAGCGGGAATACGCTCATTGTCATTGAACATAATCTGGATGTTATAAAATGCGCGGATTATATTATCGATATGGGACCCCACGGCGGAGAACGCGGGGGGCAAATACTGACAACCGGCACTCCTGAAGAAGTTGCGCAAATTAAAGAAAGCTATACAGGGCAGTATTTAAAAAAATACTTATAAAATATAATTTAATTTTTTATACAATAATAAAATAAAACCTTTAATTAATGTTTTTATTATTGTATGATATATTTATAATATTTTTTCGGTGATAATTATGATGGATTTACTCAAAGTCTCAAAAGAACTTTTTTCAATGATAAGCATACAAAATATAATTGATATTTTGATTGTAACTTATGTTGCGTATAAAATAATATATTGGATAAGCGGCACGCAAGCTGCTGAAGTTGCAAAAGGAGTTCTGCTGATACTTCTTCTTACACAACTTAGCGATTGGCTTGGACTTATTACTTTGTCATACATACTCAAAAATGTTCTTACAGCAGGATTGATAGTGTTAGTTGTTGTTTTCCAACCGGAGCTTAGAAGGGTTTTGAGTAAGATAGGCAGGACCAAAATATCTGAAAATAAAATATTTAAGCGGATAATATCATTTACAACCAAAGATACGGTACCGACAAAATTGATTGAAGAAGTTGTTGAAGCGTGTGTGGAAATGTCAAAACTTAAACGCGGCGCGCTTATTGTAATTGAAAGACAGTCAAATTTAGACGATATAATTTCAACCGGAGTTAAAATGGAAGCCGACGTAAGCTCTGAACTTTTAATGAATGTTTTTGTTCCGTACACACCTTTGCATGACGGAGCTGCAGTAATCAGAATACAAAATGCTAAAATAATGGCGGCAAGCTGTTTGCTGCCGCTAACACAGGCGAAAAATCTACGAAAAGAGCTTGGAACACGACACAGGGCGGCAATTGGGATGAGTGAAGTAAGCGATGCTTTAATTATCATAGTTTCTGAGGAAACAGGCATAATTTCTATTGCAGAAAGAGGAAGTCTGTCAAGATTCTTAAATGCAAGCACGCTTAAAGAGCGGCTGAATGAAGGGTTAACCGAAAAAGAGAGTGCAATAAATACTGACGGGTTCTGGAGGTCTGCAGATGAAAAAAAACAAAAAGAAGAATAAACTTCTGTTTGCAGCATTGTCTTTAGTTATTGCTATTATGCTATGGATGGTTGCCCTTAATGAGCAGAATCCGACAGTTAACAGAAGCATATCGAATATTTCGGTAAACATAGCCGCTCAAAGTACGCTTGCGGCAAAAAACTTAGTTATTCTGGAAGATAATATAAAAGTAAGTATAAAAATAAAAGGTGCGGTTTTTACTGTGGGCACGGTAAAAGCGTCGGACATTAAAGCGAGTATAGATGTATCGGGCATAAATACGGAAGGTGTTTATGAGCTGCCTGTAAGTATATCAGGGCTTCCAAGCGGAGCAGAATTAAACAGCGCAAATTCGATTAAAGTAACTTTAACTGTTGATAAGCTTGTCTCGGTAAATATTCCGGTCAGCATAAACACCACAGGCGCGCTTGAAGGCGGCATATCCGTGTTTTCAATAAAATCTTCTTTAGCAAGCGTAAAAGTTACTGGCGCGGAAACAGTAATTAACACAATAAATAATGTCAGCGCTTCCGTAAATTTAAATAATATCACTGCCGATACTACGGTTACGGAGTCGTTAACGGCGTATACCCAGTCGGGAGAAGTGGTAGATAATATCAGATTCAGTAAAAATACTACTGATATAGAAATACTTACAGGATATCTAAAAAACGTTGAATTAAAAATATCTGTGCAGGGCAAGCCGGCAAGCGGGTATGCCGTGAGCGGACTTAAAGCAGAACCCAATAAAGTAAATGTTATTACAAGAAATAACAACCTCACAAGTATTTCGGTAGTTGTGGTATTGGCGGGAAAAGAAAAAACGGACATAGTAATGCTTGCGCAGTATAACATAGATGAAGATAACGTCGTGGTAGTTAATCCGCCTAAGATTAATGTTACCGTTACAATAAAATCTACAAGATAATATTGGTTAGGTATTTAATGACTCATTATATTTTGAAAGATATAAAAGTAAGCATATATGACAGACGTAATCTGACTGAAATTGCGGCCGATATGCTTAATATAGAAAAAGAGAATATAACAGAATTTAAAATACTTAAGCGTTCTTTGGATTTAAGACATAAAGACAAGGATATTTTTTATGTATATACTTTTATATTCTCGCTGAAATGCCAAAGGCCTGTATGCAATAAACTTGAAATATATATACCTGAAGAAGCAAAAGAATTTAAAAACGAACATAGAATTAATATTAAAAACAGACCGGTAATAATAGGCTTCGGACCTGCCGGCCTTTTTTGCGCGCAAACTTTTATACAGCACGGTATTGAACCGATAATACTGGAGCGGGGAAAGCGCATAGCTCAGCGCGAGAGTGATATAAATAAATTTATTACAGACAGAAAAGTAAATAAAGAAAGCAATATTTGTTTCGGTGAGGGCGGGGCGGGAACGTTTTCCGACGGCAAACTTACGAGCCGCAGCAAGGATGCGCGTCAAAATATAGTTTTAAACACATTTGTAAAATACGGAGCGGACGAAAGTATTTTATATGACAATAAACCGCATTTGGGTACTGACGTAATAAAGAAAGTTATAACAAACATGACTGATGATTTAATAAGCAAAGGCGCGGAAGTTAGGTTTAGCGCAAAAGTTGAGAATATAATATTAAAAGATAATGCCGTTTGTGCGGTAAACGGGAATGGGTTTGAAATAAAAGCAGATACTGTAATCTTGGCGTGCGGACACAGCGCAAGAGACGTATACGAAATTCTTGATAATATCGGAGCGGCAATGCAGTCAAAACCGTTTGCCGTTGGAGTAAGGATTGAGCATAAAAGAGAAGATATAGACAGAGTAACATATAAACAGCATTATTTAAGAACGCCTCTGCCTGCGGCAGAATATATACTAAAATACCAAGACTCATCAAACAGAGGAGTATATACATTCTGCAACTGTCCGGGAGGGCTTGTAATACCGTGCATAACCGAAGAGGAAATGCTGTGCGTAAATGGTATGAGCTATTCTAAAAGAGACGCAGAAAATTCTAACAGCGCAATAGTTGTAACGGTAGATCAAAAAGATTTCGGCTCTTCCCGCCCTCTTGCAGGGATAGAATATCAAAGACAGCTTGAACATAACGCTTATGTTTTGGGAGGCGCAAACTATTCGGCGCCTGTAATGCATTGCAAAGATTTGCTTAAAAATACAAAAGATAAAGGATTTTCTGATGTTACGCCTTCTTATTTGCCGGGAGTAAAACAAGCAGATCTGCATGACTGCATACCCCAAAATATCTTCAACTGCATAAAAAATGCTGTTGAAGATTTCGGGCGCAAGCTAAATGGCTTTGACAGCGGCAAAGCTATACTCACAGCCATAGAGACAAGAACGTCATCTCCTGTTAAAATACTGCGCGATGAAAACCTTCAAAGCATTAATATTAAAGGCCTGTATGCCTCGGGAGAAGGCAGCGGACATGCGGGAGGCATTGTAAGCAGCGCAATTGACGGAATAAAAGCAGCTCAAGGCTGCATGAATATTAGCAAATAAAAATTAACTGTTATTTTTTTACACTATCTAAATCATATATTTTTCTTAAAAAATGTCTGAATGTTTTTTATTGTTTTTCCGTAAACAGATTGTGTCTGTACTTTTTGGTTCTGGCTTGCAGGGACATTTTTATTTTCTTTTGCCACATCCCCAAAAACACAGCTTAAATTGCTTATTGACGCGGTGCTTCCTATTTCGATAGGCACTTCAACGCATATGTTTTGAGTTATTGTAAACTGGCATGTGCCGTTTATTGTGCCGGGACACGCGCTTATACCCGCAAAAAACAAACCGTCTCCGCAGAGATATGTTTTTGTCTGGCCGACATTTACATATGGAGTAACAGTTATAGGAACGCTTACGGTTGCGTCCTGATAGCCTGTCGCAATATGATTTACAATGTATTCATCCGCTGAGTAGTCCACGGGACCGCATATTGACAGCCCTTGAGCTATCGTATCTCTTCCGAATAAAACAACTTCCATCTGCCCTATTGGGTATGTATTTAATAAATCAAAACTAATAGACATTATGCCGTTTGTTTTATCGAGACCGAAGTCGAATTTCAGCCCTTCGCAGTCTTCTTCGGGGTCATATTCTCCGGAGTTTAACATCAGCACATTTCCGTCTTCCCCGAGAACAATTTTTTGCTTAACTCCGTCAACGGAAACAATTATATTGGCAATTTCATCAAGTGAAATTTTAGACCCTAAAGCGAACGTTATATGATCTAAATCGATGTTTATAGGATCTAAATCACCCTTGCCGGTTATGAAATAACAAAATCTTTGCAATTCTCCGTCTTGGGGATATATTATTGACGCATCCAAGTCAAGCGCTATTGCGAAAGGCAGTATATAATCTCCTGTAATTTCCGAATAGTCAATGCCTATGCTGCACGGCAGCTCATTTAATTCTTGCATATAAAAATCCTTCCTTGCAAAGTCATATAAACGAATTATGAGTGTTTATATAATATTCGCAGATAAAATTAAGCATCGGCAGCGGCGCTGCAGCCTTTGCATATTTCACTTGAAGCGGTTTTGCCGATAACGCTGGGCTCGCCCGCAGATGCGCTGGCTCCAAACTCGATAGGAATTGCAACGCAGATATTTTGAGTTATTGTAAAGCTCGCACTTGTTTTCGCGGCATCCGTAAGCATTGCGATTCCGGGAGTAATGACAGCTTCTCCGTAACCGTATGTAACAGTAGCGCCAACGCTTGCGTACGGAGTAACGGTAACGGGCACGCAAACCGTTGCAGCCTGATAGCCCACAGCGGGGCTTACTTCGTTATCAGCTTGAGCTGATATTGAATTATGGATGTAATTAGCCATAAGTTTATCTCCTGATTTTAGTAATACTAAGTTATTGTATGAAGACTTTTAAATAAGGTTACAGCAAATATATATATTATCCAGAAAGGACAAAATGTGTTATGATTAAAACTATAAAAAATACGTTATTAAGGAGTTAATTATGATGTGGAGTGAGCTATACGGGGCTGAAACTGAACCGGCTGATAAAAACGTGGAATCATTTATTAACAATAAACTTTGGCTTGAGCTTAACGAATATCTGCAAAAGAGCTATGGCGTTACGCCCGTAAAATCTTACAGCAAATGCTCGGCGCAAAGAGGGTGGAACATAAAATATCAAAAGACGTCAAAATCTTTGTGCACGTTGTACCCCATGGAAGGCTATTTTATAGCGCTTGTTGTAATAGGTGCAAAAGAGCAGACGGAAGCGGAGCTTTATTTAAACACCGCGAGTGATTACGTAAAAAAATTGTATGAAAAAACGATGTTTTCCGCAGGCGGACGCTGGCTGATGATAAATGTTTCCGATGAAAAAATATTAAATGACGTAAAAAATCTTATCGCGATAAGAAAGCCTGTGAACAAATAAGTTTAATAACACTGTTAAGATTTGTATAAATTCATAACCTATAATTTTTGCGTATATGAAGATAATATTAATGATATTATACAGAAAGCGCAGGATAAAACCTTGTTTATAAAATCTTTCCGGCATGCTTTGGACGGAGTATTTAAATCAATCGGGCTTGAGCGTAATTATCATATTATGCTTGCGAGTTTTTGCTGTTTTATAATATTAGGTATTATTCTGAAAATAACTTTTTCCGCGTGGTCGGTAATATTTTTAAGTTACGGCGGCATATTGGCTCTTGAGATGATGAATACCGCCGTTGAAAGCGTTGTTGATTTGGTAACGAGTAAGTATCATCCGCTGGCGAAAAAGGCTAAAGACATAGCCGCAGGCGCGGTGCTTATCTGGACGGTGTTTGCAATCCTTGCGTGTATGTTTGTTTTTCTTCCGTATCTTATAGAACTTTTTAATCAGCTTTAACAGGCTGTTTTTTTATCGGTATTTTAATTGAGCACATAAAATCTCAACTGCCGTACAGTTTAGTCGCAGTTGGGATATCAGCGGTGTTGTTTGGGGTTATGGGATTATTTTAAAATAATTAAATATATTGTTTAGATATTAAAATAAAAAGAGCTCATTAAAAACTATAAATTTTCAATATTCTTATTATAAACTTCCGGTCATTGCCAATTCAATAAACGCTTCCGCAATAGCTGGATCAAACTGCTTGCCGGACTGACTTGCGATCTCTGCAATGCACTGTTCAAAGCTCAACGCATTGCGATATGGTCTGTCTGAACTCATTGCGTCATAAGCATCAGCCAGTGCAATTATTCTGGAACCGAGAGGTATTTCTTTTCCGGACAATCCATCCGGATAGCCTGTACCATCGTATCTTTCATGGTGATGCTTAATAATTAAAGAAGTCTGTTTTCCGGCATCAAGAGGCATAAGTATTTTTTCAGCTAAAATACTGTGCTGCTTGATTATATGATAATCCGCATCGCTTAGTGGCGAGACTTTATTTAAAATTGAATCTGGAATACCAATTTTACCTATATCGTGCAGTAATGCTGCGTCTTTAAGGTCATAATACTCATCATTGATTCCATACATATATTCATACAGTATTAATGAAGTTCGGCATACATTTTCTGAATGGTTTTGAGTATAACTGTCTTTTGCTTCAAGAAGTGATGAAATAGACTCAAGTGAAGAAATTGCGAGATTGTGATATTGCATAGTAATATTGTTTATGGTTTCTTTTTGAATTTGTGAAAATTCGGCCTGTGCGAGCTCTGTTTTTCGTTTTTCGGTTATGTCTTCCGTAATAACAGCCATGCCAATTAATTCTTTTACATCATTTTGAATACCTATATAAGAATTGGTGTAGAAACTGTCATTTACAATATCGTTAACCATTCTTTTATATTTTATGTCTGGGTTTTTTATTAAATTATCTATAGCTCGTATTACATTGTTTTGAGTTTTTAAAGAATGACAATGTACGACATTGCTTCCTATAATAGCATCTCTCGATATTTTTCTAATCGATTCAGCTGACTTATTGACAAATAAAATTTTTCCGTTTAAACTGCTTATAATTACGCCAAGAGGCAGTTGTTCAAATAAATGTTCAAATAGCGGATATAAATCATCTTTATTCATTTTTATAACCCCATTTATAAGTAAATGTTTATAATAATTATTGTAAAACAAAATATTACAAAATTCAACAAAATATGGCAATGAGTAGTAAATAAAATATTACTCCAACCTATATTTGATATAAAAAAAGCGGCTTTCACCGCTTTTAATAATTTAATAATTTATTTTATCCCCCTAACCGCTCTTGCCTCAATATACCCCCTATACCCCATCGGCGCAAGCTGAAACCTCGGCGCCGCCTCATCATCCCACTCATATCCGTATACCGACGGATCAAACGTATCAATGTGGCTCTCAACTTCTTCAATAGCTTCCATAAAATCATCGTCATTGTAAGGCTCGCCCTGAAATACCATCATCACGCATTGCGGTAGCTCTATAAGCTCGTATCCTTCGGGCACGGTGTTGCTGTAAGTAAGCGGAAGCTCCACTCCCTGAACGTATCTTGAAGTGCCGTCTTTAATTAAATGCTTAGGAAGCCACATGCCCACCGGCTCGTATAGCGCCTCTTTTACGCTTGTTAGCAGAGCCCAAATGTCGCACCCAACCTCCTCGCAGTATTTAAAGTATTCTTCAGCTGTTACGCCTCTCTTTATTAAAGCTTTCCTCTCGGGACGCTGTATGACCTGAACAAATATTGTCTTGGCTTTTTTTTCTTCGCTCATTTTATATTCTCCTCTGTTTAAAAATTTGTAGGTGTCATATGCTTTGTAAGGCATGAATAATTGTATCGGTGGCGTGGTGTCGCTGTATTTTTTGGGGGCAATGCCGAACTGCCTTGAAAAAGCGCGCGTAAAACCTTCGTGCGAATCAAATACAAAATTAAGCGCGACGTCAATTATTCTGCTGTCTTCATCCCGCAAGGAAATTGCCGCTTTGCTTAGCCTTAACGCCCTTATGTATTCGAAAGGGGTTTTGCCTGTAACGTCTTTAAAAATTCTCGCGGCGTGCCACGGCGAATAAGCGCACGAGCCGCTTAACTGCTTGAGCGTGATTTCCTGCCCGATGTGGCGTTCTATGTATTCCTGCATTTTCTGCACCGCCATAATTATCTGCGCCTGACTCATTTTCCACCTCGCGTTTTACTATATATCATAGGTTTAAAAATTTCTTGACTTGTATTGCTGAAGTAATATATACAAATATTTTAGCATTTAAGTATTTTTTAAACAATGGAGCGTTGTTTTTAAATAGTCCTGAATAACAAAAAATAAACGTATTATTTTGTTGCAATGATAGTAATTCTAATTTTATTTACCCTATTGGAAATATTTGGTATAATAATACTACAATGAAAATGTTGTAAATTTATCTGCCGTTCATTATAAAAAGGTGAGGAATTGAAGACATTATCAAACAAGGAATATTATGAGTTTATATTCGAGAACTATTATGACGCGATATTGCTGGCAAGACCCGACGGCAGTATATTCCGCGCTAATCCTGCCGCGTGCGAAATGTTTCAGAGAAGCGAAGAAGAAATTTTAGAAATCGGAAGAGACGGAATTGAGGATAAAGATAATCCTTATTTTAAGGCGGCCTTGGAGGAAAGAGCTTTAAACGGAAAAGCAAGAGCGCAGTTTAACGGCGTACGAAAAGACGGCAGCGTTTTTCCTGTAGATTACACAACGGCGGTTATTAAGGACGAGAATAATGAAATTTGGATAATCAACTTTATCCGCGATATGTCCGTTTATAAAAAAGCGGAAGATAACGAAAGCATTATAGCGAGCCAGATGGAACTGTACGCTAATTATGATTACTTAACAAGCATATACAACCGCAGGACATTTTTGGATAAACTGGAACTGGAAATAAGAAAATCAAAAAACTTTCAAGTTCCCACAAGCCTGATGATGATTGACATAGACAGATTTAAATATATAAACGATACATACGGACACCTTGCGGGCGACATAGTGCTTAAAAGAGTATCGCAGATTTTAAGAGAAGGAATAAGGACAAAAGATATTTTAGGACGTTACGGAGGAGACGAATTTGTAATATGCCTTCCGGAAACATCTTTTGACGAATCGGTAAATATCGCGGAAAGATTAAGAAGCAAAATTGAATGTGTTACAATAAAGCAAGGATCTTTTGAAATAAACGTTACGGCAAGCTTCGGAATAGCCGCTTACGATTGCGGCGCGAATGAAGATGCGGATAGCCTGATATCCAGAGCCGATAGGAATATGTACAAAGCAAAAATGAAAAGAAACAATGTATATAAATTTAATTTGTAAATAAAATAAAGCATAAAAAAATCCCGGCGTAAGAGCCGGGTAATTTTTTATGATACAGAATTAAATTAAGACACCGTTTTTCTTTGTTTCATAACAACCAGTGTTATTGCAAGCACTGCGACGGCGAATGCGAACACTATAAGCATGTTTGTAAAAACAGGTTTTAAGGTCTGCGCATTATATACAGCAAGCGATGAAATTATATTGTTCGATTTTACGTACCAGTATGTCGGAGTGAAACTTGCTATTGTAAGCACCTTAGCGCCGAGCAGGTACTGAGGAACAAATACTCCGCCGATAAAGCTGCTGCCGAGAGCCACGACATTTGCCGCCGCTGAAGTAGCAGGTCTGCTTTTGACTATATTTGATATTAAAAAGCTGATACTAAGCATTGCTATTGTAAATACAAGCAAGTTTAATATAAATAATCCGCCGCTTATTGTAAACATATCTTTTCTGTATATTATTATACTTGTTATTACAATAATCAGCCATGCTCCGAGTGATAATGTTAAGTTACCTAAAATAAGCTGCATATTTATGCTGCTGTTTTTTAGTGGAGAGCAAAGATTTCTTCTTTTTATATCCAGTTTATTAAATACAAACATTACAATGCATACACCCAGTATAAGAATGGCTGATAATGAATAAGCAGCGTAGTTGTAATAATATAAGTATTTTTTGGTTTGCACGGCGTCAGCGGCGCTTAAATTGACATTGGCTGTTTTAGAAAGGTCTTTTTGTATATATTGAGTAAGTTTTTCGCCTGAAATATTTTTCATATTATTAATATAAATTCTCGCGGTGTTGAGGTATTTTTCTACCATATTGTCCATATATACCCCTGAAATTGAATCGGGAACTTTAGTTATTTCAATCTCAGCTTTTTCACCGTTATAAAATTTATCTGAAAAACCGCTGGGCACTTTTACGATATATTCAATATCTCTGTAAAATAAAGCGTCCTGAAGCGTTCTTTCATCGTTCTTTATATCCGCAATAATCGCGTTTTCATTAAGATAATCTCTGAGTCCGTCTGTAAGAGCTGAAGTTTTATCATTATTTATAAAAGCAATTTTACTTTTTGTTTGAGCAAACTCGTTATACTGACTGCCTGTGTTAATAGAGCTTAAAAGCACGGCTAATACGAGAAATATTATCATATACACAGAAAGTTCGCCGAGATTCTTTTTTATTATTCTGAAGAATACTTTAAATACTTGCATATTTCTGCCTCCTTAAAATAATATATGTCAAGAAGCTGAATAACAGAGTAAATGCGCAAAGCAGGAGTGTGTTTATAAAATAATGTTCATGCCCGCTGTAGTAATATAGCGAGTAAAATGAGTCGGCTATTAAGTTTGCAGGGTTTATATACGAAAGTGCGGGTAGATTTCTGCTTATTATCGTCTTAATTCCCGCATACATCATACCCGATAAAAATGACATAATCATAGAACCTCCGATAATTATCGCGATTTTTATGCCCTCTTTTTTTGTCACAATCGCCGATATAAGGGCGCCGAAGGTTACGCCTGTCAAAGTGCCTACAAAACAAGTCAGCACAATATATCCTATCTGACTGCCAAAATTTATTTTCAAAACAAATATTAAAAATAAGAGCAGCGCGAATATTTCAATAAGCTGAACCGTAATAGCCGCAAGCATTGAAATTGAAAACACTTTTAACTTATGAGTCGGAGCGACGTTAACTCTTGCTCCTACGTAAGATTGGTTAGCCTGAATATCCGATACTTCTTTTTGCCCCCAAAAACTTCCGTATAGGCATGTCATTGCTATTAGTGTGTAAAAATAAGCGACAACGGTGTCGGGATTAGCGTTGCCTGCGGGTACTTCTTTGAGATACTGCACCTTTTGGGTTAAGTCTTTTGCAAGGCTGCCATATATCGCAGAAGGATTTTCAGTAATTATAGTCGACGCAGTGGAAGAAGTCTGCACATAATAATCAAGGAATTCTTTTATGATGCTTTCGTTTATTCCTGAATTTTTAACGGTTAGATTTAACCCGTTATTAAAATATATATAGCCTTCTATTTGACCGTCTTTAAGAAGTTTTTTGGCGCTATCCATTGTTGTATATGTGACATTAAACAAACGGTCTTTATTATCTGCTGAGACATAAGATAATGCTTTATCGAAATTTGCATTTTCTTTATACGCGGCGTCGTTTATAACCGCTATTTTAATATCGCGAAAAGCTTCCCCTTTCGTAAGATTTGAAAATGCCATCCAGAATAACACGCTTAAAAGTATGGGAAACATCAGCGTCCAAAACATAAGGTTTCTGTCCCTTACAATACTTTTTAATTTGTATAAGAATATGTGACTAAACATAACTGCCTCCTAATCTCTAAGCTCTTTGCCGGTTATTTCCAAGAATACATCGTTTAATGTAGGCGGTTCGGAATAAATTTTACCGAAAGCGATATTATTTGATTTTAAGTATTCAAGTAAAACCATAAGATTATTTTCACCGCGCATAGATTTGACTATCAGATGATTATCGGCAAATTCACACGATACAATGTTTTTCATATTTTTCAGATCAGAGAGAATTTTGGCGTTAAAATTAAATATTTCTATTGTAATTTTTTCTCCCGATTTTATCATGCTTTTCAATTCATCGTTTGTGCCTGAAGCTATTGTTTTCCCTTTATCCATAATTACAATACGGCTGCATATATGTTCAACTTCTTCCATATAATGTGATGTGTAAACTACTGTGGAGCCGTCTTTGTTTAATTTTAAAATGCCTTCAAGTATGTTGTTTCTGCTTTGCGGGTCAACCGCTACGGTGGGTTCGTCAAGTATGATAAGCTTTGGTTTGTGTGCTATCCCGCATGCAATGTTGAGCCTTCTCAGTAGCCCGCCGCTGAGTTTTTTTGGATAGAATTTTCTGAAATCATTTAAACCTACAAAATCAATCGCCTCGTCAACAAGCATTTTTCGATGGCTTTTATCCGTTACATAAAGTCCGCAGAAATAATCAATATTCTCATAAACGGTAAGCTCTTCAAATACCGCGACATTTTGCATTATTATTCCTATATTGCGTTTTATATCATATGCGCTTGGCGACATGGGACGACCGAATATTTCAATACTGCCTTTATCATATTTTAGTAAAGATAAAATGCAGTTAATTGCTGTTGTTTTTCCCGAGCCGTTCGGGCCTAACAGTCCCAAAATTTCACCTTCTTGCACTTCTACGTTAAAATGGTCGAGAGCTATTAAATCCCCGTATCTTTTTACAAGATTTTCTACTTTTATTACCATAAGCGCCTCCTTAGATATTTATAATTTAATTTTACGCACTTAAGTATGTATTTGTAAGTGAATATTATCCCCACTTTATATGACAAATGTAACATATTGCTTGAGTGATAGTGTAAATGTGATAAAATTTATATAATAATACCAAAGAATAGGGATGAGGCATTGAACGTTATCATTGACAAGCTTGTTATTTTTTCTTTGTGTGTAGTATTGTATATTCCAAATAACTCAAGTTTGCTTATTGTGCCTATACTGATAGTTATAATAATAAGCGGACTTATGAGTTATTTTGAAAATCAACAGTTCAAAATTGCAGCGCTTGCAGTTTTTATAATGCTTTCATTTATATATCCTGTTTATATTTTTTTCGTGCCTCTTATTTGTTATGATTTTGTAGTATTTAAAATAAAATGGCTATGGGCCATTTTACTTGTTCCTGTTGCGGTGAATTTCCTGCAAAATTCTTTTTTAATTAACGGGTTGATTATTTGCGGCACAGGCTTTGCGTTTTTATTAAAATACCGAACAGTTTTTATAAAAAATCTTAAAGGAAAAACAATATTATTACGCGACGACAGCAAAGAATTGTCGATAATGCTTGAAGTAAAAAATAAAGAACTTATGGAAAAGCAGGATTATGAAATAAATATTGCCACATTAAACGAAAGAAACCGAATAGCTCGCGATATACATGATAATGTCGGGCATATGCTCTCAAGCTCCATTTTGCAAATCGGAGCGATGCTGGCAACAGTAAGCGATGAAAAGACAAAAGAAAATTTAAGATTAATAAATTCAACTTTATCAAAAGCAATGGACAGCATACGACAAAGCGTTCATAATCTGCACGAACAATCAATAGATTTAAAAAATGAAATAAATACGTTGGTAAATGATTTTGCGTTTTGCCATATTGAGCTTCAGTACGATATTCAATCAAACCCGGATAAAAATTTGAAGTATTGCTTTATAGCTGTTATAAAAGAAGCTTTGTCAAATATTATAAAACATTCCAATGCCACGAATGTTAATTTAACACTAAGAGAACATCCTGCTCTTTACCAGCTCATAATTCAGGACAATGGAAACAGAGTAAACAATATTGATAATGAAGGAATCGGGCTTAAAAATATTGAAGACAGAGTATGTGCATTTAAAGGTAATTTTAATATAAATAGATCCGGCGGATTTAAGATTTTTATTTCTATTCCAAAGAATAACGCAGAGAGGAAGAATTAAAGTGAGAGTTTTGGTGGTTGATGACGATAAGCTTATCTGCGCTTCTCTTAAGATGATTTTAGAATCAAACAAAGACGTCCAAGTCGTCGGGACGGCAAACAGCGGCGAGCAGGCAATAGAATTATACAAAAAATTAAAGCCTGATATTTTGCTAATGGACATAAGGATGGATAAAATGACAGGACTTCAAGCCGGAGAAAACATTTTAAAGGTTTATAAAAACGCGAAAATATTGTACTTAACAACTTTTGCGGATGATGAATATATAATAAAAGCTTTTAAAATAGGAGCGCACGGCTATATTTTAAAACAGGACTTTGAATGTATAATTCCCTCGCTGCGGGCGGTGCATATAGGGCAGTATGTTTTCGGTCAGGATATAGTGTCTAAAATACCTGCGCTTATAAGCAGTGAAGAAAAAAAGAACTTATCAAAACTTGGTATTAACGATAAAGAATCAGATATTATTATTCTTGTAGCGGAAGGACTTAATAATAAAGAAATTTCGGAAAAGCTTTTTTTGAGCGAAGGTACTGTTAGAAACTACATAAGCGGTATTTTGGAAAAACTGGATCTGCGCGACAGAACGCAACTCGCGGTATTTTATTTTAAAAATAAATAATAGAAGGCGGTGAAAGCATGGAAAATAAAAGATTAAGCAAACTTGTTAAAGAACTGCTGGACTTGGAATCAGGTAAAATTTTGGAAAAGGGCGAAATAATTCAAATGCTTTTAGAAAAGCCGACAGTTCATAAAAATGAAGTGAAACTTACTTTAGGGCAGAGAGTCGCCGATAAAATGGCAGATGTTGCGGGCAGCTGGGGGTTTATAATAAGTTTTTGCGGTGTTTTGATATTCTGGATAATTTTAAATATTGTTATATTGTCAAGACCGTTTGATGCGTATCCGTTTATTCTGCTTAATTTGGTGCTTTCTATGCTTGCCGCTATTCAGGCTCCGATTATCATGATGAGCCAGAACAGGCAGGAAACAAAAGACAGACAGCGCGCGGAAAATGATTATAAAATAAATTTAAAAGCTGAAATTATTTTAGAAGATATACATGCTAAAATTGTTGCGCTGACTAAACAGCAACAGCATTTAAGCAAAAAAATTGAAGAAATTGAGCGTATGCAAAAAAAGAACAGCATTTCAAACAACACAAACCAATAGTCCTATAATTAATTAAAAAAACGCAGAGGTTGTTATCCCCTGCGTTTTTTTAATATAACGTGCAGCGCTTTATATAATAATTTTTTAAAAAATAATAATCGTTGCTTAGAATGAATCTTAATTCTGCAGAAGTTTTTTCCGCCGCATATATTAACATTCTTCTGAATGCAATATAACGGTAGAATTACAGAATATTTTCCTTCACAAACATGTTCAAACCAGAAAAAGCCCTCTTTATTTGTAAATGTTTCATATAAACTTTCACGGCCGAAAAGCAAAACTTTGATATGATTTACTTTATCATGGCGGCAGTCTATAACACAACCTGTTAAAGATGTTTTATTGCATTTATGTTCCAAAACTGCGTCTGCATTGGCTTTCTGCTCTGAAAGCAAATTAAAACGCTTTATTTCTCCGGTTAAGTTTGACATTATTTTATTGCATTAATTCGGAAGCCCTGGCTTTGATGATATATTGCCCTACGGCTACTCCTCCGAACATTTATCTCCCAATACATAATATGAAAAAAGTAAAATTAGTTTATAAGTATCTAAAATAAAAGCGCCAAAATGACGCTTTAATTAAATTGTTGTAATTTATTTATAAAATATTACGTAATTAATGAGCCTGAACCCTTGTTGGCGGTTTGCCGGTTTCAATAGAAGTAGGATTTTTAGCTCCGGTATCTTGTGGTGCGATAGCGGTAATAGGCAGTACCGGTATCCAAGCCGGTTCATTGCCGAACTGGTCAGCCTGCACTATAATTCCGTATTTGTTTAAATAAATTGGACCCGTGCTATATACATTTGAACCGGTATCAATTAAAACTTCTCCGGTTAATGTTGAAACATAATCATAAACAGCTGTAATAATATTTGTATCGTATCCCGGCGGAAAGTCTGGTTTGGAAAGATAGGTAATAGCAGGATTATATACCGCTCCGGTATCAAATTGCAAAGCAGTAATAGCATTTAGCGGAATTGCAACATAGCCGCTGCTGTTTAGTATAAAAAGTCCGCCGTACGTTCCTTCTGACGATACATAAAGTTGGTATGGAACTCCCGCAATCCACCATGGGCTGATTCCTTTCAGAAAAACATATAATATTGATTCTGGGTAGTAACTTATTAGTTGTTCCAGCACATGAGCAAGTTGGGAATAAGCGAAACTTACAGCCGTATTATCCATGCTTCCGGCAGAACCCGCAGGCCCGACTGATCCCGTAGGACCCGCAATACCAGCAGGGCCTGCGGCACCTATAGAACCTGTGGCGCCCGCAGGACCATCAGCGCCTGTAGCGCCGGCAGGACCCATAGGACCGACTGGACCGCGAGGGCCGACTGGACCTCGGGTGCATGGAGGACATGGATGATGATGAGCGCTCATATTGTAGTCAGGATTACCATATTCATCGGGAGTATTAATTTCAGAATTCATTTGGTCACCTCCAATCATTTTTATAGCGCGGTTGTTAATGATAGCGCTATGTATAAAAATTATTGAGGCAAAAAATATATGCGCCTATATTAGCATTGATAAGTAAAAGATTAATACTAAGATTTTCCTGTTTATAATTTATTCTCATAATGAGTGATTATATATAATAAAAAATGGGAGGTAAGAACAAACCTACCTCCGCAAAAATATTAGTCAATACATACATATTCGGGTTTGCCGATAATTTGAATATCCTGGTCAATACCAATCTTATCAATTATATCTTCGAATAACGAGAAATCGACCATTGTAGTCCAAATACTTGTGGTATCTGAAGTAAAAACTTGGAATTGTTCAAGCACATCAATGTCATAAGTCAGGTTCCTAAGCACAATATAAGATTGGAGTGTAGGATCTTCCAATTCGCATTTTCTCAAAGCCGGACAGAAACTTGTGAAAGGGATATTAACAGTATACTCAAAACCAGTATATTGATTTACTCCTGTCGATAAAATTACAAGTGTTTCGTACGGCTGAACCGTATTCTGATGCTGAATAACAGGCATGCCTGCTGCATCAATGACTGTTGATTCTACAAATGCTTTTGTAATAGCCGGATCATAATGTAATCTCGATGAAAGGTTTCTCGGCAGGGTCAGTACATCAAAGGTGTCATCTTCGAATTCCACTATTAACACGAGTTCAAAATCAAGAATTACTTTTGATTTTTTAGTGCATGTTATTGAATTTCTGGGCGGATCAAGTACTCTTTTACATAACTTAACACATTGTACCGGTGAACCGAAATTAATATTAGGACCTTCGGTATTTACAGCTCCGCTATTGATTATATAGAGCAGTAATGGCGCTTTAGTGCCTAAAGGTGTTCCGGTAATTGAATAATCTTCCTGAAAAACCTCTTGCATATTAAACAATTCTACTTTTGCCAGGACTCGTCTTGCATATATATCTAATATTGTATGATCTATGTCACTCATTTTTGGTTTTGCTCCTTAAAATATTAAAATAGAGAAATAGCTCTATACTAATACATCGTATGCAATATTTAATATTATGTTACTTATTGTAGATTTAGTAGGTTTTTATTGGTTTAAATTAATAAAATGATAAAAAATAGCGTGAATAGAGTATCATTCTGTTAATTTTTTTAAAAAATCAAATACGCTTTTTTTATCAGCGGCAGTTTCTAAAGTTTTAAAATAATTAAATAAATTATTCATATTTTCATTCTGTTTAGTGAGATTATTATTTAAAGTGTCAATTTTTATATTTATATCTGTTAATAGCTTTAATATATCAATATCATCCAGTGTAATCAAATTTTTTTCTGTTTTTATATTTTTATTTTGGTTAATTGCAGCCGGCTTTTTCTGAGAATTTTGATTATTTTGAGGAATTGATGTAAGGGATGAATCGTTTTCTATGTATATAGGTCTCCAACCGCTTTTATATTGCCAACTATTGTCGCCCATTTTATCCATTCAGTTCACCTCGCCGCAATAATTTTAGACGAATTTATATTTAATATTAATATATTGTATAAAAAATCAACCGTTACAAGCAATTTAATAAATACGTTAATATTATATACAAGAAATAATTTGGCTTATAATAACAGCAATTAACCAAAACAAAAAAATATTAATTGTAAACACGTATTTGATTAAAATATTATGTAAATAGCGTGCATATATTTACAATATTATTGAATAGTGATAATATTGCTTTATTTATAAAACCTTCCGGAGTGGTTTTGATATGGACAGTTTGGATTTAAAAATTTTAAATCTGTTACAAAAAAACGCTAGAATTACTGTATCTGAAATCGGCAGTCTGATTAACCTGTCTGTGCCTGCGTGCAGTGAGAGACTAAAAAAACTTGAGCAATCAGGCGCCATAAAACAGTATACGGCTATTATTGACAGCAAATATTTAAACAAGTTTTTAACAGCTTTTATGTTTATTAGCTTAGAACGCCCCAGGTTTACCGACCAGTTTATTGAAAAAATAAACAAAGAGGCCGACATTTTGGAATGCCATTATTTGGCAGGGGATTTTGATTATTTGCTTAAAATAATTACGGATAATACTGATACTCTTGAAGGACTGCTTCAACGCATCAAGAGTGTTTCAGGAGTACAAAAAACTAAAACAATAGTAACGCTGTCCGCTGTAAAAAATAATTATTCCATATCGCTTGAAGATTAAGAAGCGGCATAAGGGAGCATAAATGAATATAGGAATACCAAAAGAAATAAAAAACAATGAAAACAGAGTTGCAATAACGCCTGCCGGCGTTTACACACTGGTAAATCTTGGTCATAAAGTTATTATAGAAAAATCAGCGGGAGAAGGCAGCGGAATAACAGATAATGAATACGCATCTGCAGGAGCGCATATAGTTGATAAAGCTTATGATGTATTCAAAGCGTCGGAGCTGATAGTAAAAGTAAAAGAACCCGTAGAAAGCGAATATGAACTTTTTAAAGAAGGGCAGGCTCTTTACACTTATTTGCATTTAGCGCCAAACCCCTCTCTTACAAATATGCTTGTCGAAAAAAAGATAACAGGAATTGCATATGAGACGGTACAGATGCCCAACGGTTCGCTTCCGTTATTATCCCCGATGAGTGAAATAGCGGGACGTATGTCCATACAAATAGGCGCAAATATGCTGCAAAAATATAACGGGGGGGCTGGAATACTGCTCGGAGGAGTGCCTGGCGTGCTGCCTTGTGAAGTGCTTATAATAGGCGGCGGAGTGGTAGGCGCGAATGCGGCTAAAATGGCGGCAGGGCTTGGGGCGCGAGTTACTGTAATGGATCTTAATATAAACAGATTAATGTATCTTGACGACATATTCGCGGGGAGGATTTCCACGTTGGTATATAATGAATACAATGCCGCAAGTATGGTAAGCAAGGCTGATTTATTAGTCGGCGCAGTATTGGTTGCCGGAGCGAAAGCGCCTAAAACAGTAAGTGAAGAAATGGTGAAAAGTATGAAAAAAGGCTCGGTTATAGTTGATGTCGCCATAGATCAGGGCGGGTCCATTGCAACAATTGACAGAGCGACAACGCATGATAATCCTTGTTATGAAAAATACGGCGTTATTCACTATTCTGTTGCTAATATACCCGGAGCTGTACCGAAAACATCCACTTACGCGTTAACTAACGCAACGCTGCCTTATCTTGTTAAACTGGCGCAAAAAGGCGTTAACAACGCGCTTTTAGAAGACGCTTCGCTTTTGTCGGGACTGAATACATTCGACGGAATTATAACCTATGAAGCTGTCGCAAAATGCACAGGGAAAAAATATGTTCCCGCAAAAGAATGTTTGCTTTCATAAATAAAAATTTGTTAGAAATAACTAAAAAAGCGGCCGCTGATATTCAGCGGTTTTTTAATTATAAAATATGCGTTATATATTTAAACTATTACTATTACCGCTTGATTTTTTGCCAAATAAATATATAATTTAGTGCTAATAAAATATTTTAAAGCGCTGAATGTGAGATGTATTTATGTTTTCAAAAATATATGCCGATTTAACGCATCTTAAGCTTATAAATACAAAAATGGTTATACCAAACTTGTACGCCGTGAAATCGGGTACAGTTAATTTTTATATTTATAAAACTGAGGACTGCACAATACTTTTTGATTCAGGATACGGGAAAAGCCAAATTTTGCGCCAGTTAAAATATCTGGACATTAAGCCCGAAAAAATTACACATATATTCTTAACGCACTCTGATTTTGATCATATGGCGGGCGTGCGAGTGTTTAAAAATGCCGAAATATGCTTATCGGCAGAAGAATATAATACACTATTCAAGAAAAAAGCGAGAATGCCCTGGTTTTATCAAAGCAGTTTTATTAACAGACAGTGCCGTGTTTTATATGACGGAGAAGAGATGCATATAGGCGATGCGGTCGTAAGGGCGGTATCCACACCAGGCCATACAGCCGGGTCTATGACATATATGTTAAATAATTCTGTATTATTCACGGGCGATACATTAAGGCTTGATAATAACAAGATTTTTGTTCTGAGACGTTATAGCAATGATACAGAAATTCAGCAAAACTCAATTAAAAAACTTGCTCAAGTTAACGCTGAATACTGTTTTACCGGACATTCGGGGTATACGGATAATTTTTATTACGATACAGCCGATTGGAGAAAATTATAAAAGAATATCCTTCTAATAGACTATAATGTTAAATTCAATTTTGTATTGCGGGTGTCTGCCTTCTTTTTTTGCCTTTAATTAACATTCGGATTATAATTTTCAGGACTTCTTAAAGTATAAACTAAAGCTGCGGTTTGAGCGTCTGACAAATTTTTGGGCGCGACTTTATAATAATGAAGAGATGCTTCTTTAATTCCATAACAGCCCTGACCGAAGTAGGCAACATTGCAGTATAATTCCAATATTTCATCTTTAGTCAAAGCTTTCTCAAGGTCAAACGCGGCGAACATTTCCGCGACTTTGCGCTCATAATTTTGATCGAATGAAAAATACATATTTTTAGCAAGCTGCTGAGTAATAGTGCTGCCGCCTTCGACTATTGTACCGGCTTTGTAATTATAATAAGCCGCTCTTACTATTGATATAATATCAATACCGCCGTGATGATAAAAACGCCTGTCTTCCGATGCTACTACCTGCGATGCAAAATCTTTTGAAATATTGTCAAGTTTCACATAGTCCGCGCTTGCTCTGATTTCATTAACGGCAACATCAATAGACTTTTGTGTAACGGCGGTTTTATACATTTTATACCCGTCAATGAAAGTGGGAGTGGCAATTGCGCCGCAAATAAGGATTGCGGCTAATATAATTAATATAAAAGATTTTATAATTTTTCTTTTTTTCATATGTATTCTCCACAAGTCCGCCGTGCATTGCAGTCAAAGCATAAATTTGTTAAAAAGCGGTCAGTTATTATATGGTTTGCTTTTATATTTGGTGCATTTTTTTAAGTCAGGCAAACCGTTTATAGTATTATATTAGCAGTTAAGGCAAATATAATCCATAGATTTATCTTACAAATATCTTACAATTTTGTAATAATAAGTCTAATTACAATTAAATATAAAAAAAGTGATAACATTTTATGTGTTATCACTTTCGATATAACAATCATAATAGCGTGGTCTGATTTTTTGTCATCTGTGCTTTGCGACTCTATGCCGCGGTCGCTTAAAACGCATTTTGCAACAGGGTCGACAATTCTTACGGAATCATACATTTTATGAAAAAATACAGGCATTTATCTAAGTTTCTAAGGTTATATTGTCCTTAATTTAATCCTTATTTTTGAATTAGAAAAAATTGATTTAAAATTATTTAGATTTGCTGATAATAAAATATTTTATAATGAAAAAGAACCATATTTTTAATACAAATGCACCCCCTTTTGAGGTTAGGGGGTGCACGTTAATTTAGGATTATTTCAAACGTTCTAAAAACAATTTTGTTCTTCTTGACACCTCTACATTATCTATTAAATTGATTTGTTCAAATTCTTCATTTATTGTGAAGAAACCTCTAAGCAAAGGGTCGATTTTTAAGTATTCTTCCTCAGCGGTTTTTAGGGAATCGATAAAGGTTTGGTAATGATATTTTTCAACCAAATACGGCAAACCTGCCACAGATAAAATGTGTTCATAATCGATATAGTCGTGAATCTTCGTTAATGATATACTGAATTTATCCATTAATGGTTTTAATTCTGCTTCGGTTGCATATATTGCAAAACCGCGAATAAAATATAGTTTCATTGGCAAACGACGTGATTTTTTGACGTTTTCAAGAAAAAACTGTTTCAAATCAAAATTTTTGGTGAATTCATTTGTGAGAAGGGTGGCAAGATGTTTAAAACGTATTTCCCAAATATGCTTTTTAGAAGTTGTTTTATCGCAAAGAAATTCGATAAGTTCTCTATCAAATATTCTATGGCGAAGAGACTTTAACAAATTTACATATTCATCTGTCAAAAGGCAATCAGAGCATCTTCTAAACTCACAATTAAGCTGATTTATTAAATCTTTCGTTTGTTCTAACATGATTTATAACCTTTCAATGATTACAACTAAAAATATTTGCTAAAGGAAGTATTGATAATTTAAATTTTATAAAACAATACAGTTTATATTATTATAACATAAAGTAATTTAATTGCAATAATTTATTAAATAAAAAGGTTATAGATGCAGTCAATTTTAATCAAATAGTTGTTACAATTGGCGGAGAGGGTGGGATTCGAACCCACGTGGAGTTGCCCCCAAACTGATTTCGAGTCAGCCCCGTTATGACCGCTTCGATACCTCTCCGTGCCGTTATATTTTAAGCCAAAATAAAATTAAAAGCAATATTGTAATAGTAAAATAAAAAAATAAATAAAAAACAGAGATTTAATCTCTGTTTTAGCTATAATATATCTATTGTTATTTTTTTATTATCGGCAGCCATGCTTCGCATTTATAATCCGCCGCTGTTTGATTACCCTCAAAATACACTTCAATATCAGGCGCGTTAGCATATTCATAGCCTGAACTTGGAAGCCATTCGGTAACTATACGCTTCTGCAAATTCTGCATTGCATCGGGCATAGCGCCAATGCATTCAAAAACAGCCCATGTACATTCTGGCACAATGTATTCATCCATATTAGCCGGACATTCTTTGTCTGATGCCACAGCTACAAAATAATCGAAATTTCTGCTGTCCATGCATGTGCTTAATCCGATTACGCCGTAAGGTTCGCAGTTATTCAGTAAGCATAACTTAGGGATTAACCCTCTCTTTATTGTTTCCTGCCAAAATATCGGCACGCTTGCAAAACACTCCTCAATGCTGGCGCTGTAATGCTTTTTTACGCCAATTATCTTAAAAGCATCTTTCTTTTCAATTTTGTAATTCATTTCAACATCTCCTTTGATTGTTATTCTGAGGCTGATAGGCGGAAATGATTTTAATGTTGTGCCGAGTGTTTTTGCCGCAGACGGAGCTATTCCGTGAATGTTTTGAAACGCCCTGTTGAAAGCTGTGGGAGAATCATAACCGTATCTAAGAGCAATATCGATTATTTTTACATCCCCGCTTTGCAAGTCAATAGCGGCTTTAGACATTCTTCTTCTGCGGATATACTCGGACAGCGGAATATCAGCAATGTATGAAAACATTCGCTGAAAATGATAAGTAGAGCAGCAAGCTATATTAGCAGCTTTTTCAAAATCTATTTCATCATCCAAACGTTGTTCTATATAGTTTATCGCTTCATTAAACCGATCAAGCCATTCCATAACCTTAGCCTCCTTTAATCAAAGTTTAGTGAAAATATAATATATTTTCCTCTCTTTTTCTGCACGTTTTTGAGAGTTTGTTAAAAAAGCAGTCCGAATAAAATTATAACTTCCATGTTTTACTTTCTTCAAATGCTTGCACTAAATCCTGAGCGCTTTTTATAATGCTGTCGTCAAAGCCCATGTGTTCAAGAAGTTTTATCGCGTTTTTTGTGCGGGACGGTCCGTTCTTTATAATATAATCAAAACTAATGCCATTTTGAGTAATCTGCTCAGAAAAATGATAATTGTCATATTGGACTGCAAGCATACTCGTAAGCTCTATGTCGTGAGTTGCCGCAATGCACATACAGTCAAGCTCGCTTACATAGTTAAGCACTGAAGCGGATGCTGCTATTCGCTCTATTGTATTTGTTCCTCTCAAAATTTCATCTATTATACAGATGCAAAATATATCGGGGATTTTTTTTAGAATTCGTTTTAACGATTTAATCTCGGTAATGAAATAACTTTCTCCGAGTGTGATGTTATCTCTTACAGCCATTGATGTCATTATAAGAGCAGGACGAGTTTGGTATAATTTTGCTGTACAAGTGTGTAATGTCTGCGCCATTATGCCGTTTATTGCGACTGATTTAATAAATGTGGATTTACCCGAAGCGTTGGAACCGGAGATCAGGCTGCTTTTTGTTATGTCAACCGTATTTGGAATGGGATTATCTAAAAGCGGGTGATAAATGTCTTTTATATTAAGCTCGTTTGACATATAGAAAACAGGCAGCGAATAAAACGGCAGACTTTGCCGTAACGATAAAGTTGATATTAGTGCGTCTACTTCTCCCACGCATGTGAATAAAAGCCTGAATTTATCATTGTTTTTCTCTATAGCGTCAAGCAGTTTGTTGTAGCTTCTTATGTTTGTTAAAAAAATTATTCGTATATATTCAATTAAAAAGTCGATATCCGAAAGCCTCTGCTGAGCAATGCCTGACAGGCTGCCGCCAAGCTTTTTAAAGACATTATAGCTTAATTTCAGATTTTCAATTATAGTATTATCAATATTTTCACATGCGGCGATGATTTTTCCAGCTCCCCATAAAACAGCGGAGAAATAGCGCATTGCAGATATTCCTCTTACAATTCGTTTGCTGATATAATAATATACCACGCCGTTTGTTATTATTGACAGTATCAGACACAATATTATTACAGGCGATTTAAGTAAAAGCAATGCTGTAAAAAGCAGCGGAAGACATGCAAGCACAGTATATATATAAGGACGCTTGAGTTTCTTGGAATTTACATCATAGCAAAACGAAGAAAGCCCGTTATAGTTTTCTCTTCCTATTTTTGATAAAATTACTTGTAAATCAAGACGAATTTCAGGATTTGCGCTTAAATATTCCATGAGAGTTTCTCTTTGCGTCAATGCATTAATATTCATTTCAGGTTCGTGCAGCATTGAGTAAAGATATTCTTCGCCTACAGAACTGTTACAGGTATTTATTCTGTCAAAAACTTTGTTCATTTCAAGATCGTCCCAGGTAATGCCGTCTATATAATTAAGCATGTCTTTATGTGACATTTTTTCATTCCAATAAGAGGATACGCTGGCAAAATCATTATCCCGCGACGGTTTTTCGCCGAATTTGCTGTTAAGTTTCTGGCGGAATTTTTTTGCCCTATAAAAAGATACATATTTTAACAGTAAAAATATACAGCATAAAGCTATGATAAAAATTATAATTGTTGTAAAACTATCCATCATTAACCCTCAACAGACCTAATTAATGAATTGTAGTTTAAAATATAAATAATTGCAAGAAATATAAAGCAATTAGTTATTGTTATTAATAGAATTTTAAGTCATCTACAAGTGGAATTGTTTAGATAATATTTATAATATATAATATGTTTTAAGGAGCTGATAAACATGAAAACTCTTATTATTAACGCATCACCAAGAAAAAACGGCAATACCGCGTTTTTAGTTAATGAATTAAAAAGAAATTTAAAAGGCGAAATAGCGGAAATCTCAGCATACTATGACGGTATAGCCCCATGCATAGCCTGCGATTACTGCCGACAAAACGCGCAGTGTTCAATCCGTGACAAAATGGACGCAATATACGCTGATGATTTTGATAATGTTGTAATAGCCTCACCTGTGCATATGTCAAATCTTTCAGGCCCGCTTGTATCTATCTCAAGCAGGCTGCAAGTTTATTATAATTCAAAGCGATTTTTAAATAATAAAATAAACCCAAGAAAAAAAGAAGGCATTTTAATATTAACAGGCGGCGGGGATGGCAGCGCTGAATGCGCGGTAAAGTCTGCAGAGATTATGTTCAGGTTGTTAAACGCCGTTCATCCTGTGCAAAACAATGTCTTCTCTTTAAATACGGATAAACTGCCTGCATATCAAGATAATGAAGCGATTAAAAAAATTAATGAAATTGCAGAGCGAATAAACGTAAAATTTTAAACATAATGATATATCACTTTTTATTTTGCTGTTCGCTTACTCTGAATTTCACTATCTCGCTTATTAAATCATACGGGATAGGTTTATCATAAGGAAACTGCACCGCGCCTTTTGAGCTTTTATAACCGTATAATTGCTCTTTGAATTTTTCTATGCCGCTCGGGGCAGGGTAAAATCCGATATGATTTTTATGGGCGGCAAAATGCACCAAATTGCCGTTTAAGAAAAAAGTAGGCATGCCGTAGCTTATTTTTTCTTTGGACTTTGGAGCGGCTTTGCTTATAACGTCTCTTATTTTCATGAGTATTTGCGCTTTATCTGCGGGAAACTGCATAATATATTCATCAATTGTTTTAATATCATTTTCCATATTAATTCCTCTGTTCAATCTATTGCATACAGTATAAAACCAAACTATATTATATTCAATTATTTATGATATAATCTGTACAATAATGTTTTAAGGAATAGTCTTATGTTTTTTAAAGGTCTGAAATTCGGAATGCTTTTGCAGATTGCAATAGGGCCTGTATGTTTAATGGCGTTTAACGCTTCGTCAACGTACGGTTTTTTAATAACCGTGCCTTTTATTTTGGCGGTTACATTAGTTGACGCGGCATTTGTCGCGTTCTCATGCACATCTGTTGCGGTATTAATAAACAAGTCTAAAGTAAAAAGAGCGATAAAAATCATCGGGTGCACAGTGCTTGTATTGTTCGGTGTGTATATAATAACCGCTACCTTAGGTATAAAGCTGTTTTCCTCGATTAAGGCTCTTGAAATCATATCTGCGAAAAATATGTTTGCTCAGGGGATTGTTCTCACTATTGCAAACCCGCTTACAATTGTTTTCTGGAGCGGAGTTTTTGCTGCGCAGATTGCGCAAAATAATTGGCAGAAAAAACAGATTGCGTTGTTCGCGTCGGGATGCGTTGCGTCTACGCTATTGTTTTTAACGCTTATAGCAGTACTTGGCAGCATTACGAAAAGTTTTCTTGCCCAGGATTTTATTAAAATATTAAACATAGCTGTAGGTATTGCCGTTATTATCTTTGGCATCAGGTTGTTAACAAAAAAAGAAAGCGGCGCCTCTAAATCCGATATATCTGAAATTAAATATTAATCCTGTTTATCCAGCCGTTTTTTATCAAAGTATCCGTGATTTTTCTGCAGTTAGAAGATTTTATTTCATAAATGTAATTGCCTTGTATAAAAATATTTAAAATCATGTCATTTATAACTTCAATCCCATCTATTTCTTCTCGGTAAATATGTGCTTCCAGATACGGCTTTCTGTCTCTGCTGTGCAGATAAATGATATTATCGGTTAGATACAAATACCCGCTGCGCGTTCTGCCGTAAAACATAAAATATATATTTTCTTTCAAAAGTATATTTTCATCTATGAACAATTCTATATCATTGTATCTTCTGTCTGTTATGTAAAGACATAGAGGGTTTATAAACAGCATTAGTAATAAAAACAATAAAGACGCGGTTAAGGCTTTTTTAAAATCGAGAAAAAATACAGCGATTATAAACGCTATAAATCCTTCAAATATGCTTAGAAAAATGACAACTTTCGAAAAATATCTATCCAACAACCCACCTCTTAATTTTTGTTATATTACATTATATTAACTGCGGTATGAATAAAATAATGCTTTCAAATATTTATTTTCACTTAATGATATGCTGAGTTATAAATTGAATTTGTAATATTCATTTGAATTTTACAAAAAGAACACATAAATTTGATATATTTAGATTAAAATAAAAACAGGATATTTTATGAAATACTTTAAAAACAAATTTTGGCATATATGATATAATAATAAAATAATTTATGCCGGCGAAAAATTACTGTATTTATTAATACATATTTTATCGGGAGTATAGTTAAATGGACTTATTTGAAAAAGATTATTTTAATAACTGCGCTGACGGTATTATAAATACTGAAATATATCAGCAATTGGATAGTTATATACAGCACGGAGAAACAACAGTACTGCAGCACAGCGTTTCAGTCGCTTTTTACAGTTTTAAAATAGGTAAAAAGCTGAATATAAACTGTGATTTTGAAAGCCTTATAAGAGGAGCGCTGCTGCATGATTTCTTCTTGTATGACTGGCATGTATATGACAAGTCTCACAGACTTCATGGTTTTAAGCACGCTAAAACGGCGCTTAAAAATGCGGAGATACATTTTAATTTAAATCATACGGAACGCGATATTATAGGAAAGCATATGTGGCCGTTAAATTTAAGACCGCCGCGATACAAAGAATCATTTATTGTATGGACGGCGGATAAATACTGCTCATTAATTGAGACGGCAGTAAGATTGTTTGGATCCAAAAAACGGTTCCCGCAAAAAGTTGTGTACGAACTTATCAATCCTGATAAATAACGCTGTTTTCCTTTTTAATATCTAAAATTTTAACAGCTCCTGCATCTTCTTGCAGGAGTTTTTTAATTACGGAATAGTCATCCCAAAAGTGCATCGGGATAAGAATGTTTGGCTTAATTTTTTCAATGAAATATTTTACCGAATAGTCATATGCGTCTCCAAGTCTGGGGTCAGCCGGCACGAACGCGATATCTGTTTTAAACTTGCTAAGATTTTCAATATGGCGTTTATAATCAATCTCCATTATTTTATTATACGATTCTTCGTCTTCTTCCCAGTGCCACCAGTTTAAATCGCCCGAGTGAAAAATATTATATTTTTCAGCGGAAACATAAAAAGAAACGCCCATATCGGTGGAACCTAAAGTATTCAGCTTGAAATCTCGAAACACATATTCCTTGTATTCCGAAACAGATATAACATTATCCGATTCTGTATATTCTTTTATATCGTCGCTTAAAATATAAGTCGTGTTTTTATTATCCGTATAAGAAAAGATATCTTTTACATAATGGTCGCCGTGCGAATGCGACGCAAAAAAATAAACACGCTTATTTGCAAAATCAATGGAAGGAGGGGTTATGTCATCAAACAGTAAAACAAAATCGTCAAATTCTAAAGCAAAACCGCTGTGGCGCAAATATGTTATTTTCATTTTTTTCTCCTTTAATCTTATTAATTTATTATGTCAATATTTTTCATATCTTAAAATGTTTTTAACTGTCCTATATAATTTATTTTAAGTATATCATAATTTTTCTGATATATTAAACATACCGCTTCCTGAAAATCTGATTTTTCCAGATCATATTTATAATAAAACATATAATCATTAATATAACAAACATAGTTTTTTCAATGATTAAAACATTTTTCCACACTTTATAGCTGACTTCCGTTACTTCGCCGTGATTAATTAGATAATGAGGTATGTGATTATCGTTAAGCAGCTGCTCGTAACTGTATTTTTCTGTTTCGGTGAGAGCACTTGCGCTGCTGAAGTGTGAAGTATATGAGAAATAAATAGAAGAAATAATAACACTTATAAAAAACAGAGCTATAGTAATAATTGTAAAACTCTTTTTATATATGCTTTTAACTGCTTCATGTTTGGGCGTAAATATATTTTCTTTAGATATATATTGCAAATACTGTTCTTCTAATAAATTGTAAAGCTTAATTTTTTTGCCTTTTACCAGCAATATTGTGGTGGTATCAGCTCCCTCTATATGCGCATAGTCAAGCCATTTTGATTTTTGAATATCTTCGTATCTTATTATATTTTTTTCATTTGCTACAAAGTGGATGCCTGTCTCATCAATATAATAGTCTCCCTTTGAGGATGTGAGCGCTAAATTGCCTAAATACATAAGACAAAGAAAAATTCCAAAATAAACATATATGCCTATTTTATTTTCCTCAGGTTCTTGTGCAATAAGTGTAAACATTAAAAGAATGCTCGGAAGCGATAAAAATAAAACCGCCTTAGATACAAACGAAGTAAACGCATTCTGCGGATTTATGATAATATTGTGGTCGGTGCTGAGTTTTTTCTTATTAATGCGAGATTTTATCGGAATATAAACAGAATAAGCTAAAAAAAGCAAATATATAATTGCTTCAAAAGTACCTACGATGTAACTCATTAATACACCCCATAAATTTATAATGTTCAAGTCCATTTAATATTGTGATATGTAAAGCATTTATTTATTATATCATAAAATATTTATATATGCTTGCAAATGCGTTATAAACAAATATTAAGAAATTATAAAGAATACATTAAAACATTTTTAATAATCTATTGATTTATAGCGTCTCGCTAATGTAAAATAAATCGTATGTATTAATAAAGGAGAAGGAATTATGAAATCGCATAAAATTTTAATCTTATTACTGACAGCTCTTTTTATTCTTGTAACTTTTGCGGCATGCGGCCAGTCCGGCAATGCAAGCGACCAATCATTAAAATACATTCAGGAAAAAGGCAAACTCATATTAGGTCTTGATGATGCTTTCCCGCCTATGGGATTTAGAGATGACGACAACAATATAGTAGGTTTTGATGTTGACGTTGCAAAGGCGGTATGCCAGAAACTTGGGGTAGAACTTGTGTTGCAGCCAATAGACTGGGAGGCTAAAGAACAGGAGCTTACAACAAAAAATATTGACTGCATATGGAACGGTTTTTCTGTAAATGAAGAACGTGAAAAGAATATGACTCTTTCCAATCCATACATGGACAATAACATGGTTTTAGTTGTTAGAGCCGATTCAAACATAAAAACACTTGCGGATATGAAAGATAAAAAACTTGCACTTCAAGCCGGTTCAACTGCTCTTGACGCGCTGAATTCTAAGGCTGATTTTAAAGCCGGATTAAAAGAAGTGGCGCAGCTTGATGATAATTTGCAGGCCCTTCTTAACCTTGACACAAAATCCGTTGACGCAGTATTGATGGACAGTATATTTGCAAATTATTATATAGCTAAGAACAATAAAGCTTTTGTTGTCTTAAGCGAATCATTATCTACAGAAGAATATGCTGTAGGTTTCAGAAAAGGCGACGTTGCTCTCAAAAACGCTGTTGATAAAGCTTTGAAAGAATTAGCTAAAGACGGCACTATTGCTCAAATATCTGCTAAATGGTTTGGCAAAGATATAACTAAAGTAAAATAAATCAGCATTTTAAACACGGGGCTGTTAACCATACAGCCCTTTTTAATCAAGGACGTACAAAATGGATTTTTTACAAAAAATAATGAAACCCATGCTGGAAGGCACAGCAGTATCACTTGAAATATTTTTTTTAACGCTGCTGTTTGCCATTCCATTAGGAATGATTGTAGCGTTTGGCAGAATGAGCAAAAACAAATTTATAAGCAAGCCTGTAAGAGCATACCAACTTATTATGAGGGGAACTCCGCTGCTGCTTCAGCTTATGATTGTTTTTTATGCTCCGTATTATATCGTAGGCAGAACATTCGACAGGTTTGCCTCAGCAATAATAGCGTTTGTTATTAACTATGCGGCGTATTTCGCCGAAATTTTCAGAGCCGGTATTGAAAGCATTCCCCAAGGTCAATATGAAGCGGCAAAAGTGCTCGGGTATTCAAAATCAAAAACATTTTTCAGGATAATTGTTCCTCAGGTTGTAAAACGAATACTTCCGCCTATGGGAAATGAGACAATGACTCTTGTGAAAGATACCGCTCTTGCGCAGACAATAGCCGTAATGGAATTATTTAGAGTGGCCACAAACGCTTCGAGCAGAGCTTTTTCTACAATTCCGCTGCTTGTTGCAGGTCTGATTTATTTTATCTTAAATTATCTTGTGGAAAAGTGCTATATAAAAGCTGAGAAAAAGCTGGATTATTATAAATAGGAGGCAGCAGCATGCCTGTAATAGAAGCAAAAAGTGTATATAAAAGCTTTGATGGCGTAACAGTTTTAAAAGATGTTTCTCTTAACGTAAATGAAGGCGAAGTAGTTGCTATAATCGGTCCTTCAGGCTCCGGTAAATCAACATTGCTGCGATGCCTTAATCAACTTATAAATATTGACAGCGGAAGCATAACAGTGTGCGGCATGAGTATGGTTAATACGGATGAAAAAGGAATATGCAAATACGCAGATAAAGCAGCCCTTCATAAAATACAGTTAAAAACGGGACTTGTATTTCAGAATTTTCATCTTTTTCCGCATTACAGCGTTTTGAAAAATATAACCGACGCGCCGATGCAGATACTTAAAATGACAAAAGAAGAAGCTCAGAACAAGGCTTACGAATTGCTTGAAAAAATGAATCTTTCCGATAAAGCAAACGCATACCCTTATCAGTTATCGGGCGGACAGGCGCAAAGAGTATCAATAGCCAGAGCTCTTGCTCTGTCACCGGCGGTACTGTTTTTTGACGAGCCTACAAGCGCGCTTGATCCGGAGCTGACTGTTGAGATACTGAGGGTAATAAAAAATCTGGCGAAAGAAAAAATGACTATGGTTGTAGTTACTCATGAAATGAGTTTTGCGCGCGACGTTGCGGACAGGGTTGTTTTTATGGACAACGGCGCTGTTATCGAAGAAGGCGCAGCCGAGAAAATATTTACAAATCCTTCAAGCGAGCGCATAAAACAATTCTTACAGCATTTTTCGGTATAATAAAATGAAATAATTGTTTTTATAGGTACGATTTAAATGAAACAAACAACAGCATATATTTTTTTAACGGCATTTATTATAATGTTGTTTTTTTATTTGTAACAAATTATTAAACATTTTGTCAAAGGTTGTAATTATTCAATATTTAGTGTAAAATATACTTGCAATTATATATATAGAGGATAATCCAATGATTAAAACTAATAAAGACAGACTTGTAATTCAGTCTGTAAGCGGAGAAATAGCGCATCCGCCGAGAGCGGGAGCATATAGAGTAAGCAGCGACGGCGAAGCTCTTGTGCTTCCGGGCGTAGGCGGAATAGTATATAATGTTAAGATCGGCGACAGCGCATTCGGCTGGGTAGGGGATCATATAGAACCCGGAGTCAGCATTAAAAATTCGGACACAAAATTCAATGAAGCCTTAAATACAATATCATGCATAGGCAACGAGGCAAAAGTAGTTTCGGGAGAAGCTAAAGGCGCTTTGGGTTATGTATCAGGCACGCACGGAGGCATAGAACACGTTCTCGTACAATTTGAAAATGAGGACTTGGAAAAAATGGCTGTAGGAGACGCTATTCAAATTAAAGCGTGCGGTCAGGGTCTTGAATTTTCTGATTTAAAAGAGATTAAATGCCTAAACTTATCGCCCCGACTATTAGAAAAATGGGATATTGCATTGAATGACGGAATATTAAATGTTCCGGTAGTCAGCTCTATTCCGGCCTACTTGATGGGTTCGGGCATAGGGTCAGGCTCAATGCACAGAGGTGATTATGACATAATGACTTCTGATACAGATGCCGTAGCCGAATTTGGAATAGGCAGTTTAAGGCTCGGAGACATAGTTATGATTTCTGACCATGACACGCGTTACGGAGTAGCTTACAGAAAAGGCTACATAAGCGTAGGTGTTATTGTACATACAGACTGCATTCAGTCGGGACACGGACCCGGCGTTTGTATGCTGCTTACGGGCAGTAAGGAAATTATAAATCCAATTTATGATAAAAATGCAAATATAGGGATTATTTTAAATAAATAAGTCAGGAATACGGATATGAGAAAAGTAATACTATATATTTTTATTATGCTGATATTGCTGTGGTCCGGAGCGTCATTTTTGTCTCAGGATTTAACACGCTATTCAGCATATGTAAATATGAGCAGCAAAAATATGATAGCAATCATGAAAAACGATTACCAAACGCTGATGGGATTTAATAATACAAATAACAACAGCGCTGCAAATAATGAGCTTATTTATAAGCTCAATGATAACAATGAAGAGATATTAACTTTAAAATATAAGCTCTACTATTTAAATTATTTTCAAACGCAGCCGAGCGCCGATGTTTTAGATAACGCAATGAGCGAAGCAATAAAAAAATATCAGTTAAATAAAGGGTTAGGTACATCGGGAATAATTGACAGGGCAACATATGACGCGCTTTTAGGAGAGCAGATTACTTACGCTGAGGGCAAAACGGGAGACGATATAAAGCAGTATCAGCTTATATTGTTTTATACGGGTTATCTAAATGTTTATCCGTCGGGCTATTACGGAAGTGTCACGACAGAAGCTGTTATTAAATATCAAAAAGATAAAAGTATAAATCAGAGCGGTAAGCTGGACGTTCAAACGCAAGCATTATTGAAAAACGAAACATACTCCTTCAATAAAGGACAAAAAAGTGTTGTGATATTGGAAATGCAGAAAATTCTCATTGCAAAAGGATATCTTAGCGGCACAGTGGACGGAACGTTTGATGATAATACGCAATTAGCGGTTCAAAAATTCCAGAAAGATAACAGCTTGCAAGTATCGGGCATTATGGATAAGGACACTATTAATAAATTAAACTCATTTAAGTAAAGCGGAGAAAAAAATGATAAAGTTTGACAACATATCAAAAGTATATGACGGCAACGAGCAGTATGCCCTTAAAGATGTTAATATTCATATTAAAAAGGGAGAATTTGTTTTTCTTGTGGGCCCCAGCGGAGCCGGTAAAAGCACTTTTTTAAGGTTGATATTAAAAGATTTTAATCCTACATACGGTAAATTGTACTTAAATGAAGTGGATGTAAATAAATTAAAAAATAATGAAGTTCAGCATCTCAGAAGAAGGATGGGTGTAGTTTTTCAGGAATTTAAGCTCTTGGAAGGCAAAACAGTTTTTGAAAATGTAGCATTTGCAATGGAAGTCTTAAAACGTGACAGCCGCACAATTAAAAAAAGAGTTTCATACGTGCTTGAAATTGTAGGGCTTAACGGAATGGAAGAAAGATACCCGCAAACAATGTCTGGCGGAGAGAGACAAAGAGTAGCTATAGCGCGAGCCATTATAAACGGCCCCGAGATTCTTATATGCGATGAACCTACAGGAAATTTGGATCCGCGAACTTCATTCGGAATTATGAAATTGCTTGAGAATATAAATACTCTGGGAACGACTATTATAATGGCAACTCACGATAAGCAGGTTGTGGACTCTTTTAATAAAAGAGTATTAATACTGCAAGACGGAGTAATAAGAGGCGACAGACAGGGAGGATATTTCTATTGAGAATGTTTTTAAATTTTGTAAGAGACGCTTATAATAACATAAAAAGAAATGTTCTTATGAGTACTGCATCAATAGCATCTGTTGTTGCGGCGCTAATTATTATGGGTATTGTTTTGGTAATTGCAATTAACGTTTCATACATAGTTCAAGAAGTTGAAAGCAATTTGCAAATGAAAGTATATTTAAATGACGATATAACCGATCACAGAGTAAGCGAAATAGGCACATATATACAAAACAACAGTCATATTACTGAAATGAAATATGTATCAAAAGAAGAAGCTCTGAAAGAATTTGCTTCGTGGTTTGACAGCAGCGAAGAGACTCTTTTAAAAGGTTATACACAAACCGGCAATCCTCTGCCCCGATCTTACGTGATAAAAGTTGATAATGCCGATAATCTTTCGGCGGTATACAGCACAATTATGGAATATGACGGAGTTGCGGATGTAGTTTACGGGAAAGAGTATGTTTCGGTTCTTTTGAAATTCAATAACCTTATAAACACAATAAGTCTTATTGTAGTTGCGATACTAAGCGCAGTTAGCTTGTTTACTATATACAATACTATTAAACTGACCGTATATGCAAGACGTAATGACGTGGAAATAATGAGATACGTCGGCGCGAGCAATTCTTATATTAAAATACCGTTTATTATTGAAGGCAGCGTTTTGGGTATTATTGGCGCCGTAGCGGCGGTACTGTTGCTTCGCGGCGGATATACAATGATGATAGGGCTTATGCAGTTAAACTCGGTACTGCCGTTAAGCACTTCGCTTGCTCCGTTTAGCGCGGTAATGTATCAGATTACAACATACTTTTTACTTTACGGACTTATAATCGGAGCGGCGGGAAGCTATTTTTCGGTAAGTAAATTTTTAAAAGGTAATGTGAAATGATGAAAATTAAGTCAAAAGCAGTATGTGTATTATTAATTGCGCTGTTTCTGCTGTCTTCAACTGTAAGCGTTCATGCGGAAACTAATCAGGAAAAATTAAAAAGAATACAAGATGAAATTGCAGCTACAAAAAGCAGAATTACACAAATAAAAAACAATATAAATGCTCTTGTTGCGGAAATAAACAAGATTGACGGTAATATCCAAGAGCTTGAAGATGAGATAAATAGTTTAAACAGCCAAATAGATATTACACAGCAAAGCCTTAATCAAACTCAGCAAGAGCTTGATATTGCTGAAAAAGAGCGTGAAGAACATAAAAAAGTTGCGGATGAACGAATAAAATTGATGTATATGTACGGCAGTATGGATTATATTCAAATTTTGTTTTCGTCGCAAAGCATTACAGATCTTATAAGCAGAATAGATGCGATAAAAACGCTCACTAATTATGACAAAGGCATTCTTGATGAACTTTTAAGAATTGAAAATGAGATTGCCGAGAAAAAGCAAAAAATAGAAAATGAGAAAATTGCGCTCGAGAGTTTAAAGAAAGAATCTCAGAATACAATTGCAACGCAGGTTGATGCAAAAAGTGAAAAGCAGAATCTGATGACTGCAATGTATAATGACAAATCAGGTCTGGAAGCAGAATTACGGGCAGAAGAGGCGGAGTCTGCGGCTATACAAAAATTAATTTTGGCTGAAATGGATCCAAATAGGAATTTTCAAAATAAAAAAGGTTACTATTTATGGCCTACCCCGGGATATAAGCATATAACAAGTTCTTTCGGCTACAGAACTCATCCTGTTTATGGATACAGAATATTCCATGCAGGAGTTGATATTGGAGCCTCAAACAAGTCAAAAATCATATCTCCGGGCAATGGAATAGTAATACTTGCAAAATATTATGGAGGGTACGGCAACGCAGTAATTATCGACATGGGCGGCGGAGTAACAATGCTGTTTGGGCATTGCAGTTCGTTAAATGTAAAAAAAGGCGATTATGTTGTCGCGGGTCAAATAATAGCGCGTGTAGGCTCAACCGGTGTATCAACCGGACCGCATTTGCATTTTGAGGTAAGACAAAACGGCACAGCCGTTAACCCAATGCCTTGGGTAATATATTAAAAAACCAAAGGTCTGTAAAAATACAGACCTTTGGTTTTTTTTAATATAAATAATTATTGTTCCAATACAGCAGGATTTTTAAGTATATTTTCAACTGTCTTAAATGCTCTTGAGAGAGAGTATCCATCGCATATTCGTTCGTCAATTGTGTAACCTACTGATATTGTTTTGCCGTGTGATTTTGAATTTGCTTTGCCAATGCCGGCAAAAATGCTGCATGTACCGAAATTATACAGATGATGATATACTCTGTCAAGCTTGATTGACTTAAGGTATGTTATATACATGCTGGAGTGAAACGGGCTTGCTGAAATTATACTTTTAGGCAGAAAATTATGATTATCCGCGTATTTGCATAAACCTACCGCAGCTCTTATTAAAAAATTCGGAAGTTTATTAAATATTTTTGCAAGAGCGTCTGTTTCGTTGTCGGCCGCATTTTTAATACTGTTTTCAATTTCCGCCTTTACTTTTTCATTAACCTTAAATATATTTTCGCTGCCGTCAAAACTCATTTTAACAGCCATTTCATCGCTTTCAAAATCAAGACGTTTTTTAATCATAAAAACTATGTCTATATTATTTCTTGAATAGATTCTTCTGCTTGCGATAAATCTGTTTAAATACGGATGTTCTCTTATTGTACGTACATAGCAGGCGATAAACAAAGACAGAAATGATAAATCAATGTTATCCTGTCTTTTGGATTTGATATATTCTGAAAGGGGAGCTACATCAAATTCATGCTGATAAAAAACCTGAGATTCGCATCTTGTGGGCATTACATGAGGTATAATGCGAAAAAACGGGTCAGGCAGAGTAATGTATTTACCGTCGCTTCTTTTACTAAACATTATGTAATCCTTTCAATAAAAAAATTTATTTTAATTTAATAAATTTGATATATTATAAGATTTATAATAAAAAATGTAAAGCAGATTGTTAGTTTTATAAGGTTATTATATGCACAAGCTTTTACAAAATGATTTTTTATGTTAATATTACATCATATTTACAATTAGTAAGGAGACTTTATGATAAGACTATATAACGAAGGCGTTTTTTTAGATCACAATAAAATTATATCGCAAGATGATATTAATTATAATGAATATAATAAGGATGAATTAAAAAAGAATACTATTTCTTATAAAATATTAAAAAAACATAATAAAAGCGATAATATGCGTAAGTTAAATATTGTATTCGATGCGCTGGCGTCCCATGATATTACTTATGTCGGGATTATTCAAACTGCAAAAGCAAGCGGACTTGAAAAATTTGAAATACCATATGTGCTTACAAACTGTCATAACAGCCTTTGCGCCGTAGGAGGAACCATTAATGAGGATGACCATGTTTTTGGTCTTAGCGCAGCAAAAAAATACGGCGGCATTTATGTTCCTGCGCATCAGGCAGTAATTCATCAGTATATGAGAGAAGTTTACGCCGGATGCGGCAAAATGATACTCGGTTCAGACAGCCATACCAGATATGGCGCGCTTGGTACAATGGCAATAGGGGAAGGCGGTCCGGAACTCGTAAAACAGCTTTTAAAAAGAACATATGATATTGATTATCCCGAAGTTGTTTGCGTTTATTTAACAGGAAAACCGCCGTACGGCACAGGTCCTCAGGATGTGGCTCTTGAAATTATAAAAGCTACATTTGCAAACGGTTATGTTAAAAATAAAATTATGGAATTTACAGGGGACGGAGTGGATAGTCTTAGCATTGAATACAGAATGGGAATAGATGTTATGACGACTGAGACTACTTGTCTAAGCTCCGTTTGGAAAACTGATGACAAAGTCAAACAGTATTTGAATATTCATGCCAGAGAAAATGAATATGAAGAACTAATCCCTAATAATACAGCTTACTACGACGGGTGCGTATACATTGACTTGTCAAAAATTAAACCAAATATTGCACTGCCGTTTCATCCGTCAAATGTTTACAGCATAAAAGAATTTAAGGAAAATGCGCAGGATATTATTCAAATTATTGATAAAAAAGGCAAAGAACAGCTTGGCGATATAGATTTTACTCTAAAAGATAAGCTTACTCCAAACGGTTTTTTATGTTCACAAGCGGTAATTGCAGGATGCGCCGGAGGAATGTTTGAAAACATAACATATGCGGCAGATATTTTAAAAGGAAAAGACATAGGCAGCGATGCATTTTCTTTAAGCGTATATCCTTCAAGCCAGCCGATAATGTTTGAATTAACTAAAAACAACACAATGAATACTCTTATGCTTGCCGGTGCGACAATTAGAAGCGCGTTTTGCGGACCGTGCTTCGGTGCGGGAGATGTTCCGAGCAATAAAGGACTGTCAATAAGACATACTACCAGAAATTTCCCGAACAGGGAAGGCAGCAGGCCTGCAGATAACCAATATGCGTCTGTCGCTTTAATGGATGCAAGAAGTATTGCAGCTACAGCCGCAAACAAGGGGATTTTAACGGCTGCGGACGAAATTGACGTAAAATACAGCGAAACAAAATATTTCTATAATGGTGAAATTTATAAAAATAGAGTTTATAATGGTTGGAGAAAAGAAAATAATAATGAAAGCCTTATTTACGGTCCGAATATTGCCGATTGGCCGGACATGCCGGCTTTGGGTGATGATATACTTATAAAAATTGTTACAGTAATTAAAGACCCTGTTACCACCACGGATGAGTTAATACCGTCCGGCGAGACTTCTTCATATCGCTCTAATCCATTTAAACTTGCTGAATTTACATTATCACGTAAAGATAAAGATTATGTTAAGAATGCAAAAAACGTAAAACAAATTAATCAGGACAGAATAAAAGGCGTAATTGACGGAGAAATTTTAAAAATGTCAAATATGTTTAAAAAAGAATTTAATTATACTACCAGAGATTTGGAAAACATTCAAATATCAAGCGCAATATATGCAATAAAACCGGGAGACGGCTCTGCGCGTGAACAAGCGGCTTCATGTCAGAGAGTTTTGGGAGCAGGGGCGAATATAGCACAATCTTATGCTACTAAACGTTACCGCTCAAACCTTATAAACTGGGGAATGATACCTTTTATTTATAACGGAAATTATGAATTGCAAAAAAATGATTGGATTTTTGTAAAAGGAATAAGGCAAGCTATTAAAGCCGGGCAAAACCAAATTGATGCATTTATTATAAATGATGATAGTATTAATAAAATTGTTTTTAATTTAGATTCTTTTACCGATACGGAAAGAGAAATAATGCTTTGCGGCAGCTTGATAAACTATTATAAGAATAATTAAAATAACTGTTTGAATTTTTAAAATATATGTTATAATATTTTTTGTCGATTTTTTATAGGAAGAAAATAATATGAGAAAAAAGAAATTTAGCAACAAAGATTTAATTAATATTAATAATAATGGCGATATCGAAAGTTTTAATGCAGGCAATAATTATATTAACGAATCAGACGATGTCGATATATATAATTACGGCAGTTATAACAAAGTTCCTGTTGTAAAACGCAGATGGTTTAAAGTCATTGTATCGATTATCGCGTCGTTATTGATAATAGGCATAGTAGGGTTTGGTTATATTAACAAAATTGCCGTAGATAAAAGCTCTATAACACGTACAGATGATAAATTTTTAAACAAAGTAAATGTGTCCAAGGGGCTTAATGCAGCGGAAAACTTTGATAAAAACGTAGTTAATATCTTGGTTTTCGGTATTGACAGAAATGAGGCCCGTACGGAAAGCGGAGATTACAGCGACATTTACAGACCGGATACCATAATACTTGTAAGCTTGAATATTCAAACAAAAGCGGTGTCGATGGTATCATTACCGCGTGATACTTATGTTCCGCTGTACGGAAACAGAGGCAAAACTAAAATTAACGCATGCATGTATTACGGTTCTATTTACGGAAATAAAGGCAATGATTTTGACAACGGAGTAGATTGTTTGACTCAGACAGTGAGCGCTTTGTTGGGAGGCGTTCCGATAGATTATTATGTATGTATTGATATGGATTCAGCAGTTAAAATTGTAGACGCTATAGGCGGAGTAGAGTATGATGTTCCTTATAATATATACGCTAGTGGTACAGTAAGAGTAAAAAAAGGTCCTCAGCTTCTTGATGGAAAACACTTCTTATTATTAGCAAGAGATAGAAATGCTGCGGGAAGTGATATCGAAAGAGCAGGCATGCAGCAGAAATTGCTGAAAGCTTTATTTGATCAGGTAAAGAAGGGCAATAAACTGATGCTGCTGCCGAAAATTTATAATTCAATTAAAGATAACATATACACAAATATGAGTTTTCAACAGCTCACATCTCTTGCGGCGACCGCGAAAGATATTGATATAAACAATATAAAAACATATACATTCCCGGGTTATTACGGCTCAAGGGATGGAGTTTCTTATTGGATTATTAATCAGGCTCAACGTGTAGCTTTGATTAAACAAGTATATGGAATTACTGCCGCGCAGTGGACACAGGAACCGCTAAGAACAGATTCAAGAACTACCACCACCACTACTACTACTACTACTACACCAGATGAATCTTCTGAATCTCCTTCAGAATAATATAAATAAATATATAGAAGCAGCCTTGTAAGGCTGCTTTTTTAGTGCTATTTTTTTATATCGCATTAAATTAATTTTTCTGTCAATTCCAGCCATTCGCTTTCATATTGTTCCAATAATAATTTATTATGTTCATATTCTTTTAGTATCTCCTTGCTTCTATCATCTTTATAGAAATCAGGCATGCAAATTATTGCTTCAGTTTTTTTAATTTCATATTCTATATCAGCAATTAATTTTTCGAGCTGATTAATTCGCAATGACATTTTTTTGAGCGTATTATCTTTTGGGGATTGCTTAGGTTTTCGCGCTTGCTCAGTTTTCTTATTATCAATTATGTCTTGTTTTTCTTTTCGTGATAAATAATAGTCGTAATTACCGGCGTAATACTTAATCGTGTTATCTTCAAAAACAAGGATATTATCACAAACTTTATTTAAAAAGTACCTGTCATGAGAAACCATTATCAGTGTTCCGTCGTAATTAATCAAAGCGTCTTCAAGCGCTTCGACAGACGCTATATCCAAATGATTTGACGGCTCGTCAAGTATTATCAAATTAGCTCCTTGTATCATAACTTTAAGCAAATTAAGCCTGCTTTTTTCTCCGCCCGAAAGAGATGATATTTCTTTGGATATATCATTTTCAAAAAATAGAAATAATGCCAAGTAATCTCTTGCTTGTTTCATTGATAATGATTGATTATCCATATATAAAATTTCTTCTAAAACAGTTTTATACATAAAACTGAAATATTGTTCGCTATATGCTAATTTTACATTATGACCCAGTATTACCTGCCCTGAATAATCATCATCAGCACCGCTGATAATTTTTAATAAAGTTGATTTGCCTATGCCGTTAGCGCCGAATATCCCCGTTTTTTGTTTTTTATAAAAAATGTGCGAGAAATTATTAATTATCTTAACGGAGTCAAATGATTTTGACAAACCTCTGATTTCTGTAACATTCTTGCCCGATGGCAGGTTGCATTTAAATGATAAATCGATAAAATGTCTATCAATATCCGGCTTTTCCAAACGTGAAATTTTATCAAGTTTTTTCTGCCTGCTGTCAGCCTGCTTAACACTTTTCTCTTTATTATATTGCCTGTATTGCGCAATTATCTGCTCTTGTCTCGTAATTTCTTTTTTTTGCTGTATAAATTTATTATATTCTTCCTCTTCTTTTATTCTTTTTAAATTGATGTAATCAGTATAGTTTCCGTTAAATATAGTTAATTTCGAATTTTGTATTTCAAATATTCGTCCGCAAAGAGAATCTAAAAAGTATCTGTCATGAGAAATTATCATCACAGCACCCGTGTAACTTTTCAAGTAATTTTCCAGCCATATTATTGTTTGTATATCAAAATAATTTGTAGGTTCATCAAGTAACAATAAATCCGGTTTTAATAACAATAATTTTATAAAAGCTATTTTATTCTGCTGTCCGCCGCTGAACGTACCTACCGGACGCTGCTGTTCATCACTGCTGAAACCGAATCCGTTTAAGGCTCCTTTTATAAGAGAGGGGTATGAATATCCGCCGTTTGTTTCGTATTTTTCAATATATTTTGAATACTTATCAAATAATTTGTCTTGTTTTTCTTTATTATCGGAACAATCTGATATTTGTATTTGAATGTGGGATATTTCTTTTTCTAAATCAATCAGATAATTAAATACGCATAAAAGGTTATCATAAGCATTTTTTGATAAATCAAGATAGGGCATTTGAGAAAGCATTCCGATCCGTACAGATTCGGGTTTAATAATACTGCCGCTATCAGCTGTGTCTTCGCCTGAAATTATATTAAATAAAGTAGTTTTTCCGGCTCCGTTTCTGCCTATAATGCCAATTTTTTCTGAATTATTTATGTTAAATGATATATTATTTAAAATTACATTTTGTCCGATTGACTTGCAAATATTGCTGGCTGCAAGAAGCATATTATCTCCTTTAATTTATTTATTTTGTTGTTTACATATGTATTAAAAATTGTTATAATAATATTGTTAAATATAAAACAAACTCGAAATCTCTTTTTATTCATAATCAGTATAACACAAATTATTGGTGAACTTGGAGGAGAAAATGCAAACTTTATCAAAAAATGCGCCAATGCCGGTTGTGAGAAGGTTGCCTAAATATCACAGAAATTTAAAAGAGCTGTTAGAAGAAGGGATAACTAAGATATCGTCAAAAGACCTGTCGGAAAGAATGGGGTTGACGGCATCTCAGATAAGACAAGATTTAAACTATTTCGGCGGCTTTGGTCAGCAAGGATATGGATACAATATTGAAGAGTTAATTAAAGTAATTGAAGATATTTTGTCTATCAACAATAAATATAATTGTATTATAATAGGCGCAGGGAACTTAGGAAAAGCAATATCAAACTATATTTTAAATTTATACGGCAATGCAAAAGTACTTGCTATTTTTGATATTGATGCCGATAAAACGAATAAAATATTTAATGATATTAATATATATAATATGAGCGAGTTGAAGGATTATCTTAAATCAAATGAGATAGATATAGCAATTCTAGCAGTGCCGAAGTCATCGGGCATTGAAGTCGCAAAAGATGTAATAAATAACGGAATAAAATCAATATGGAATTTTTCTACTGCGGATATAGCTGTGGGTAATGATGTCGTAATTGAAAATGTGGCAATCAATGAGAGTTTCTACACACTGACTTATTTGATATCAGAAAACGAAAAATAAATCTTGACTTTTAATATTGATAATGATATTCTACAATTAAATTATTTGACGATGGTGTCAATAAATACATAATTATGTATTTTATTGGCATTTTTTAATTATATACTTAGAGGAGGATTTAAAATGAAAGACGTAAAAACAAAAGAAGACGTTTTGAGAAAAGCTGATGAACTCGGAGTAGAGTTTATTCATTTGCAATTTACTGATTTATTCGGAACACTTAAAAACATGTCTATAACTCGTTCTCAATTGGAAAAAGCTCTTGATAATGAATTAATGTTTGACGGTTCTTCAATCGACGGATTTGTAAGAATTGAAGAAAGTGACATGTATTTAAGACCGGATATTTCTACATTTGAAGTATATCCGTGGAAACCTCAAATTGGTCAGGAAGCAAGACTGATATGCGATGTTTATACTCCGGACGGAGCGCCTTTCGAAGGAGACCCCAGATATATTTTAAAGAAAACTTTAAAAGAAGCAAAAGACCTCGGTTATGAAATGTATGTAGGTCCGGAATGTGAATTTTTCCTGTTCCATTTAGATAATGAAGGAAAAGCTACATTAAAAACACATGACCAAGCGGATTATTTTGCTCTCGCTCCTGTTGATTTAGGCGAAGCGGCAAGAAGAGATATGGTACTTACACTTCAGAAAATGGGCTTTGAAATAGAAGCAAGCCATCATGAAGTGGCAATCGGTCAGCATGAAATTGATTTTAAATATGCCGACGCGCTTACAGCTGCCGATAATATTATGACTTTTAAAATGGTTGTAAAAGTTATCGCTCAAAGACATGGTCTGCATGCGACATTTATGCCGAAACCTATTTTCGGAATAAACGGTTCAGGTATGCATACAAATCAATCGCTGTTTAAAAACGGCAAGAATGCTTTCTATGATCCTAACGGTGAAAATCAGCTTAGCACTGAAGCATATCAATATATCGCAGGTTTGCTTAGCTATGCGCAACCGATGGCTGCTATTACAAATCCGATAGTAAACTCTTATAAGCGTCTTGTTGTTGGATATGAAGCTCCTGTATATCTTGCATGGTCACCGAAAAACAGAAGTCCGTTGATTCGTATCCCTGCTAAACGCGGACCAAGCACAAGGGTAGAATTAAGAAATCCTGATCCTGCTGCAAATCCGTATTTGGCAATCGCTGCTAACCTTGCATCAGGTCTTGAAGGAATCAAAAAGAAAATGACACCGCCTAAAGCTGAATCTTCTAACCTTTATCATATGAGCGAAGAAGAAAGAGCAGCAAAAGGCATCAAGAGCTTGCCGGGAACATTAATAGATGCAGTAAAAGAATTTGAAAATTGCGAATTCCTTAAAAATGTTTTAGGACCGCATGCTTCTACAAAATATATCGAAGCTAAAAAGTCTGAATGGGATGAGTACAGAATGAAAGTAAGTCAGTGGGAAGTAGATAAATATTTAAATAATATTTAATGCGAAAACCAATATTTAGTCAACCGAATTAATCATTTATATAACTCAAAAAGAACTGTATGTATAATTTTTTATACATACAGTTCTTTTTTGGCTGAATTTATAATAATATTTAAAAATAATCAGAATATTTAAATTTTTAACTTGCATAATTTTACTACTATGATATAATACCAGGAAATCACTGTTTTGAGGGAGAATTATATATGAAAATTGAAGTTAATCAGTCAAAAAATAAGAAACAAAAGCCGAATTGGGACGAATGTGGATTTTGCAAATTTTATTCGGATAACATGTTCGTAATGGAATGGGATGATAAAAAAGGATGGTATGACGCTAGAATCGAGCAATATGCTCCGTTTTTAATAGATCCTGCTGCTTTAGTTTTCCATTACGGCCAAGAAGTATTTGAAGGCATGAAAGCATTTTATGGAGTGGACGGCAAAATAAGGCTTTTCAGACCTGAAAAAAATTTGTACAGAATGGACGAAACAATGGAGCGTTTAGCTATGACGAACATTGATACTGATTTTGTTCTGGAAGCTATTAAAAAACTTCTTATTATTGAAAAAGATTGGATTCCGCCGGTTGAAGGAATGGCAATATACATAAGACCGTTTTGCATAGCGACAGGCACAGTTCTTGGAGTAAAACGTTCCGATACATACAAATATATGGTTATCCTTTCGCCCGTAGGAGCTTATTATCCCGAAGGAATGAAACCCACAAAAATTTATGTGGAAGATAATTACATCCGTTCGGCCGAAGGCGGCATAGGCAAATATAAAGCAGGCGCAAATTATGCAGGAACTTTAATGCCTGGCGATGAAGTAATTAAAAAAGGTTTTTCTCAGATTTGCTGGCTTGACGCAAAAGAAAAGAAATACATAGAAGAAGTAGGAACTAGCAATATAGCGTTTGTAATTAACGGGAAACTCATTACACCGTCTCTGGATCGCGGCACTATTCTCCCCGGAGTCACGAGAGATACGGTAATTCATTTGGCGAAAGAATGGAATATTCCTGTCGAAGAACGCGATGTAACAGTAGAAGAAGTATTTAAAGCGGCAGAAGACGGCTCGTTATCTGAAGTATTTGCTACAGGTACAGCAGCAGTTATATCACCGGTTGGTCTTATGAGATGGAAAGACAGAGAAGTAATTGTTAACGATCAGAAAATAGGACCGATATCTCAAAGATTGTATGATGAAGTAACTGATTTACAATACGGTAAAAAAGAAGATAAACGCGGCTGGATACAGATTGTAGAATAAATTATAATTAAAAAAAATCACCGAAACCGGTGATTTTTTTATACATGCGTTAATGTAACTTAAAAATTTTTATCTATAAAAAGTTTTTTGTCGTTTATTTCACTTAAATTTTTAGCGCCTGTCATCATCATAGTTTCCCTAAGTTGAGAGCCTATCATATTGGTATAAAACGCCGCGCCTTCTTTGTCTGCTCCGTATACCGAAAGCACATAGGGTCTTCCTATAAGCACTGCGTCAGCACCCATAGCAAGGCATTTAAATACGTCATTTCCAGTGCGTACGGCGCCGTCTATGAATATTTTAATTTTGCCTTTAACCGCATTTGAAATTTCTTCAAGCATTTCTATAGGAGCAGGCGTTTGGTCTTGCACACGTCCGCCATGAGTTGATACAACTATTCCGTACGCGCCCGCATCTAATGCTTTTTTAGCTCCTGCTGCAGTCATAACACCTTTAATAAGTACAGGTATTTTTACGTTTGAAATTAAGTATTCGAGCTGTTTTGCAGACTTTGGTCCTACGGGATTTGCGCCGCCTTGAACAAGCGCAAGACCTGCTCCGTCAACATCGGTGGCTACTGCAATTATTCCTTTGTCTTCCGCTTCTTTAAATTGTTTCATCATAACATCAACAGGCCACGGTTTTACAGTTGGTATACCGAGCCCGCCAATTTCTACTATTTCATCAAGGGCTTTCTCATCATTTGGATCAAAAAATGTAAAGGCAAGAGTGCCCGCGTCTTTGCAGCCGTTAAGCACTGCTCTATTATAGTCGTGATAGTTATACTGCTCTCCGTATTGAAAGTACGTTCCCATTATCGGAGCTGCAAAAACGGGGTATTTAAATGTCTTTCCGAACAATGAGCATGATGTGTCAATAGGGCTTTCGTCATAGATAGTGTCCATATGAACTTTAATTTCCTGCAGTTTTCTATATGATCTTACAAAACCGTCTCCTGTCGCTTTTCCTCCGGGACCCGGCATTGTTCCTCTGCAGGCTTCTCCATTGCACACTTTGCATAACTTGCAGTTCCCGTTCATGTATTTACGAGCATTTTCCAAAATTTCTGCATAAGTCATATTTGTAACCTCCAAAATAATAATAGTATAATTTATTTAAAATTTAAAATTTTAACTGATAAAATTATATTTAAATTCTTTAATATTATATCTGCTCGGAAATTGCTTTTAAGTCTCTTGAAAGATTGTGCAGATGACCGATATCTTTGCTCATTCTGTAAAACAATAAATAACCTTCATAAATCGCCATGGCGCGCTGGGCGGCAATTTCAGCACTTTCTTCATGCAAGCCAGTTATTAACAATACTTCTTTAAAAATGGCCGTTAATTGCTTGATAGGTTCATAGTACTTTAACGCTATATCGGGCTCTGAAAAAGCAATTTCAGCGCCCAATGTCGCAAAAGGGCAGCCGTAACTCATCTTTTTTTCTGCTCTTTCAATAAGATTTTTAGAGATTTTATCGGCAAATTCCGGCCATTTTTTATTGCTGGCAATTTTTGAAATATAATCCATTCTGGTTTTATAAAAGTAATCGGCGACAGAAGCCGCTAAATGCTTTTTACTTTCAAAATAAAAATAGAAAGAACCTTTTGATAAACCGGCGGCATTTAAAATATCATTTATTCCCGTTGCGCTATAACCGTTTTTCCAAAATAATTCGGCGGCACATTGTATAATATACTCTTTAGATTTTTCGCCTTTTATATAATTTGACATTAATTAATCCTCCGAAAATCAGAGTTTATATTTCTAATTTCATATTCATTGATATTTTTAATTCGCAAAGAACGCTCATATTGCATTTTGCGCAACCATAGCGAAGGACGTATATTGATAATATCTCTCTATAAATATATTCATCGCATAATTATTGTCTTGCCGATCTTACCTCTATGCATATATGCAATCATAGAAATACCAGACTAAACTATAAATTTTATTTACTAATTAATTAATTTAAATATACCATAAATTTAATTAACAGTAAATATATTGATTGACAAAATAAACCAACCAGTCTAATATATTATAAATAATAACATATATAAGGAAAAATACAATGAATAAAAATAAAAAATTCATTATCGACAAAAAATATGTATGAATGTTATGTACAAACAAAAGAGGATGTGATTAAAGAGGTATTAAAACTTTTAAAAGACGGAGATAAAGTGTCTTGCGGCGGTTCAATGACATTATTCGAAACAGGAATTGTGGAGTATTTAAGAAATGGCAAATACAACTATTTAGACCGTTACGACAAAAGCATTTCACCAGAAAAAACAAATGACTTATTAAGAGAAGCGCTGCTTTGCGATACATATTTTACGTCATCAAACGCAATAACAGAAAATGGAGAATTGTTGAATATAGACAGGGTAGGCAACAGAGTGGCGGCAATGATATTCGGACCTAAAAGCGTTATTGTAATTGCCGGCTATAATAAAATTGTACCCGATATTAAAACTGCGTATGACAGAATAAAAAATATAGCCGCTCCGGCAAACGCAAAGCGTTTTGAACTCGATATTCCGTGCGCTAAAACAGGCAAGTGTATGGAATGTGAGTCTTCTTCTAAAGTATGCTCCTACACAACGGTTATCGGATATCAAATACCTGCAAAAAAAGACAGGATAAAAGTAATTATTGTAGGCGAAGAATTAGGATATTAAGAAAATCACTAAATAATACAATAAAAAAGGCTGATATAACAGCCTTTTTTATATATCAAATTTATTTAAAACATTTTATCTATAAATAATTTGCTTTTATTAATTTCACCAAGATTTTTAGCCCCTGTCATCATCATAGTTTCTTTTAATTGAGCGCCTATCATATGTGTATAGAATTCTACCGCTTCTTCTCCGCCGCCGTATACCATAACGGCGTATGGTCTGCCTATAAGTACTGCGTCAGCGCCTAGCGCAATGCATTTATATACGTCTACTCCTGATCTTATAGAACCGTCGATAAATATTTTAATTTTGCCTTTTACCGCATCGGCTATTTCTTCAAGCATTTCTACCGGAGCGGGGGTCTGGTCTTGCACGCGTCCTCCGTGAGTTGATATTACTATTCCGTACGCGCCTGCGTCTGCGGCTTTTTTAGCGCCTTGGGAAGTCATTACGCCTTTAATTATTACCGGTATTTTAATGCTTGAAATTAAATAATCGAGCTGTTTTACAGACTTCGGCCCAACAGGGTTTGCCATGCCTTTTACAAGGGCAAGACCTGCTCCGTCGACATCAGTAGCGACAGCCAAAATACCGCCTTCCTCAGACACCTTAAATTGCTGCAGCATCACATCCACAGGCCAAGGCTTAACTGTAGGAATTCCCCAGCCTCCGGCGTCTATTATCGGCTCTAATGTATCAGCCTGGACAGGGTCAAAACAAGTAAAACCAAGCGAGCCTGCATTTTTGCATCCGTTTATTATGGCCGTATTATATGTTTTTGAATTGTACGCCTCTCCGTATTGTATATGCGGTATGGCTATGGGAGCTGCGAATATAGGATATTTAAATGTTTGTCCGAATAAGCTGCATGATGTGTCAATAGCGCACTCTTCATAGATTGTATCCATATTTACTTTAATCTGCTGCAGCTTGTTGTACGCGCGCACAAATCCGTCGCCGGTTGCTTTTCCGCCGGGACCAGGCATTACTCCTCTGCAAGCTTCGCCATTGCATATTTTGCATGCTTTGCAGTTTCCGTTCATATGCTCACGCGCGGTTTTTAATAATTCTGCATAATTCATATATAACCTCCATATATGTTAGTTTATAGTAAATTAAATATTTTTCATATATACGCTTTTAGCGTTTGTTTCAACAAATAATACAGACATAATTAATGCTGCGATAAGACATATAACAAACATTAAAAAAGCTTTATGATAAAGCGCGGCCCCAGATAATACAGAAGAATACCTGTCAATTATGAAACCGAAAATTATCGGGAATATGCTTCCGCCTATAAACGGCGCGGTATTTATAAAAGATGTGGAAACGCCCGAAAATAATGGGTTGCAAATTTCTTTTGCGCTGGTAATGCACATAACAGCTCCGCAATTAAAGCCTCCCGCGATAATTATTAATACTGATGCGGCATAAAACGGAATGCTTTTCATACCGCTAAAATACAAAATACACCAAATAATAAGGCAGGCCGACGAGCAAATTATTGCGGGTATTTTTCTACTTCTTATTTTATCTGAAATTTTTCCTATAAAAATACATCCCGCACAAAAAGCGGCTGTCTGCCAAAACATAATTTGTCCTGCCGAAATTTTGCTGATATTATAAATTTGAGATAAAAATGTAACGCCCCAGATACCTGTGGTAAAACTCACGCCTGAACATAAAAAAGTATACAAAAATAAAGGCCAAATGTTTTTATTTTTTATAACATTTATAAGAGCTGTAAAAATTTTTACATTATGCTTAACATGGATATGTTCGGATATCTCATTAAAACCTTTGTCTTTCGGTGAATTTGAGAAAAAGAAAAATATTCCTGCGCTCAGCGCGAAAACAACTGCTCCTGTGTATAAAAATGACAATTGCCACGAAATTAATCCGACTAATGCAACAAGCGGACCTTGTGCAAATGCGCCGCCCATATTGCCGAAAAATGTTGTGAAACCTGTAATAAATCCGTATTCACTTTCGGTAAACCATTTTGTCTGCCACTTCAGTATAGAAATATAAAATACTGACGAGCCCAAACCCAGCAGCAGCCTAGAAATCAACAGCGCCGATTCTGTCTTGGCAAGGCCGAATATGACGCAGCCGATGCCCATTACTATGCTGCCCGCAAATATCATCCTCTTAGGACCGACAGTATCTGCCATAATACCCACAGGTATTTGCATAATCATATATGTATAGAAATACATGGCGTTTAGATTAGAGAATCCTACAGCGTTTAACAAAAAAGCATCCTGCAGCTGTGTTTTTATGGCTGCCGGAGAAAATCTTAAAAAAACACCTAAAAAAAATATTAAAAGAGCGACAAAATATATGCCCCATCTGTACGACAGAGCTTTGTTTCTTATTTTAGTATCAGTCATGTCTTAAAATTCCTACTATCAATGTCATTCATATTAATAGTATACTAAAATATTCAAATAATCAAATTATTTTAAAACCAATCTTTCAGCTTAATATCATAAACGCTTTGAAGGCCGCTTAAATCACTTTGATAATAGGATCTTGCATTTTCAAGCACAGTATCCGAACTTATGTCATAATCGCTTTTTATTACCTTGTATCCTAAAACTTTATCATCTCTGTAAGAATACGCGAATTCAATTTCGACATTTTCTTCTTCGCTGTAATAATAACATAAATATACGCTTTTGTCAGGCAGAAATGCCGATACGCTTATCTCGCTGTTGCTGTAAAACATCATAGCCAAATAAGGATAAGTAAACTCTGAAATATCTTTTAGTTCTTCAAAATATGGATATAAAACAGTTAATTCATCAGCAGAAAGAGAAGTGGTTTTATCGTTATGAACGTACAGAGCATAACCGCCTTCTAGTGAATACGCATAATAAAAACCTCCCGGTTGATATTCAAGACCATAATCGGTAAGACTTTTTGATTTTCCGCAAGATGATAACGATATGGTAAATATTATAATTAATAAAACAGCTGTCAATTTTTTCATGATTTCCTCTTAAAAATAAAGTATTATAATATTCTAACATAAAAGAACATATTTTAATAAATTTTTTAAACAACCTGTTTTTATATGGTATAATACAGGGCAGTACTTTTTTGGAGGCACAGATGCTAACTGTACAGAATGTCATAAAAAAATACGGCAAAACAGCAGCAAATGATAATGTATGTCTTGAAGTCGGCGCCGGAGAAATAGCGCTGCTGGTTGGTCCGAACGGAGCGGGGAAGACAACGCTCATAAATTGTATAGCAGGACTTATGCGATATAAAGGCGATATTTACATATGCGATATAAGCAATAAATTAAATAATGCTAAAAAAATGATAGGATACGTCCCTAAAATTCCTTCAGTATATGATCTTTTGACTGTGTATGAACATATAGAATTTATTGCACGGGCATATGAACTGAATGATTATAAAGATTACGCTAAAGAGCTATTAGACTGTTTTAATTTGGCGGATAAAAAAAATACTTTGGGAAGAGATCTCTCTATAGGTATGCAGAAAAAGCTGAACATAATATGCGCTTTGCTTTCAAAGCCGAATGTGCTGCTTATGGATGAGCCTTTAATTTCTCTTGACCCGCAGGCTGCTATTGAAGTCAAAAATGTTTTGGATTCTCTTAAACAGACCGACACATCAGTTCTGATATGCACGCATTTGCTTAATGATTTTAAAGAATTATGGGACAGAATATATTTTATGATTGAAGGAAAAGTTGTGGCGTCTAAAGTCAGGACATCAAAAACAAAATATAAAACATTGAATTTGGAAGATTTATTTTTGGATGTTACAGGTCAATATATTCTACAGTGCGCAGACAGCTTGCTTGTCAATGATAATGATGACAAGACTGAAAATAATATGCAAACAACAGACTAAATTAATCTGCTCAATATAAAAAAATGGTGTTATAAATGAAAGCTTTATCTTATTTAATTTATAAAAAAATTAAAAATTATTTCATTGATTATCGGTACAATGTATCAAAATTGGCGATATTGTTTATATTTATAATTCTGATTATGTTTTCATTTTATTCTTCTAAATTTAATTTCGCAACAAGGGATATATCAGAATTATACGCGCTAATATTTCTTTTTTATTTATCTACATACATTGTCGGAAGCGTTCAGGGGCTAAGAGCGGGAACTTCGTTTTTCAGCAAAGCTGATATGAAATTTCTTTTTGCGAGCCCTATAAAATCGAGGCTGGCGCTGTTATACGGCATATTAAAACAGACAGGCATTTCTTTTTGCATCGGTCTTTTACTGCTGCTTATACTGCCGTGGATAAAACAAATATATAATATGACTTTTACGAATTTAGTAATTTTACTTGTTTGTTATTTAATAGTAGTATTAACTTCAAATATTACAGCAATGGCAATTTATTTATTCGCAAGTGATGATATTGATAAACAGAAATTGGTTAAAAATATAATTTATGTTTTTTGCGCTCTAATATTTGTTGTAATTTTACTACCTGCTATAGCAAAAATTATGACGGGGAAAAGTATACTGCAGGCAATTGTTCTCGCGTCAAGCGCGCCTGTTATAAGCCTTATACCTATTGCCGGATGGATGCAGGTTCTTACGGTTTCATGGATTATTAAAAATAAAATAATGTTTGTAATATCAATTATACCTACAATAGCTTACATCTTTTCAACAATTATTATTATATTAAAATTAAAATCCGATTATTATGAAGATGTCATTTGCAGACTTGAGATTAAAAATAATCCTCAAGATGCGCCAAGTGTGGAAATAATTAAAAAAACGGGTTTAAAAAAAGGCAGAAAATCAAGCGTATTTTACTACAAACAACTTCTTGAAAACAAAAGAAGAGGCAATTTATTTTTTGATAAATATTCTGTTTTTTATATTTTGGCGGCATTTGTTTTCGCGCTGTTTACACAAGATAAAACGCTTGCGCCATTGTTTATATTTACGGTATTGCTGTCGGTTTTCGCAACATCACCCGCAAGATGCGTTGAGGAATTTAACAATCATTTTATTTACCTCATCCCTGCGAACATTTTTAAAAAACTGACTTTTATATGCGCGGAGAATTTCTTTAAAATAGCTGCCGAATCGGTAATTATATTTTTGTCAGCCGGTCTTATGATGAAAGCGTCAATAACAGATATAGTAATATGCATTGCTGCAAGAATAACGTTCGGAATATTATACATTACAGTAAGAATACTTTGCGAGAAGTTTATAAAAGCAAATACAAATAAAATAATTACAATTATTCTCTATTTTTCGACATTTATTATGATAAGCATTCCGGGAGTGTTTATAGGATCATTGTTGAAAAATGCATATCCGCTAGTATCTCAATTGGGGTGCATATTGGCAGTATCGTCAATATGGAATATATTATCATCAATACTGATAGTATATCTTTGCAGAGAAATACTCAGTTATCAGGAATTATAACAGATTGATTTAAAAACTAATTCGAAATATATACAGATAATGCTTTTATGCCATTGCCATAAAAGCATTATCTATATGTACTATTTTACTATTATCATATACTTCTATTATATCAAAGCGTATATCCGTATCGGAAATTTCATTTTCCGTAATGTATGCAAGAGCAGTTTTTGTTATTTTATTTATCTTGTCAAGTCCTACAGCCATTGAGGCGGTTCCGTATTCCGCGTTTTTTCTTGCTTTTACTTCGCAAAAAACCAAATATTCCTTATCTTTAAAAATAATATCTATCTCGCCGTATTGAGTCGAGTAATTTTTTCCTATTATTTCATACCCTCTATTTAAAAGATAATTTCTGGCTTCGTATTCTCCGCTGTTTCCTTTTGTTTTGCTGTGTGCGGTAAGCGATATATTTTTAATGAAACTCTGTCTGTGGATAGGGCACGGACCGTATTTATGTATTGCCTCAATATGCTCGGCAGTACCGTAGCCTTTGTTTTCGCAAAAACCGTAATGCGGATATGTTAATGCATATTCTTTCATGATATTATCACGGGTTACCTTAGCTACAATGCTTGCGGCGGCAACAGAATAATATTTTTCATCGGCTTTATTGGGATTTTTTTGCATAATATCTAACGGAAGTTTAACTGCATCAATAATAAGAGCATCCGGCTTTATATTAAGATTTGCAACGGCAATTTTCATGGCTTCTTTAGTGGCGTTTAGGATGTTTATTTTGTCTATTCTTGCGTTATCAATAATTCCTATGCCTATAGATAAGGCAGTTTGTTGTATCTGAACATACAATTCTTCGCGCGTTTTTTCTGATAATTTTTTACTGTCATTTATATGCATTATTTTCGCATTACTGTTCATAATAACGGCGCATGCCACGACAGGACCGGCAAGAGGTCCGCGTCCTACTTCATCGATTCCCGCAACTGCAAATGTTTCGCATTCAAACATCTCATTCTGAGCTTTTATCATATTGTCTATTCTGTTTAATTCTTTTTTATATGTTTCTTCGCGTTTTTGCAGCTGATATGCGAAAGCAATTACGTTTTTTCTGCTGTCTGATAACAAAGTATCGTAATATTCGCAGTAAGAGCCTATTTGAATTGTTTTAAAATATTGTTTAATCTCTTCTATGGTTTTATCTTTAAACATTATACTATCCGCTTCCGCCTTATATGATATGCGGAGACTGCAGGCTTATTTTGCCTATTACTCCGTTTTTAAATTCATCGTATATAATATCCGTACACCTGTTAAGATCAATTTCTCCGCCTTTTACAATAAAACCTCGTTTCAAGGCTATATCGGCTAGAATTTCATCATCAGACTTGTCAATGTTTTCAAGTTTGTATCTTGATTTTAATAAGTGGGGATATTTAAATTTTAAAAATTGTATAATTTCGATACATGCGGCATATTTGTCAAAAATAGTATCTTTGACACAACCGATTGCAACTAAATTAAAAGCGTCTTCTTCACTTTCTATTTTCGGCATCAGCACTCCCGGGGTATCCAAAAGATGCAATTCGCTGTTAAGCCTTATCCATTGATTGCCTCTCGTAACGCCTGGGCGGTTGCCCGTTTTTGCGCCTGACGACATGCTCAGGCAGTTTATGAGCATTGATTTTCCCACGTTGGGCAGACCTAATACCATGGCTTTGACAGCTCTGTTGTAACGTTTATCTGCAGCACATTTATGTATTAAAATATTAAAAAGTGCTTTTATGCCTTTTTTTGTAACCGCGTCGGTGAAAACAAATAATTCGCCGGAGGCATTAAAATATTTTTCCCATTCAGCTGTAATAATATCATCGGCTAATGATGATTTATTGAACACGACTATTCGTTTTTTATTGTTAAGTATTGAGCTAAGCTCATTGTTTCTGCTTGACATAACGGCACGCGCATCGCAAACCTCAATTACAATATCGACTGTTTTTAATTGTTCTTTGACGAGCCGCAGCGCTTTAGCCATGTGACCCGGAAACCATTGGACCTGCATAATTTACTCCGTTATTTTATACGGCGAATTAAAATCGTTAAATGGCCATATTCTGAAAACAATTTTGCCGTCTATTTTATCTTTTTTTATAAATCCTACGTCAGAGTACCTGCTGTCTTTGCTTACCGGTCTGTTATCGCCCAAAACGAAATAGCAGCCCTGCGGAACGGTTACCTTGGAAAAATCGTTATACTCAAGCCCCGGTGTAAGATACGGTTCGTTTAAAGCCACTCCGTTTCTGTATACGGTGCTGTTTTTTATTTCAATGGTGTCGCCTGCTTTTCCTATAATTCTTTTAACATAATCATCTATGCTTTGGGTAACGTCTATAATTATAATATCTCCGTATTGCGGTTCGCTTAGATGGTAAGTTATTTTGCTTACAAGAAGCCTGTCGCCGTTTTTAAGAGTGTTTTCCATACTTGTACCGTCTACTTTTGCAAAAACAAACACAAAGCTTCTTAGCAGCACTGCAATTACTACTGTTATTAATATTGCTTCTACCCATTCCCGCAACTCGGATTTTTGCCTTTTTTGCTTCATAAAAAAGCCTTCCTTTTTAAGTCATTAATATTAATTATAAAATATATTTTAAATATTATATACGAATTTAATATAAAAAAATGTATATTATAAAATATTTACTGTAAAAAAATAAAATCAGCATTGCTGATTTTATTTTACTGATGTTCTGTCAACGCGTTTTTCTTTAATTTTTGCGGCTTTGCCGACTCTGTCTCTCAGATAATAAAGTTTAGCTCTTCTTATTTTGCCGTATTTTACGACTTCGATTTTATCTATTCTCGGAGAGTTTACGGGGAATGTTCGCTCAACGCCTACGCCGTAAGAGATTTTTCTTACCGTAAATGTTTTTCCGATGCCGCCGTTCTGTTCCTTTATAACTATTCCTTCAAATATCTGAATTCTTTCTCTTTTTCCTTCAACAACTTTTACGTGAACTTTAACTGTATCGCCTACGTTAAATTTCTGAATATTATCTTTTAAATAATCATTCTCAATAGCTTTTATGAGATTCATAATTGCTACCTCCTTCCTTATTTCGTCTTATCATTTTTATTAATTGTGCTTATATACTCATCATATAAGTCTTTTCTGTATTTTTTTGTTATCTCAATTGAGTCAGTGTGCCGGTATTCATTAATTTTAGCATGATTGCCGCTGATTAACACATCAGGCACTTTTAATCCGTTAAATACTTCCGGACGAGTATACTGTGCGTATTCCAACAGTCCGTTTTCAAAACTTTCTTCGCTGCTGCTTTGCGCGTTTCCCAAAAAACCTTCGCAGTAACGCAGCACGCTGTCCATAAATACTACTGCAGCAATTTCTCCGCCTGTTAATATATAATCTCCTATTGATATATACTCAGTAACCGTTAAGTCAAGCGCCCGCTGGTCTACGCCTTCATAATGTCCGCAAAGCAGAATTAGATTTTCATATTCGGCGTATTTTTTGGCAATTTCGCTGTTAAGCGTTTTTCCGATAGGAGAAAAGTATATAACGGGTATATCCCTGTTTTCTTTGGCGTAATTCACCGCATCAAATACAGGCTGTGCGGTCATTACCATTCCGGCGCCTCCGCCGTACGGATAATCGTCCGTGTTTTTGTGCTTGTCTTTAGAGAAATCTCTTATATTGACAAAATTTATTTGCGCTGTTTGGTTTTTTACAGCCCTCGCTATAATGCTGTATTGACTATATGCCTTTATAAAACCTTCAAAAAGTCCAACACAAGTAAAATTAATCACTTTCAACTCCGCCTGCCGTATCGACTTTTATCATGCCTTGCTCAATTAAAGGTTGAACATTTTTTTTAAGAGCAGGTATTAAAAATTCTTTTTGACCTTTTATCACTAATACATCTACCGCGCCTGTTTGAATAACGTCGCTTACAGTGCCTATGTTTATGTTATTTGTATCATACGCGGAAAGCCCTATTAAATCTTCAATAAAATATTCATCCTTATCCAACTTAACAGCTTGAGTTCTGTTTACATAAATAAAAAAATCTTTAAGTTTTTCTGCGTCATTGCGATTTTTTATTTGATTGAATTTTATTAAAACAAATTTGTTTTTTAATAAAATATCTTCAATTGAAAGAGCTTGCATTTCTTGCCCGTCTTTTATAAAAACATCCTTAAGATCGTAAAATCTCTCCGCTTCGTTTGTAAGGGGAAATATTTTAACGTAACCTTTTATGCCGTGAGCAGAAAATATTTTGCCTATTTTCAAATACTGACCTGTTAAATCGTTCATAATCAGATTATTTCAAGCTCTACGCGGCAATTTTCTTTCATGGCTGCAGATTTTAAAACGGTGCGCATTGCATGAGCGACTCTGCCTTGTTTTCCGATTACTTTTCCCATATCCGTTGGTGCGACGTGAAGTTCCAAAAATATTGTATTTCCTTCTTTGCGTTCTGTTACTATAACGTCGTCCGGATAATCAACCAGTGACTTTGCTATCGTTTGAACAATTTCTTTCATAATAACCTCTTTATCTTAAGAGATAATGCCTTCTTTTTTTAACAGCTGTTTTACTGTATCTGTAGGCTGGGCGCCGCAACTTAACCATTTTAATGCTTTTTCTTTGTCGATTTGCAGGTCTTTTTCACCAACCGGTTTATAAATACCTATTTCATCTATGTTTTTGCCGTCTCTTGGCGCTCGCACGTCAGCGACAACAATTCTGTAAAACGGTTTTTTCTTTGCTCCCATTCGTTTAAGCCTGATTTTTACTGCCATTTTTTCACCTCCTTATAGTTTTAGTTATTTATTACATAAAAGGAAAATTCATTTTGCCTTTTTTGCCCATTTTACCCGAAAACTGTTTCATCATTTTTTTGCTGTTTTCGTATCCGTTTATCAATTTATTAATATCGCTTACTTTTGTGCCGCTTCCTGCTGCTATTCTTCTTCTTCTCGAAGCGTTTAATAAACTTGGATTCTGTCTTTCTTTTATTGTCATTGACTGTATCACCGCTTTTTGATGCAGGATTTCTTTTTCGTCTATTTTAATGCCTTTCAGCTGTTTAGCTCCGGGCATCATTTTCAGCATTTCTTCTATACCGCCCATATTCTGCATTTGCTCAAGCTGCTCTAAAAAATCTTCCAGAGTGAAGGAATTTTTTGCGATTTTTCTGCTTAAGTCCTGCGCGGCCTGCACATCGTATGCGGCTTCCGCCTTTTCAATAAGACCTAAAATATCGCCCATTCCAAGGATTCTGCCCGCAATTCTATCTGCGTTGAATGCCTCGAGGTCTGATATTTTTTCGCCTGTACCGCAGAATTTTATGGGTTTGCCGGTTATGTGCGTTACTGACAACGCAGCTCCGCCGCGGGTGTCGCTGTCCAGTTTTGTCATAATAATGCCGGAAAGCTTAAGTCTTTCGTCAAAAGCTTTTGCGGTATTTACCGCGTCTTGACCTGTCATCGCGTCTATGCACAGCAGAATTTCCGTAGGAGCTGTAATGTTTGCGATATTGCTAATTTCGCTCATCATATCTTCATCAATGCTCATTCTGCCTGCCGTATCAATAATTAAAACGTCAGCAGACTGCTCTTTAGCGTTTTTCAGTGATAGACGCGCTATTTCTTCCGGTTTTGTATCGGTATAAAACACAGGTATATTAATCTGGCCGCCTAGTGTTTGAAGTTGTTTTACGGCTGCGGGGCGGTAAGTGTCGCATGCGGCCATAAGAACCTTTTTATTTTGTTTTTTCAAAATATTGGCGAGCTTGGCGGCAGTTGTTGTTTTGCCGCTTCCCTGTATACCTGCCATTAGTATAACAGTAAGACCGTTGCTGTTTAATTTTAGTTTGCTGTCTTTATTTGCTAATATATCTGTAATTTCATCTCTTACTATTTTTATATACTGCTGAGAAGGAGTAAGGCTTTTCATAACCTCGTCGCCCAGAGCGCGAACGGATACTTTATCAATAAAGTCTTTTACTACTTTATAGTTTACATCAGCTTCAAGCATTGCAAGTTTAATTTCTCTGCCTGCCGCTTTTATGTCGGTTTCGGTGAGCTTGCCTTTTTTCTTAAGTTTTAAAAGCGTATCCTGCAGTTTTCCGCCTAAATTATCAAACATTTGCACTCCTTTCTTACTCGCATATTTTATCAAGCAATTTTTCTATTTTTTTAATTTCGCCGATTTCATTTTCATTTACTGTAAGTTTTTTAAGCAAATTTCTTATTTCTTCGGCTGTTTTTTCTTTTTCTGTTTGTTTTTGAGCTAAATTTAATGCTTGTTCATATTTATTTAATACTGCTTCGCCTTTTTTTATGGCATCAAATGCCGCCTGGCGCGTAATATTATAATTATAGGCTATTTCTGCGAGCGAATAATCTTCTTCATAATACATTTTCAATATTTGATTTTGCTTTTCTGTAAGCAATGTGCCATAATGATCAAGAAGCATTATAATTCTTATGAGTTCTTTCATATACCACCATGTGTAAAGCTGTAAAGCTTTGTAAAGCAAAAAAGCTTTGCACCTTGCTATTTTAACTGAGCTTTATTAGTTTGTCAATTCATTTCTTCAAACATATAATTAAATTATCTGTTTTAAAAATTTAATTTATATGATAAAATAAATTAGTTAAAATATATTTATTAAGCGCTTAGCTGTTAGGAGGTAGTAAAATGATTTCAATCTATTATACCGAAAATGAAAAATTAATTAAAAACGATGTAATATTACCTGATAGTTGGGTGCACTTAATAAACCCCACGCAAGAAGAAATTCAATATGTTTATGATACTTTAAATGTAGATATTGATTTTTTGCGATCGTCTTTGGACGAAGAAGAACGCGCAAGATTGGAAATTGAAGACGGCCATACCATGGTTATTTTTGACACTCCTTTAGTAGAGCTCGAAGGGGAAGGCTATGTATATAACACTATTCCTGTAGGTATTGTTTTAACAGAAAACAATATAATAACCATATCATTAAAAGACGTACCCGTGCTTAAATATTTTTATGATTTCAGAATGGTTAAATTCTCTACCAAAAAAAGAAACAGGATGTTTTTGCAGATATTATACAGAAATTCGGCATTGTTTTTAACATACTTAAAACAAGTGGATAAGATGAGCACAAAAATAGAAGAAATGCTTCATAAATCCATGAAGAACAAAGAGCTGATACAAATGCTTAAACTTGAAAAAAGCTTGGTTTACTTTGCGACTTCATTAAAATCAAATGAAGTTGTTATGGAAAAGCTTTTGAGGATGGCGTTTATTAAAAAGTATCCCGACGACCTTGAATTGCTTGAAGATGTAATTATAGAAAATAAGCAGGCCATTGAGATGTGTACTATTTACAGAGACATTTTAAGCGGAACTATGGACGCTTTTGCATCTGTTATATCCAACAACTTAAACATTGTAATGAAATTGCTTACATCTCTTACAATAATTATCGCTATACCTACCCTTATAGCCAGCCTGTGGGGAATGAATGTAGCGGTGCCTTTCAAAGACACCTCTTTCGGTTTCTGGTCGGTTCTCGGGATAGCTTTAATATGTTCGTTAGTAAGTGTAATTGTTATGATTAAAAAGAAAATGTTATAAAAAATTAAACTGACTTTTATTTGTCTGCTGATATATGATAATCATATATTTGTCGGATGCTGTATAAAACAAATTTGTAAGTTAAAATATTATATAGTTATTTCTTAAATATAATTAAACAATTAAAAAAGGATTGAATAGCGAAAATGCGTTCAGTCCTTTTAATTGCTTCAATATCTTATTATTATTTAATGCTTTAGTACGCTCTTGCAAGATATACCATTTTATCTGCAGGTTTTCCGCAGCATATGCAATTGCCGTCTCCGATAATTTCCTGCTTAAACGGAATGCATCTTATACTGGCTCCGGTTTGTTCTTTAATCGTATCTTCGCACTGCCTGTCATTACACCACATGGCTTTTATAAAACCCGGGTTTTCTTTGAGTTTTGTTTTCATTTCTTCTATACTTACAGCCGTGCTCGTTTTCTGTTCTCTCATATCCAAGGCGCGCTTGTACAAATTATTTTGAATTTCCTCAAGCGTCTTGCCTGCTGCCGTTTTAACATCATCAAGGCTGATATCGATTTTTTCTTTCGTATCGCGTCGTACAAAAACGCATTTATTGTTATCAATATCTTTCGGTCCTACCTCGATTCTTAAAGGCACGCCTTTCATTTCCCATTGGCTGAATTTCCAGCCCGGTGTATAGCCGTCGGCATCATCGACTTTTACTTTATATTCTTTTAAAATATTTTTCAATTCATAGGCTTTGTCTAAAACGCCTTCTTTGTGCTGTGCAATGGGAACTATTACTATTTGTACGGGAGCGATTTTAGGAGGCAGCACAAGCCCCGAATTGTCACCGTGCACCATTATAATAGCGCCGATTAATCTTGTGGAAAGCCCCCATGAAGTATGGTATGGATATGCGCGTTTGCCGTCTCTGTCTGCATACATTATGTCAAAAGCTTTTGTAAAATGCTGTCCTAAATTATGGCTTGTACCCGATTGCAGCGCCTGCCCGTCGTGCATAAGAGCTTCCATTGTGTATGTCGCGTGCGCGCCCGCGAATTTTTCTTTTTCACTTTTCTGACCGACAATCATAGGGATTGCCATATATTCTTCGGCTACGCTTCTGTATATATTAAGCATCTGCATTGTCTCAGCTTGCGCTTCCTGCTCTGTTTCGTGAAGTGTATGACCCTCCTGCCACAAAAATTCCGATGTTCTCAAAAACGGTCTTGTTGTTTTTTCCCATCTTACTACGCTGCACCACTGGTTGTATAAGAACGGAAGCTGCCGCCATGTCTGCAGCCATTTAGAATACATGCTGCAAATAATAGTTTCGCTTGTAGGGCGAATGCACAGTCTTTCAGAAAGTTCCGCTCCTCCTCCGTGAGTAACCCAGGCTACTTCGGGAGCGAACCCTTCAACATGTTCGGCTTCTCTGACTAGAAGGCTCTCCGGAATAAGCAGAGGGAAATACATGTTTTCATGACCTGTTTGTTTAAATAATTTGTCATATTCGTTTTTTATATTTTCCCATATAGCAAAGCCATACGGTCTTATTACCATAAAACCTTTAACAGGCGAATAATCCGCAAGCTCGGTTTTCATAATAACGTCTGTGTACCATCTCGCGAAATCTTCTTCCATGTTTGTAATTGCTTGGATATTTTGTTGTTTCTCTTTTGTCATTTTTATCTCCTGTTATTGCTGTAGTTGCGGTTTCTTTTTCTTATGGTTAAAAACACTGCGCAGCCGATTACGACTAAAAGCGCCGCAGATATTATAATTATTTTAATTAAAGGATTTGATATGTGAACGGCATCAAAATTGAATTCCATTTCTTGTCCGGTATCCGTTTTGCATTTAACCATTAATTTAATATTTGAATCGCTTTTATAATTTTGACCTGAAAGCGATACTATCTGTTTGTCGCCTATATTAAGCAGAGAAAAAGTGCCCAGTAAAGCGCCGTTTCTTGTATCGATTAATTCTAAATCAATAAAATTAGTGTTGCCGTCGTTTAATAAGACAACATCAAAGCTTGAACTTTCTTTATTTTTTGCATTAATATTTTCTATATGCATCATCATACTCGGCTCGGTTTTTCTCTCAACCATGAAGATTTGTTTAGTTATAAAGAAAGTATGAGAAGTATTTTTATCATCCTTTATAACGAGATTTATTGTAGGCTGAGACGTAAAATCATTGGAAAATTTTCCTTTTGCGGTAAATGTAACTTGCTGTCCTGATTTTATGCTGTCAGTTTTATATACCTCTCCGAGTATACCGTCTGTAATAGTTACATTTGTCACTTCGTAATTGCTTATGTTTTTAGCTGTATATGTAATAACCGTATCGGTATAAAACGGCAGTTTAGCGCCTTCTATGCTTCTCTGTATTTCAAGACACGGCGGGATTGAAGATAAAGAAAAATCATAAGTCGCTTTAAATGGCGTGCTACTGTCTTCCACATAGGCATATATAGCGTATGAATATATTTTATCGGGCTCTATTTTTGTGTTTTTTGTAAGCGTTGCGCTTGAGCCTTTCAGTACGGAACCAATGTTTAAAATAGGTTCGGCAGTAGCCTTGCCCATATCATCAAGCTGATATATGAACGCGGTTATAATATCATACTGCGTATCATTTTTAAATTCAAATGATAAATCAATATTTTGAGCTGTTTCTAAATATGTTTTTGGGGAAGTAACATTCATAGATATTTTTGTCTCAATAGGCGCATCTATTATTTTGCCTGTAATTTTAACTTCAGGCAGTTCCGTTCTTACAATTTCGTTGCTTAACAAATCTGTATATTCTACAATTAAGTAAGAGTTTATAACACCTACTGATACGGCTAAATCCTTCTGAAATTTTTTGCTCTCTTTTTCTTTAATATCTCCAAGTTCCGCGATAAGACCGTACATCGAATCGTAAACTTTAACGCTTCCGACCTTTACTCCAGATGACAATGTAATTTTACCCCCGAAGTATACTAAAAAATCACTTAGTCCTACAGGGTTTGCATCAGTTGTATAAGTTGCCGAGAACACAGGCAAGTATAATTTTACGGTGTTGCTTGACGATGAATACTCATTCCATTCGCCGTTAAGCTTAAACATCAGTCTGTACGAAAAAGTCACACTTTTGCCGTATGATGTGTCCATATTAACTGTCTTGCCTGTAATGGTAGTCGCCGAGCCTCTTGTAACGGAAGAGGTAAATGTTGTCCAGTCTGATATGGTTTTTCCTGATGAAGATGTTATCTTTTCATATATTGCAACTTCTATACTGCCCGAATAGTCTGTAGAATTTTTTATATTGTATGTCTGGCAGAAAGAAGAGCCTTGGGCTACTGTATACACAGAGTCAATAGTTTTGCCTTGTCCGCTTTTTAGATTTATATTTGTAACAAGCGACAGATGAACATCGCTTTTAGTAATGGTATCTAGTGCGATTGCAATACCGGAAAACAGAATTATTATTATTAATATAAATAATGCGGATATTATTTTTTTATATTTCATATATTCCTCACTTTATATTCTGGATATTACTATAAACTACATTATAATAAAATAATTCAAAAAAGAAAATAAAAAAGACAGCAATGCTGTCTTTTTTATTTTATCTTATTTTTCTAACATCTTTGCTGCGGCGGGAAGAAATCCGGGAACGGAGTAACTTCATCATCCATGAATTCTTCGCAGAATTCAACATTGGCAGCATCTTCGCATTCCGGCGGAATATCGCAGAATCCGTAAGTAGGTATTTTAAGCTGAACTTCGCTTATTACTTTGACAATCAGGAATACGCCTATGCTTAATTGCATTAAATTTTGATTATCGATTATGTTGGCATAGCCTGCTTCGGCATAACTTTCAACATATGGTTCAAATCTTCCTTGTCTTAAAAACTCAGCGGGAGCGTATACCACGACTTCAACAGGGAATCTTATTTTATTGTCGCACTGACAATGACCGTTAATGCAGAGTCTTGCCGGAAGTCTGTATTCTTCTCCGTTGCATTTTCTTTTAACAATTACAAAAACAGGAACTGCGGCAACAAAACGCATTAATGCGTAGTTTTCATTTATTTCTTTGAAGAATGGATAACCATCCCAGTGTTCTACTTCTGCTTTGCCGAATTCGGCTCTTATAAATTTAAAATCATCGGCATCGCCGCACGGAAAATCAACGCAGAACAACGCTCTTTCCAAACAATCGCGTTTAGAACATGCATCGTATACTTTTTTTACTATCAAACAGTCTACTTCAATGCAGCTGTTAATATCATGTCTCTCAACCAAATGCTTTATCCTCCTTTATTATATTCTATCGTTATTATATGAGGCAGCATTTTAAGTGTGAGGGATATTTTTTTATATTATTTTATAAATTTCGAGATAAATTTGTAGAATTTTTATATTTAATTAGATAAGTTTATTACTGAATATAAAATATCTTCTTTATCATATGATAATATGAAAATAAATGAGTATAAATTAAAAAATTCAGTCAACGACTGAATTTTATTTTATTCCTGTATTATTTTTTTTCTCAGTTTTACAAGTTCTATTTGACTTTCTAGTAATTTTTCTTCGATTAACTCATATTCGTGCTTCATTTTTTCATTTTCGCTTCTTACCTCTGTAAGGCGGGTTTTATATCCTGCTATTATTGCGTTTGCTCTGTTTACCTCTTCGCTGAGCCGTTTTATTTCTTCCTGATATTGTTCTAATTTTTTTATGTCTGCTTCACTGCGGGATATTCTGACAGTGTCAGCGTTTGCCGGCTCTTCTTTACTGCTTTGAACCAACGCGGGAGGGGCAGGCGCATTCACTAATTTTTTTTGCATTGTCAAAAATGCTTTTTGAGTTTCAAGTATCTCTTCGCTTAGATTCATGCAAGTAAGTATTAAAGTTACATAATTGCTGATATAAGGGTTTTTCTTTTTTGTTTCAGTTAAAATATATTCAAGATATTTGACTGTATCTTCAATTTTTATAGTATCATTGGTATTCGTTAAAAACGAATAATCGGATCCCAATATTTTAACGCTTACTTTGTTTTTCTTATTCATATTGCTGCAAAACAAACCCTTTCATGCAAAATACAATAACGATTATACTTTTTCAATCTATATTATATATTACGATAGGTTAAATTACAAATAATTATTCGGCAATATATGGAAAAAATATACAATTATTTTAATAAAAATGAAAATATATCAGACACTTTTAATTATTTAAAAATAATGTATAATAAACAATACACAAATTATTAAAACAGCCAAGAGGTGAAGAATGAATTATATAGAAAAAGCTCAAAAAATTGTTTTATGGGCGGAAGAAAAAAAAGCGGAAGACGCGAATATCATAGATGTAACCGGCCTTACAGCCATATGCGATGCTTTCGTATTCTTAAGCGCCGGCAATGAACGTCAGCTTGACGCTATTGTCGAGTTTGTATATATAAAAGCAAAAGAAGAAGGCATGGAAACGCCGAAAATTGAAGGCAAGAAAGAAAGCAGATGGGTGCTTTTAGATTTCGGTGACGTTGTTACTCATGTATTTCATAAAGAAGAACGTAAATATTACGATATAGAAAAGCTGTGGGCGGACGGGAAATTCATACTCCTTCCGGACAGGGAATAAGTCATATCTTGTTATATTTACATCATAGGAAGTAATTCAATAAAACAATTTAAAACTGCAAAATTATGCGGTTTATTTACTGTTTATACTATTAAATTCAAAAAAACTACAGATTTGTATACAGTTTATATTTTAATTATGCAAAAATTTGTTAATTCACAATTATTATGTTATAATATGTTATTAAATGTAATGAATAATTTCAGGCAGAGCAATGATTGATATATATAATAAAATAAAAAATAATGACTATACAGTTATCGCCGGACCTTGCGCAGTGGAAAATCATGAAATGATTTTCTCAATTGCAAGGTTTGCAAAAGCCGCAGGCGCCGATGTATTAAGAGGCGGGGCTTTTAAAATGCGCACATGCGTAAAAGATTTTCAGGGGCTGGGGAAATCAGGACTGAAAATGCTGCATGACGCGGGCAAAGAATTTAACATGCCTGTTATAAGCGAAATAACCGATATTTACGATATTGATCTATTCTTTGATTTAGTCGATATAATTCAGGTAGGTACAAGAAATATGTACAACTATCCTCTTCTAAAAGCGCTGGCTAAAACAAACAAGCCGATTCTTTTAAAAAGAGGAATGAGTGCCACAATTAATGAGTTTCTAAGAGCGTGTGAATATATAGAAGAAAGCGGCAACAACAAGATAATTCTGTGTGAGCGGGGGATACGCAGTTTTGATAATGAAACGCGAAACGTCTTGGATGTAGGAGCTATTGCGGTTTTAAAGGGTATGAGTGCTTACCCTGTATTTGCTGATCCTTCGCATGCCTGCGGGAGGGCAGACATTGTATCTTATCTGGCATATGCATCGGCAGCCTGCGGCGCCGACGGTGTAATGATAGAAGTTCACGAAGATATTAATGCAGCGCTAAGCGACGCATATCAAGCCATCAACATAGAAGAACTAAATACAATAATAAAAAAATCAAAACAAATTAAAAAGATTGTTTAAAAGTAAAATTTAAAATAAGGTAAAAGAAATGAAAAAAATAGTGCTTACAGCAATTATGTGCATGCTTTTATTTACAAGCGTCATATACCCTGTAAATATCTTAGGTGAGGACACTGCTACTGTTACTGCTACTCTGCCGTACCATACAAAGATAGCAAAAGCGGACGGAACGTTTACTGACGTGTGCGGGTATGCTACTTATAATGAAGCATATGCCGCTATGAACGCAAGCAGTGATGCCAATATGGTTGTAACAAGCAGCAGCCATACATATAACGGCGGCGTGGTTGCCATGAAAGACGGGATTGCAGTATCGGCGGCAAGTTCCACAATCAACCTCTACATAACAGGTACAACTACAAAATATACATACATAACAACAAGCCATATGCTATATTATTATGCTACAACATCGTCAACGAAAGCAAAAGTAGGCATTTCGGGGTTTATAGGCGAAGCGTTGTTATCTCAACTCGTGCTGATACCCAGAATTCAGGTTATCGGGCAGTCTTATTACTATGTTGACGATGACGGGGACATAATACACAAATTCTCAACATTTTCAACTACGTCAAGAACACCGAGTTACCATTCTTATACGTATTTAAAAGCGCCGAGTTTTATGAAAAAATCGGTTAAATATTATTCGCTTGACGGAAGAACATTCTATACAAATCCTCAGCTGACAAATCTTGCGGGAACGCTTTCCAATTATTACAATATTCTTCCGGTGCGGTCAAAAACCAAATATACGGCTGCTGAGCTGAACTATTACATAAGTCTTTTAAACAAACCCACAAGCGTGCTTAACGGACAAGCTCAGGTATTTATTGACGCGCAGAATAAGTACGGCACTAACGCTGCGATAATCTTGTCGATCGCTTTTCTGGAAAGCGCGTACGGGACCAGTTATTTCGCAACGACAAGATATAATTTATTCGGACTAAATGCGGGTGATTCAGACCCGAATAATGCGTCGTATTATTCTTCTGTGGCAGCTTGCGTAAATTATATGACAGGCGATTTTATTTCTGACGGATACTGTGACGCTAACACCGACTTCAGATATTACGGACCTAATTTAGGCAATAAACAACAGGGATTTAACGTATACTACGCATCTGACCCGTATTGGGGGCAGAAAATAGCTGGAATGTATTATAAAATTGACAGAAAACTCGGTTATAAAGACCAGTACGCATACAACCTGGGAATTTCCAATAAAACAGACTATGTTTACTATACGCCGTTTTCAACTTTGAGTATGTATAAAATGGCGATGAAAACCTCTTCGTATCCCGTGGGAATACCTGTAATTTTACTTGACGCAAGCAATCCTACATATTATAAAATACAGTCCGATATGCCTATTAATGATGTAACCGGTCTTACAGATTGTTATGCCCTTTATGATTATGCAAATGATGTGGGATATGTTAAGAAAACTTCCATAAAAATTATCGGGCCGTCTACATTAATAGATAAAACTCTTTTAAATCAATTAATAGTTGAGGCAGAAGCCTTAGATAAAACAAAATATACAACCGCAACCGTGAGCGCGCTTGAAGCGGCTTATGACGCGGCGGTTGCCGAGCGCGACAATGTGACTACGACGCAGGCAAAAATTGATGCGGCTTATAATAATTTAAAAACGGCATATGACGCTCTTTCGCTTTATGTAGCTGTTACAGGCGTTACTCTTGATAAAACATCGGTAAGTATAACAGATAATTTAAGCCCCGTACAGTTAACGCCAACGATTAGTCCGGCGGATGCGAGTGTAAAAACAGTTACATGGTCTTCAAGTGATTCGTCAATAGCGTCAGTATCGAATGGCGGACTTGTTACTTTCCATAAAAACGGAACGGCAACAATAACAGCTAAAAGCAACGATACGAAGGTTGATTTTTCAGCGGCGTGTACTGTAACGATAAGCGTTACGGCGGCGGGTTCTGATACATATGGCATAGATTACATAAACGGCATTATATATAATGTCGATTCAAATACAGACACAGACGCGTTCTTAAATAATGTAGTACTGCCCGACGGTTATACCGCGGGAATTTACAGCGGAAGCACACTTGTGGACAGCGGCATAATAAAAACAGGCATGATGGTAAAAATGTCTGACGGCAGTGATAATAAAACTTATACTGTAGCTGTTAAAGGCGATTTAAACGGCGACGGAAATGTTTCAATATCGGATTTAATAACGGTAAGAGATTATATATTAGGACAATGCAATCTTGACGGAGCGTGCAAGCTAAGCGGCGACTTAAACGGAGATAACAATGTGTCTATAAGCGATTTGGTCTCGATTGTAGATATAATTTTAGGCAAATAATTATATATAAACATTTATACATATAAAACTAAAAAATACATAATATTTGAGGCTGAATTATGAAATTTAAAAAATTAGCAATATTTTTAATTATATTAGCTCTAATAATGGCATTTCTGCCTATAAACGCTCTTGCGGCAACTTCCTCAATGAGCGGCACAAGCACTGTACGCAACGGCGATACTATTTCGGTAAGTTTTATTTTAAATAGTTTAAGCAATGCAAAAGGGGTAGAGGCGACAATAACCTTTTCCAACTCTTACCTAACATATTTAAGCGCATCAAACGGGGTGAGCGGGTGGAATTTTAGCGCAAATAAAAACAGTACAAATACAGTTAAAATAGTATTATACAATTCAAGCGGCGCGGTGCTAAGCGGAACAAAAACAATATGCACATTAAAATTTAAAGTAACAGGCGCGGCAGGCAATAAAATTACTGTAAGTTCTTCCGCGATAGAAGTTCCGACCGGCAGCTCGACAATTTATCCGAGCGGTTCAACTTATTCAAGGACTATCGCGGCGCCGTTGTCCACCAACGCCAATCTGGCTTCGTTAACCGTTTCAAACACGAAAGTGTATCCGTCTTTCTCATCGTCCGTAACATCGTATAAAACAACTGTCGGCGCGAATACATCAAGTTTAAGCATAAGCGCTAAAGCAGCCGATTCGGGCGCTAAAGTAAGCATATCCAATAATTCTTTAAAAGCTGGAGCGACAACAAACGTAAAAATTACGGTAAAAGCAGCAGCGGGCAACACCAAAACTTACACAATTGCCGCAACAAGGCCGCAAGATCCCAATTATGTGGCAAGCACAAATAATAATCTGAAATCAATGAGCTTAAATGCAGGCATACTGTCTCCTGCGTTTAATAAGGATATAACAAACTATGTTGTTTGGCTGCCTAACGAGATAAGCAGCATAACGGCTAGCGGCGTTGCCGAAGATGCCAAAGCGAGCGTAACAGTGGTAGGCGGCGAGAGTCTTATTGAAGGAGATAATCAGGTAAGCGTTATTTGCGCCGCGGAAAACGGAGCTGAAAAAGAATATAAAATAACGGTAAAAAGAGCTTCATCAGGTTTGCAGACAGGCCCTGCCGACATTAGCTCGGTTCTTTCTAAGTTTGAAAGCATGTCTACGGGCGATGTTAATATTAAAACAAATATTTTACTCGATTTAAGCGCTTCGGCAAGCAAGCAGGTACCTGCTAGTTTGTTTGAAGAATTAAAAAAATACCCCAACACAACTCTTACAATTAATCTCGGAAACGCGAAAATAGTATTTAAAGGCAGTGACATAACAGGCAATATTGCAAGCGAGTTTTACGATTTGTCATTTGTTATGGCCTCTGAATACGCTGACTTGATAAGAGGAAAAGCCGGCGATGAAAACGGAATAGTATTCTCTTACACATACGAAGGTAATCTTCCGGGTTATGCCGCATTTTATTTAATGACAAATTTAGATGAGGGAAGCACATATAATTTATATAAATACAGCTTAGAGGAAGAAAAATTTTATCTTATAGCAAAAGATGTAGCTGTAGGGCAGGCAGGAGTGCTGCCTTATATCAATAATACATGTTCTGAATATATTCTTACAAAAAACACCATACAAGATGCTGTTGTATATGAATCCGTATCAAAACAAGGGTCATTAATCTCGGGGCTGGCTGAATATAAAGATGATTTGGCGGCTATACTGATACTTGTAATGGCGGCGGCTATAGGCTTTGCCTTGGGCATTGTATTTAATAAAAGCTTGCGAAAACGGGCGCATAAAGTCATTAATGAAATGGTTCTTGACGATTCGGAAATTGCGATTGAAAACATGCTTGCTCTATCTTCAAGCAATGATACTCAAGATAAATCCCAAGTATATTCGGAAGATATTATTTTAAATGATGTAAATTACGATAATAAAGAAGAAACAAAAATATACGCAGAAGATGTTGCGAGCGCGCAGACGGAAGAATTGGCTGAAGATAATAATAAACAGGAAGAAACTGTATAAATAATAAATACATATATTAAGAAGGTCTTAAATAATATAGAATATTATTATATAATACACTTAAATAAACTGAATATGGTTGTGGTAGCATAATATGACGCTTAATTACAAACGCACTTTTTATATAGGCTTGGCATTTTTGTCGATATCCGCTTTCTGGCAGATTTATGACAGCCTAATACCTTTGATGCTTCAAACTTCTTTCCATTTAAAAGATACGATAATCGGAGGAATAATGGCACTTGATAATGTGCTTGCAATATTTATGCTTCCGCTTTTCGGTGCTTTTTCCGATAAAACGAATACTAAAATAGGCAAACGAATGCCGTATATTCTTGCGGGAACGATAATAGCCGTTATTTTTATGCTCATTATTCCTGTTTCCGCATATAAAGATAATTTGATATTGTTTATAGTTTCGCTTGGAATAGTTTTGATATCAATGGGAACATATCGTTCTCCTGCCGTTGCGCTCATGCCGGATTTCACGCCGAAATCTTTAAGAAGCAGAGCTAACGCCATAATAAGTTTGATGGGAACTGTAGGCGGCATATTTGCGCTTGTTTCAATAAGGGTGCTTATACCAAACGTCCAAGCCCCCGATTATCTGCCTGTTTTTATTGCGATTGCGGCTGTAATGGTAATTTCGGTTATTGTTTTAGCTCTTACAATAAAAGAAAATAAAATACAAAGATATTTAGACGATGCAGAAGAAGACAGCGGCAATACATCTGCGTCAATGCCTAAGGATGTTAAAAAAAGCTTGTTTTTTATGCTTGTGGCAGTATTTTTCTGCTTTATGAGTTTTAATGCTATTATGTCCGCGTTTTCAAGATACGCGGTTAAAGTATGGGGTCTGGGCGGAGGCACTTTTGCCAACAGTCTGCTCTTTTTCACAATTTTTGCAATAGCGGCATATATGCCTGCTGGAATAATTGCAGGCACTATAGGAAGAAAAAATACAGTCATAATAGGGCTTATAATATTATCTGCAGTATACTTTTTCGCGTTTTTGATTACTTCGTTTTCAGCAGCTATTTATGTAGTATTTGCATTTGCAGGCATTGGCTTTGCCGCAATTACCGTCAATGCATACCCTATGGTTGTTGATATGAGCAAAAGTTCGGATGTGGGAAAATACACGGGCTATTACTATACTTTTTCTATGGCGGCTCAAATAGTAACTCCTATTTTATCGGGATTTTTCTTAGAACATGTTTCATACAGAACATTGTTTCCGTATGCTATGTTTTTCTCTGTTTTATCAATAATAACAATATTGTTTGTAAAACACGGCGATAGCAGACCCGAAAAGTCGGTAAGTCTGGAAAGTTTCGCGGCAGACGACTAAAACTTAACGATTTTTTGAATAAAGACTGTTTGTTTAAAGGCGCATATTTATAGCGTCTTTATTTATTTTGTAATTAATAGTTTGTTAACGATAATTTTAATGTTAATTATATATAATAGTTTTAATTGATGGTATTGAGATAATATAAGATTTATGTTAAAATATTTTCCATCTATCTAAGGGAGTATCTTTGTGGTTATACTAAAATACGCAGCAATTTTTATAATGGGATATGTATTCGGCAATATAGTTATATCTTATATAATAGGTAAGATAAAAGCCGGCATTGACATAAGACAGCACGGAACAAATAATGCCGGAGCAAGCAATGTAGCGGTAACCGTGGGGTATAAGTACGCTGTTATTGCCTACGTTGTTGACATTTTAAAAGGCGTTGCGCCTGTTGTTATTGCCCGAGTATCCTTTAATGACCTTACTTACGCGCCGGCGGTTGCGGGCTGCGGAGCTGTTGTCGGTCACATTTTCCCTTTTGTAATAAAGTTTAAAGGCGGCAAAGGGTTCGCAACATATATCGGAATAGCGTTAGGGCTTACTCCGCTTGCAGGATTTATATTCGGCATAGGAGCGATAATAGTAGGAATTATTTCTGACAGAATAGTTATTTCAACGGTACTCGTGACAAGTTTTTATCCTTTTTATTTTTGGCTTTTAAAAGGAAGCGAATACACGGCAAGCTTTTTGATTTTATTTTTCACAAGTTTAATAGTAATATATAAACACAGAGACAACATTAAGAGAATTATAAAAAATACGGAACCCAGAATCAGTAAAAATTTCAGAAAGCATAAAAAATAGGTTTTGAAAAAGATATTTGCTGTGTCGTCGGCTATACTTGCTTTATTGGCATGTATAGTTTTATTGGACAATTCAATATTTTATTCGGTTAATCTATCAGCCGATACAGAAAGCGGCAGTGTTGTTCGTCCGGGCGATACGCTTAAATTTACTGCCGATTGCACCGTGTTGGGAATACATTTCAATAGATCTTCATCACTTGAAATAAATACTAGTTCTACTCAATCAACAGCAGACGAAAACGGAAATGTAGCAATAAGCAAAGATGCGCTGACAGGCGAAGAAATTACGGTTAATGTCTTATATAATTCAAAAATAAGAAAACTAAATCAAAGTTATAATTATTTAGTCAAATATTCTCTAAAATCAAGCATAGACGAAAGAGGAATAATTTTAGAGCCGGAGCGTATTGATGTTCTGGTGACAAAAAGCAGATTTCTTCCGAAAAACTATGTTCCCGATGATTTAATAACAGTTAATGTAAAATTCTTAAGTTCATACAATAAAATGCAAAAAGAAGCGGCAAATGCTCTTGAAAATTTATTTACAAATGCAAAAAAACAGGGATATACCTTATACGGAATATCTGCATACAGATCGTACGATTTGCAAAGAAAACTTTATAATAAATTTGTATCATTAATAGGTGCAAAGAAAGCAAGTATAAGGGTTGCGCTCCCTGGCGGCAGCGAGCACCAGACCGGACTTGGTGTTGATATAACTTCTAAAAGCGCAGTTGATAAAGGAATTAAATTCGGCAGCCCTAAGGAAAGCAAATGGGTTGAAGACAATGCGTATAAATACGGTTTTATTTTAAGATACCCCAAAGGCGCGGAAGATATAACGGGATATATGTATGAGCCTTGGCATTTGCGCTATGTGGGAGTTAACTTAGCAAAAAAAATATACGAAAGTGGTTTAACATTTGAAGAATATATGTTAAAATAACCTTCGCAAAACGCGCGCCCGTAGCTCAGCAGGACAGAGCAACGGTTTCCTAAACCGTGTGTCGGAGGTTCGAGTCCTCTCGGGTGCGCCATATACAAAATATTAAATTTTTTATTAAATATAATGCAGTTTTGAATAAAAACTGCATTTTTTGGTCTTTTTTTATTAAATTAATGTACTAAAACTGTATAAAATGGCAAAAATTACAAATATATATTGATTTTATGACCGAAATATGATTATATTATGTATAATACAAATTTTGACAAATTTCGAGGAGTAATCAAAAAACTATATGTATCGTGGTTTTAAAAAAAATTTAAAAAAATACAATAAAATATTTATTGTACTATTATGCATTTTAACTATAACTTCTTTTTATTGGGTGGATAAAGCAGTACTTGCTGCAAGTCCGTACTATTTCAGAGGATATGATACAGAAAATATAACGAGCAATACGTTTTCATATTCGGGCGCTCATCTTGACGGGACAAACATAGTAATGACGGATGAGACTCTCGGTGAAGCAGTAGGATTTTTAAGTCTTAATGAACCAGGTCACGACATTTCTACTTCAGTGGATTTGGGCGGCTTGGAAATAGACTTCGCAACAACATCTGTGGTTGCTCAGGAAGGTACTGCAGGGTCGGAAAATGACGTTCCGACCGTAAAAATTGATTTCTGCGGCTCAAATTATTCTAACGTAATTTCTACTGAAACAATTGCTAAAGCAAACAACGCAGTAGCAGGCAGTGTAGTGCTTTCTTCCAACGTTACAATACCTTCCGGCACGCGTTCTTTAATAATTTATCTTGACGGCCAAAATACTAACCAAACAAGCTCCAATACAGTAGTGTTTCAAAATACAAGTTTTATAATACATGATCAATCAGCTCCGTCTTGCGGCGTTAATTATAATACATCTTGGACAAACGGCTCTGTAACAATAACAGTTACTGCCGCCGATTCCGACAGCGGTCTTGAAGGAATTTATAAAGACGGAACAAAAGTAAGTTCAACATCACCTTATTCTTTCACAGTTTCATCTAACGCAAGTTACTTAATATACAGCAAAGATTATGCTCAAAAAACATCCGCGACTCAGAACGTAACAATTAACAATATAGATAAAACGGTACCTTCCGCTCCTGCGTCAATAACTTTATCTCATGACAGCTGGACGAATACGGATGTTGGCATTACTATGCCGACACTTACACAAGATTCCGGTTCTCCAATAAGATATATTTATAAAATCGATTCAGGTTCTTGGCAGGATTTACCGAATAATTTTATTCTAAGCAACAGCGGACAATATAATATCAGCGTTGCGGTTGCTGATGCTGCCGGCAATGTCTCTTCAAGTGTTTCGGATATAATTTATATAGATAAGCTTGCGCCTGTAATTAACAATGTTAGCCAGACAGTTTCTTCGGGTAGCTGCGTAATATCAGTTAACACCTCTGATGCAGGACTGTCCGGACTGAAAGAAACAAAATACGCGTCAGGCAGTCATGATGCAGCTTACTTTACTTCCGGCGGCACTTCTTTTACCGACGGAGCGTTTACGGTGTCAACAGGCGGTATATATACTATATATATATCGGATAACGCGGGCAACTTTATTACTTCGGAATATACATTAAATACTGCTCCGTCAATAGTTGATTTATTAGACGTAAACATGAATGAAGACGAGATTTATAATGTGCCTTTAAACATAACTGAAAATGAAACAAGTCTTGACAAGCTAAGCGTAACGGCAACCTCTTCGGATACAACTTTAATACCCAATATTATTATTAATCAGTCGTCAGATGAAATTAGCCTGGACATTGTTCCGGGAGCAAATCTTTTCGGCGGACCCGTAACCATTACAGTTGAGGTTTCGGATGAACAGGGAGAAAAAGTTACAGATACTTTCAGTGTTACGGTACTTGCCGTAAACGATGCGCCTATTGCGCTTGACGATGCAGGTATTGTAACAAACGAAGATGAAAGCATCAGAATTGATGTTCTTGCTAACGATTCCGACTTAATAGACGGCGATTCGCTTACTATAATTGATGCAGGCACTCCGCTGCACGGTACTGCAAGCGTAGTTAACGGAAAAATTAAATATATTCCTTCCGCTGATTATAACGGAACCGACAGTTTTACTTATACAATATCAGACGGGAACGGCGGCACGGCTTCGGCTAAAGTTTATATCAGCGCAACAGATGTAAATGACGCGCCCGTTGCAGCGGACGATACGGCACAGACAGTTGAAGATTCAAGTGTCTTAATAGATGTTTTGATAAATGACAATGATATAGATATGACAACTACTGATAATGAAGAAATATCATTAATTTCAGCAACAAACGGTTCTCACGGCACAACAGTTATAGAAAACGGCAAAATTAGATATACGCCGAACGCTGACTGGTTTGGTAAAGACGTATTTACGTATACAATAAGCGATAAAGCAGGCCTTACGGATACGGCCTTCGTAACTGTAACAGTTTTGGGTATTAACGATCTTCCGCAGTTTACAGGACTGAATGATGAATACACAATTAACGAAGACAGCATAGCCGCTCCTGTTACCTTCTCAATTTCGGATGCAGAAACAGAAAATAGAAGCCTTATGCTTCAGGCGGTATCGCTTAATGAAAATATAATAGAAAACGGCAAAGTTAAAATTGAAGGACTAGGAGATGAGTCTGCTTCTGTTAGTATAAAATTAACGCCGGCTGCCAACGCTTATGGGGACGTTACGATAAAACTTGCTTTAGGCGACGGCTTTACTACAGTATTTAAAACAATTGCAGTTCACGTGGCGAATGTCAACGATAATCCCGTGGCATATGCAGATGAAATTAAATATGATGAAGACACACCGTATGTTTTAATTAATACAAATAATCTCATCTCAAATGATAAGGACATAGATAAAGACACGCTTAGTTTCAATGGTATTAACACAACAACCAGCGTGGGTACATTAGAACAGGTAGATTCAGATACATATAAATACATACCTCAGGCCGATTATGACGGAACGGACAGTTTTTCATACATTGTTATAGACAATAACGGCGGAAGCGCAATAGGCACATGCACGTTAATTGCCAATCCTATAAATGACGCTCCGAGTATAACAATACCGCAAGCGGAATACATAACAAATGAAGATACAACAATATCGGATATTAATTTAAATATTTATGATAAAGAAACAAATGCGTCAGGTCTTATTGTAAGAGCCGGAAGCAATAATACAGATTTAGTATCTGCGGATAAAATATCTGTTATAAACAATAATGACGGCACATGCACGTTAACTGTAGAGCCTATGCCCGATGCAAACGGCACGGCTGTTATAAATGTAACAGTAAGCGACGGCAGCTTATCAAGCACAAAAAGCGTTAATTTGAAAATTAATGCTGTAGCCGATGCTCCTGTTGCAGTGGATGATTCTATATATGTTCCCATATCGGGAAAACAATCATTCAACGCAATGTTTAATGACAGAGACGCGGACGGCGATGAGATAAATGTAGTAAGTTTTGATGCATCTTCTCTTTCCGGCTTGCTTACATATAATGATATTACTAAAAAATTTACATATTGGGCGTCAAGCGGTGAACACGGGGAAAGCACGTTTACATACACTATTTCAGACGGCGATGAAACCACGTCTGACTCAACGGCGACTGTAACACTTGATGTACATAATATTAACCATGCTCCGCAGATAAGCGCAATAGCCAATCAGCATATTGCCGAAGACAGCAGAGTTGACGGAATTTCTATTAAAGTAAGCGATGAAGATTATAACGATACAATATCAGTTAATGCAACTTCGAATAACACAACTCTGATACCGCAGGATTATGAAAATAATATAATTATTACCGATAATCACGACGGCACATATGCATTGAGTCTTGTGCCTGCGGCAAATATGAACGGAAACGTAAATATTACAGTAACGGCTACAGATGCGGCAGGTTCTTCTGACAGCACAACATTTACTTTGTACGTATATCCGGATAATGACGCTCCGCTTGCTGTTGATGACGCAGTATCAACAAATGAGGATAACAGCGTAGGGTTAAATCTGCTTTCCAACGACAGCGATCCGGAAGGCGATAATATTTGGATTAATTATATACAAACTCCTTCACATGGCATAATTTCAAGAAGCGGAAACGCTTATACCTACACTCCTTACGGCAATTATAGCGGAACGGAAGTGCTGACATACAAGACAACGGATGGTCAGAATGCAAGTACTGCAACGGTAACAATAACAGTAAACCCTGTAAACGATGCGCCTATAGCATGGAGCGACTGGAGAGAGCTTCCCAATGAAATCAATCAGTCATCTGTGATAAGCGTGCTTTCTAATGACTACGACCCTGACGGAGATACAATTCACCTGTATCAGATTATCAATCAGCCGAGTTTCGGAACAGCGGTAGTTAATGCAAACGGCACTGTAACGTATACTCGTACTTCTATATCTGCCAACGCCAACGGAGCGGATTCGTTTACTTACAGAATAATTGACCGCGAAACGGCATCGGGAGACTACAGCTACGATGACGCGACCGTATATATAGGCGTGGAATTTACAAGTTCGTTATACACCTATGATAAATATGTAAGCTGCATGGAAGACGCTGCTGCGTTTACAATAACCCTGCCCATATCTAACCCTAACAACGTTAATTTAGAACTTACGATAAATGACACAACATCACTTGGCACGTTTGAAGTAATAGACGCAACTCATGTACAGTTTACTCCTGCGGCAAACGCTTACGGCAATGCATCAATTACATATACCGCAGAGCAAGTCGGCGGCGGCGAGTCTATCGGCGGAGAAATTATACTTACCGTATATCCGGTAAATGATGAGCCCATAATCGACAGCGCGCCTGCAAGCGTATCATGCGACGAGGATTCGGCCGGAAGCGTGTTTAATGTTTTGTTCCACGATATTGACTGCACAGACGGAGACTTGGTATTCTACGCATACGCGCAGAACACATCTTCATCTTGCCCCGTAGTGCTTACATCTGATATACAAATAAACAGACAGACAGGAACAGCGACAGTAAATGCAAAACCCATTGAAAACGCCAACGGCGCTGTCAACATTATTGTAGGAGTAAGCGACGGCATATCCAAGACTGAGCGCACGGTTGCTATGACGGTAAATCCCGTTGACGATTATCCGTATGTAACTTCGGTTAATAAAACTTTGTATGAAGATACGAATGTTACGTTCGGAGTAATTTTACCTAACAGTGATGTTGATAATGACGGGCTTAAAGTATCCATTGCAAGCGGGGACGCGCCTGCGCACGGTGCGGCTATTGTAAATGCCGACGGTACAATTACGTACACGCCAAATGAAGATTACTACGGAGATGACAGCTTAGTATTCAGTGTGTCGGATGACACCTCAGCAGGTCTTACAAGCAAGCAGACGGCATATTTTACAATAACGCCTGTTAATGACCAGCCTGTAATATCTAATTTAAATTACTATCAGTCAACAAAAGAAGACACGCCTAAAGACGTTAATCTTACAGTAACTGATGTAGATAATGATTTATCGGCATCTTCTTGCTATACAATAACTTCAAGTAACCAAGATTTAATACCGAATTCAAATATATCAATATCACAGGTATCCGGCTATGATATGAAAGTATACCTTGTTCCGAAAGCTAATGCATACGGCAGCACGATAATCTCAATAACTGCAAGTGACGGTGAGCTCTCTACAAAAGCTGAATTTAAGCTTACTGTTGAGTCGGTTAATGACGTACCTGTAGCTAATGATGATACTGCAAGTGTTGATGAAAATGTCGGAGCATCTGTCGGAAAAACAAGCGTTACAATAAATGTAACAGGAAATGACACTGATGTAGAAGATACAACTCTAAAAGTCAGCGCTATTTCCAATATATCAACCGGTACGGTAACAAATAATAATGACGGTACTCTTACATACAGTGCGGACGGTGATTATAACGGAACAATAACATTTGACTACACCGTAATGGATAGCAGCGGTGCGAGTGATACGGCAAGCGTTACGGTAACAATAAATGCAATGAATGATCCGCCTAAAACAGTTGATGATTATAAAACAACACAGGAAGATACCCAGGCGGTTATAGCCGTTCTTGCAAATGATACTGACGTTGAAGGCGATATGCTTTCACTTACAGACGTATACGGATGCACTCACGGAACAGCCGATATAGAGGGTAATAATATTGTCTATACGCCGAATGAAAATTATTACGGTACAGACCAATTTACATATGAAGTTTCAGACGGTAACGGCGGTACATCTACAGCGATTGTTCATATGACAATCACTTCTGTAAATGACGCTCCCGTAATTGAAAAACATTCTTCAAACAGCGGCGATTGGACAATGGATGAAGATACAACGGCGCAGTTTAACTTTACGGTAACTGATCCCGAAACGCCTACAGCAAATCTTATTATTACAATAGATTCGCAGAATACGACAATACTTAAAAACACAGGCATTGTTCTTTCTACAAACGATGAAGGGTATAAAACTATTACAGTTACTCCGGAAGAAAACGCAAACGGCACGGTGTCAATAGAAATAAATGCTACAGACGGCGATTTGACCTCGACAAAAGTATTTGAGATTACTATTAACCCGTCTAATGACCCTCCTGTAGTTGATCTTTGCTCAATATCAACATTTGAAGATGTTTCCTTTAACGGACAATTATCTTCAACAGATATAGACGATGAAAGCGCAACTTACTCAAAAGTTACAAATCCGTCTCACGGGACTGTTGAAGTAAACAGTAACGGCTCATTTACATACACGCCGGAAGCAAACTACTCCGGAGCTGACAGCTTTGAAGTAATGGCTGACGACGGACATATAAGCAACAATACATCAACGGGAACAGTATACATTACAGTTAATCCTGCTAATGATAAACCGGACGCGACTGACGATAATGTGACAGTTACGGAAGACACTCCTCAAGTAATAGATGTTCTTTCGAATGATACAGATGTTGACATAAGCGCCGGAGATAAAATTACTATTACATCGGTATCAAAACCGTCTCACGGCAATGCTTCTGTAGCGGACGGAAAAGTTAGCTATACTCCTGATGAAAACTATAACGGGACAGACAGTTTTACATACACAATTTCGGATAATGAAGGAGAAGTCGACAGTGCGGCTGTAAATATTACGATAACGTCTGTAAATGACGCTCCTGCTAACGGCAATGACATTTCACAAACTGATGAAGATACAGCCGTAATAATAGAAGCTGTAAATAATGATGATATAGATTTAACAACAAATTCGGATACGGAAAAAGTTAATGCAATATCGGTTGATGATCCGACGCACGGAACTGCTGTCATAAGTGATGACAAGCAAAAAATTACATATACGCCTGATGAGAACTGGTTCGGAACGGAAGTGTTCTATTACACAGCACAGGACTCAGGGGAACTTACGGCAAGCTTCAGCGTAACGGTAACAGTCAATTCGGTAAATGACGCGCCTGTAATAGTACAGACACTGCCCAACATTTCTACAAATGAAGATACGACCAGCAGCGAGGTTACATTTACAGTTACTGACGTTGAAGACAATGACGGCGAACTGGATGTAGCGGTTACGCATAATAACAGCACGCTGCTTCCGATAGTTACAACATCCCCTGATGCAAACGGAAACTGTACGTTTACCGTAACTCCGAAAGCAAATAAAAACGGCACAGCGCAAATTACAGTAACTGTAACAGACTCTGACAGCGCAACGGATGCTCAGATGTTTACTCTTACTGTTAATGCAGTAAATGACGTACCATTAGCGCAGAATGATGCCGCAACCACAAATGAAAACACGGCTAAAACAATAGACGTACTGTTAAACGATGATGTTGATTTATCTAATGAGGGTGACACATTAACATTATTAGCACTTTCAAACCCGTCATACGGCAGCGCCGCAATTGTTAATAATAAGCTGGTGTATACGCCGAATGCAAACCTTGGAAATAAAACAAATTATAATGATATAATTACTTATCTTATGAAAGATGATTCGGGTGCGGAATCAGCCGCGAACGTTATAATTACGGTAACACCCGTTAACGACGCTCCGATTATTTCAAGCATTGCCGATATATCGGGAATAGATGAAGATGCAATTGAAGGAATCGGAGTTATAGGATTTACAGTGACAGATGAAGAAGATGATGACGATAATTTGTCTGTAACTGTTGCGTGCAATAATACCGCATTGTTCCCGCTTGCGAATATAACAGTTACTAATCCGTCAGGAGGAACAGGTACGGAACGTACTGTTCAGGCAATTCCGGCGGCAGATATGTTCGGTACTGCTACTATTACACTTACTGTGCATGATTCGCAGGGAAGAACAAGTTCTGAAGCATTTACAGTAACTGTAAATTCGGTCAATGACACTCCCGAAAACGGAAACGATTCATTTACTGTAGTAGAAGATATTAGAACGCAGTTGGATGTTCTTGACAATGATGATGTAGACTATCAGACAACTCCTGATAATCTAACAATAACAGATGTAACAGCTGCGCCAACGCACGGCACAGTAGAAATAGCGGCCGATGGGAAATCAATATACTATACAACAGAAAAAGACGGCAATTTGCCGGACAGCTTTACTTATAAAATATATGACTCTTATGGTGACGCATATTATGAATTTAATGTAGATATTACAGTAACGCCTGTAAATGATGCACCGGTAGTAACACTGACAGGGCAAGAGACATATACGGTTTACGAAGGCGTAGCGAAAAATGATATACCGTTTACTGTAACTGATGTAGATAACAATGTAGACACTTTAACGGTAACTGCGGCGAGCAGTAACCCGATACTGGTATACAAAGGGCTGAAATTTGATACTACAACAGGAACAGACCGTACAATAGATGTTCAGCCGTATCTTAAATGGAACGGCACTACTACTATAACGATAACGGCAAAAGACGCTTCAGGCGATACAGGTTCTGCCAGCTTCACGTTTACAGTAGACAGTGTAAATGAAGCTCCTGTCGCGAATAACGATGCATTTACAATACCTGAAGATGCTCTCACTAAAGTAGATGTACTTGCCAACGATACCGACGGCGACCTTGAAACTAACCCCGATACTGAGCATATAGTAGTAAAATCTGTAGTAGATAACGATCCTAATGCTATTATCACAGTTGCCGAAGACGGAAGCGGCGTTAATATACAGCCTAACGCAAATTATAACGGTCCTGTAAGCTTTACTTATATAGTGAATGATACCGCAGGCTCAGAAAGCGGCAGTGCGACAGTAAACGTAACAGTATCACAAGTAAATGACGCGCCTGTAGCGGACGATGACAGCGCGGTAACAAACGAAGATACTCCTGTAACAATAGACGTGCTTGACGGCGATACGGATATAGACCAAGACATCACGCTTAACGCGAATCCGTCTGCGGAAGTGCTGAGTATATCAATAGACGAAGCAGACCTTATAAAACCCGCTCACGGAAGTATCTCAATAGTAGATAATAAGATAGTGTATACTCCTGACGCGAACTACAACGGAACAGACAGCTTTGAATATAATTCAGATGACGGCGAAGCTTTAGATAAAGCTACAGTGTCAGTAACGATTTATCAGGTAAATGATAATCCTGTAGCGAATACTGATACTGCGTCAACAAATGAAGATACAGCTAAAACAATAGATGTGCTCTTAAATGATACAGATGTAGATACGGTAGCAGCTGATAACGAGGATGCACTGCATGCTAAAGCAGACTTTTCTATCACGTCAGCAAACGTAAACGCTCCTGCAAACGGAAGCGTAGCGATAGTTGACAATAAACTGGTATATACTCCTAACGAAAATTACTATGGTTCAGACAGCATAACATACACAATATCAGACGGACACGGCGGAAGCGCAACGGGAACAGCAAATATAACCATTGCAAGCGTAAACGACCTGCCGATATTTGCAACAACACCTGCAAATATGAACCTCACCGAAGATAGTGATAACGGAGTTGAAAGCTTCACGGTATCGGATATAGAAACAGCAGGAACAAACCTTAATGTAACGGTAGTAAGCAGTTCGAATACAACTCTGATAGCGACAAGTAATGTAGCAATAACAAAAGGAACTGACGGAGCCCGTACGGTAACAGTAAATCCGAAAGATAACCAAAACGGAAGCTCGAATATAAAACTGCGCGTAACAGACGCAAACTCGGGAACTAAGGACTATACATTTACAGTAACTGTAGCCGCAGTAAACGACGCGCCTGTAGGAATAGATAATAACGCGGAAATAAATGAAGATACAAGCTATACCGTAGCGTGGACAACACTTACAAGCGATGTTGATATAGCAACAAACGCAGACAGCATAGGAGTGTCAATTAAAGCGGAAGATAACGCAAGCCACGGCACAGCGACAGTAGCAGGCAATAATATAGTCTATACGCCTATAGCTAACTTTAACGGAACAGACAGCTTTACATATACGGTAACAGACAGCATGGGAGCAACCGACACAGGCGTAATATCAGTCACAGTATCACAAGTAAATGACGCGCCTGCAGCGGACGATGACAGCGCGGTAACAAACGAAGATACTCCTGTAACAATAGACGTGCTTGACGGCGATACGGATATAGACCAAGACATCACGCTTAACGCGAATCCGTCTGCGGAAGTGCTGAGTATATCAATAGACGAAGCAGACCTTATAAAACCCGCTCACGGAAGTATAACAGTTACAGATAATAAGATACGCTATACTCCTGACGCGAACTATAACGGAACAGACAGCTTTGAATACAACTCAGATGACGGCGAAGCTTTAGATAAAGCTACAGTGTCAGTAACGATTTATCAGGTAAATGATAATCCTGTTGCGGTAACAGACAGCGCGACAACAGATGATGAAGTTCCTGTCAGTGTGAATGTCCTTGAAAATGACACTGATGTTGACACGGTTGCGGCTAATAACCAGGATGTGCTGCATTCAGCAGACACATTCAGTTTAGTATCTTATGATTTTATAGGTGATGCGCATGGTACATTATCAAATATTGGAGGAACAATAACATATACTCCTTCATTGAATTTTAAAGGTACGCAGGAAATAGCATATGTTGTAAGCGATGGAAACGGCGGAAGTGCGACAGGCCAACTGATAGTATCAGTAAATGAAGAAAATGATAAACCTGTAGCTAATGACGATGAAATTTCTACTGATGAAGATACGCCTGTAACATTTAATGTACTTTCAAATGATACAGACCAAGATATCGGCGATGAAATGAGCTTTGTAATGTTTACTCAGGATACAAGTTCGCTGCCGGGAAGTTTTAGCGCAAACGCTAACGGCAGTATAACATATACTCCTGATGAAAATTACAACGGCACATTTACTTTAAGTTATCAAATGAAAGACAAAGCCGGGCTTACAGACGAAGCCGTTATTACAATAACGGTAGCGGCAGTAAACGACGCGCCTGTAGGAATAGATAATAACGCGGCAATAAATGAAGATACAAGCTATACCGTAGCGTGGACAACACTTACAAGCGATGTTGATATAGCAACAAACGCAGACAGCATAGGAGTGTCAATAAAAGCTGCAGATAACGCAAGCCACGGTTCAGCGACAGTAGCAGGCAATAATATAGTCTATACGCCTATAGCAAACTTTAACGGAACAGACAGCTTTACATACACAGTAACAGACAGCGCAGGAGCAACAGATACAGGCGTAATAAGCGTAACAGTATCTCAGGTAAATGACGCGCCTGCAGCGGATGATGACAGCGCAGTAACAAACGAAGATACCCCTGTTACAATAGACGTGCTTGACGGAGATACGGATATAGACCAGGATGCAAGCCTTAACGCAAATCCGTCAGCGGAAGTGCTGAGTATATCAATAGACGAAGCAGACCTTATAAAACCCGCTCACGGAAGTATCTCAATAGTAGATAATAAGATAGTGTATACTCCTGACGTGAACTACAACGGAACAGACAGCTTTGAATACAACTCAGATGACGGAGAAGCGCTGGATAAAGCTACAGTATCAGTAACGATTTATCAGGTAAATGATAATCCTGTTGCGGTTAATGATATAGCGCAGACAAATGATGAAGAGCCCGTTACTATTGATGTACTTGCAAATGATAATGATGTTGATACTCAAACCGATATCAACTTAGCTGAACTTCATAGTAAAAATGATTTTATGCTTACAAGCGTAGACAAACCCGATAACGGCACAGCTGAAATTAAAAACGGCAAAATTTATTATAAACCCGATGATACTTTCAGCGGAGACGATACGTTTAAATACACGATATCAGACGGACAGGGCGGAAGCGCAAGTGCGGATATTACAGTGACGGTACTTAGCGTAAACGACCCGCCTGCGACACCGATAGTTATAACTCCGAAAGATAAAGAACAATATGGCACTGGTTCTACAATTCATGTTACATGGACAGGATACGATATCGACGGAGACAGCCTGACATACACGCTTGAATATTATGACGGCAAGTCTTGGCAGGTAATACAAAAAGGACTTACCGATACGCAGTATGACTTTGCAATACCTGCAACGCTTAAGAGCATTAGTAATCTTCAATTCAGAGTAAATGCTTCTGATGCCGAATACACAAGCGATTACGGATACTCAGGAAAACTGGAAGTGGATAAAGACGCTCCTAAAAATATTGTCGTAACCATGAAAACGCAAGACGGCAAAAATTATACAGCGGGAACATGGACAAATCAAAATGTAACAATTACCGCTATATCGGTGCAGGATGCATCAAAAGTTACTTTCAGTTATGCTATAGAGGACAAAGCATATTCGGTAGCATCAAACCTTACGGTAACTGACGGCGTTCACACAGTATATATTCTTGCGACAGATGAATTCGGAAACCAAACGGTATTCGGTGGATATTTGGTAAAAATAGACAAGCTCTCGCCGGCTGTGCCAAGCATAGATATAACAACATCAGATAACGGAGCAACCATAAAACTGACATTAAAAGCAGATCCGGGCGGAAGCGGCAATAATTATTTAATATTGCCAAGTAACAGCCAGCAGTCCGCAACAGGCGATATCTTATACAGCGTAGATAAAAACGGTATTTACCATTTCGTAATATATGACAAAGCCGGCAACAGCACCGAATTTGATGCAACGGTTGATCAGATATCGCAGGGCGGCGGCGATGTGGATGTTGATTTGGATGAAATTGAAAAGATAGTAGATGACGCGGATAAAGTAAGACTTCCTGGCGGAGAATGGACAGATACATTAACGCTTAAAGACGCAAAACCGGGCACTTATACGATAGAAGTAATGGATAAAAATGGTAATATCTCAACTGTGACAATAACTATTACTGATGAAGAAGTTGCCAAAGGCTATTGGCAAGCATCAGACGGTAAAGCAGTATGGTATATATCCGTAGCGGTGCTGGCGCTTATAATAATAATCCTGCTGCTCGCATATAACATAAAAATCACGGCAATTGTAAATGGCGGCAGCGGCGAAGAAAAAGTACTGAAAACTAAAAAGAAACTTAAAATGAGAAAAGACGAAGTAATTGTAGCGCTTAAGCAGAAAGACTTTGAAGAAAGCGACTATATTAAAGTTGAACTTACGAAGAGCTTCACAAAAGCTATGCGCGGAAGAGCCCTTGTTGTAATGCTTAATAAGGCTGAGATAATAAGGACGAGAATACCTGATAACGCTGAAGGCAAATATGGTTTTACAATAAATAAAACACAAAATCAATAGAAATTTAAGTAAAAAAAGCAGTCATATATGACTGCTTTTTTAATTGTATAAATACCTTTTCTATATAGATAATGTATAGCTAAAATGCCAATATATAACAAATTATGATAGTATTTTTAATATACATCAAATATAATATATACAATATATTGTCTTAATAAACCAAATACGTATTCCTTAATTATCGGTGATCATGGCATATATAATAATCAGTTCTGCAATAAGTTTAGAATACAAATTCGTAAAATAAAAAAACATAAGGAGAGTAGAAATGAACGAAAGAAAAAAGATTATACCCGATTTCGGTCCTCTTAAAAATGTTCGGGTTATTTGCAGCGGAAGCATAGTAGCCATGCCTCACGCGGCTAATTTAATGGCTGATTTCGGCGCAGAAGTAATTAACATTGAAAGACCGGGTGCGGGAGACACATACAGAGGACTTGCCCCTTTTGCTAAAAACGGAGATAAAAAAGTAAGCACAAGCTGGGCGCAGGATGCGAGAAACAGGATGAGTATGACTATGAATCTGGATCTTAACATTCCCGAAATTAAAGAGATTTTTATGACTCTCATAAAAGATGCCGATATTTTCATGGAAAATCTTGTTTGGCTTGAAAAATACGGAATAAAGGATGAAGACCTTTTAAAAGCAAACCCCAAATTGGTAATAGTTCACGTAAGCGGTTACGGCAGACCTCAGTTCGGAGGAGATCCTAAAATCTGCGACAGAGCATCATACGATATGATAGGTCAGGCTTTCAGCAGCTACATGCATTTAAACGGGGAGCCGGAACCGGCTCCTCCTATGCTTACAAAACCGTGGACAAATGACTATATTTCAGCGTTAACCGCAGTCTTCGGGGCTCTGGCGGCCTATATAAGCGCTCAGCAAACCGGAAAGGGACAGGTTGTTGATGTTGCTCAGTTTGAAGCTATGGGAAGAATACTTTCCGATTCTATAATAAGCTACACAGAAGCCGGTATTTTGAAATCCAGAGCAGGAACAAATGCTACGGCATTCCAGCCCTACGGTCTGTTCGAATCTAAAGATCAAAGATGGGTGGCAATAGGAGCTTTCGGACCTGGCGTTTATACCAGATTCATAAAAGCAATCGGTCTTGACCCTGAATATTATACCTTTAAGGAGTGCGCATCTTCGCCTGCGGCGGTAGGCTCTGAAAAAGGAGTAGAACTTAATGCAAAATCAAAACAGTGGTGTCTTGAAAGAACTGCGGAAGAAATTGAAGAACTAATAAACAAAGCGAAAGTAGGCTGTTCTACGGTTTTGACGGCGGCAGATGTTGTTTCAAACCCGCATTGGCTGGACAGACAAGACATAATAGAATATAGAGATGAAACTTTAGGAAAAACAATTAAGGCATTCGGATTTGCGCCAAAATTTTCCGATACTCCCGGAAAAGTTTGGAGAGGCGCTCCTACAGTAGGGCAGGATAATGAAAGAATACTAAAAGAGCTGCTCGGGTATGACGATAAAAAGATTGAAGAATTAAAAGCTAAAGAATTAATTTAGTTAACTCAAAGAGCCTGAATTATCGGGCTTTTTTTATTGGAAGTATTTGATATCGTTTATCAAAAAAAATAGTATATACAATTTTTTATAATAATGTATAATTAGTATACCAAATTTGAAGGGAATGAATTTATTGGTCGAAGCAGTAAAAAAAATTAATCGCACAAAAATATTATTTATGGGAATGTTTATTCAGCTTACAGCAGGAATGCTATATTCATGGAGTGTCATACAGCCGTTTATTATGAAGCATTATTCGCTTGATACATCCGCTGCAAGCATTCCGTTTTCCGTAAACCTTGCTGTTTTTGTTATAGGGAGTATATTAGGCGGGAAACTGCAAGGGAAATTTTTAATTCAAAAATCATTGTTTATCGGAATTTTAATAAACTTTGTGGGGCTGGCTCTGACAGCTCTTGTACCGGTACAGTTTCCGTGGCTTATAATAGTTACATTCGGAATATTGTGCGGTATAGGCACAGGCATTGTATATAATACTTTAATTGCGGCAATGCAAAAATATTTTCCTGACAGAAAAGGTATGGCAACAGGCTGCATACTTTGTATGATAGGCGTATCGGGTTTTATACTTGCTCCGTTTATAAGTTATCTTTTAAATAACTATAGCTTGACATTAATGTTTGTTATAATAGCTTTTGTAACATTGGCTGTCGGCGTTATTGGCGCGTTTTTTATAAAGAATCCTCCAGAAGGATATATGGCCGATTATAACCCGAATACAGTTAAAGTAGCATCTACAAGTAAAAATTATGAGCCTAAAGAAATGCTCGGAACCAAATATTATTATCTTATCGCGTTTGCAATGCTTTGTGCGGTACTGGGTTTCATGCTTATCAATCCTCAGTTTGTAGTAATGAGCAAAGAACGCCTTATCACGAGCGCTCAGGCTTTAACAGCTGTCATGTTTGCATCAGTTTTCCAGGCAATGGGACGTCTGGTGGTACCTTCAATTTCAGATAAAGTAGGAAGAAAAATCACTTTGCTTGTTGTGTTTATTTGCAGCGCGGCGATAATTATCGGTATAGTAGGAGCAAAAGGACTTCTGTATCCCATTTTATTTGTTGCTCTCGCGTTTTTCTACGGCGGTTTTCTGGGAACATTTCCTGCGCTTTCAACAGATTATTTTGGCATTAAAAATGCGGGAATTAACTACGCGTTTGTTATGATCGGTTTTGGAGCGGCATCTGTTATCTGCCCGATACTTGTAAGAGCGGTAAGAGGCACAGCCATGGGAACGGCAATGTCGTTTGCTATAGCAGGGGCGGCGGCAATAATTGGACTAATTTTATTAATAAGATTAAAAAAACCAAATTAAGTTATTCGCATTTAATTTTAAAAACTCCGATATGAAAAAAAATTCAAATTCGGAGTTTTTTTATTAAAATTAGTTTTTTTAGAAAGATAATAATGTTATTATATATATAAAATTATTAAGACAGTAAAAAAATAAATTTGGCTATGGTGGATGGATGAAGAAAATAAGCGAATTTTTAAATATGGAAATTCATATGCATTTTAACAAATATATGTCGCCCTTTGTTATTTTGCATTACGGCACGATGAGAGCGCTTATTACTATTGAAAATATAGAGCTTGTATCGGGAAACGTACCGAACAAGCAAGTAAAAATTACGATGGGATGGATTGCGCTGCATCAGCACGAATTATTGGAAGCTTGGGATATGATGATTGCGGGGCTTGAAATAGGGGAGATAGAACCGTTAAAGGGTTAGAGTATGAAATTTATCGATTTGCACTGCGACTGCATAAACAGACTGTATTACTCTTGCGAAAAGCAGAACATTTTAAAAAATACATTTCATGTAGATGTAGAAAAACTCAGAAAAGGTGAATGTTTTATTCAAACATTTGCTATTTTTTTGGATGAAGATTTTGTATGCGGCAATAATCAGGTATTATCAGACGAGTTTGAAAACATGATTAAAAACTACTATTCTCAGATAAATCTTGCGAAAGACAGCATATGTCATATATCGGATAAAATAAATGATAAAAATGCTATGTACGCGCTTTTAAGCGCAGAAGGCTGTGGCTTTATTGATAATGATGCGGAAAGGTTTAGCAAATTAGCTGATTTTGACGTTAAAATGGCGTCGCTTACCTGGAATTACGAAAATTGCCTTGCACATCCCAATTCAAAATATAATAACGTCATGCAAAAAGGGCTTAAAAAACTTGGTTTTGAGGCTATTGAATTTTTTAACGAAAAAAAAATAATTGCGGATATTTCGCATCTTTCAGACGGCGGAGCTTTTGATGTATTAAAAACAAGCAAAATGCCTGTTGTTGCCTCTCACTCTAATGCGCGAGCATTAATAAATAACCCCAGAAATTTAAGCGATGAACTTATTAAAAAAATTGCTGACAGCGGAGGAATAATCGGAATAAACTTTTATCCGTTTTTTTTATCAGGCAGTAATAATGCAAGTATTGAAGATATATTAAGACATACTGACTATATAATAAATATCGGCGGAGAAGATGTCGTTAGTCTTGGCAGCGACTTTGACGGAATTGAATGTACGCCGCAAATAGACGATATATCGCAAATGCAAAAATTATATTCAGAATTTTTAAATTCAAATCATTCACATAAAACGGCAGAGAAGTTATTTTATAAAAATGCCGAGAGATTGTTTAAAGCTTTTGAAATTCTATAATCTAATTTGATATAGTATAAATATTCCTATTATATTTATAAAGCTTTTGAAAAAAATAATATAAAATGTAAAAGGAGTATTTTGTATGGAAATTAGTAACAATTTTAATAATCGAGTCGGCAATCTGCCTGAAAATATTAATATCGTAAGACCGGTAGCTAAAAAAGACGCTGCGCATATAGTCGCTTTGGTAAGAGAAAGCGGGAGAATATCGGGCTATAAACTTTCAAATGGTCAGGTCGTATCAAAAGATCAGGGAATAAGTATGGCGAAAGCGGGCGACATAGCAGGCGTTGCCGTTGCTGAAAGAAAATCTTCCGAATATTTAAGAACTCTTCCGGACGGACAGGAAAGCAACAACCTTTTAAACCTTCCGTCAATAACAATGTAGATAAAAGGCGGCTTAAGCCGCCTTATTATTTTAATAGTATGATATTGTAATTTCGCTTGCCCCTGATGATATGTTAAAATAAACCACATTATTGGCACTGTCAAAATTATTTGTGCGATATGTTTTTTTGCCTATACCCGAGAGTTTTGTGCCGCCAATTGTTATGCTTGTAGCGGCTGATGAAGATATTACTTCACATGCGCTTCCTTGGGGTATTTTAAACTCAATATCACTTGCTCCAGAGCTGATGTTTATGTCTGTTCTTTTGGCAAGAGCGGATAATGTTCCTTTAATGTCGCTTGCTCCGCTGCTTATATCTATTGAATTAACGTTTAGATTTTGTAAGTTCATATTAATTTCGCTTGCGCCTGATTTTAACGATAAATCCCAAACGACATTTTTATTTAAATAAAAGCCTGAATTTTTAAGTCTGTATTTTTCAGTATTTATATTTATAACTTGTCTGCCTTCTTCGTTTGATGTATTTAAAACCGTATTTGCACTTGTTTTATAATTTATTAAGTAGTTGGTATCTGTTGATGTAATCTGCGTATCTTCGGCAATGCCCATATTTAAAACTAATTTTGCAGACGAAATGCCGTCAGGCATGTCTAAATGCCGCTCATCGCCGATAATGCCGTTATTATCTTGATAATAATCTATTTTATCAATAAACGGAATGTTTATTGCTCCGCTTAAAGCGTATGCTCCAAGCACAATAAGTACAACATATATTAAAGCAATTAGCAATGTGACTATTCTTGAACGGAAAATAATGCAAATGCCTATGCAAATTAAAATTAGCGGCCACATTTTGCCTACAGATATCCATATAAGGTATAAAGGTATATCTACAATATTTAATTCACTTAATATCCACATTACTCCGGCAATTACGAATATTAATCCGATAAAAACCCCTATGCCGGCAGATTTTTTTCTGTCTTGCATATTATCTGCCTCCTTTTACAATTATTAAAACGCCTAATGCGACTATTAATGCCGCAAAAATAACACCGTAGTTAAAAGCGGGGAAGAAAATATTAACAAGGCAGATAATCCCGATAACTACCAATATAATTCCGAAAACGGCAGCGGTGCTTAAGCTTGATTTTTTATTCGTATTATTTGAACCGCCGTCAAAATCTTTTTTCTCGCTGGAATTATTATTTAAATTATCGGCATTGCCGGCATCGGCTGTTTTTTCTGCATTTTGAGTATTTGTAAAGTCGTTTGTTTTTTCATAGGAATAATTGTTTTTAAAATTTTGCTTATTGTCTGTCTCATAATCCATCGGCATAATTAATGCAGCTATAATATATAAAAGCAGCCCGAATCCCCAGAAAATAATTGACAATGCAAAGACTATGCGGACAATTGTAGAATCGACATTTAAATAATTCGCAATTCCTCCGCACACCCCGCTTATTTTTCTGTCAGTGCTTGATTTAGCAAGTGTTTTGTTCATTTTGTAACCTCCGGCATTTGTGTGTATATATATATTATAAATAAATAATTCAGTAATAAAAGTAAAATGTTTATATTTTAAGTTAAATTATTATTAAACGATGTGCATCAAACCATAAATATGTTATAATTTAGTGTCTAATAAAGTAAAATTATAAAGTTGTGAGGAAGTTAATGTCAGAATTATTTGGAACAGACGGTGTAAGGGGTATAGCCAATGAATTTTTAACGGCGGATTTGGCTATGAAAATAGGCAGGGCGGCTTGCGAAACATTAAAAAAGAATAATAATGAACTTCTTTTTGTTATAGGAAAAGATACAAGAATTTCAGGCGATATGATAGAAAACGCTTTGTGCGCAGGCATAATGTCTCAAGGCGGAAATGTAATAAAACTTGGGGTGACGCCAACCCCCGCGGTAGCTGTTATGACAAGATATTTAAATGCTTCTGCAGGAGTGGTTATATCCGCTTCTCATAATCCGTATGAGCACAACGGGATTAAGTTTTTTAGCTCTGAGGGGCTTAAACTTCCTGATGAAGCGGAAGACCGCATTGAAAACCTGATTTACGGCAATTTTGAATATAATAAAGATAAAGTAGGCTTTGAAAAGCATATAAAAAATGCCGATAAAATTTACTCGGATTTTATTATTTCTTGCGCTGATACAAAATTTGATGATCTAAAGCTTGTAATTGACTGTTCAAACGGCGCAACCGTACAATCTGCAAAGAAGATTTTTAAAGAACTGATGCCAAACGCGATTTTTATAGGAAATAAGCCGAACGGCATAAACATCAATAAAAATTGCGGCTCCACTAATTTAAAAGTATTGCAGGAAGCAGTTATAAAAAACAATGCTCACGGGGGGCTTGCTTTTGACGGCGATGGCGACAGATTTTTGGCGGTAGATGAAAAAGGTGAAATGCTTGACGGCGATAAGATAATGTACATAATAGCTAAAGACTTAAAGAAGTCAGGCAAGTTATTGAATAACTGCGTCGCGGCAACCGTAATGAGCAATCTGGGGTTTTTCAAAGCGCTTGAAGCAATTGATATTAAGAGCGTGCAAACAAAAGTAGGGGACAGATACGTAATTGAATCCATGAATGCAAACAATTATGTACTGGGCGGCGAACAGAGCGGACATATAATTATTAAAGAGTTCAACTCAACAGGCGACGGGCTTTTAACAGCAGTAAGATTTTTATGCGCTGTTAAACGAAGCGGCAGCAGCATAAGGCAGTGCAATATGGAATATGAAAATTACCCGCAGGTTCTTATAAACGTCAGCGTTAGCAACGCAAAAAAGAAAGAGCTTAGCAGTGACGAAATAATTTTAAAGGCAGTTACGGATGCGGAAAATGCTCTTGCAGGCAGCGGAAGAGTGCTTCTTCGCCCCAGCGGCACGGAAGCTTTAGTGCGGGTAATGATTGAAGGTAAAGATTACGATGAAATTAATACATATGCAAATATCATTGCAAACGTGGTTAAAGAGAGATTGGGATAAAATTCAGATAAATACAATTAATATAAGAGCGATTAAGTTCGCTCTTTTTTATTTGTTCAATTATAGCGGCTTTAATATGTCAGATTAACATTACAATTAAAGAAATGATTAAATCAAGCGTATATTTTATTAATATTTCTTCTTGATAGATATTACAATTAGTTGTAAAATGATATCATATTTATATATTAACAATTAAATATAGTTTTATTAGATAGGAAAGGCAAGCTAATGCAGAAATTAAAGGAATTGGGTTATCGTTTTCTTGCAATACTTGTTTATTTAATTATTATTATTATTTTATTAATCATTGTATTTATTGTGATCTACATTATTATATTTCTGCGAAAATTATTTTATGCACATGGAGATTATTTGTTAATTGTATCAGATAAACTAAATCTATCAATTATAGGATTCGCGATGTTATCTTATATAACTATTAAATTAGCTGAGCAATCAAAATTATTTGAAAAGCGGATTATAAAGGCAGATAAAAAAATAGATTATGATGATTATTCATTAGATAATAAGAAACTTAGTAAAAGCAATAATTTTTTTGAAAAGATGTTGAAAAAACCGCTGAATAAGATATTAGAAAGTAATTTGCAAATTAAAAAAATATTGAAAATAGTCAAAATATGTTGCCTGCCATTTGCAATATTCCTCATATATTATGGAATTACAAACAATGCAGTATTGTATGCTGACAGTATAAAAATCAGCTCGCCACTTGCGCCAATGGGTATTGTTTATAGTTATGATGATATAAAAAATGTTAATGTAGGGATAAAAAAAGTTGGTTTTTTTGATGAACCATATTATGAAATTATATTTAATGATGGTGTAAGTGTTAATCTCATTAAAGGTGAAAATGATAAGTTTGAAATAGGAGACATATTAGTTGAAACGGATAATAAACTTTGTGATTTAGGAATAAAAAAAAATATTGACAAGAGTAATTACGATAAATATTTTGAAGAAACAGGCTATGAATATAATAATGCGTTAAAAGAAATTATTTATTGATTACTAAAAAAATATATAATTGAAAAAACGAAGGTTTATCATGGAAAAATTAAAAAAAATAATATTGATTTGCGCTGTGTTTTTGGCAAGTTTTTCAATTGAATATTTACAGAAGTTAATATTTGCGCAGGAAGATTATTTATTATTTATTAATTCTCGGCTTGCTTCTTTGGCATTAATTTTATTAGTTTTTTTCATTTTGGATAAATTAAAATATTTTAATAAGCCGCTAGGTGACAATGATAAAATTACAGATAAAAGCGACGAATCTGCAGAGAATGCAATGTACGATAATGATGATAAAAATCTTAATAAAAAGATTTTAGCAATAAAGACAAAATATAATTATATAAAAGAAAAAACAGCATCTAAAATAATAAAAAAATGCTGGATACCTATTTTATTAATAATAATACTTTATTGCGGATTTTGCAAAAACGCTGTTTTATATGCAGACAACATAAAAATAACATCGGCTTTCTCGCCTAAGGGAATTATATACAGTTACAACGATGTAAAAAGCGTTAATGTCGGAATAAAAAAGAAAATATTTTTTGATAAACCATATTATGAAATTGTGCTGGTAGATGGTAAGAGAGTGGACTTCTATAAAGACGACAATGATCTCGGAAATAAAGAAATTGCATTAGTTGAATTCGATAATAAATTAAAAATACTGGGCGCTAATAAAAATGTCGATAAAAAATATTATGATAAATATTTCAAAAATACAAATGACGGGTATAACAATGCTATAAAAAAATTATTTAATGATTATTAAGTACGAATAGGTCAGATAATAAAAAAAGATTCTTATATGACTGCGACTTTTTAAAGTAAAGATTGTTTAGATATATAAAAAAAGTCGCAATATATTAATTGTGAAAGGAAATGTTTATGGAAAAGAATTTTATTAAAAATATTGATATGCAAACAGCGCTTACTCTTGCAGATTTGGTAACGTACCAAAAGGGACAGGTTGTCAGCAAAACTTTTGTGCAAAACAGCGCTGTAAGTTTAACTCTATTTGCTTTTGACAAAGATGAGGAAATCAGCTCTCATGAGTCTAGCGGCGATGCGATGGTTATAGCTTTGGACGGAGAGGGTGAGATAGAAATTGGCGGTGAAAAATACATCTTAAAAAAAGACGAAGTTATTGTAATGCCGGCTAAAAAACCGCATGCGGTTTACGCTAAAGAGCAATTCAAAATGCTGCTGATAGTGGTGTTTTCTCAACAATAAATAATTATATAATAATATTTTATTCGATTGACTTATAATCATAAAAGCGGCTTGCGCCGCTTTTATTAATATGATTTACTATTTATTTCGTCTTTTAGCTTACCTAAAAACTTCGCTGCATCGTATGTTACGTTATCGCCTTTTCTGCTTCTTACCGCTACTGTATTGCTGTCCTGCTCCTTTTGCCCTACAACAAGCATATAAGGTATTTTCTTCATCTGCGCTTCGCGGATTTTATATCCCATTTTTTCATTTCTCTCATCGTATTCTGCTCTTATTCCGCAGTCTTTATAAGTCTGAAGTATTTGTCTGCAATAGCCGTCAAACTCGCTTGCCACAGGTATCACTACGCATTGCACAGGCGCAAGCCAAAGCGGAAATGCTCCCGCGAAATGCTCTGTAAGAATTGCTATAAATCGCTCTATCGAGCCGTATGTTACAGTGTGTATAACTATAGGGCGATGCTTTTCGCCATCTGCGCCTACATAAGATAAGTCAAATCTTTCGGGCATCTGGAAGTCGAGCTGAATTGTGCCGCACTGCCACGTTCTGCCTATGCTGTCTTTTAAATGGAAATCTATTTTCGGTCCGTAAAACGCGCCGTCGCCTTCGTTTATTACATACTTTTTGCCTTTTTTATCAAGCGCGGCTTTTAATGCGTCTGTCGCTATGTCCCAGTCTTTTATTTCACCTATGAATTTTTCAGGTCTTGTAGACAGCTCTACATTATACGTAAAACCGAATAATGAATAAAAATAATCTATCTTTTCCATTACCCCAATTATTTCCTCGGTAATTTGTTCTGCCGTTATAAACAAATGAGCGTCATCCTGCGTGAAGTTTCTCACGCGCATTAGCCCGTGCAAAGCTCCCGACAGCTCGTGGCGGTGAACTATTCCAAGTTCGCCCATTCTTAAAGGCAGATCGCGGTATGACCACATTTTTCTTTTGTATAAAAGCATTGAGCCGGGGCAGTTCATTGGCTTGAGTGCGTACGTTTTTTCGTCAATTACTGAAAAATACATATTGTCTTTATAATTCTGCCAGTGTCCCGATTGTTTCCACAATTCGCAGTCAAGCATTATTGGCGTGCGCACTTCGCTGTAGCCGCGTTTTGCGTGCTCGCATCTCCAAAAGTATTCCAGTTCGTTTCTCAGTATCATTCCGTTGGGATGGAAAAACGGAAATCCCGGACCTTCTTCCATAATGGAATATAAATCCAGCTCTTTGCCGAGTTTTCTGTGGTCGCGTTTTTTTGCTTCCTCGATCATTTCGAGATATTCATCCAGCATGCTTTGTTTGGGGAAGGTTATTCCGTAAATGCGCTGTAACATTTTATTTTTTTCATCGCCTCTCCAGTACGCTCCCGCGATTGAAGTGAGCTTGACCGCTTTTATTTTCGACAAGTCAAAAAGATGAGGACCCGCGCATAGGTCTGTAAATTCTCCCTGTTCGTAAAAGCTTATCTTTTCGCCGTCCTTTATAACTTCAGCCAATTCTACTTTGTAAATTTCGCCGTTATCTTCAAAATACTTAACGGCTTCTTTCTTAGAAAGCTCATTTCTTTTAGGCTGATGATTTTCTTTTATTATCTTTTTCATCTCGTCGCCAATTTTATCTAAATCTTCAGGCACAAAAGTTTTGTCAATATCAAAGTCATAATAAAAGCCGTTATCTATTGCAGGACCGATAGCCAATTTCACATTTGGAAATATACGCTTCACCGCCTGGGCAAGTACATGTGAAGATGTGTGCCAGAATGCGTCGCGTCCGCCTTTATCATCAAAAGTGAGTATATTTAATGAACAGTCTTTATCAAGCTTTGTCGTTAAATCTACCGCTTTGCCGTCAATTTCTGCGACTAATGCTTCTTTTGCCAGACTGCCGCTTATTTTTTTTGCAATGTCATATACAGAACTGCCTCGTTCTGCCGTTATTATTGTATTGTCTTTTAACGTTATGTTTATCATATATTTCTCCTGAAATTTATTATATAAAATAAAAAGTCCTTTAAAATAAATTTAAAGGACGAATATTCCGCGGTTCCACCTTATTTGGCAGCTGTGCTGCCCGCTTTGAGATTGTAATGTAATCAACATATGTGTTTTTGCAATTTGCTTTCGCACAAACCTTAAAAGCGGTTTTCATAAAGCATTTATCCTCGAACGCTTTCAGCATATTGCGTTATCTTCTCTTTAGGCAAGGCATTATTACTCTTCTTTTTTCATAGGTATATTAAATTAATATTTTTTATAACACTTTAATTATATTATGTCAATAAAAATTTTTATTATTAAATATCGCTGCATTCCGCCGCAAGGCAGTTTAGGCCTTCCTGCATTGTCTTGGCAATCTGTTTTAAGCTGTTGTTATCATCTTCAAGAATGGAAAACTTTTCTCCTAATATCATTTTTTTCTTAGATTTACTTATATATACAGGAATAAAATCGACATGTTTGCCGGTTTTTTGATAATACAGCTTATCTATTTTTGCGAAACCCGAATACAGCCTGCCTGTATACGGCTCTTTGCTTGTATAATCAATATCCGGAAATATTACAACGCGTTCATTGTTGATAAGGGCGTCTACGCTGTCTTGTATTGTTTTATATATGTTGTGCATATCTTGGCTGTTAATTCTGTAAACAGAAAGGGCATGCATTGAATTAAGCAGCTTAGGCACAAAACAAGATAATGCTTTGGCGTATATTTTTGAAAGTACGGGATTAATTTTATAACGTGTAATAAATGTATAATTATAAAACTGATCATAGCAGTCAGTTTTATTTAAAAACATGTTATATACCCACATACGCACATCAACAGGGCAGAATGTCATAAAAGTAATAGGTCCGTACATATTTTGGTGATGGCCAATATATACGCATGGTGAGATAAATTCTATTTTTTCCGGAACTGAAATTTTACGCGCAAAAAAATATTTAATTTTTCGGCAAACTTTGAATAATATTCCGTATTTATTCATGTTGACCTCTGGTTATTGGTATTTCAAAGTCTTCTTTTTGAAATCCAATCTCTTTTGTATTTGATAGCTTATTGTTGATATTAACAAATCCACAACAAGTTTTATAAATACGATATTAACTTTTTCGGTAAGCGAAAACTCTAAAACTGCGAAATATGAAACTATTAACTGCGCTAACCAGAATAAATAATATTTTATTACTTTATTTTTGGGCGGGATGTCATGTGTTGATATTTTTTTATGATTTATTATATAATTCACAATAGATGAGCCTATTCTTGCGATAATTGTTGCGATAAGTACTTTTGGCGCAAGTTCTACATCAATAAAAAACACATAAAAACATAACGCGAAAATTAAGATATCTGTTAAGATAGACGTAACATATTTTGATATATAGGCAAAAAACGAGCCCAATATTCTAATAAATATTATTGATGTATCATAAAATGTTCTGAAATGAGACCCTTTATTATCGTTTATATAGATGGTTTTAATAGGAATTTTTACAATATCAATATTATTTATTCTTAAATATGCCAGTACGTTCATCTCATAGTCATATCTGTCGCCTTTGATGTTTATCATGTATTTAAGTAAATCTGAAGTGAATCCTCTTAATCCGCTTTGGGTGTCCCAAATATTGCATCCGTAAAGAATTGAGAATAATAATGCGCTTGTGGCATTTCCTATACGCGATCGGAAAGGCACATTTTTATTGTATAAATCTCTTTGACCAAGTATTGCTTTTCTGTTGCCGCCCTGTTTTATAATCCCTGCAATTTTTATAATATCAGCAATATCATGCTGGCCGTCTGCGTCTGCTGTTATAATTCCTTTGTGGTTTGGATAATTTTCAATAAAGTATTTGTAAGCAGTTTTTAATGCTGCGCCTTTGCCTCTGTTTACTTCGTGGCTAAGCACAATGCAGCCTTCAATATCCGCTAATTCATTAAATATATTATCATACGCACAACTGCTTCCGTCATTAATAATAATGACGGGTTTTAAATCATTTTGTATTATTTTTTTAACATAATTTATTAACGATGTATCGGGATTAAGTGAAGGTATAATAACGCTTACCATGATTTTCCTCAATTTTTTTAATAAATTTAATTAAATTATATCATATTTTAATTAATTATATTTTAAATCATATTTTATATTTAATAATACTTTTAATAAAAAAATTGTCTAATTTGGCAATTTTTACTTGAAAACGTATTAACATTTATTTACTTTGACAAAATATATTTATTATTTGTATAATAGACTATGTTGCGTTATAATACGTTAGTAATATTTAAGAAATATGCAAGCCATTTGACCGCGCAAATTTTGTGAGGAAAGTCCGAGCTCCGCAGGGCAAAATGCCGGATAACGTCCGGTGAAGGCAACTTCAAGGAAAGTGCAACAGAAAACAAACCGCCGAATTTTCGGTAAGGATGAAACCGTGAGGTAAGAGCTCACGTAATGTGCAGGTAACTGCATGTTATGAAAACCCCATTTGGAGCAAGACCAAGTAGAACCGTTAAGCAGCTGCCCGTTGTGGTTCGTGGTAGGTCGCATAAGCATGTTGGCGACAATATGCTAAGATAGATGGTCATTAATACAGAACTCGGCTTATTCGCCTGCATATAAAAATATTACAATTTTGCAATTCAATTTTTTATATATATAAAATTCTATTTATATTTATTCATTATTTCATGCGTTATAATAAATGCTATTGCGTTTTATTATATATTACACCTACTGTTTTTCAAAATAATAGAGATAGTTTTTGTAGGAGGAATTTTATGTCGAAAATGAAAACAATGGATGGGAATACCGCTGCAGCGCATTCTTCATATGCGTTTACGGAAGTTGCGGCCATATTTCCCATAACCCCATCATCGGTAATGGCTGAGCTTTTGGATGAATGGTCGGCTCACGGCAGAAAAAATATTTTTGGCCAGGAAGTAAAAGTTGTTGAAATGCAAAGCGAAGGCGGAGCTGCAGGAGCTGTCCACGGCTCATTGTCTGCAGGCGCGTTAACCAGCACATTTACCGCATCGCAAGGGTTGCTTTTAATGATTCCCAATATGTATAAAATTGCCGGAGAAATGCTACCGGGCGTTTTTCATGTAACAGCGAGGGCTATAGCAGCGCATGCTCTTAGTATATTCGGCGATCACTCTGATATAATGGCTTCGAGACAGACAGGATTTGCATTGCTTGCGTCAAACAGCGTGCAGGAAAGTATGGACATGGCTGCCATTGCGCATTTATCCGCAATATCAACATCCATTCCGTTTGTGCATTTCTTTGACGGTTTCAGAACAAGTCACGAAGTTCAAAAAATACAGGTGCTCGATTATGATGATCTTGCAAAATTGGTTGACAAAGATGCAATTAAAAGATTTAAAGAAAAAAGCCTTAATCCTGAGCGTCCTGTAATAAAAGGCACAGCTCAGAATCCGGATATATTTTTCCAATGCAGAGAAGCAAGCAATCCTTATTATGTAGACATTGCCGATAAGGTTGAGTACTATATGGACGAGCTTGCTAAAGTTACAAAAAGACAATACAAGCCTTTTGAATACTATGGAGCAGCCGATGCTAAAGAAATAATTGTAGCAATTGGCTCAGTTGTTGAAACTGCCGAAGAAGTAGTTGATTATCTAAACGCAAAAGGTGAAAAAACAGGACTTATAAAAGTAAGACTATACAGACCGTTTTCGGTTAAACACTTATTAAAAGTGCTTCCGAAAACTGTTGAAAAAATTGCTGTTTTAGATAGAAGCAAAGAACCCGGCGCTCCCGGCGAAGCTTTGTATCTTGATATAAAATCCGTATTTTTTAATGAAAAAAATGCGCCTGTTATAGTAGGAGGCAGATACGGTCTTGGCTCTAAAGACACGACTCCGTCTCAAATACTTGCAGTTTATGAAAATTTAAAATCAGACAATCCCAAAAATGATTTTACAGTTGGAATTATAGACGATGTTACTAATAAATCGCTTGAAATTAAAAATACGATAGTAACTGAAAGCAAAGGCACTGTAAGATGTAAATTCTGGGGTCTTGGCAGCGACGGTACGGTAGGAGCTAACAAGAGCGCTATTAAAATTATCGGCGACAATACTGACATGTATGCTCAAGGTTATTTTGAATACGACAGCAAAAAGAGCGGAGGCGTTACCGTTTCCCATTTAAGATTTGGAAAAACTCCTATAAGATCAACGTATTTAATAAATCAGGCTGATTTTATTTCATGTTCATTGCAGACATACGTGTATCAGTTTGATTTGCTTGACGGTCTTAAAAGAGGCGGAACATTCCTTTTAAATACCACTTGGACGCCTGACGAGTTAGATTCTAAACTTCCTGCAAAATTTAAAAAATATATAGCTCAAAACGATATTAACTTTTATATAATTGACGCCACGGCTCTTGCCGAAGAAATCGGTCTCGGCGGAAGAACAAATATGATAATGCAGACAGCGTTCTTTAAGCTTGCCGAAGTAATTGATTTTAATGAAGCTGTTAAGTTTTTAAAAGACGAAGTTATTAAAAACTACGGCAAAAAAGGCGAGAAAATAATTAAAATGAATATGGACGCTATTGAGCGAAGCATAACATCTCTTAAAAAAGTTGAAATTAAAAAAGACTGGCTAAACGCTGAAGACGCAGATGCAAGCGCTAAAAATGAACCTGATTTTATCAAAAATATATTAAGACCTATAAACGCTAAAAAAGGCGACAGTTTGCCGGTATCAGCATTTAAAGACCTAGCAGACGGCACTTTCCCGTCAGGAACAAGCGCATACGAAAAACGAGGAATTGCGGCTAATGTACCGGAGTGGATAGCCGAAAACTGCATACAATGCGGAAGATGTTCTTTTGTATGCCCTCACGCGTCGATTCGCCCGTTCCTTCTTACAAAAGATGAAACAGATAAAGCGCCCAACGGTTTTGATGTAATAAAAGCTTCCGGCAAAGAGTTTGAAGGCTATAATTACCGCATACAGGTATCGCCTATGGATTGTACGGGATGCGGAAGCTGCGCTGAAGTTTGTCCGGCAAAACAGAAAGCGCTTGTTATGAAACCTCTTCAAAGCCAGCTTGAACAGCAGGCAAAATTTGATTTTGCGGTTAATCTGAAAGATAAAAGCAAAGATATAGATAAAACAAGCGTCAAAAACAGCCAGTTTGCGAAACCGCTTCTTGAATTTTCAGGCGCGTGCGGAGGATGCGGCGAAACGCCGTATATTAAATATATCACTCAGTACTGCGGCGAGCGAATGATAGTTGCGAATGCTACGGGATGTACGTCAATCTGGGGCGCCAGCGCTCCAAGTATGCCGTACACGAAAAACCAGGAAGGCAAAGGTCCGGCATGGGCGAACTCTTTATTTGAAGATAATGCCGAATACGGATACGGCATGGCAGTCGCGGTAAAACAAATAAGAGAGCAAGTAAAAACTAATATGCAGTACATTTCGCAAAATACGAAAAACGGCGAATTAAAAAAAGCTGCAGATAAATGGCTTGAAAATATTGATGATGCAAAAATAAGCCAGGAAGCCGGAATGGAATTTTTGGCATTGGAAAACAGCGCGTCAGATTGCAAAGAACAATTTAACTCAATAAAAGACAATAAAGATTATCTCGGCAAAAAGAGCGTATGGATATTCGGCGGGGACGGCTGGGCTTATGATATAGGATACGGCGGACTCGACCATGTGCTTGCAAGCGGCGAAAATGTAAATGTACTGGTGCTTGACACAGAGGTTTACTCAAATACGGGCGGGCAGTCATCCAAAGCTACGCCGACAGCGTCGGTTGCGAAATTTGCAGCAAGCGGAAAGAAAACCAAGAAAAAAGATTTAGGCATGATGGCGGTATCTTACGGATACGTATATGTTGCTCAAGTTGCATTAGGCTCAGACATGAATCAGTTCATTAAAGCTGTAAGCGAAGCTGAAAGCTATGACGGACCATCTTTGATAATAGCTTATGCGCCTTGCATTAACCACGGAATAAAAGCCGGCATGAGCAAGAGCATTGAACAGGAAAAGAAAGCGGTTGACGCAGGATACTGGCATTTATACAGACATAATCCGCTTCTTGCGCAGCAAGGCAAAACTCCGTTTGTACTCGACAGCAAAGAACCTAAAGATGATTTCATAGAATTCTTAAGAAGCGAAACAAGATATACGTCGCTTGAACTGGAATTCCCGGCTGAAGCTAAGGAACTGTTTAAAAAAGCTGAATCTGAATCAAAACAAAGATATAAAGGCTATAAAGCATTATCCGAACAAAAATAATAAATCAAAAAGAAAAGGCATGCGTTAAGCATGCTTTTTTTGTGCGTAAAATTATTGTATTGTGAATATCTGTTTTATGTTTTATAATTGGTAAATCAACTCAAAATGAGGTTATGCATACTTTATGACAACAGAAAAAAATACTTTATGGACAAAAAACTTCATATTAATGTGCGTTGTTAATCTTGTAATGTTTATAGGATTTCAAATGCTTGTCTCAACTTTCCCTTTTTTTGTTATGCATCTTGGCGGCGATGAAGCTGTTGCAGGCGTTGCCAGCGGGTTGTTTTCGGTATCTTCATTGATGATGCGTCCTGTTGTAGGATGGATTTTAGACAACAAAAGCAGAAAAATACTTCTTTTCTTCGGGCTTGCAGGGCTTGTTTTGCTGCCTGTTTTATATGCCGCAATTAATATTATCGTACTTATACTGTTATTAAGATTATTTCACGGTATTTTTTGGGCTTCTACTACAACATCTCTCAACACAAATGCAAGCGATATAATACCTAAAGAGAAATTCGGAGAAGGCATGGGGTATTTCGGGCTTACCGCTACAATATCATTATCAGTAGCTCCTCTAATCGGTCTGACGGTTATGGATAAACTGGGCTTTAATGCTTTGTTTTTGTCATCAGCGTGCATTGTTGCAGTAGCGTTTATATTATCTTTTAATATAAAAGTTAAGGAAACGACGAAAGGGCGCTCTCCGTCATCAGTAAAAAATATCTTTAAAAATATTATAAATAAAAACGCATTGCCGGCATCAGCGGTTATGTTTCTATTTTTAATGCCGTATGGCGCGGTTACAACATTTATTGCCGTGTATGCGGAACAGATACAAATAGGCTCGGGCGGATTATTTTTTGCCGTAATGGCGATAAGCACAGGGATAGTAAGGATTTTCAGCGGAAAGATTTCCGATAAAAAAGGAGAAGCGCCTATTGTATATACAGGTGTTATATGCATGGCAGTCTCATTAATATTAATCGCAAACCTATCTTCGCCGCTTACATTTATCATTTCCGCGTTATTATTCGGCGTAGGGTTCGGAGGCATGGCGCCGACAATGCAGGCTATGGCGATGCGTACGTCTCCTCCCGAGCGCAGAGGTTCCGCTTCGAGCACTTATCTTTGCGCGTTTGATTTAGGTATGGGTCTGGGAGGTGTAATAAGCGGATATTTTGTAAGATGGTTTGGTTATTCGCATATGTATAAATTTATGATAGTTACTCTTCTGTTTTCATTTTTGGTTTATTTCTTCTGGGCGAGAAAAACACCGTCTGCATTTAAAAAAGCTTCTTAAAATTTTTTTATTTAAATAATTATTTTAATACTACAGATAATAATGAAAAATTATTATTTGCAGGTTAAAAATGATTGAATTGCAAAACAAACGTATAAAAACATTTATTAAATTTGTGTTTTTTATTTTCACTTTACTTAGTTTAATATTAATATACAGAATGTTATTCGTATCAAGCAAACTTACGACTACAATGGCAAACCAACAGCTGGGAGTAATAAAAACAGTTTATACTCGCGGAATATTTCTCGACAGAAACGGAATAAAAATCACGGGCAATGTAAAAAGCGTCGAAAATATAAACTATATAGACTATATCAATCCGGCTGTTGCAAAATGTATTGTCGGGGACGTTAAGATTGATACTAAAGATACTACCACAAATTCAGTAAAAGGCGTAAGCGGTTTAAATAAAGCGTATAACGACATTTTGTCCGCGTCTCAATATCCTTTTTATATAATGGGTATACGTGACGCCAGGTCTAATATTGTGTCTTCGGGAAGCGCTTTTATAAAATCCGCTTCGGACCCCGCAAATACGCAGATTACATTAACTATTGATTATAATCTCCAAAGCGAAGCGGAAAAATTGCTTCAAAAATACGTAGACGAGAAGGGATATAAAAATATCGCTTTAGTATTAAGCGATATTAAAACCGGAGAAATTCTTGTTCTTGCCAGTAAGGGCAGTTATTTAAACTCCGCGGTTGTATCATATCAGCCGGGGAGCGTTTTTAAAATAATAACGGCAGGCTGCGCGCTTGAAGCGGGACTTATAAATCTGGACACCACATTTAACTGTACTGGGCAGATCACTCTTGACGGCAAAGAAAAAACAGTCTGCAAAAACGGAGGGCACGGCAAAATTACGCTGCCTAAAGCATTCGCGGTATCATGCAACAGCACTTTTTATGCAATTAACAAAATGCTCAATATTACTGACGAAAAAGGCAATATAATCGGCAATATGGCTCTTAATAAAATGGCTGAGCTTAATATAGGAACTTATAAAAACCCTGTAAAAAACAGCTTTATATTAAATTATGATTATTCGTATGACTTTGTAACGGATAAAATATACAATCAGACAGGAACATTCAACGCGGCTTTAGGGCAGGGCGATATTCAGCTTATGCCCATTACAGTAAACAAAATCATGTCTGCAATTGCAGGTAACGGAATAATTAAAGAGCCTGTATTAATTAAAGAAATAAATACTTTGGGGCTTAAACAGAATCTCCAGCAAATTCAAAGTGAAGAAAAAACTATATTTAGTGAAAAAACATGCAAGGATTTGCAGGTTTTGTTAAGACAGGTATGCGTAAGCGGCACAGCGAGCAGTGCAAAAACAGTAAATAAATACGCCGCAGGCAAAACAGGCACAGCTGAAAATGTGGATAACAAAAGCTGCCACGGATGGTTTACGGGATATTTCCCTTACGATAATCCTAAATATGCCATGACCGTATTAATTGAGGAAGGCAAAAGCAGCTATAATGCAGTCAAAATCTACAATGATATGCTTGATATTATTTTAAAATACGATAAAGATATAAATTAATCAAAATTAGAATAAATTATGTTATAATATATCACCGGAGCAAAACAAAGTTTATTTTGGAGTTGTAATGTTAGAAGATTTTGCGGTAGTTTGCATATCAAATAAAGTCTGCGCTGACCTCGTTGTTTCTATATTAACAAAACATGGAATTAATTCACTGTCATTAATCGATGATTTTTCAACTTTTTTAAGGACTATAAGAAGCAGAGACGTAAATTTGGTCATTATGGATGATGACGCAAAATCGTTGAGCAATTATCAGCTTCTGTATACAATAAAAAATACACAGCAGGCAGTCGAGGCAATTTTATTTTCAAATAAGCATAATGAGCTTAATGAATATATAAAAAAAGGTATTATTTTCGGATATTTTTCTATGCCGTTAAATAATTTTGAAATAGAGCAGCTAGTACTAAGCGCAGTGCGCAGCAGCAGACGTACATATAAAATGCAAAATGAACTTGAAGAGCTCAAATCAAAATTAAAAAACAGGATACTTATAGAAAGAGCAAAAGAAATAGTAGCGGACGATAAAAAAATAAGCCTTGATAAAGCTTATAAGGCTATGCAGAGCCTTAGTATGAACAAAGGTATATCGCTTGAAAAATTGGCTCAGATAATAATTGAGAATAATGAAAAAAGCGAATAATTAAAGGTGTATATATGGCACAGTTATATTTCAGGTATTCCAGCACCAATGCTGGCAAATCGATAGAAATCATAAAAATTGCTCATAATTATGAAGAACAGGGAAAAGATGTTTTGATATTTGTTCCCGTGCTTGATGACAGATATGAAAAAGGGTATGTATCAAGTAAAATTGGTTTAAAAAAAGAAGCGATAATGTTTGATAAGAATACTAAAATAAGAGAAATAATTCAAAGTTCTGGCAAGAAGCTGTATTGCATCTTAATTGACGAAGGTCACTTTCTTACAAAATCACAGGTGCTTGATCTTACGCAGATAGTGGATTATATGGATATACCCGTAATAGTTTACGGGCTTAAAAACGATTTTCAGAATAATTTATTTGAAGGAAGCGAAGAGCTTTTAATATACGCTGATAAAATTGAGGAAATAAAAACAATCTGCTGGTTTTGCAACAAAAAAGCGACAATGGTTTTAAGAATAATTGACGGCGAACCTGTATATACCGGAGAACAAATTCATATAGGCGACAGTGAAAGCTACATACCCGTATGCAGAAAATGCTATGGCAACCCTTCTATCGATAAGATAACAAAGAAATGAATTATATAGATATCCAAATTAATAATTTCAGTTTGGACAACACATTTTTAAACGGGCAGTGCTTCAGATGGAATAGGTCAGGCAATAACGCATATATCGGAGTTGTTAAAGATAAAGTTTTTGAAATAAAACAGATTGATGATTCAATTTACAGAGTCTACAACGCTGATGAGCCTGAAAGGACATTTTTTGAAAATTATTTAGATATAAATAATAATTACGTGCAGATTGAATATTATGTATATAATTATGACGATATATTGAAAAAATCTGTAACCTTTGGCAGCGGAATGCATCTTTTAAAACAGGATGTATGGGAAACTACAATCAGCTTTATTTTATCAATTCAAAAAAATATTCCTGCTATAAAGAAAACAATAGAACATTTAAGCATGCTATATGGCAATGAAATAAAGTATAAAGGAAATATTTATTATACATTTCCGACAGCAGACATATTAAAAGATTCATGCGCTGAAGATGTAATGCAATGCAAATGCGGGTTCAGAGCAAAAGGAGTGCTTGACGCGGCAAGGAAAATATATTCAAAAGAAGTCGACTTAAATAATATTTCTTCTCTTACAGATGATTTAGCAAGGGCGGAGCTTAAAAAAATATGTGGAATAGGCGAAAAAGTAGCCGACTGCATCTTGCTGTTTTCGTTATCAAGATATAATTGCTGTCCTGTTGACACCTGGGTAAAAGCAGGGCTTGATTATTTTTATAATGCTAACAAAGCAAATGAAAGTGAATACAGAAATTTTGCTTATGAAAAATGGAAAGAAAAGACCGGATTTGCGCAGCAGTATTTGTTCCATTATTTAAGAAACAATTATGTTCAGGATAAAATAAATAGAAATCTTATAAAAAACGAGAAAAACGCAGTATATAAGAGTATAACATAGAATAAATTAGTTATATTATTTAAATAATGGAAAATAAATCTAAATGAAGGTAAATAATGGTTGATTAATAAGATTTATATGAATAAAATATCATTAGCACTCAATAATTATGAGTGCTAATAAATTGGTTAAGAATATTTTTTAAATATTGGAGGTATATTACCGTGAAATTAAAACCATTATCAGACAGAGTTATTCTAAAAGTAAAAGAAAAAGAAGAAAAAACGAAAAGCGGGATAGTGCTGCCTGACAGCGCCAAAGAAAAACCGCAGGAAGCTGTTGTAGTTGCAGTGGGTTCAGGAGAAATTATCGACGGCAAAAAAGTGCCGCTTGATTTAGTAGTGGGCGACAGAGTTATATATTCAAAATACTCTGGCATGGAAATTAAAGTTGACGACGAAGAATATCTAATAGTTAAGCAAAATGACATATTAGCTGTAATAACTGAATAGTAAAGGAGAAAATAAATTATGGCAAAAGAAATTAAATTTTCGGAAGACGCCAGAAAATCACTGGAAATTGGTGTTAACAAACTGGCAGATACTGTTAAAATTACATTAGGACCAAGGGGAAGAAATGTTGTGCTAGGAAGAAGCTTCGGCTCTCCCGTTATCACAAATGACGGCGTTACTATAGCAAGAGAAATTGAACTTGAAGACCCATATGAAAATATGGGAGCGCAGCTTGTAAAAGAAGTAGCGACAAAAACAAACGATGTAGCCGGCGACGGAACCACAACCGCTACATTGCTTGCACAGTCGATAATAAGAGAAGGCCTTAAAAACATAGCAGCGGGCGCAAACCCGATGATAGTTAAAAAAGGCATTGAAAAAGCTGTAGATGTTGTTGTTAACCATTTAAAGAGCATAAGCCAGAGCGGAGACGACAAGTTGTTCATAACACAAGTTGCGTCCATTTCCGCAGGCGATGAAGCAATAGGCAAACTAATTGCGGATGCTATGGATAAAGTAGGCAATGACGGCGTAATAACAGTAGAAGAAGGCAAAACTGTCGGAATTGAACTTGAATTTACGGAAGGCATGGAATTTGACAGAGGTTATTTATCTCCTTATCTTGTAACCGATACAGAAAAAATGGTTGCTGTTTATGAAGATATTTTTATTCTTCTTACGGACAAAAAAATATCAAATATACAGGAAATTCTTCCTGTGCTCGAAGTTGTTATGCAAAACGGCGGCAAGTTATTAATTGTTGCGGAAGATGTTGAAAACGAAGCGCTGGCAACTTTAATTCTCAACAAATTAAGAGGAGTATTCAACTGTGTTGCGGTTAAAGCTCCGGGATTTGGAGACAGAAGAAAAGAAATGCTAAAAGACATCGCAATTTTAACAGGAGCAACTGTTATTAGCGAGGAAATGGGTCTTGAGCTTAAAAATACGGGGATTGCCGAACTTGGCAAAGCACGTCAGATAAGAGTTACTAAAGACAGCACAATAATAGTTGAAGGCATAGGCAGCAAACAAGCTGTAGCAGACAGAATAAAACAAATCAAATCAGAAATCGAAGTTACAACAAGCGATTATGACAAAGAAAAGCTTCAGGAAAGACTTGCAAAGCTCTCGGGCGGCGTTGCTGTTATCAACGTGGGCGCGGCAACCGAAACAGAGCTTAAAGAAAAGAAATATCGTATTGAAGACGCACTGAACGCTACAAGAGCAGCAGTTGAAGAAGGCGTTGTGGCGGGCGGCGGAAGCGCATTTATAGAAGCGATTGAACCTGTTGAAAAATTAGTTAATACTCTGCACGGCGATGAAAAAACCGGAGCGGCGATTATCCGCAGGGCTCTTGAAGAACCGATAAGACAAATTTCGGCGAACGCAGGCATTGAAGGATCGGTTGTTATAGAAAAATTAAGACATGAGCATAAGGGTAAAGGCTTTGACGCATATAAATTTGAATATGTTGATATGTTTAAAGCAGGTATAATTGACCCGACAAAGGTAACAAGAAGCGCGCTTCAGAATGCTGCAAGCGCAGCGGCTATGCTTCTTACAACAGAAGCAGCTGTAGCTGATATTAAAGAAAACAATCCTCCTATGCCCCCGATGGGCGGCGGCGGAATGCCGATGATGTAAAATAGACGGTAATTAGAAAAAGGACGGTATTTATACCGTCTTTTTTTATGCTATATCAAAATCGCGGATTATTAACATCAAAACAAGCAATAGTTTAGTATAAAATAACTTTATTTTTACTTATTCATTAAATTAAAATTTACATGAAGTAAAAAATCCCTATATGCCTATAGGGATTCTTTATACTTCTTGCTAATTTTTCTTTTGGTACGTGAGGTTCTGCCAGCCTTGCCCGATATCAACTTTCATCTTCTTATCGCCCGGAGTGCCTGTATCAATTTGCACTTCCTGAGTTACGGTGCCTTCTTCATCCTGGACAATCCAGATAAGAGTTGCGGTTTTATTGTCGGATGATACTGTTTTAAATGTAAATTCGCCGCCGTAACCTTCACTCTGTTCATATCCTACATACATCATATATTTGCTGCCTTCTTTTCTGATAATCAACAGCTGATCTTGTACACTGTCAAATTTCCATATTCCTGTTATTGAATTAAAGAATGTCGTAGGATCATCGACAATTACATTTATAGCCTTAGTAGCTTTATTGCCCGCTTTGTCGCTTACATTAAGAGTAACCGGGTAAGTACCTTTTGTAGCGGAATCAATATTGCCTGTTATTGTTATATTTGAATTATTTATCGTACCGTCTACTGTATCGGTAACGCTGACATTTTGCAAAATATCAAACTGTGAGTTTTTAATTACGTTAATACTGTCCGGCGCTGTTATTGTAGGCGGGGTAGTATCGACTACATTAAACATAAATTCAAAGTCTTCTGTCTTATCGTTTTTCCTGTTAGTAACCGTATATGATACTTTATACTGTCCGGGAATCATGTTATCAATTTCGCCGGATTTTACTTCAACACCATACTTGCTGCTGTTTTCAATTTCTACAAGTGACAGCAAATCAACTTGTGTTCCCGCTTCTATGGATGTTGTTTTTTGTTTTAAATTAGGTTTATTTCCTATTATCAAAAAATAAGCTAAAGCTGCGAGTATAAGCGCTAAAACTACTGCGCCTGAGATGATTAATATTTTACGGTTGTTTCTTCTTGGTCTTCTGATGTAATACGAATCATCAAAATCCTCATCTATTTCGTATCTGTTGGTATCCGATATAGTGTATAAAGGCCTGTCTTCATTTATGTCTTCATCCAGATTACCAGAAGATCTGCCGGTTGCTTTTATTACGCCATTTTCTTTGCCATCCACTAAATTATCAGAGGTGCTAAAAGCGTCATTCCGGGCTGAGTTATTTCCTTTATTAACGCTATATACTTTTTCATCTGACGCAGCTTCATCGACGTTGTCAGGATTAAATACTTTTGGCATATAAAAATCATCGGAATTTCTTTGGCTTCGTTTTATTTCGTCTGGTTTTAAGCGTTCGCTTGCCGGTTTCTGACCTTGAGGTTTTTCCTCTGCTTTAGCGCGGTCATACTCTTTAAAAATATCATCGAACTTACCTGCCGTTTTATTTGAGTTTACTGACTCTTCATCCAAATATTTGTCTAGAGGAGTGCTGTGGTCAATAGGCTGACCGCAAAACGGACAAAACCGCATATTCGATTCTATTTCATTTTTACAAAAATTACATTTCATTTACTTTACCTGCCTAATTAGACTAATATAGCAAATATTATAATATAAAATTCCAAATATGTGCAAAAAATATTATGTCTTAATATATTTTTTTTATTATAAAAGATTAATAAATAAGTTTTATATTGTCATAAGCAACCTTAGTGTATATAATAGATATATTAATTTAAAATATACTTGGAGCAATAATGTATAAAGAAGCAGCAGACAATATTTATTTGGTAGAAATTCCTTTGCCGAACAGTCCTTTAAAAGTATTAAACAGTTATTTTATTCGTTCGGATACAGGCGGCAGAAATTTGATTGTTGACAGCGGTTTTAATAATGATATTTGCAAAGCGGCGTTTTATGAAGCTATGGAAGTGCTTGGATTCGATAAAAATAACACAGATTTTTACGCAACGCATTTACATGGAGATCACTTAGCTTTAATGCAGGCTATGGAAGACGTTAATATATATTTTGGCAGATTTGATGCGGAGTATCTTGAAAGAAGAGAACAGCAAAATAAAAAAACAGGTTATTTCGGAGGCAGGAATATATATTTAGCGGTAGAACTTTTCGGAATGCCAAAGGAATATGTCGAAGTATTATTTAAAGCGGAATTTATGAAAAACAGACGCCACGACAGAAACAATTATATAAGAGTAGATGAAGGCGATAAATTCAGCGTGGGCAGTTACGACTTTGAAGTTGTTTTATTTGCCGGGCATACTCCCGGTCAAACTGCTCTATATGATAAGAATAAAAAAATACTTATATGCGGCGACCATATTTTAGGTAATATTTCTCCCAACATAACATTTTGGGAAACTGATTTTGATTCGCTTGGCAACTATTTGGACAGCCTTGAAAAAGCAAAAAAAATGGATATAAAGCAGATACTCTGCGGTCACAGAAGCAATGACTTTGATGTATACGCAAGGATAGATGAAATAATAAAGCATCATCAAATGAGGCTTGACGAGGTAGTTGAAATTTTAAATAGAGAACAAAGAAACATGACGGCTTATGAAATAGCCGCAAAAATGACTTGGAGCGTAAAAGCGGATATGTGGAGCAAATACACAAAAGAGCAGCAGTGGTTTGCATCAGGCGAGGCGCTTGCGCATCTGGAATACTTACATAAAAGAGAAAGAATAAAAAAATACATAATAGATGAAATGCTCTATTATTCAATTTAATTTTTATACAGGTGGTTGATATGAAAATTTTAAAAGAAGGTCTAACATTCGACGATGTACTGATAATACCGAGAAAAAGCAGCATAATACCAAAAGACGTTGATACGACAACTTATCTGACTAAAAATATTAAGCTGAATATCCCTGTAATGAGCGCAGGTATGGATACGGTAACGGAAGCAAAACTTGCAATAGCCATAGCAAGGCAGGGCGGTATAGGAATAATCCATAAAAATATGAGTATACAGCAGCAGGCTTTAGAAGTTGACAAAGTAAAACGTTCTGAACACGGAGTTATAGTTGATCCGTTTTTCTTAAGCCCGGAGCATATAATACAAGACGCTTTGGATCTTACGGCAAGGTATAAAATATCGGGGGTTCCTATTACAGAAGGCACTAAGCTTGTAGGTATTATTACAAACAGAGACTTGCGCTTTGAAGACGATCATAAGAAAAAAATCAAAGACGCTATGACAAAAGACAACCTCATTACCGCGCCCGAAGGAACTACCATTGAGGATGCTGAGCAAATTTTAAAGAAATATAAAATAGAAAAACTTCCAATTGTTGATAAAGACTTTAACTTAAAAGGCCTTATTACAACAAAAGACATAGAAAAAGCCATAAAATTCCCAAACAGCGCGAAAGACGGACAAGGAAGATTAAGAGTCGGTGCCGCTGTAGGCGTTGCACATGACACTATGGAGCGAGTTAAAGCGCTAGTCGAGGCAAAAGCCGATGTGCTTGTTGTTGATACAGCGCACGGACACAGCAAAAATGTTATTGATATGGTTAAAAAAATAAAAGCCGAATATCCTGAAACGGAAGTTATTGCGGGAAATATTGCTACAGGGCAGGCAGCTGAGGATTTAATTAATGCCGGAGCAGACGCGCTTAAGGTTGGAATGGGACCCGGTTCCATATGCACAACCAGAGTAATCGCAGGTATCGGCATACCGCAGATTACAGCTATTATGGATTGCTATGAGGTCGCTAAAAAATATAATATTCCTATTATAGCGGACGGCGGGGTTAAATTTTCAGGCGATATTTCAAAAGCTATAGCGGCAGGAGCAAACTGCGTTATGATAGGCTCGCTGTTTGCGGGCACTGACGAAAGTCCGGGCGAAACGATTATATATCAGGGCAGAAGTTTTAAAAGTTACCGAGGAATGGGCTCCGAAGGCGCGATGGGCGCAACGGACGGAAGCGCAGACCGATATTTCCAAGAAGGCGAAAAGAAATTTGTGCCCGAAGGCGTAGAAGGCAGAGTGCCTTATAAAGGAATTCTTGCTGAAACGATATTTCAGCTCGTCGGCGGACTTAAAGCGGCGATGGGATATTGTGGTGTTGAAAATATAGAACAACTTATTTGCGATACTCAGTTTATAAAGATTACAATGGCGTCTTTGCAGGAAAGCCATCCTCACGGGATATCGCTTGTAAAAGAAGCGTCTAATTACAGCAGGAGCGAATACTAGCAGATGGATAAAGAATTAGTAATAATACTTGATTTTGGCGGACAATATAATCAGCTTATAGCAAGAAGGCTAAGAGAACTTAATATATACTGTGAAATATATCCTTACGATATAGATTACGATAAATTTATAGCTAAAAATCCTAAAGGTATTGTGTTTACGGGCGGGCCTAACAGCGTATATGTTGAAAAAGCGCCTAAGTGCGACGAGCGTATATTTTCTGCAGGGATTCCAATCCTAGGCATATGCTACGGTATGCAGCTTATAGCGCAGGCATTCGGAGGCGAAGTTAAAAGCCCCGAAACGCGCGAATACGGCAAAAAAGAGCTGACTATAATAAAAAAGACAAGTCTGCTTTTTGAAAACATGGACGAAAAAAGCACGTGCTGGATGAGCCATACCGACTATGTACATACGCTGCCGAAAGGATTTGAAATAACAGCTTCAACTCCATCATGCGCAGCAGCGGCAATGGAAAACGCGGACAAAAAAATATACGGTGTGCAGTTTCACCCCGAAGTTACGCATACTAAGTTCGGAGTGCAGGTGCTTAAAAACTTTGTTGCAAATGTATGCGGACTGAAAATGAACTGGAGCATGAAAAACTTCACCGCCGAAAAAATAAATGAACTTACAAATATTATCGGCGATAAAAAAGTTTTGTGTGCGCTTTCTGGCGGAGTGGACAGCTCTGTTGCAGCGACTCTTATGCATAAAGCTATAGGAAAAAATCTGACTTGCATATTTGTAGATCACGGTCTGCTTCGAAAAGACGAAGGCGATGAAGTAGAGAAAATATTCAAAGGCAGCTTTGATATGAACTTCATCCGTGTGAACGCACAGGAAAGGTTTTTAAATAGGCTGGCAGGCGTTAGCGAACCCGAAAAGAAAAGAAAAATAATAGGCGAGGAGTTTATACGTGTATTTGAAGAAGAAGCGAATAAACTTAAAGACATAGAATACTTGCTTCAGGGTACAATTTATCCTGATGTTATAGAAAGCGGAACAAAAGACGCCGCTGTTATAAAAAGCCACCATAATGTCGGGGGGCTTCCAAAAAATCTGAACTTCAAATTAATAGAGCCACTTAGGGAGCTGTTTAAAGATGAAGTGCGAGCCGTGGGAAGAGAATTGGGCATACCCGATTTTCTTGTAAACAGACAGCCGTTCCCGGGGCCGGGACTTGCCATAAGGGTAATAGGCGAAATAACGCAGGAAAAACTTGATATACTAAAAGAAGCGGACTATGTGTTCCGTGACGAGATAAAAAACGCAGGACTTGACAGCCAAATATGGCAGTATTTCGCAGTATTGCCGGGCAACAGAAGCGTAGGCGTAATGGGCGACGGACGCACGTATGACTACACTATAGCCTTAAGGGCTGTTACAAGCACGGATGGAATGACAAGCGACTGGGCTAAGATACCGCACGAAGTGCTTGAAAACATCTCTACAAGAATAGTAAATGAAGTAAAGCACGTAAACAGAATAGTTTACGACATTACCACAAAACCGCCGTCAACTATTGAGTGGGAGTAAAAACAAATTGCATCAAAACAAGGTATTTCACAAATGAATTATAATTAAAATAATAGGGATAAACTGATAAATAAAAATTTGCAGATGGATGAAAAAGTCATTTTGCCGAGCGAATATTAGTTAAATTAGATAGTTGTAGCAAAAATATAAAGTTGATCATAAAAATAATGTTCAAATAAAAAAAGTAGTTTAAATTTACTTTATTTCTATGGCAAATCATAACTATTTTTAAGGAGGATTTTTATGAAAATTACCTTGCATAATATCGGCATTATACAAGATTCAAATATTCAGTTAGACGGATTAACTGTTATTACTGGAGAAAATAATTCAGGTAAAACTACAGTTGGTAAAGTTTTATATTCTTTACTTGATGCAGTAACTAATATACAAAATAAAGCAATAAATGATAGGAATTATTATATTGGGAAAAAATTAGATGAAATAAAATCAACTCTTGATTTTTTTCGATATCAATATATTTTAAGGGATCAAAAAATAGATCATCATTTTGGGGATGAAGATTCAAAAATCAATATTCTATTTAGCAGTAGAAATTATAAATCTCAGTTACAAAATTCAGAACTAGAAAATTTTGCTCATGAATTATTTGATGAATTATCATCTTTATATACTAAAATTGAAAATAATAAAGAAATTATAAATTATTATTCTAAATATATTTCTAAAAATGACCCTTTAATTGCAACTAATATATTAAAGGAACAAATAAATAGAGCAAAAGATATTTTAAAAAATCTTTTTGATAATCTTGAAAAGGATTCTGAATTATTTGATTATACTAGAGAAAGTATAAATGAAACTTTGAGAATTGAATTTGCGAATCAAATTCAACCTGTAATTCAACCCATCAAAAAATCCAAAATTAAGTTAACAGGCGAAAATTCAATTTATTTTGACATAGAAATAGTTGACAATAGAGTTGTAAATAATGGAAAACCGATATTTATTACTGCTCCATACCAAAAGACATACCTTATAGATAATCCATTTATTATTGATGCCCCATCTAATATTAGATATATTAATTATAATGAAGTAGAGGTTAATGATTCTTTGTTAAATATCGGAAGAATACGCACTCATGATCATAAACTTAGCCTTGTACTTCGAAATGGTAATCGTTCTACAGTATTTGAAAAAATGATATTAAATGAATATTTAGTTGAAATAAAAAAACAAATTGATCAAGTCATTCCAGGTGAATTTGAATTTAATCGCGAGGGTGATTATTATATACTAGATGGGAAAAAACTAAAAGTTGCCAATTTGGCTACTGGTTCAAAAATGTTTTCAATACTAAAAATATTATTAGAAAATGGTGAAATTGACGAAACTACAATGCTTATTTTGGATGAACCAGAAGCTCATCTGCATCCAAGTTGGCAAAATAAGTTTGCTGAAATTATTGTTCTACTTGTAAAAGAGCTTAACACTAATATTTTGCTTACTACACATAGTCCAAACTTTATGCTTGCAATAGATGCCTATATGAGAGAATATGATATATCATTAAAAACTAATTTTTATCAAACGAACTACCTAAAAAACGGTTTTGTTGAATATCAATGCGTAAATGATGATATGGGTAAAATATATGCAGACTTTATGAAATATTTATCAGAAGTAAAAGTTTTAAGGAATAAAAATTTATAATATTAGGTAATAGATTATGATTGATAGGGATTTATGTAATTATTCAAAAAACAATTGGCAACATTTTATTTGTACTATTGCTGAAATTTCTAAAAATAGCAACAATGGTTCAATCGTAAAAAGTGAAAAAAAAATTTATAATTTTGATAAAATAACAAAAAATTTATATTCAAATGGTAATTGTCCTGCTTCAGCTGATGGCCTTGATATAACAAACAAAATATTTGAATTAATTGAATTTAAATCTGGGTTTAAAAAAAGAATTAGTAAAAAAAATTTTGATTATGAAAAAGCTAAATGTGAACATCTAGGAGATTTATGTAGGCATTATTGGGACCTCTTCTACAAAAATCAAGAAAATGAAACTAAACAGTTAATAGCGTCCATAAAATTTAAAGCAATAGAAAGTTACATAGTTTTAGAGAAGAAAATATTTCCATGTTGCAATATGTTAAAGGATAATAATAAAGCAAAAGTTAAGCTAACAATAGTGATTGATGAAGACGAGCTTGATAACATGGAAGATACATTAGCAGAACTCTCTGGGCAATCTGCTGAACCTAATAATTGTTATGGCCAAATAAAACAAGCCTTAAAACGAATGCAAAATCAAACTGATGCGCTTGGCAATGATTACTTTTATGATAATATTAATGTTTTATCAGCAGAAGATTTTTATAACCAAATAGAAAAAACATGAAAATAAATTATATAAATTAAACAAAAATGTTATATGAAGTAATTTTTTAATCAGATATGAAGATTAATTTTAATTCTTTCGCGAATAATATAATAAATCTCATTATACATTTATATTTGAATTCTCTCCATATACAATACCCCATAATCCCTTTTTGCTTTAAGCACAAAATCAAAGCAGTCTGCTTTTGTGAAAAGATAAAAATCTTCTACAGGCGTTCATTCACTATTTAATGGAATAATAATCTTGCGCCATTATACGTTTTAATCACTATACCTCAAGTAATCCATACCCTCATTTATTTTTCATATATATTTAGCGCAAATTTCATACTTTACATCTAATCGGTATACTAATATCAGAAAAATAACTTTTATTATATCCAATATTATAAATGAGCATTTTATATGATAAAATATAATGAACATTAAACGTTTAACTATTTTAATTTAAATAATTGAGAGGTAGTAATAATTATGAGAATTAAAAACGCGGATACGCTGACATCTCACGGCAATATTAAGGGACGTAGGGATATGGTTGAAATTTTGGAAGCGGGACTGCAGGCAGGCGACCCAGACGTAAACTTGAAAAAACTTGTACGTATTGAAGGCAAAACGCTGTATGTAGGAAACCCGCTTTTTGAATGCAACGCTGACCCCAGAGCAGGAATAACCGAGTATAATCTAGACGAAATTGACAGAATTTATGTTGTAGGAGCAGGAAAGGGCATTCAGAGAATTGCCATTGCATTTGAGGAAGTGCTGGGCGATTACCTCACAGGGGGACACATTATATGCAAATACGGCGATGATACGGATGAGCTAAAAAAAATCACTTACACCCACGCCGCGCATCCGACTCCCGATGAAAACTGCATTGTTGGATGCAAAAAAATACTTGAGTTTACAGAAGACATAACAGAAAACGATTTGGTATTCACAATGGCGGGCAACGGCGTGTCTGCTTTGCTGACGTACCCCGTAGACGGAATATCCATACAGGATGTAATAGACCTCACATATATGATGCAGATAGAAAAAGGCGTGCCGACAGTGCAGCTTAATACTATCAGAAACCATATAGACGTAATGAAAAGCGGCAGAATTACAAAAAAATTCCAGCCCGCGAAAATGGTGCATATTGTAGCAATTGATGTAAACACCGATTATCATACACCTTTGCCTCATACATATGACAGTTTTATGTCAAAAAATATTTGGCTGCATTTTCTTCCCGACAGTTCTTATTTTAAAGACGCTGTTGATGTTCTGTCGCACTGGGATGCGTGGGATAAGTGCCCGCAGTCAATAAAAGATTACATATTGCTTGCGCCCGAGGATAATGAAACGGTTAAATTTGACGAATTTAAAACGTTCAATGACTTCAGAGTATTTGGGATTATGCCCAATAAAATCGGTCCTGTTCCTATGGCAATGAAGAAAGCTAAAGAGCTGGGCTATAACGCGGTTATGCTTACTGATTCGCATCAGTGCGAAGCGAGTCAGCAGGGACTGTTTGTCGGAACTATGGCTCTTTCTTCAGAGCGGCATAACACTCCGTTTGCACCGCCTGCAGCGCTATTTTCAACAGGCGAAATGGTGGTAACGGTAGGGGAGGGTAAATGCGTAGGCGGAAGAACTCAGGAATACGCGCTTGCTTCTGTGTTTAAAATTGCTGGCAGTGAAAAAATAGTAATGGCGGCATGCGATACCGACGGAACGGACGGACCGGGAGGATTTATCGCTGATGAGGCGCCTAAATGCTTATCTGGCGCGATTGTTGACGGGTACACGGTAGCCGAGGCTAAAGAGCAAAATGTGGATATACGCGCGGGACTTAAGAGCCATAACACATCAGCGGTGCATTGGGCGCTGAAAAACGGAATATACGCGACCCAAAGCATAAGCGTGCTTGACCTTAATGTTACGCTTATAATGGAATAATTTAATAAAATATATGTTTTTATATAAGGAGTGAGATATATGTCAGATTCTAAAATAGTATCTGTGCGAGCGCAGCAAGTTTACACAAAAAGAGGACATCCCGGAATTGAAGCCATTGTAAAAACGGCTGACGGGTCCGAAGGGCGGGGAATGTGCACTTCGGGTATTTCCATAGGAACGCATGAAGTTAAATTCACTTTCGACGGCGGAGAGAAATGGAAGGGCAAAGGGGTAATGGGCGCCGTTAAAAATGTAAATGAAATAATAGGTCCGGCCATTATCGGGCTTGACGCTTCAAAGCAAGCCGAGATTGACCACAGCCTTATAAATATTGTACCCAACGCAAAAGGAGAGCTTGGCGGCAACGCAATAGCGGCGGTATCTGCCGCGGTGCTGAAAGCGGGAGCGAAGTCCCTCGGCATACCGCTGTACCGTCATATAGGCGGGGCGAACGCAATGTATCTGCCTGTTCCAGGAGTAGGTTTATTTATGGGCGATAAGAGGTATGGCGGCGGAGTTACAACACCATATCCCAAACCGACTAATTCGATATTATGCTATGATTTTGAAACATTTGCCGACGCGTCATACGCCGCTTGGGAAATTTACGAATTATGGCAGGAAGAGATGCAAAAACTTTATTATGACGCTACAAAATCGGATCACGACTTTTTCGTAGTGCCCAGAGGCGTTGTAAAATCCGATGAAGAGCTTTGGGAAATATGCGCGAAAGTTATTCAGGATGCCGGTTATGAAGGCAGAGCAGGCATACAGATGGACGTTGCCGCGGACACTTATTTTGACAGGGAAGAGAAATTATACAGAGGCTTGTTCTCATCTAAGAAGATGACAAAAGAAGAGCTGATGAAATATTATCAGAAGATAGTGAAAAATTATCCGATAGTATGCATTGAGGATCCGTTCAACGAAGACGATTATGACGCTCACGCGGAACTGACGAGCCTTGTGGATATTCAGATTGTAGGCGACGATTTGTTTACTACGATGAAAGAAAGGGTTGCCCACGGCGCGTCTATGGGTGCGGCAAACTGCGTACTGCTTAAAGTAAACCAGGTCGGAACAATAACGGAAGCGCTTGAGATGATACAGCTTGCGTATAAGTACGGATATGGAATAATGCCGTGCGAAAGCAGAGGCGAAGGCGTTGACATAGCCGACTACTGCGTAGGCATCAATGCGGGCAGCGTGCGTGAGCAGGCTATAGGGGAGATAGGCAACAGGTTTTTGGAAATTGAACAGGAACTGGGGCATTCAGGAAAGTTTATAGGTAAAATGGGGCTTAAAGGCAAGAGGTTTCAGACGTTTTAGTTTATAAATTACAGTTTAATAAAATACTCTAATGCTTGTATGGCTTAGAGTATTTTTGTATTTTTAGTTATGTTACATTAATATTGTCTATTGATAATATTTCAATTTTAGAATATAGTTAAACTATATTTGTGTTTGAGGTCAATTATGAAATATCCAGCCGATAATAAAATACAAAAGCCACAACTTAAACCATTCGTAAAATGGGCAGGTGGAAAAAGCCAGCTTCTTGATGATATAAGAATGATGTATCCTAATGAACTTGGAGATACGATAACGAAATATGCAGAGCCTTTTATTGGAGGAGGGGCTGTGCTTTTTGATATACTTTCTAATTACTCATTAAATGAATTATATATTAGTGACATAAACTCTGAACTTATTAATACATATAAAATTATTCGTGATGAAGTTATAAAACTTATCGAACAGCTTAATTTAATACAGTCTGATTATAAACAGATGGATACAGATAATCGCAAAAAATATTATTATGAAAAGCGAGAAAGATTTAACGAGCTTAAAATAAATGGGGATGAAGATGTAAATATTGAGAAAGCTGCTTTATTTATTTTTTTAAATAAAACTTGCTTTAATGGATTATATCGTGTAAATAAAAAAGGATTTTTTAATGTGCCTATTGGTTCATATAAAAATCCAAGCATATGTGATGAAAAAAATCTCTTAAACATATCAAAAGCACTTAAAAATGTTAAAATAGTATGCAGTGATTATAAAGAATCGGCTTCATTTATAGATAATAATACTTTTGTTTATTTTGATCCGCCTTATCGCCCAATAACAGAAACTTCATCTTTTACATCATATAGCGAAAATTTATTTGACGATAAAGCACAGATAGAACTAGCTGAATTTGTTCAGAAAATGACTTATAAAGGAGCCAAAATAATTGTAAGTAATTCTGATCCCAAAAATTCATCAACAGAAGATGAATTTTTGGATGATTTGTATAAAAAACATAAAATTAAAAGAGTATATGCTAATAGAATGATAAATTGTAATGGCGAATTACGCGGAAAAATTAATGAGTTATTAATATCAAATTTTAGGGAGTAAATAATGAGTAGAGATTTTAATAAATGGCTTTCAACATTTCGAATAAGTATAGCCGACTATAAATACTACATAGATTTTGAAAAAGTACACAATAACATTAACAATATTAAGACTGAGTTAAATATTCTTAATTCATTAATTGGTTCAAAGAATATTGAAAATGAATTTGAAATTTTAGTGAAGAGATATCCAGAAATATTGAAGTGTATCCCAATACTTCTAGCTGTGCGAGCAAACGAAATAAATGCTATTGATGAAGATGGAGAATATGTGTATTCATTTAAGAAAATAAATTATTCAACGGAGCAATACAAAGTCTTTATGAATAAAACTGGTCTTTTTGATTTGTTGCAAAATCATATTATAAGTAATCTTGTTGATTATGCCACAGGGGTTGAGACAGGAATGGATTCAAATGGGAGGAAAAACCGCGGCGGACATTTAATGGAAAATTTAGTTGAAAGGCATATTAAAAAAGCAGGTTTTATTAAGGACAAAACATATTTTAAAGAATTAAAAATACATCAAATAGAAAAAATGTTTAATATAGATTTATCGGCTATATCTAATAATGGTAAAACTGTCAAACGGTTTGACTTTGTAGTTAAAACAAAAGAAATGATATACGCTATTGAGACTAATTTTTATTCTGGTGGAGGGTCAAAACTCAATGAAACAGCAAGAAGCTATAAACAAATTGCTCAAGAAGCTGATAAAATAAATGGGTTTACATTTGTTTGGGTTACAGATGGTATAGGATGGAAAGACGCTAGAAATAATCTTGAAGAGACATTTGATGCACTAGATACCATATATAATATTAAAGATATGGAAGATGGTATTATGAACATATTGTTTGTTTAGGTGTATAAAGTGGCTGATAAGAAGATAACCAAATGGGAACCGGATAATTTTGAACTTGAAATGAATACAGTGTGGAGCTTTCCTGACAGAGGGAATTGGGCAACACATGACGCAAAGTATCGAGGGAATTGGTCGCCATATATTCCGAGAAATCTTTTATTAAGATATTCTGCTGAAGGAGATTTGGTGCTAGATCAGTTTGCAGGAGGGGGTACGACTCTTGTTGAAGCAAAATTGCTAAATAGAAATATTATCGGAGTAGATGTAAATACAGAAGCGCTAGAGAGATGCAAAGAAAAATGCAATTTTGAAAGAGAAAATGGGGGTACAGTTGATATATTTGAAGGTGACGCAAGAAATCTTGATTTTATATCTGATAATAGTATTGACTTTATTTGCACCCATCCTCCATATGCGAATATAATTCAATACAGTGAAGATATAAAAGATGATATATCTCATTTAAATGTTAAAGACTTTTTAAAAGAAATGCAAAACGTAGCTAAAGAGTGTTATCGTGTTATAAAAAAGGATAAATTCTGCGCTATATTAATGGGTGATACGAGACAAAAAGGACATGTTATCCCAATGAGTTTTGAGGTAATGAAAATCTTTGAAGCAGTTGGATTTAAAACAAAAGAAATTATTATTAAAGAACAGCATAATTGTAAGGCAACTGGATATTGGAAAACAAATAGCATAAAATATAATTTTCTATTATTAGCTCATGAATACCTATTTGTTTTTAAAAAATAATTACAAAGAACACATATTATATGTGTTCTTTTTTTATTATCAATATGATATGCTGTAATTATTATTTCAGCGGAGCATATATGAAAGAAAGATTAATCGCGTATTTTATAATTTTATTACTTGTCATTATATCAGACCAGTCTCTGAAGCGTTACTTCGTAAAACATTATGGTATTAACAGCGTCATGCCTTTAAAAAACAAAAGATACAGAATATGCGTCATGAAAAACAAAGGGGCGTTTTTGGGGCTTGGAAAAAAATATCCCGCAGCGGTAGCGTTAATTACTGCGGGGTTGATATTTGTTTTATTAGTTTATTGTCTTGTATCCGATGAGCCTGAAATAATGCGCTGCGCGCTTGCCGCTCTGCTAAGCGCCGCCGTGTCAAACCTTATAGACAGAATAACGTACAAAGGCGTTATAGACTATCTGAGCATCAGAATATTAAACAGAAACATTGTAATTAATCTTGCCGACGTAATAATTTTCGCAAGCGCGGGGGTATATCTCATTTCAGATTTATTTTATAAATAATATTACATGGCTTTTAAGCAATGAGTTTTATCGGCTTGTTTATCCGCTGATATGTCTGCTTTTGCAGTCTGCTTTTCGAGGTTTTTTCTCGCTGTAGAAAGCATTAATTTTATTCTGTTTTCCTGATTTATTTTTGTAGCGCCCGAGTCATAGTCAATTGCAACTATGTTAGAATCAGGGAAATTTTTCTTTATTTTTCGTATCATGCCTTTGCCGACTACATGATTAGGCAGACACCCGAAAGGCTGTGTGCAGATAATATTATCTACTCCGCAGTCTATAAGCTCAAGCATTTCCGCTGTTAAAAGCCAGCCTTCACCCATTTTGTTGCCCGTGCTCACATAACCTTTTACAAGGGCTCTTATATGCTCAAACTTCTGCATCGGCCGAAAAGTGGAATGTTTTTTTATGCTGTGAGTTACCTTAGCCTGAAGCGAATAAATTGCGTTTAACGCGAACTTCATTACTTTGCTCATTATAAATTTTACTTTATACAGTTCATAATCGTGCACCGTGTTATACATTGCGTACAGCACAAAATCCAAAAGTGACGGAACTACAACTTCAGCGTCTTCGCTGTGCAGGAAGTCTTCTAAATTGTTGTTTCCAAGAGCCGCGTATTTAATGTAAATTTCACCGACAACGCCGACTTTTACTTTCGGTTTCATATCAAGCTTTATTTCGGCGAAGTCACGTACAATGCCTTCAAAATTCTTTTTAGCTTTTTTGGGAAGAAAGTTTTTCGAGCTCTTCATCTGAACGTTTATTTCTTCAACCCATTTATCTAAAACTTTCTGTGTATCGCCCGTATTTACTTCGTACGGTTTTGTCTGATTGGAAAGCCACATAAGCAAATCGCCGTAAATAACAGCGTATAAAAACTGCACAGCCATTTTTAATGTCATTTTAAAGCCCGGGTTTTTCTCAAGCCCTACTGCGTTGAATGAAATAACGGGGATATAATCCATATTGTGGTTTTTAAGTGTTTTTCGTATAAGGTGAATATAGTTTGACGCCCTGCAGCCGCCGCCTGTCTGGCTCATTATAAAAGCGGTTTTGTGTACGTCGTATTTACCGCTTTTAATTGCGTGCATTAATTGCCCTGTTGTTAAAAGCGCGGGGTAACATATGTCGTTATGAACATCGCGCAGACCTTCTTCAATTATTTCATGCCCTATAGTATCAAGCAGCTCCGCGTTATATCCGTGCAAATGAAATACGTTTTGCAAAAATCCGAAATGAATGGGAAGCATCATGGGCATAAGCAGAGTATAGTCTTTTTTCATTTCTTTTGTAAATATCAAACGTCCTTTTTTATCGTATATCAGCTCAGCCATTTTCCAACCCTCCGTTTCTTGCCTGGTCTATAGCCGCTATCAGGCTTCGAATTCTTATTCTTGCTGCTCCTAAATTATTTATTTCATCTATTTTTATCTGAGTGTATATTTTGCCTTCTTTTTCGAGTATTTCTCTTACTTCATCTGTTGTAACCGCGTCAAGCCCGCATCCGAACGAAACCAGTTGAATTAAGTTCATATTCTCTTTGTCTTTGATATATCTGGCAGCCGCATAAAGCCTTGCGTGATATGTCCATTGGTTTACAACAGTGCACGGCTGTTTTTCAACATAAGCGCTGATACTGTCTTCGCTTAATACCGCGAGGTTAAGGGATGTTATCAGCCTGTCTATTCCGTGGTTTATTTCGGGGTCAATATGGTAAGGTCTGCCCGCGAGAACAATAATGTCAAGATTATTTTCTTGCGCGTATTTTATGCTTTCCTGCCCATATTTCAAAATAACTTTTTTGTATTCATAATAAGCGTCATAAGCAGCTTGAGTTGCTTTTTTAATTTCTTTTTTAGTTATATTATACAGTTTTGATAAGCTCTGGTATATTCTTAATTCAAAAATACGCCTGTCATAAATTGCCAGATAAGGGTATATATATGTTATGCCGCCTAAAACATCCATATTGCATTTTAGAAGTTCGGGGTAATACGCGACAACGGGACAATTGTAGTGATTATCGCCTTTTTTCTCGTCAAAATTATATGGCATGCAAGGATAAAAAATAGTGTCAACGCCTTTAGATAGTAAGTTTTCGATATGCCCGTGCATCAGCTTAGCCGGGTAACATACGGTATCGGATGGAATTGTATGCTGACCTGTCTGATACATTTCTCTTGTGGATATATCTGAAATAACAACTTCAAAACCCAAAGAGGTAAAAAATGCATGATAAAACGGCAGGTTTTCATACATATTCAAACCATATGGCATACCTATTTTGCCGAATTTTCCTTCAGCAGATTTTAAAGACGTTAAATAGTTTAGTTTAAAATCATAAATATTGGGAATATCTTTATTAGTATTATTGCTTCCGAGAGGTCTTTCACATCGGTTTCCTGAAATAAATCTTCTGTTGTTTTCAAAAGTATTTATAGTGAGTTTGCATTTGTTTGTACATCCTGCGCAGGTTGCCGCTTTTGATGTGTGAACAAAATGATTAAGTTGTTCCATAGTTAATAGATTGGATTTATCTTTTTTTGGCCGCATGGATGCGACAGCGCAGCCGTAGGCGCCCATAAGTCCGGCTATTGAAGGTCTTGTTACATGTTTACCTGTTTCTATTTCAAAGCTTCGCAGAATTGCGTCGTTTAAAAACGTGCCGCCCTGAACTACTATGTGGCTTCCAATATCATCCGCGTTTCTTGCTCTTATTACTTTGTATAAAGCATTTTTTATTACGCTTATTGCAAGACCCGCGGAAATGTCCTCAATACTTGCTCCGTCTTTTTGCGCCTGTTTTACGGAAGAATTCATAAAAACAGTGCAGCGCGAACCCAAATTTACGGGATGCGCTGATTTTAAGGCAAGAGCGGTAAAGCGTGGCATATCATAACCCAGCGCGCGCGCAAACGTTTCTATAAATGAGCCGCATCCTGAAGAACACGCTTCGTTTAAAACAATAGAGTCAATGGCGTTGTTTTTGATTTTAAAACATTTAATATCCTGACCGCCGATATCAATTATAAAATCAACTTCTGGATTGAACTTTTTTGCCGCTATGAAATGAGCCATAGTCTCGACAAGACCTGAATCTATGTTAAAAGCGTTTTTAATTAAATCTTCTCCGTACCCCGTAACAGTGCTGCCTTTAATTTGTATTCTGTCTTCGCACAATTGGTATATTTTTTTCAGATGATCAAGTACTATCGGTACAGGCTCTCCTGCGTTAAGAGTGTAAAAAGAATAAAGTATTTTACAGTCTGATGTTATCAGAACCATTTTTGTGGTTGTGCTGCCCGCGTCTATTCCTAAATACGCGTCTCCGCAATATGTTGATATGTCTGCTTGCCGGACGTCCGTAATATTATGCCTGTTTTTAAAAGCTTCATATTCCGCTTCATCTTTAAATAACGCGGGAAGAGTTTCTATTATTGTTTTAGCGTTAGCGGCATCCGTAAGCCTTTTTATTATATCATCATAAGTATATCTCTGATTGTTTACTGAGTGAATAGCCGCGCCGATTGCAATATAATACTGCGAATTGTCGGGAAAAATTGCGCCGCTTGTGAGATTTAACGATTCTTTAAATCTTATTTTCAATCCCTGCAGGAATGTAAGAGGTCCGCCTAAAAACACAACATTTCCGTCAATTTTCCTTCCTTGGGCAAGACCGGTAATAGTTTGATCAACAACCGCCTGATAAATGCTCGCGGCTATATCCTCTTTTTTCGCGCCTTGATTTAACAGCGGCTGTATGTCGCTTTTTGCAAACACACCGCAGCGCGAAGCTATATTGTAAATTTTATCATATTTCAAGCTAAGCTCATCAAGTTCCGTTACAGACACATTCATAAGCGTGGCCATTTGGTCAATAAAAGCGCCCGTGCCGCCTGCGCACGTGCCGTTCATACGTTCTTCTGTTCCGCCGGTTAAAAAAATTATTTTCGCGTCTTCGCCGCCGAGTTCCACAACAACATCAGCATAAGGCAAAAATTGCTCTACGGCTATTTTGGTTGCAAAAACTTCCTGCACAAAATCTATTCCTGCTTGCTTGCTTGTGCCCAGACCTGCCGAGCCCGTTATAGATACAGTGGAATCATCATCGCATAAAAGACTTTTTACATCTTGCATTAATTTGAGAGTCTCTGTTCTGACTTTGGAATAATGCCTTGTGTAATATTTGTGTAATATATTATATTGCTCATCGAGTACTACAACTTTTACTGTTGTTGAACCTATATCGATACCTACATGTTTTGTCATTAATTATTGCTCCTAAAAATATCCATATACAATATTATATTATAACATATGATACATTAAAATTCTTAATCTATCGTTAAGAATTTTAATATATGAGATGTATAAATGATATTGCTTTTTAATATATATATTGGTACAATTACTAATATTCTATTGTAACAGAGGTGAAATTGTGAAACATATAAGACAAATTAATAATAAAGCCAAGGAAATTAAATCTGTCGGTTGTGCAGAATGCCGTTCTGCATGCCAGTCAGCATGTAAAACATCATGCACTGTCGGAAATCAATCGTGTGAAAATAAAGAAAACAAGCAGTAAATGCAAAGCATTTACTGCTGTTTTTAAGAGAGGCAAAATATGTTGCATAAATTTTATAAAAACGGATTGCATATAGTGTATGATAATGTCAGCGGAGTTTTGTTTGAAACAGACGCTTTAGCATACGATATTTTAGAATATATCAATACTGACAATGATGAAAAAATAACAGAAATTTTTAAAAACAAACACGATTTATCGGAAATAAAAGAAACAATATATGAGCTTAGAAATCTGATTAATGAAAAATTAATATTTGAAGAAGAAAAAAACTATAAGCAGGGAGAAAACTTCGGAATAATAAAAGCGCTTTGCCTAAACATTGCTCATGACTGTGATTTGCGATGCAAATACTGCTTTGCGTCTCAAGGAAGCTATAACAGCAAAAGAGCGCTTATGAGCTATGATGTCGCCAAAGCGTCAATTGATTTTTTAATTACCAACAGCGGAAAAAGGCATAATTTAGAAATCGATTTTTTCGGTGGAGAGCCTCTGCTTAATTTTGAAGTTGTAAAACAAACAGTACTGTACGCAAAACAGCGTGAAAAAGAATCAGGCAAGAAATTTAAATTCACACTGACTACCAACGCGCTTAAATTAGATGCCGAAACAGGCGACTTTTTAAATGAGCATATGGATAACGTTGTTCTCAGCCTTGACGGAAGAGCGGAAATTCATGACGCAATGCGTCCGCTGAAGAACGGACAAGCAAGCTATGACATAATAATAAAAAATATTCTTGACTTTGTTAAGAAAAGAAAAGATAAAGAGTATTATGTAAGGGGCACATACACAGCTCTTAACAGAGATTTTTCGCAAGACGTAATACATATGTCAAATTTGGGCATAAAAAATATTTCGGTTGAGCCCGTAAGCAGCGACGTAAGATTTAAATATTCATTAGCAGATACAGATATGGATGCACTTGACAGTGAATACGATAAAATTGCGCAGGAATATATAAAAAGAAAAGGTAAGGACAATGAATTTTTATTTTTTCATTTTAATATAGATATCAATTCGTCTCCTTGCGTTTATAAAAAAATCTCCGGTTGCGGAGCGGGAACAGACTACATGGCTGTATCACCCGACGGCAAATTGTATCCTTGCCACCAATTCGATTCAATTGAAAAATTTTGTATAGGCAATGTTTTTGACGGAATTATAAATAAAGAAATAGGACAGGATTTTTTTGCTACAAACATTTTAACTAAAGAAGAGTGCAAAAACTGCTGGGCAAAATATCACTGCGGCGGAGGTTGCTATGCGGCAGGCTATAAAGCCAACAATGACATACATAAGAATGATAATTTGGCATGCGAAATGCTCAAAAAAAGGCTTGAATATGCGTTAATGATTAAAGTTATTCAATCTAAGAGTTGACTATATTAACAATTAAGATTTATAATATTAAGGATATTGTACTAAAATATAGAATTCTTTATTAACAGAAAAAGAGGACTTTAATATGAATGTAAAAAATACTGTTAAACTGACAGTTATTTTATTAATTCTTATACTTGTACTGGCAGTTATATTTTTCGGAATACCGCTAAGCAAAATTGTAGGTTACTATGATATTCCGCCCGTTATTGATTCTATTAATTACGGGCTTGATTTGACGGGCGGCGTTTATGTGGTACTGGAAGCGGATACTTCAACGACAACAGACAGTGATGCCGTTGACCGGTCTATTGCTACAATAAGAGAGCGTATTGACGCGCTTGGGGTAAAGGAACCTACAATTACCAAACAAGGAGCAAATCGCATCCGTATATCAATTCCTGATATAGCGGACCAGGAGCAGGCTCTTGAAATTATAGGCAAGACGGCGCAGCTGGAATTTTTGGCGCCCGATAAAAAAACTGTGCTGTTTACCGGCGATGTCGTTTCTGACGCAAAAGGCGTATATCAGCAAAATTCAAGCGGAGTGAAAGAAGCGGTTGTAAGTCTTACTTTCAGTTCTGAAGGCAAAAAGCTGTTTGCCGATGCTACGCAAAAGTACTACGGACAGATTATTTATATAACTCTAGACGGAAAAGTAATTTCCGATCCTAAAGTAAATGCGGTTATAACTGACGGACAAGCTGTCATTGAAGGTGTAGGCACGCTGCAGGAAGCAAGCAACCTCGCTATGCTTATAAAAGGCGGCGCGCTGCCGGTTAAACTTACTCCCGTAGAGATAAGGACTATAGGTCCTACGCTCGGGCAGAATTCTCTAAGCACCAGCGTAACGGCTGCGGGTATCGGCGTTATTTTGATTTTCATATTTATGATTATAATGTATAAAGTTCCGGGATTCATATCCTGTATCGGCCTGTTATTCTATATAGCAATAACATTGCTTATATTATCGGCATTGCAGGTCACACTGACGCTTCCCGGTATTGCGGGTATTATACTTTCCATAGGCATGGCAGTCGATGCGAATGTAATTATATTTGAGAGATTAAGAGAAGAGTTATGGCTCGGTAAAAGCGTGCTGCTTTCTGTAAAAGTAGGATTTAACAGGGCTATGAGTACAATAGTCGACTCGAATATTACAACTCTGATTGCGGGGCTCGCGCTGTTTGTTATAGGAACAGGCACGGTAAAAGGTTTTGCGCTAACGCTCATGATAGGTATTTTAGTGAGTATGTTTACCGCAATTGTAATTACAAAGAAACTATTGTTGATAATGTACTCGACAAATATTTTATCAGCACCAAAAAATTATGGGGCTAAGGGGTGAGCGATATGAAACTAAAAGTAATGAAACATGCTAAATTGTTTTTGATAATTTCCTTAGTTGTAATTCTTATCGGTATAGGGTTCATATTTATAAAAGGATTGAATTACGGCATTGACTTCCGAGGCGGAACAATTGTAAACATAGAGCTCGGCAAACAATTCACTACCGATGAAATAAGGCAGATTACTGATAATTACGACAAAAGCGCGGATATAACATACTCGGGCGACAATAAAACGCAGGTAGTTATAAGCACCAAAGAAGACCTTACTGACCAGCAAAGAAAGCAGATGTTTGAGGATTTTGAAGAAAAATATAATCTGGACGCGTCGGCTCTTATTTCAATAGATAAAGTAAGCGCGGCAATCGGCTCGGAAATGGCTGTTCAGTCAATGTGGGCGATTATTGCAGTTATAGTAGGCATACTCATTTATGTAAGCATCCGTTTTGAATTCTTATTCGGATTTTCTGCGATTATATGTTTGTTCCATGATGTTATGATTGTCATTAGCGTTTATGCAATAGCGCAGATACAGGTAAATACTCCTTTCATAGCGGCAGTGCTTACTATTTTAGGTTTTTCGATAAACGATACAATTGTTGTATTTGACAGAATAAGAGAAAACAGAAAACGCTACGGAAAGCATGATTATACCGCTTTAGTAGATGACAGCGTAAGCCAGACAATAAGAAGAAGCATAAACACAACTGCTACCGTACTGATAGCAATTACGACATTATACATTTTGGGAGTTGAGGAAATCAGAGATTTCGCGCTGCCGTTAATAATAGGCTTTTTAGGCGGCACATATTCCTCTATTTGCATAGCAAGTCCGCTTTGGGCGATATTGCAGGAGAGATCTGACAAGCGAAGAAAATTAAAAACTGCAAGAAGATAAAATGATAAAAGGATAAAAATGCAAAAATATAATATTTGGGAAATAAGAAAAAAAATATCCTCTGCTTACTTAGCAGAGGATATTGTAAAAGAATTCAATTTGGATTCAAATATGGCACATATTCTAAAAAGCAAGGAGCTTGGCACACTGGCGGATATAAAAGAATTTTTATACGCCGGATATGAAAGCTTGCTTGATTCTTTTTTATTTTCAGATATCAAAAGAGCTTTAAACAGAATAGATGCGGCGCTAAAAAACAATGAAGTTATTTACATATACGGAGACTATGATGCTGACGGAATAATGGGAACGTGTATTTTATATAAAATACTTTCTTCCGTGTCAAGTAATGTGCATGCCCTGCTACCGAACAGGTTTAAGCAAGGGTACGGACTAAGCTGTGATATGATTGACAAATTAAAAGCCGCTGATACGTCCCTTATAATAACTGTGGATAACGGTATTACAGCGGTTAAAGAAATTGATTATGCAAGCAAGCTGGGAATTGATGTTATTATTACCGACCATCATGAATGTAATGAAGAGCTTCCGCAGGCTTACAGCATATTAAATCCCAAAAAACCGAATGAACCCTACCCTTTTAAAGACCTTTGCGGCGCCGCAATAGCATTCAAACTTGCGCTGGCTATGATAGAGCAGAAAATTGCTTCGTATGATATAAGCGAACTAATAACACTTGCAATGATAGGCACTATTGCCGATATTGTGCCGTTAACCGGTGAAAACAGAATTATTGCGTTAATTGGCTTAAATGAGATAAAGAAAACAAAAAACCTCGCGCTGATTGAATTGATGGATGACGCAAATTTAAATCCGCACGAAATTACTTGCGCTGATATCGGGTTTAAAATAGCTCCCAGAATAAATGCCGCAGGCAGAATGACAGACGCTAATGAAACAATAAGAATGTTTTGCAGCAATGATAGAAGTTTTGTTAAAAGCAAAGTAAGCGTTCTTTCCGAAATTAATAAATTCAGACAAACGGAAGAAAAGAAAATATACGCGCAAGCCGCACAGATAGTCGAACATGAAAATCCTGACAGCAGATACATATGGGTTCTAAGTAATCCTTCATGGCATGAAGGCGTAATAGGCATTTCCGCGGGCAGGCTCGCAGAGGAATATAACAGACCGTTTATTCTAATATCCGAAAGCGACAATATCTGCAAAGGCTCGGCAAGAAGCATTTCGGGCTTTAACATATTCAACGCGATAAAAAACTCGGAACACCTTCTTGAACGTTTTGGCGGTCACAGCGCGGCAGCGGGATTTTCTATAAATAAAGAAAATATTTCCGAGTTTGAACGCCGTTTAAATGAATACGCGTATGAAAACGGGATATCAAAACTTTTATACAACACAAAATATTATGATTATGAATCCTCAGACGGAATTTTTACACAAAAATTTATCTCAGATATTGAGCTCTTATCTCCGTTCGGATATAAAAATCCCAAGCCGCAAGTTCGATTAAGCAGCTGTAAAATATCAAACATTACAGCAAGAGGTCAGGACCAAAGCCATATTTCGTGCAGCGTTATAAAACAAAATATCGCAGTAAGAAGCATAGCATTTTGCCAGAAAGACGCTTTTGAAGATATAAGAGCCAATGATTTAGCGGATATTTTACTTTATCCGAAAATAAATAATTTTAATAATATAAAAAGTATTGAATATGAAATAAAAGATATATTTTTTTACAATGATTGTTACAACGAATATGAAAAAGCCGCATATAAGCATTTTATATATTTTTATGACAAGGCTAAATACTTTTCTGTTGAAAATAAAATATCTGAAAATACAGTAGAAGAAGCAATATCAAATAATTCGGCTGGAGGCATTATAACAGTATACTCTTACGAAATGTTAAAGAGGATATTAAGATTTTTAAGATATTCCAAAACAGAAAAAGAATTCAGTATATGCTTTAACCGTATTGAAGATTATAAAAAAGAAAAAAAATACATTCTCATCTGTCCGCTGGATATTCCATCGTTGGCAGACGTTACAGCAGTTGAGGCAAATTGTTTCAATGCATATGAAGAAGACGTATATAAAAATGAAAACGCGGTATTTTTGAACAATAAATACAAAAGTAACAGCCTTGATGTTAACAGAGAGCTGCTTGCCTATATATATGTAAGGCTCAGCGATATAAGCGCGATATGCGAAAATAAACTCAGTCTATTTATTGAGCATTTAAAAAAGAATGAAAAATATGAATTTAATTATATTAATGTAAGACTGGCAATTGATATTTTCAAATCCATAGGACTTGCAGATTACACATATTATGATGAGAATGATACAATTTATGTTGATAAAATAGAATGCAAAGAAAAAAAAGATATAAATAAAAGCCGAATAATGATAAAATTAAATGAAATAGCAAATTAAGTGTATATAAGAGGAGACAAATGATTAATAAACTGCTTAATCAGGTAGGCGCATATCTGAATGAGCAAGATAAAGAGCTGATTAAAAAATCTTATGAGTTTGCAAAAGAAGCTCACCAAGGCCAGAAAAGAGAATCAGGCGAAGAATATCTCATACATCCGGTAGCTCTGGCTTACATTTTAGCAGATTTACAGTTTGACGCAGTATGCATTTCTGCGTCTCTTTTACATGATGTTATTGAAGACACAAAATACACATATGATGATATTGCGCAGCAATTCGGTAAAGAAATTGCGGATATTGTGGACGGACTTACAAAAATAAGCAAACTTGAATTCCGCACGAAGCAGGAAGAACAGGCGGAAAATGTAAGAAAAATGCTCATAGCTATGGCAAAAGACATCCGCGTAATTTTTATAAAACTCGCCGACAGGCTTCACAACATGAGAACGATAAAATATCTGCCTGAAAACAGAAGAAAACAAAAAGCGCAGGAAACGCTTGATATATACGCTCCTTTAGCGCATAGACTAGGTATATTTAAGATTAAATGGGAACTTGAAGACATATCTTTCCGGTATTTAAATGAAGAAGCATATTACGATATTGTAAAAAAAGTAACGCAAAACAGAGCGCAGAGAGAAGCTCATATTAACCAGTTTATCCACATATTAAAATCAAAATTACAGGACTCGGGCATTGATTATAAAATTGAAGGCAGAGCTAAACATTTTTACAGTATTTACAGGAAACTGCAGAGAGTGGCTAATTTTGAACAGATTTATGATCTTTTAGCTGTAAGAGTATTAGTAAGCGATATACAGAGCTGTTACGCTATTTTAGGCATTGTTCATACGGCGTTCGCTCCTATTCCGGGCAAATTCAAAGACTATATTGCCATGCCTAAGCCTAATATGTACCAATCGCTTCATACAACTGTTATGGGCCCCACAGGCCCTATTGAAGTGCAGATAAGAACATACGAGATGCACAGAGTAGCGGAATACGGCATCGCCGCCCATTGGAAATATAAGGAAGGCAGCAGGGCGAAACACGATTCTTTTGACGAAAAACTGGTTTGGCTGCGCCAGGTAATGGAGTGGAATAACGAGGTCGATGATTCGGGAGTATTTTACGAACTTATTAAAGGCGACTTGTTTACAGATGAAGTATATGTTTTTACGCCTCAGGGCGATGTTATAAGTCTTCCCGCGGGTTCATGCCCGATAGATTTTGCATACAGAATACATTCGGATATCGGCAACAAGTGTGTGGGCGCGAAAATAAATAACAGAATTGTTCCCGTTTCCTATAAACTTAAAAACGGCGATATTGTTGAAATTTTAACATCGGCTAATTCAAAAGGTCCAAGCAGGGACTGGCTTAATATAGTACAAAGCTCAAATACAAAAAACAAAATAAGAAACTGGTTTAAAAAAGTTGAGAGAGAAGAAAATATTATAAGAGGCAAAGAAATATTAGAGCGTGAAATTAAACGCCTCGGTTTTACTTTGGAGAAATTTTCCAATCAGAAATACTGGGATTACGCTACAAGCAAATTTAATTATCCGAATATAACGGAAATGTATTCTGCGGTAGGGTTCGGGGGTATAAAATCAGGACAAATTCTAAGAAAAATAATGACTGATTTTGCGGAAGATTTTCCCGCAAAAGAAATAGATATTGTCAAAAAACCCAAAAGCGGCAGCTACAACTCTATGGAAAAAGCCATTAAAATAGGAGGTCATGCGAATATGGCCGTAAGAATGGCAAAATGCTGCAATCCTGTGCCCGGAGACGATGTAATTGGGTTTATAACAAGAGGCAGAGGCGTTACGGTACACAGAATAGACTGCGCAAACATTATTAATATTGATGAAGCTGACGATGAAAGATTAATAGATGTTGAATGGCAGATGGACGCAAACGCTTCATTCTTCGCAAGAATTTTAGTTGAAGGCGTAGACAATACCGGAGCGCTAAATGAGCTTGCGAGAATTTTTGCGGATGAGAAAATAAACGTGCACGCGCTTAACGCTAAAAGCGGCGATGATAACATTGCATATTACGACATTAATATTGAAGTAAAGAGCAAAAAAGAATTAAGCGACTTAATAGCAAAAATAAAGAAGAAGAAAAATATTTTAAGAATAACAAGATTATAAATATGTTTTTAAGATATATCAGGTAGTATATGATAGCTGTTGTTCAAAGAGTTTTAAGTTCCCGCGTAACGGTAGATAATGTAACAGTCGGAGAAATAAAAAAAGGATTAAACGTCCTTTTAGGCGTAAAGCAAGGCGATAACGAAAAAGACGCGCAATATCTTGCGAAAAAGATATGCGATTTAAGAATTTTTGAAGATGATAACGGGAAAATGAATTTATCAATTAAAGATATAACAGGGCAAATGTTAATAATATCGCAGTTTACACTGCTTGCGGATACAAAAAAAGGAAACAGACCGTCTTTTACAAATGCGGCAGAACCAGATCAAGCGCAAAAGCTTTATGAAGAATTTATAAAAAATGTAGGCTTTCACGGAATCTCTGCGCAGCAAGGCATTTTCGGTGCGAATATGCTCGTTGAAATATTCAATGACGGGCCTGTAAGTATAATATTAGACAGCAGAATATGAGGTAAAATATGCATGTAGAAAACATAATAGTAACGGCTTTTTCAACCAATTGCTACCTTGTCGGAGACGAGGAGACGAAGCAGGCAATGGTAATTGACCCGGGCGGAGACTGGGAAGCAGTAAAAAAAATGGTCGATGACAGAGGATACAATATTAAATATATTGTTTGCACGCACGGTCACAACGACCACATACTTGCGGTAAAAAACTTAAAAGACTATACAAACGCTTCAATTATAATTCAGGACAAAGATAAAAAATGCCTTCAAAATCCGCTGTACAGCGGAGCTTTAATGTTTGGGCTTGCGCAGGAAGAATGTTTTGAAGATATAGTCGTGTTTGACGGAGAGGTATTCAATGTAGGCAATATTGCTTTTAAAGTTATTCATACTCCTGGTCATACAAAAGGCGGCATGTGCTTATATACTACCGGTCATCTTTTCAGCGGTGATACTTTGTTTTACGGAACAGTAGGCAGAACGGATTTTCCGCGCGCCAGTTTTGACGAAATTAAATCTTCAATTAAAGACAAACTTTACGTGCTGCCCGACGATACCGTAGTTTATCCCGGTCACGGCAGAAAAACGACTATAGGACATGAAAAGAAAAATAACATGTATGTAAAAGCGTGAGAATGAAAATTGTTTTAGATATTGAACATAATAAATATGAATATGAAATAAAAAGTTTAATAAGCGCGTTTTTTATTTCGGCGGAATTTTACAGGGAAAATATAATTGATAAAGACTTATATTTAAGGATAACTTACGAGTTGGATAAAGCAGTAATTAATATAAAAAAAGATAACTGCATAAAAGATTCGCTTGTTGTCCTTTGCGGCGTTAAAAGTAAAGATATTATAAAAATCGAGCAGAAAATATACGAAGAGATTCAATTTTTATATAATAAATCTCTTCCGTGGGGCATACTTACGGGTGTAAGACCTGTTAAAATTGCGCTTAAAATGCTTGAAAATGGCAAAAGCGATGAAGACATTATCGACTATTATGTAAAAGAGCGTTATTTGTCTTATGACAAAGCTAAAATATGTACTCTCCTTGCACATAAAGAGAGAGAACTTATAAATAATCTAAGTAATTCTGACATGGCGCTTTATGTAAATATTCCCATATGTCCTAAAAGATGCAATTACTGTTCTTTTATTTCAAAACAAAGCACAGATAATGATTATATAGAAAAATATGTACAAGCTCTTATTAACGAAATACATCAGATGTCAGGATATTTTAACAACAATAATATTGCTTCAGTATATATAGGAGGAGGAACGCCGGGAATATTGAGCGCAAAAGCAATAAGCCTGCTGATAGGCGAAATAAGAAATAACTTTAATCTTAAAAAATGTCTCGAGTTTACTTTTGAAGCGGGCAGGGCAGACTGCATAGACGACGAGAAGTTAAGCGCCATTAAATCCTCAGGCGCAGACAGAATCTGCATAAACGCCCAAAGCATGCACGATGTAACTTTAGATAAAATAGGACGTCATATAAAAGTAAGCAAGTTTTATGAAGCGTATGAAAAAGCTATGAAATATGACTTCATAAAAAATGTGGATTTGATATATGGGCTGGAGGGAGAAAATGAAGAGATGTTTTTATCTTCTCTTAATAAAGTCATAGCGTTAAATCCAGAAAACATTACACTTCATTCGCTTTCATATAAAAGAAATTCTCAGATATTTGAAGATAAAAATTTTATATCTTCATACGGGTTTGACAAATGTTATGAAATATTAAAAAATAACAACTATCATCCGTATTACTTATACAGACAGAAATACACAGCAAATGCAGCGGAAAACACGGGCTTTTCGCGTGCGGGCTATGACGGTATATACAACAGGCTAATAATATCCGAACGTATTGGCGTAATAGGTCTCGGTGCGGGAGCGGCAGGCAAGATATACGATAAAGAAACGGATAATATAGCCCGTGTAGCGGGTTATAAAAACATCGACTTATATATTGAAAATACTCAGGACGCAATAGATAAAAAACTCAGGACATACGGCTTTATTTAAACCGCATTATTTTATTGACATATTAAAAATTTGTAAATATAATTATTAGATAAATTTCATAAGGCGATGAAGAAGAAAAGTACCGCATTTTTTGCATTCAGAGAGAGTATGTATGCTGAAAATACTTTGCAATAATTACGGGAAGAACACTTACAGCCTCGGAGGATGAAATATAGTAATCCTCCTCGTAAAATGCGTTAAATTGAAAAGATGGTTATTAATAACTAATCAGGGTGGCACCGTGGAAAATATTCTGCCCCTGGCGATATCGCCGGGGGTTTTTAATTATAAAAGTTTTATTAAGGAGAAAGAAATGGCAATTACAGCGCCTAAAGGAACTAAAGATATACTGCCGCAGGAAAGCGCGGTTTGGATTAAACTTGAAAGTATTATAAGAGAAATATGCTCTTATTACGGCTATGAGGAAATAAGAACGCCGATGTTTGAAAAAACAGAGCTTTATGTGCGCGGTGTTGGGGATGATACAGATATTGTACAGAAAGAAATGTACACATTTACTCACAGGGATAAGGAAAGTTTTTCCTTAAAGCCTGAGGAAACTGCAGGGGTGGTGCGCGCATATATAGAGAACAAGCTCTACAGCCTGCCTCAGCCTATTAAAATGTATTACATTACGCCGTGCTTCAGAGCTGAAAAGCCGCAAAAAGGAAGATACAGGCAATTTCACCAGTTCGGAATAGAAGCTCTCGGCACAACTTCCGCCTCTGTTGACGCCGAAATAATGGCTGTTGCGCACAGTCTTTTTAAACAATTAAAAATCGAAGATATTAAGCTGTATATCAATTCCGTAGGATGCGGAGTATGCAGAAAAAAATATTATGAAAAATTAAAAGAATTCATTTATAAAACACTTGACGGCCTGTGCTTTGACTGCAAAAACAGATATGAGAAAAATCCGATGCGCATTCTTGACTGTAAAAACGAAGAGTGCATAGCATCTCTGTCGGGTGTGCCTTATATGATCGACTATTTATGCGATGACTGTAGGGAACATTTTACGCAGGTGCAGATGTATTTGGATATTATGGAAATTGAATATGAAATTAATCCTAAGATAGTAAGAGGGCTCGATTATTATGAAAAAACAGCTTTTGAGTTTGTGTCTGGCAGTATAGGAGCGCAAAGCACAATATGCGGCGGCGGACGTTATGACGGTTTGAGTGAAATAATCGGCGGCCCTAAAGCTGCGGGCATAGGATTCGGACTCGGACTCGAAAGACTTTTGCTTCTTGCGCAGGACAGTCTTACAGACGAAGATAAGGGCATTGATATTTATATAGCGTCAATAGGCATGGAAGCTGACTTGAAAGCAAGCGCAATAGTAAAAAAATTACGCGACAATAAAATAAAAGCAGAAAAAGATTATATGGACAGAAGCCTAAAAGCCCAGATGAAATATGCTGACAAGCTTAATACAAACTATGTGCTCATATTAGGGCAGGAAGAAATTACTTCAGGTCAAGCAGAGCTGAAAAATATGAAAACAGGTAATCAGGAAAAAATAGACATTAATAATTTCGAAGAATTTTTTATAGATTATATGGGAGCAAAAGAAAATGAGTAACATTTACAGAACACACATGTGCGCAGAGGCGAGTGAGGCAAATTTAGGGCAGCAGGTAACGCTGTCAGGCTGGGTAAATAAAAAAAGAAGCCTTGGTCAATTAGTATTTATTGAGCTGCGTGATATAAGCGGCATTATGCAGGTTGTTATAAACGGGGAAAAGAATCAGGACTTGCTGGAACTTTCCGACAGCATAAAAAATGAATACCTAATACGTGTATGCGGTCAAATTATAAAAAGAGATGAAGAAAATTTTAATCCGAAGCTGAAAACAGGCACGATTGAAGTTGATGCTCAGGATATAAATATAATAAATAAATCCGAAAACCCTCCTTTTTATATAGACGATTACGATAAAACGAATGAAAATAAGCGGCTTAAATACAGATATCTGGATCTGCGAAAACCAAACATGCAGCAGAGGATAATGCAAAGAAATAAAGTATGCAAGCTTGCGCGAGACTTTTTTTATGATAACGGGTTTATCGAAATTGAAACGCCGTTTTTAAACAAACCCACTCCTGAAGGCGCAAGAGATTTTCTGGTGCCCAGCAGGGTACAGCCTAATAAGTTTTTCTCTCTTCCGCAGTCTCCGCAGCTTTTTAAGCAGCTGCTTATGGTGAGCGGTTTTGATAAATACATTCAAATTGCTAAATGCTTTCGAGATGAAGACTTAAGACAGGACAGGCAGCCCGAATTCACACAAATTGACTTGGAAATGAGTTTTGTCACAGAAGATGACGTTATCGGCATAAACGAGCTTTTTATAAAAAGAGTATTCAAAGAAGTATTGGACATTGACGTAAGCCTGCCTTTACAAAGAATGACATATGATGCGGCAATGAAACTGTACGGCTCGGACAAGCCGGATTTAAGGTTCGATATGAAAATATCCGATATTTCGCATATTGCGAAAGACTGCGGTTTTTCGGTGTTCTCATCTGTTGCGTCAAAAGGAGGATGCGTACGCGGCATAAATGTCATAAAGGGTTCGGAAAAATTAAATCGCAGGGATATTGACCGCCTTTTGGATGTAGTAAAAACGTACGGCGCGAAAGGACTTGCGTGGATTCGTTTAATTGACGGTGAAATTCAGTCGCCGATAACGAAATTTTTCACTGATTCTGAGATAGAAGAAATAGTAAAAACAATGAACGCTGCTGACGGAGATTTGCTTCTATTTGTTGCAGACAAAGAAAATATTGCGGCTACCGCCTTGGGACAATTGCGCCTTCATATGGCTGATATGATGGAAATAGAGAGACTGGGATTTGAGTTTGTTTGGATTACCGATTTTCCGATGTTTGAATATGACGATGACGCAAAAAGATTTACAGCGGTTCATCATCCTTTTACCGCGCCGTTTGATGAGGATATAGCGTTATTCGGAACAGACAAGATAGAGAAAATACGCGCAAAAGCGTATGATATTGTATTAAACGGTGTAGAATTAGGAGGAGGAAGCATCAGAATTCATCAGCAGTCTGTTCAGGAAAAAGTGTTTGAGCAGATGGGATTTTCAAAAGAAAAAGCGTGGGATAAATTCGGATTCCTGCTCGAAGCTTTTAAATACGGCACGCCTCCCCACGGCGGAATGGCATACGGCCTTGACAGACTTGTAATGCAGCTTACAGATACAGATAATATAAGAGACGTAATAGCATTCCCCAAAACTCAAAATCACGGATGCCTTATGACAGGAGCTCCTTCATTTGCGGAAGACGAGCAACTGGATGAATTGAAAATACAAATAATAAAGGAACAAAAAGACGATGATTGAGACAGGTATCGTTAAAGAAGTATTTGAGAATAAAGCAAAAATATCAATACAGAAACATTCTGCATGCAAAAAATGCGGCGTATGCAAGTATGACGCAGAGTCAAAAACTCTTACAGCGGAAGCGGTTAACAATATAGGAGCAAAAGAGGGAGATGAAGTTGAGGTTGCAATGGACTTTGACGTTTTAATGAGCGCTTCGCTTATCGCGTATATAATACCTCTTATAATGTTTATAGTAGGCTGCGCTGTCGGATTTTATTTAATAAGTCCCGCCAATCCTATAATGTCATTTATAATCGGATTGATCTTTATAACAATAACTTATTTTATAATAAAAATGTTTGATAGAAGAGGAAAATTTAAAAAAAAGTATTCTATGCGAATAACAAAAATAATAAGCAGCGGACAATAAAAAAACAACCGAAAGGTTGTTTTTTACTATCTGAAAGCAGCGTGTTTTAAACATGACACTATATGTTTACTCATTGCTTCTGCGGCTAAGTCGGGCATATAAAGCTTGATTGCATTTACTATTGCTATATGCTGCGGTATAAGCTCTTCGCTTATAGGATTTTCGGGATCGTTTCGCGAAATATTAAGGCTGTACCATTGATAGCGCTGTATTTGACGTTTTAATAGTTCATAACATTGCTGAATATGGGTATTGCAGCAGGAATCAATAATTAATTGATGAAAAGGAATATCCGCATTTTTAATTGTTTCGTAATTTCTTAATATAAAGCCTTCCTTATATTCATACGCCAATTTTTCAAGTTCTTCTATATTGGGGCACGGATACATAGTGGCGCACAGGAACGCGGCTTTTGACTCTATCATTTCTCTTGCGGTGTATAGTTTCACTATCTCTTCTCTTTTAAGCGACGATACGTAAAACCCGCTTTTATTTGGCAGAGTCTCAACAAACCCGATATTATAAAGCATTTTCAGCGCTTCGGTAACGGGTGTTCTGCTTATATTAAGCTCTGTGGCAATTTGGGCGACGTTAAGTTTCGCGCCCGGCGCTATTCTTAAAGTTGTAATATCATCAAAAAGCAGTGAAAATACTATCTTATTCAGTTGTTCAAACGGATTGGCTTGAAGGTATTTGTTGAGTTGTTCTTTATTCATTTTTTCTCTCTTTTATAAATTATTAAAATGATTATATCATAATACAATTTTAAACTGATACATTATATTTAAAAAAATAGATAATTGTATATATAATAAAAAGAAAAGCTGTTCTGCATATAAAAAAGCACATATGTTGAAGCAGTTAATATTAAAAGATATAATAAAATACATACTTTGAAATTTTCTTATTATTGCATAAATACCTCATATTATTAAAAAGAGCCTCAGGCTCTTTTTAACATTTAAAGCATAAAAATAATATTTTCCGTTAAAGCTTATATTGATATCATTATTCGGAAGGTTAATTTATGCATGAATTTGTTGTTGTAAGTATAATAGCTTCTGTTATAGGGCTGCTTGCGCGTCTTATAATGCTGCGCTCGGACTACAGGCAGTATCCTTCATCTCCTCACTCAATTTTGTCACATATTGTAATGGCTGCTATAGCATCCGTTTTGGGGGCTGTTGCGGTGCCGGCATTCTTAGAAAAAGAGTATACAGCGGTAACATTTTTAACGCTTGCCGCAACGCAATTTCGTGAGATTAGGAGCGTTGAACGTGAAAGTTTGCAAAGCCTTGAAGAAACAGAGCTCGTAGAGCGAGGTCAGGCTTATATAGAAGACACAGCAAAGAAGTTCGAATCGAGGAATTATGTAGCGATGGCCTCGTCGTTTGGATACAGCGTGCTTTATTATGTATCAAAGTTATATCTTAATAAACAATTTTCCATGGTGTTATCATTTATATTAATCTGCGCCTTTATATGCTTTTTATATTTTCATATGCGCGGAGGCAGAATAGAACAGATTGCTAAAATAGAATTAAAAGAAGTAAAAAACAACGGCCCACTAATAATAGTTGATGATGTTGTTCTTGTTAACATCGGAAATAAAAAATCACAGCAAATAGTGCTTGAAAATGCAGTCGGGATAGTACTTACTCCTAAAAATAAAGATGCAGAAGTTACGCTTTCAAACTTAGGGCAAAGGCAGGCTATTTTGAGCAATTGTTCGATACAATTGGGAATAAAAAAAGATGTCGATGAGCCTGACTTTACGCCGCTTGCAAGGAGAAACCCCCAGACAGGCAAAATAGCTATATTGATTTTATGTATGGAAGACGACAAGGATATTATAATAGACTCCGTAGCGCGCACGCCTATATTGGAAAGCGCCAAAAGAAAACCCAGTATGTTTTATAAGAATTTAAATAAAGATAAAAAGGTGTGAATATGAGTAAAGACGATATTGTAGCCATTGTTACAACTGATAAAAAAAAGATATTGCACAGCGGGGTGGCGGCATTTTTATGCGATAATATAGAAGAAAGAGACAATGTATCACTGTTAATTTCAAAAGTTACGCAAGGTATGGTGCACGATTTAGAGAACGGATGTGTTATAATAGTAAGACATTAGAAGATATGAGGGTAAAATGCATAAAATACACGACATTGTAAAAAATTCTCCAGCATACAAAAGCGGCATTAAAAAGGGAGATTTTCTTATAAGTATAAATAATAATAAAATCCAAGATATTCTTGATTATCTTTACTTAACATCTGAAGACAAACTGTTAATTAAATTAATTACATCAGACGGAAAAGAAAAAGAAATAAAGATAAAAAACAGTTATAATTATCCTTTAGGTATAGAATTTGAAAATCCGACAATAAACGAAATGAAGAGCTGCAGAAATAAATGCGTTTTTTGCTTTATTGATCAGCTGCCCCAAAATATGCGCTCTTCGCTTTATTTTAAGGATGACGATTACAGGTTATGTTTTCTTCACGGCAATTACATAACGCTCACAAATGCTGACATGAAAGATTTACATAGAATTGCAAAACTGCGTCTTTGCCCTGTGAATATTTCTGTGCATACAACTAACCCGGATCTGCGTATAAAAATGCTTAACAACAAAACAGCTTCAGATATACTCGATAAAATTGAATATCTTTATAAAAACGAAATTGATATGCATGCGCAGATTGTTTTGTGCCCCGGTATTAATGACAAAGATGAGCTTAGAAATACGCTTAAAGATTTGATGAGGTTTTATCCTTTTATGCAAAGCGTAAGCATTGTTGATGTAGGCCTTACAAAATACCGGGATAATTTATATCCTCTTAAATGCGTAGATTGTAAAGAAGCTGATGATATTATCAATATCACATCAGATTTTCAGGATATAATGTATAAAAAATACGATACGCGCTGGGTATACTGTTCAGACGAAATATATATCAAGGCAAAAAGAAATATACCTGGGTATGACTTCTATGAAGATTTTTTGCAGTTTCAGAACGGAGTAGGTTTTATAGCAGCGTTTGAAAAAGAATTCACAGATGAACTGAATAATATAAAGGCGTCAGATGCACAAAATATGCATATATCAGTAGCATGCGGGGTAAGTATAGCGCCTTATATAAAAAATTTGACTGTATCGGCTGAAAAAAAATATAATATAAAAATTAATGTATATGAAATTGAGAATAAATTTTTTGGCAGCATCATAACAGCGTCAGGGCTTTTAACGGGTGCGGATATAATCAATGCTTTAAAAGATAAGTCTTTAGGACAACGGCTATTGCTTCCGAGTACGCTTTTAAAAAGCGGAACGGACTTGCTGCTCGATGATATTTGCCTTAGCGATATTGAAAAAGAGCTTAACATTAAAATACAAACCGTGCCTCAGGACGGGGCGGAATTTTTGAAAATAATACTTAATACAAATTAAAGGAGTCAAAATGTCACAACCGATAGTTGCAATAGTGGGAAGACCAAATGTGGGAAAATCCACATTATTTAATAAAATAGTTCAGAAAAGAATATCAATTGTTGAAAATTCTCCCGGAGTCACAAGAGACAGAATTTACGGACAAGCCGAATGGGCGGGTAAAGAATTTTCGGTTATTGATACGGGCGGAATTGAACCTTATACGGATGATGAGATGCTTGTTTTAATGAGGCGTCAGGCGCAGCTTGCCATTGACACCGCAGACGTGATTATCTTTATTGCGGATGCTAAATCAGGATTAACGGCCAATGACTATGAAATATCAGCTATGATAAGAAAAACATCAACGCCGTACATACTTGCCGTAAACAAAGTTGACGGGTATGAAAAGCAAAGCTTGATATATGAATTTTATAATCTTAATTTAGGAGAGCCTTTTGCTATATCTGCCGAACACAGCCTCGGATTAGGCGATTTGCTCGATGAAGTTATTTCTAAGTTTAAAAGTACAGAGCTGATAGAAGAAAAAGAAAAAAGATGCAGAATAGCTGTTGTGGGAAGGCCTAATGTAGGAAAGAGCACTTTAATAAACTGCCTGCTGGGTGAGGAGAGAGTTATTGTATCCAATATACCCGGAACCACAAGAGACGCTATTGACACAGACTTTGATTATGAAGATCAAAAGTATACGCTTATTGATACGGCAGGGCTGAGAAGAAAGAATAAAATATATGAAAATATAGAAAGATACAGCACGATACGAAGCATAAAAGCAATTGAAGAAAGCGATTTATGCCTGCTTATGCTTGATGCGACGCAGGAAATTGGCGATCAGGATCTCAAAATCGCCGGACTTATTGAAGACAGAGCCAAAGCTGTTATTATTGTTGTAAACAAATGGGATGCTATTGAAAAAGAAACCAATACCATGAAGAAATTGACCGATGAAATAAAAAGAAGATTTCATTTTATTGATTATGCTCCGGTTTTATTTATAAGCGCTTTAAATAAAAGCAGAACAGATAAATTAATGCCGCAAATACAAAAAATATTAATAGAGTATGATAAAAAGATTTCTACGGGGCTGTTAAACAGCATGGTAGCCGAAGCGCTGCTTACTCACCAGCCGCCTTCTAAAAACGGGAAAAGATTAAAAATTTACTATGCTACTCAAACAGGAACGCACCCTCCGAGTTTTACATTTTTCGTAAACGATGTAACGCTTATACAGACGTCATACCGAAAATATCTGCAAAACAGATTGCGCGAAGCATTTGAATATGAAGGAGTGCCGATACTTCTGAAATTCAAATCAAGAGGAGAATTGGTATAATTTTCTTTAAAAATAGTAAAATTTGAAATATAATATTAAGTATATACAAGTTGCTTTTTGAAAGGAGATAAAATATGAGCAAATTAAAAGGAACAAAAACTGAAAAAAATTTACTTGAAGCTTTTGCGGGAGAAAGTCAGGCAAGAAACAAATACACATATTTTTCATCTCAGGCAAAAAAAGAAGGCTATATTCAAATAGCCAATATATTCGAAGAAACTGCAAACAATGAAAAAGAACATGCAAAAATCTGGTTTAAACTTCTTCACGACGGAGTCGGTAAAACTTTGGACAATCTAAAAGACGCGGCTGCAGGCGAAAATTATGAATGGACAGACATGTACGCCAAATTTGCAAAGGAAGCAAAAGAAGAAGGCTTCGACGATATAGCAAAACTATTCGAAGGAGTTGCCAAAATAGAAAAAGAACACGAAGCAAGATATCTTAAACTTTATGAAAACTTAGTAAATGATGCTGTGTTTAACAAAAATGATAAAAAAGTATGGAAATGCAGCAATTGCGGTCATGAATATAAGGGCGTAAGCGCTCCCGAAGAATGCCCCGTATGCAATCATCCCAAAGGATATTTTGAAGTAAGAGCAGACAACTATTAACATGACTACAAATAAACCGCGCACAGCGCGGTTTATTATTATATCGCTATTTAAACGATAAATGATATTCGGGATGAAGAAGTGATTTTTCGGCATCGTTAAAATGTTTTTCAATAAGGTTAACAACGTTTTCTGTCATGCCGTATTCGAATGAAGTTACTATCATTTTATGATGACGAAGCATTATTGGGGTCAGGGGTTTAGTGTTTTGAGGCGTGTAGGCAGTAAAAGCTATATATCTGATAATTAAATCGGCTATACTGTTATACATTGATATTATATATTGTATACCGCAGAATTCGACTATTGATTTATGAAAAGCGCAGTCAAGCTGCGCGAAAGTTTCAAAATCATTTTCTTTTATTGCTTTTTCCATATCAAAAAGAACGCTGTTAAAATATTCAATCTGCGGTTTTGTTATTGTTTCACATAATATTTTTGCCGCGCCCGACTCTATTATTTTTCTTGTAGTGTATAAATCGCTCATTTCTTTTTTATTAAGATGGCTTATGCAAAAACCCTGGTTGGGCAGTTGTTCTACCAGATTCGCTTTTACAAGCATTAGCACCGCATCGCGCACCGTAGATCTGCTTACATCTAAATCGTTTGCTATTTTTGTGTGGTTAATTTTTGCTCCCGGAGTCATTGAAAGCGATATAATTTCTCTGTATAAATATCTATAGACAAGCTTTAACGATGATTCCGTAGGATTGTTATCCATTAACTCTCTAAAGTTCTGTATCATTTACACACTCCAAAATTCATTTTCCGTTTTTATTATACCAATTCTGACGAAGAATGTCAGATTTTTTTTAGATAAACATGAGGTCGTTTCTTAAAAAAACGTTGCTTTTTTAATACAGTTTTTGTATACGTTTAAAAAAGTGCGGGAAAACACGCCCCGATAACTCATAAATCAGCTTTCAGGCGCATAAAATACGCTTGAAAAGGTGGTAAAGCGACTTATATAATGATTATGGTTTTACTAATTTTATTCGCAGAAAAGGAGTGTAAAAATGTCAAATTGTGTTCATGTCGGCGTAGAAGAACTTTATAATATTGCGTACGACATATTAACCTCTTTTGGGATTTCAAAAGAGCTTGCGGCAAGAGGAGCAAGAACGCTAAATGCGGCTGATGCGCGCGGAGTGGATTCTCATGGTGTTGCAAGGCTTACATATTACGACAGATGCATTAAATCAGGAGAAATTAAAACTAACCCTGAAATTAAAATTATTAAGCAAACACCTGTTTCGGCATATTATGACTGCGACTACGGCATAGGGATTGCGACAGCAGATATTCTTATGGATAAAGCTATCGAAATGGCGAAAAAAAACGGAATAGGCATTGCAACAGGAAAAAACGGCCACCACTTCGGTGTAGCGGGTTATTATGCGCTTAAGGCGGCAGAGCAAGGTCTCATAGGTTTTTCATGCGCACCTTCGCTTCTGCTCGCCGCACCGACAGGCGGCAAAGATAAAATGATAGGCAACAGCCCCAACAGCATTGCTTTTCCTGCCGGTCATAAAACACCGTCCATGATGATGGATATGGCGTCAACAATGGTTGCTGGCGGCAAAATTCAAATGGCTGTGCGCAAAGGCGAAAAAGTGCCTCATGGATGGATTTTGGATGAAAACGGAAATGACACCGATGATCCAACGACATTTGAAGACAAAGACACGGGCAAAATATTAGGTTCGCTCCTTCCGATGGCGGGGCCTAAAGGATACTGCATAATAGTTATGATCGAGCTGCTCTCATCGATTTTATCAGGCGCTAAAACCGGACCAAATCTCATCGGAGGCGGCGCGGGGCTGGGTTATTTTATGTTGGCAATTGATCCGGAAATTATAAGACCGCTTGACGAGCTGAAAACTGATCTGGACGACTATTATTACATGATAAAAAACACACCGCGCAAAGACGGAGTAAACGAAATATATCTTCCGGGCGAAATTGAATACAACAACACACAAAAGCGTTTAAAAGACGGAGTTGATTTAAATATAAACGTAGCCCAGGATTTGCTTAATTTAATGATTAAATACAATAAACTCCCTCAAAACGCTAGCATAAAAGATTTATTTAAAGAAGCGGTTAATTTAGCTTAAAACCGAAAGGTTTAATATTATAAAAAATGGAGGTATTTTAAATGTCTGTAGCATTAATCATTGTCATCATTTACATGTTCTCTTTGCTTTTTGTATCCTGGTGGTCAACAAAAAGGCAAAAAGAAGGCGGATCAAACAGCTTTTTATTCGCCGATCAAAAGTTAAGTTGGGTATTGATAGGAGTTATGATTGCAGGTCTCGCTGTTGGCGGAGCATCAACTGTGGGAATTGCTCAAAAAGCGTACACAGGCGGCATATCAGCAGGCTGGTATGATGTAGCATGGGCGGTAGGAGCTTTATTTACAGGTATATTTTTAGCAAAAAAAATACGTCAGTCTACATTTAAAACAGTTAACGAAATGTGGGGTCGCGTATTCGGGGAAGGATTCAGAACTATTTCGGTTATCATTCAATTCTGCATTCTTCTGGTAATCGTCGCGCTGCAGGTTGTTGCAGGCGGAGCAATACTTAAAGCGCTGCTTCCGCAATATTTTACTATGGCTACAGGACTTATCGTTTCTGCGGCAATGTTTTTATTGATTGCAGTTGTGGGCGGTCTTTGGGCGGCAAGCCTGTCAAACATAATCAACATGATTGTTATTTATGTAGGTATTATATTGGGCGTTGTTGCGGCAATAAAAGGTTTCGGTGGGTTTGCAGCTATAAACGCAACGCTGCCTGCAGGATTAAGCGGAAACGGATCGCATTGGTATGATCTTGTTGCCGGCATGGGACCTGCGGTTGTTATAGCATGGTTTATTACAATGCTGCTTCAGGGCATTCCTAATGCGGGAATAATGCAAAGCGTTGTTGCTGCGAAAGATCCTAAAGAAGCAAGAAAAGGCGTTATATTTGCAGCAATTTTAATGGCTCCCGCAGGATTTTTATCAGCGTTATTTGGAATCATGGCTGCAAGCCAGTTCCCGGGACTTGCAAATTCAGCTTTGGCGCTTCCGTCAGTTGTTACCGCGGCGATTCCGCCTGTTATCGCGGGTTTATTGCTTGCCGGACTATGGGCAGCGGATGTTTCTACCGCAACAGGTTTAATGGTTACGCTTAGTACAATGGGCACAAAAGATATTATTGTAAAATATTTTGCAAAAAATATGAGCGATAAAAAACAGCTTGTTCTATCCAGATGGCTCATAGTATTCTGCGCGGTTGCAGCTTACATACTTGCAACTCAAGTATCGAGCGTATTAGGCGCGCTTATGGCAGCGCTTACAATGTTTGCGCCTTATGCAATATTAATGACGGGTATGTTCCTTTTCCCGAAGACAGTAAAAAAATCGTCAGCTTGGGTGACTTTCATAATAGGGCTTGTATTTTTCGTATTGTCACAATTTTTCGTTAAATCACTCGCAATTTTGCATCAGCCGATTTATACTGTTTTCCTGGTAAGCTTAGCGGCATACATACTTTGCGCGGCATTTGACAAGAGACCGGCTCCAGTTGAAAATCTTTTCAAAAAAGAAGAAGAATTGGCAGAAAAAGCCTCATAATATTTAAGAATTAAAAATAAAGGGCATTTTTGCCCTTTATTTTTTTATAAATTACATTTGGATTCTTATATGTGTAAATTAATAACTCTTTCATCACTGTCAATATGATTTCTTAGCAAAATTCCAACATTATCTATCAATGAATTTTCCAGCGATTTAACAATATTACAATGCTGTCTGAAGGATGTATTAATATATGAAGTATCTTTTTTATACAAATTAACGGCTGCATATAAAGCATATCTTTTTATGGTATCAACTATGCCGTTATACATTATAATAATAGATTCATTGCCGCAGAAATTAATGATTGTTCTGTGAAAGGCTTCATCTAGCTTTTTGTATTCCTGATAATCACTTTTTTTAACAGTGTTATCCATTAATGTTAATAAATTATTGAAAATATCAATCTGCTCTTTGGTAATTTTTTCGCATAGCAGCTTTGCCGCATTCGGCTCAATTATTTTTCTGGCTGCGGTAACATCCCGCAATTCGGCTATATTCAGCTCGCTTACAAAAAAACCTTTGTTTGATAGTATTTGCACTAAGCCGTCTTTAAGCAGCATCATAGCCGCGTCCCTTACTGTTGTTCCGCTTACGTTAAGTTCATTTGAAATCTTTAATAAATTCATTTTAGAACCAGGAAGCATGTGCAGCAGAATTATTTCATTATATAGGCATTTATATACCAATTTAACAGTTGCTTCACTGGGATTATTTTCAATTAGCTGCTTCAATAACTTTTTCAAGACAATTCCTCAATATCTGTTACTAAAAATAATTATAAAAATTTGTATTAAATAAAATATTTATAACTCGAATTTAAGCTCTATCTCCGGATGTAAAAAAATCTTTTTTAATTCGTTGCAATGCATTTGTATAGCTGATTCAACATTATTTATTAATGAATTTTCAAGTGAATTGATAATCATATTATGATTGCGTAATATAGTAAGAAAATCATTTTTATTTTTTAAAAAAGTAACGTATGATAAATATCTTTCCACAATATCAGATATTTTTCTGTACATGGCAGATATAAATTTATTTTCGCATAATTCTATTATTGACTTATGAAATAAAATATCAAGCTGAGTAAAATCATATAAATTATTTTCTTTTAAATAATTGCTCATTTTATTTGTTAAATCAACAAGAAATATTAACTGTTCGCAAGCAATTTTTTCGCATAAAATTTGAGCTGCTCCTATTTCGATAATCTTCATTGCGGTGCAAATTTCTTCCATCTCATTTAAATTGAGATGGCTTATAAAAAAGCCCTGATTTGAATGCATTTTAACTAATTTTGTGTTTGATGAAAGTAAAATTGCGGCGTCCCGCACGGTAGTTCTGCTGACATTTAATTCTTCTGAAATTTTTGAAAGATTAATTTTAGATCCCGGCAATAAACGCAGGGATATTATTTCTTTGTATAAACATTTATAAACAATCTTAACTGTCGGCTCTAACGGGTTTTCTTCAATAAGTTTTTTAAACAGTTGCTTCATTTAATTTCTCCATAAACAAACCAACACACCACGTTATTTATTATATATTAATTTGTTAGAAAACGAAATATTTTTTATTAAATTGTTTAATTTATATAATAAAAGTGGAGCATAATAATAAAAATATACTAATTTAAGTAACAAAAAGGGACTGAAACAGTCCCGTTTTTTGTTTAATTTAGTTTTTAATTTAATACCCCAGCTCTTCCCCTACAAAAATAACTTTTATTCTGTCTTTTCTTATAGGAAGCTGATAGCCTATTACAGTAAATAATGAACAGAATTTAGCGGCAGCGCTGCATTTCATGCACCTTCCGGTTGTGCCGCAAGGTATTGGGTACCCCAATCTTTTTGCGTTTGCCGGAGCGGCAATATTTTTAGCTCGATCATAAGCTGCATTGATATCAGGCACTATTTTATTGTAACCGGCTATTATTATAACGCTTTTCGGACCGTACATAAGCGCCGCTACCCTGTTGCCTCTGCCGTCTATATTAAGCAGTTCGCCGTTTTCTGTAATTGCGTTGGAAGAAGAAAAATATGTATCGCATGAAAGAGCGTCTGTAAATAAGTCATCCATTTTATCGGCGGGGATATTGGGATCATATCGGTCAAGATAATTATATTTTCCGTTGCGCAGATATTCAACTATTCCTGTCTCAAACAGCGTCATGCTTCCTCCGCACGATACTTTATCACCGTCTTTTAAGAATTCCAAAACTTTTGGAATAACGTCTTCTTTAGTAGGCACATAACAAGCGTGTATATTGTTTTTTGCAAGGTTTTGTATTGTATACTCGACTTTTTTGTCAATAACATACTGCATATTTTTATCCATAAATTTCTCCTTTATATTAAACAAATATTTAATGAACTCATTTATAAGTGGATTGAACTAATTTTTTAAGGATTTTCTCAAAATCTTCAATTTCTTCATTTGACAGCATTTCTTCTATCGATTTTTGAGCTTTTTCCCAATAAGGTAATGTAAGGTTCAGTATTTTTTCGCCGTTATCGGTTAGGCATATTAAATTGGCTTTTGAATTTTCCTGAGAAATAATTTGAATTAATTTCTTGTTTTCCAGAGGCTTCAAATTTCTTATTAGCGTAGTGCGTTCTAAGTTTGTTACTTCTGACAGATTGTTCATTGTAAGCGGTCCATTGCGCCTTAGATTATTCAGAAGAGCAAACTGAGTTATTTTAAGGCCGCTTGGTTTTAATATATTAATATAATGCTGGGTTACCGCTCTTGACGCCTTGCGTATTTTGGTACAATAACATGGGCTTAATTGTTGCATTTGCGCTTTTTTATTCATATATTCATCCATAATCTTACTTACTGTGTATATACACATATTATATTAAATATTATATTTGCTTGCTTATAAATTGTCAAGTATATTAATTCGGATGAAAATAAATTAATTATATTAATTCGGTCTGATATTTCAAGAAAACGCAAATAAATTGATAATAATAATATTTTAAAATTTTATTAATACTGCCCGTACAAAAGCGCCGTCGCTTCCTTTTATTTTTAGAGGAGCAGCGCTTAAAAAATATTCTCCCTCAGAAGTATGCGACAAATCCAAAGACTCAATTATTGCTATATTTTTTCCCAAAAGGATTGTATGTATATTGTATTCGTTATCACAACTCGCAACTGATAAAGCATCCGTTCCTATAGTGATTATTCCCATCTCCGCAAGCGCTTTTGCGCAGCTGTTGGATAAATATGATTTGCGGTTTGTTCTTAAAAGAATTCTTTTAGCGTTAGGCGGTATTTTAGGCATTAAATAGCCATCCGTAAGCAAGCCCTCATTAACATCTATTACATAGCAATCGCCAATATAATGCTCAAGCGGCATTGACGCTATATCGCATCCGCTTGAAAAAAAATGCAGAGGCGCGTCCGCGTGCGTTGAGCAGTGCACATCGCTTGAAAAATGGCTGAGGTTATACATATCCCCTTTAGTTACTGATTTAATCTGTTCTAATTTCGCCCTATTTGATCCCGGGTACACCGGCGAAGACAACATTTCTTTTGTAATATCAATTATGTGCATATTTTTCCCCTATGTTCTATTCTAAATAAATTAACAGCAAAAAAGAAGATAGACCTATCTTCTCTTTTGCTGTTTTTAATTAAAAGTTAAAAATCGGTATAATATAAACTAAAACAAGCGATATAACAACTAAAAATATTACTATTTTCAGCAATAAATTTCTCAGCATTCTGCCTTTTTTCATAGCTGCTCCTTATAATTAAGTTAAATAACTACTATGCATTAATCAAAGTTGACTTTATAATAATTATAACATAAAATTATATAATATTTAATTATAGTATAAATATATTAATGGGGAAATTTATGAATTTAAATGATTTTTTAAAAACAAATTCGAGAAACATATCAGAAGAATTAATGAATATAAACAATGTCCAGTTTAAAAACGAGAGCATAAGCGGGTTTGGAATGAAGAATAAGATTATAGAGCTTATTCATGAGCTTATGGCGGCAATGTTTCCCACAGTTTATGAACTTGAAATTACGGAAGATGTTTATATTCTTGAAACAATTAACAGAAATATTATAGATGCGACCGTAAAACTTCATGAGATATTAAAAAAAGTGCTGACTAACCAATGCAATCTTGACAAAAAAAGTACGTGCCAAAAAACGGAATGCTTTGTAAAAGCGGAAAATATAACTACGGATTTTATAGCAAGCCTTCCCGCTATAAGAAATGTGCTTACTACCGATATAAAAGCGGCATACGAGGGAGACCCTGCGGCGCGCTATACGGAAGAAATTCTACTCAGTTATCCCTCAATTCAGGCAGTTGCTATTTACAGATTAGCGCATGAAATGTTTTTAAAGCAAATACCAATAATACCCAGAATTATGACTGAATACGCTCATGAAAAAACAGGTATAGATATCCACCCGGGAGCAACAATAGGCAATCACTTCTTTATTGACCACGGAACAGGCGTTGTTATAGGCGAAACATGCATTATCGGCAATAATGTAAAACTTTATCAGGGGGTAACGCTTGGGGCAAAAAGTTTTGAACTGGATGCACAGGGCAATCCTGTTAAAGGCATAAAAAGACATCCGAACATAGAAAACAATGTAATAATATATTCGGGAGCGACAATACTCGGCGGAGATACTACAATTGGTCATGACAGCATAATCGGCGGTAATGTATGGCTTACGCAGGGCGTACCGCCGTATTCAAGAGTTTATAACTCATCACCGTCGCCTATAATAAAATAAATCGGTATTAACTGCATAAAAAAATTAAATTTGCCGGTATTTATATATAAACTGTTCAATAAACATAAATGGTGTATGTAATCTGACAAAGCAAGAAATGCATATATTATTTTTTATTATGAGGTATTAGTTATGGCTGATTTATTGTCAAGCAGCAGCATTTTGGTATATTGTATAATTTTTATCGGTAAAATTATTGAAATTACGCTTGATACCATAAGAATTGTTTTGATAAATAGGGGAGAGAAATTAAAAGGCGCCGTTTTGGGCTTTATTGTAATAGTATTATGGATTTTCATAGTAAGCTCCATTATTACCAATCTGTCGCAAAATTATTTTAAAGCATTTTTATATGCTCTTGCATATGCTATAGGTAATTATGTCGGTGTTACAATTGAAGAGAAATTGGCAATAGGCCTTTCCAGCATACAAATAATTGTCCCCCTGGATATGGGAGAAAACCTTGCGCATTACTTGCGAGAAGAAGGATACGGGCTAACCGTACTTGACGGGCACGGGTATAACAACGATAAAAAAGTGCTCATTCTCCATATTCCGCGTAAGAAACTCAATGAAGCTTTAAAAAAAGTAAAGCTTAAAGCGCCAGATGCTGTAATTATTGTAAGCGATGTAAAAAGGCTGCACGGAGGTTACCTTAAGAAATAAAATGTATGAGATAGGTGCGGCAAATATTAATTTGCCGAAAGAAGTCCAGTTTATTATTGATAGTTTATATAAAAACGGGTATGAAGCACATATTGTGGGAGGCTGCGTCCGCGACAGCATATTAAAACAAAACCCTCAGGATTGGGATATATGCACGCAAGCAAAACCGCATGAGATAATAGAGTGTTTTAAAGAATATAAAATTATCCAAACGGGAATTAAACACGGAACAGTAAGTCTTATCTGCAACCAAAAAAGTTATGAAATTACCACTTACAGAATTGAAGGAAAATACAGCGATAAAAGGCATCCGGATGATGTTACATTTGTATCTTCATTAAAAGAAGATTTGAAAAGAAGAGATTTTACAATAAACGCGATGGCATATAACAAAAAGGACGGGCTTATTGATTACTTTTCCGGCTGCGAAGACTTAAATAATAAGGTAATTAAATGTGTCGGAGATTGCAATGCTCGGTTTAATGAAGATGCGCTTCGTATTTTAAGGGCGTTAAGATTTGCCGCGAAGCTTAGTTTTAATATAGATAAAAAAACATCTAAGGCAATTACTGAAAATAAAGAGCTGATAAGCAGATTAAGCGGAGAAAGAATAAAAGAAGAACTGAACAAACTTTTATTAAGCGAAGGAGCGGAAAAAATCTTGCTTGACTATCCGCTGGTTATTTCGGTTTTTATACCCGAGATAAAAGCGACAATCGGCTACAACCAAAAAAATCCGTACCATCCGTACGATATATGGACTCATATAGTAAAAAGCGTTGCAAGCATAAAACCCGATTTAGTTTTACGTCTCGCAATGCTTTTTCATGATTTAGGTAAGCCGCTATGCGAAAATATAATAGAAGTCAAAAAACGTTTCTGTGATCACGGTCATATAAGCGCTAAATTAGCTAAAGACACAATGAGAAAGCTTAAATATGATAATAGCACAATAAGCAGTGTATATAATTTAATTTATTATCATGACACTAAAATATTATGCGATAAAATATCAGTAAAACGCTGGCTTAATAAGTTGGGAAAAGAAGAGTTTATGCAGCTGCTCGAAGTTAAAAGAGCGGATGCCAAAGCCCAAAATCCGCTTTACATTAAAGAAAGATTAAAAGTATATGACAATATTGCAAAGATGGCTGATGACATAATAAAAAACAAAGAATGTTTCACTATGAAGGATCTGGCTGTGAACGGAGACGATCTTATTTCTTTGGGATTTAACAGGGGAGAGGCAATAGGCAATACGCTTAATAGTCTGCTTGAAATGGTTATTGAAGAAAAAGTCAAGAATAATAAAAAAGAATTGCTCGATATAATAAAAACAGGCAATTATTTTAATAATAATTAAATACTTTTATTGTATTATCAAAATAATAATTGTATAATGGAAAATCGATATTAAAAGACGTTAATTGGTGAATTTAATGAATAAATTGGGAAAAGTAGACGAAATATACACCATTCTGAGACAGAGAATAATAAATGTGCAATATCTGCCGGGGGAAGTATTAAATGAAAGCATGCTGGCAAGTGAGTTCGGCATGAGCCGAACACCTGTAAGAGAAGCTCTGAGAAGACTTCAGCAGGAAAAATGGATTTACTCACTGCCTAAAATAGGAATGCAGGTAGCAGTTTTTGATATAAATCAATTAAGAGATATGTTCGATGCGAAAGAAGCTTTGGAAATACTAAATTTAAAGCTTGCATTAAATAAAGTTAAAAGCAAAGATATTGAGAATATAAAAAAGCTTTTAAAAGAAATGGAAAACGCTAATCTGAAAGACACGCAGACTATTATGGATATTGACGGCAGAATGCATCACATGATATGGAATATTGCCGATAACGAATTTATCTACATGTATTTAGAGGATTTACAATACAGGCTTTACAGATGCTGGGTTTATTCAGGTATGAGAGTAGGCACCAGTGTAGACAGTATGCAGCTCTATCATTTATTTAAACAGACGCTTGATGTTTTGGAATCAAAAGACATAACAAAAGTAGAGGATGCGGTAAAAGCCCATATAGAATATCATAAAAACGATATAAGAAGAGGGCTTATATAGAAAAAAATAACAATAATTTTAACAGCGCGCAGTACTTACGCGTTGTTTTTTTATGCATAAATTAAATGCCGATATAATAATGTTTAATGTAAGGATGGTGAAAATAATGGTTGAAAATAAAAGAAGAACTTTAGCAAAATTAATTAAGTCATTGATTTTCGGAATAGTTTTCATACTATTTTTCTTGGTTGTATTATCGGTTGTTTTATATTTCGCAGATATAAACCAGAACATAATAGATATATCATTTTACGCAATTACTGTTATAGGAGTTCTTATAAGCGCTATAATATGCTCGAAAAACAGCTCAAGTAAAGGCTGGCTGATGGGCCTTATCGCAGCTATGTGCATGTATATAATAATTAACGGAATAACATATATAATTTCTTCGCCTGTTGATATAATGATTCTTGTAAAAAAACTTCCGCTGTATATAGCCACGGGAATTGTAGGCGGATGCATCGGAATAAATATAAAATAAACTGTGTATGCAATAAAAAAATATTATTGTATTTATAAATTTACTCTGATATAATATAATCTCAGTTATATCGGAGGGATTTTGAAGTGGAAAATTTTTTGATTATTTTAACCATATTGGCAAGTTTAGTGCTTATAGCAAGCATTCTTTTGCAGCCCGGTAAAAGCGCGGGACTCGGCGAAATAGGCGGCGGAGCGGAAACATTATTCGGCAAAAAGAGAGCGCGCGGATTTGAGGCGAAACTTGCGTTGCTTACTAAAATTTCGGCCGTAGTTTTTATAGTTTCTCTGCTTGCGTACAATATTGTTATAAAATTATAATAAACATAAAAGTTAAAAGGGAGTAGTTGTTCTGCAAAATCAACATACTGGCGCTTAGCCTGGTTTTGCAGCCGTTTATGGAAACGAGACTTTTAATATAATCATTTTGGTTATGTTGAAAGTCTTTATTTTTTTGTAATTTATTATTTGAGGTGGAATATGCAGCAAAATATAATAGCTTTTTTATTTTCATTAGGAGCCGTGGTGCTTGCGGAAATGGGCGACAAAACCCAGTTGCTTGCAATGGCGTTTGCGGCAAAATATAAAGCGGCTAAAGTGCTTATAGGGGTTCTAATCGCGACTGTGTTAAATCACGCGCTGGCTGTTGTTGTCGGTAATTATTTTACAAGATTTAGCTCAGCGCAGGCTTTTATTCAGGCGGCGGCAGCGCTTTCGTTTATATTCTTCGGTTTGTGGACAATAAGAGGCGATAAACTGGATGGGGAAGATAAAAAAGCAACAAAATTCGGTGCGGTGCTTACAGTTGCGATAGCGTTTTTTATCGCGGAAATGGGGGACAAGACTCAGCTGGCAACAATTGCTCTGGCGGCGAAATTTCCGCAAACGCCTGGTTTTATTTTAATGGGCACTACCGCAGGTATGCTTATAGCAGACGGGATAGGCATTATAATAGGAGTAGTCATGTGTAAAAAAATACCCGAACGAACAATTAAGCTTATATCCGCAGCGGCATTTATTTTATTCGGATTTATTGGATGTTATCAGGTTTCTAAAAGTTATTTCAATCTAAACGCGACATATATAATTATTGAATTGCTTATTTTGGCTTTTGTGACATTATATGCTGCATTAAAGATATTAAAAAAAGACGCAAAAAAAGCATTGGCAAATACGGAGAAATAATTTTATCAAATTTAATATATAAAGTTAAAAGCATACGGCTTTTAACTTTTTTTATATCCCCAAAATATACTATTTAATTTATTTTACTTAAATATTATAATATTTTTAAATTCTATGTAATAAAATCCAAAATAATAATGTCTAATTATCAAGAGGATAAAATGAAGTTAATAAAAAACAAACAGAAATCCAATGAAAAGTTTGACCAGCTTGTCAGTCCACAGATAAACAAGTTGTATAAATTTCTGTGCGCTTATACAAAAGATTTTAACTTGGCTCAGGACATATTGCAGGATTGCCTCATAAAAGCTTACATTAATTTGAGTGCCTTAAAAGATGAAAGCAAAATATCATCATGGCTTTATAAAATATCTGTTAATTGTGCAAAAGACAGCTTTAAGAATAACGTTTTTGAGTCTTGCGGCGAAGTAGAAGTTGTAAGCGAAGGCAATTCATATACTAAAACTGAAATGAAGCACGACATTTCACAATATCTGATGCGTCTTACATCTGATGAGAGAGAGATTATAATATTAAAAGACATGCTTGATTATTCTTACGACGAAATATCAGAACTTTTAGGCATATCTCAGTCAAATGTAGGAGTAAGGCTGTATAGAGCGCGAGATAAATTTAAGGAATTAATTTATAATACGGAATACTCAAGCAAGGAGGGAAAGTTTTGAACTGCAGTGATATTAATAGCAAAATGCAACAATTTATTGACGGATTGTTAAGCGAAAAAGATGCGCAGGATTTTATGTCGCATATAAACGCTTGTAAAGCATGCAAATCAGAATATGAAAATACTGTCAAAATAATAGGCGATATAAAAAAGTACGGTCAAAGCTTGCCTGACGCAAACATTAATATATCTGAACTTTTATATAAGAGTAATTTATCTTTGGAGGATAGCAATATGAAAAAGAAAAAGAATTACTTAAATAAGAATTTCATAAAAAAATTCTCATCATATGCCGCCGTATTTTTGCTCGGGGTGTTTATATACGCTTCGTTTGCCGGAGGTTTATTTAACGGGCTGGGACAATTAATAGGAAGCAATTACGGCGAGTCCTCATCGCCGAGCTATCAGTCTGACGGGCAAAAAAGCGGATCGGTAAAAGACGAATCTCTCGAAAACAATACCGCGAGCGACAGTTCTAAAAATAATGTTTCAAGCAATTTCGAACTTTCGCCCGATAAAATTATTTACAACTCAAGTATGGTGCTACAGGTTCAAAACTACGATACCGCAAGAGAAGGTATTTTAAATATTGTAAAGCAGAACAATTCGTTTATACAAAATGAAGATAAAAATATATCAAAAGTGGGAAGCAACGAATATTATACGAGTACGTTCACAATACGAGTGCCGGCGAAAAATTTTGCGGATATGAACGCTGCGCTTCAAAAGCTTGGCAAAGTGGAGTATTATACAACTTACGCGTCTAATGTAACGTATGAATATAATGATTTGGTATCAAGTACAGAGCAATTAAAGGAGCAGAGAGCCAATTTATTAAAATTATATAAAAAAGCAAATACGGTATCAGAACTTATTGAAATTGAAAATGAACTGACAAGAGTAAATACTCTTATTTCGCAAAATGAAAGCACGCTGAAAAATTATGACAGATCTATTGAGTATTCTACCATACAGATGAGCATCAGCGAAGACGTGAGCAAAAACTCGCTTGTAAATCCGTTTTCGCAAATAGGGCAGAAAATAAAATCTGCTTTGATAAATTCATCAAATGCGCTTTTAAAACTGCTGGCTTTCATATGCTTGCTAATTTTTAAAATAATTCCTTTCGCCGCTGCGGCATTTATAGTATATTTAATCGTAAGATTTGTAATTAAAAGCAGAAAAAAGAATATTAACAAGAATAAAAACACGGATAATAATGACGAAAATTAGATTTATTAAATAGCTAAAATGCGTTATTCAAAAAATATCACATAATAATTGAAAATTTGTCGAAGTTTGTTATAATTTAACTAATTGCACCGAAAGGCATTGTGGTAAATTTGAATAAGGACATTTTTAAAAAAGACAAAAAGTTTTTTATTATTTCTATATTTGTTTTAATAATGGTTTTAGTAGTATCTTACGTTTTTATTAACGATGCACCGCTGACTGTGCCTGCAGTAGCGGAAGGCGCAATAAGCGTAGATGTGCAAAACAGTGCAACAAGTTTGCAGATTAGCGAAGTTATGAGCTCCAACGGAGGCGTTATTTCTGACTCTGAAGGAAACGTATATGACTGGGTTGAATTATATAACGGCACTGATGAAGATATAAATTTAAAAAATTACAGGCTGTCTGACGTTAAGTACAGCAAATGGGTATTTGGCGATGAGGTAATTGAATCAAAGAGTTATCTCGTCGTTTTTTTGTCCGGAAACAGCAATGACGAAGCACAAGCCAATTTCAAGCTTCGCAGTAAAGGCGGGGAAATGCTGAATTTAAGAGACCCGCAAGGCGCAATTATTGACAGAGTTCAGATGCCGGCTTTGGAAAAAAACGAAGTATTGGCAAGAGACGCAGAAAATACCTGGGTTCGATATAAAATCGCTACTCCGGGCTTTGATAATTCTCTAAAAGGCTATGAAGCGTTTCAGAACACCCTGTTAAATTTAGGCAGCGGCGGTGTTGTTATTTCTGAAATACTTCCTAAAAACAAAGGAAATTTTAAAGACGCTTCCGGCTATTTCAGCGATTACATAGAAATTACCAATACAACCGATGCGGAAATTAATTTAAAAAATTACAGCTTGTCAGATGATAAGAGCTCGCCTTTTAAATGGCAGTTCGACAACGTTACATTATCACCCGGCGAACATATTGTGATATTCGCCACAAATCAAGATAAAATAATAAAATATGAAATAAATGCAGGTTTCAGACTAAGCAGCAAAGACGGCTGCGTTGTTCTTACAAACAATAAAGGACAGATTATAGACAAAGTCGAATACGGCAATCTGCCTAACGGTTATGCCGTAATAAAAGAAGGAAATGATTATATTTATTCCAGCACAATAAATCCCGGGTATGACAATACGCTTGCGGGCACGACAGAGTTTTCAGAAAAATATTATTCTAATCCAAATTCGCTTATGATTAACGAGGTAATGAACAATAACTCGTCATATCTTTCTCAAAGCAACGGAGAATGTTACGACTGGATAGAGCTCAAAAATAATTCATCGGAAGAAATTAAGTTAAGCGAATATACAATAACTACCGATATTGATAATAAATCTATGTTTGCCCTGCCGGACAAGACGCTTAAAGCGGGAGAATACTTTGTAATTATTGCTTCAGGCAATACGGCACTTTCTGATGATAATTTTTATCATGCTAATTTTAAAGTAACGGCAAAAGAGGGTCTGTATTTGTGTAAAGGCGATAATGTAATAGACAGTATGTTTATTGCGGATGTTCCGCTAGGATACAGCAAAGGCCGCGCTGTAAACAATGGGTTTATATATATAAGCAAGCCTACACCAATAGCAGAGAACAACAGCGGTGATTACGAAATTACATGCAAACCTTATTTTACTGTCGCCGCAGGCATATACAATAACACAAGCAATTTGAGCGTTGAAATAAAGGGTGCGGGAAATATATATTATACCTTAGACGGAAGCGTTCCCACAACTTCGTCAAAAAAATATACCGGACCTATTAAGTTGTCCAGGTCAACCGTTATAAAAGCTATTGCAAAACAGGAAGGCAAACCGCAGAGCGGCTCGAATATCAGCTCGTATATAGTAAACGAAAACCATACTCTGCCTGTTATGTCGGTGTCTATGAATCCGTCTTCATTTAATTCGGTTCAGGGCAATGCATGGACAGAGGGTTATGAAGTAGGCGCATATGCCGAGTTTTTTGAACTTAACGGAGAAGGCTTTGACGTTCCGTGCGGATTCAAGCTTTTCGGCGGCTCTACAAGAGGACACTCTAAAAAAAGCTTTACATTAAATTTCAGGAAAAAATACGGCGAGGGAAGACTAAATTATAAAGTATTTGAAAACAGGGATTTCTCGTCTTTTAATTCACTTGTCTTACGAACAGGTTCACAGGACAGTTCGCGTGCATACATACGGGATGTTGTAGTGACGTCGCTGATAGATGAATATACTGATGTTGACGTTCAGGCTTATCGGCCGATTATATTATATATTAATGGCAAATACTGGGGTATTTATTATATACGAGAATTTGTAGATGATAATTTCGTTGCCAGTCATTATAATGTAGATAGTGCGAATACTGATATTCTTCGTATAGACGGGCAGGTAAAATCCGGCAGCAGCACATCGTATAATCAATTGCTTGCTTATATAAGAAGAAATGATCTAAGCGTGCAGGCAAATTACGATTATGTCAAACAAAAAATTGATATAAACAACTTAATAGATTTCTGGATAGCGGAACTTTATACAACAAATAATGATATAGTAAACTGCAGATTCTTCTCAAATCCGCAGGCAGATAACGGCAAATGGAAATTTATCGCGTATGACTTTGATTACGCTATGTTTAATGAGGAAAAAAATTACTATGATTTCTTTACCAGCTCAGGAGGTATGACGCAGAATCATTTTTCTACCGAACTGTTAAGAAATCTTATGAAAAGCAAAGAATTCAGACAAACATTTGTAGAACGTTTGAGTTATAACATGAAAAATACATGGAAAAAAGAAACTGTACTTGCACGTATTGATAAGGCATACAATGAAATAAAAGCTGAAATGCCGAGAAACCAAGCCAGGTGGGGGCTTACAATGTCACAATGGGACAGCCGCGTGGCTGAAATGAAAAGCTATGTTTATTCCAGAGAAAGTTATCTGTTAAAACAGACTAAAGCATATTTTAAACTGACTGATGCGGAAATGCAGAAATATTTTGGAGATTGATATGAGAAACTACAGAAATGAACTCAAATTTATAACCAATCCCAATCAAGCGCAAATTTTAAAACAAAGGCTTGCGCTGATTATGGGATTTGACGATAATGCAAACAGAGAAGACAATACATATTTTATTCGCAGTCTTTATTTCGATGATTTGTATTCAACATCTTTTAACGAAAAAATAGACGGAGTGCTTAACAGAAAAAAATACAGAATAAGAATATATAATTTTGACGATAATTTCGTGCGGCTTGAATGCAAATATAAAAACAACATGATGACATCAAAAGATCAATGTAAAATAAGCAGGGAACTGTGCGAGAAAATTATTGCAAACGATATAGACGGCATAAATGCCGGCGACAATAAACTTTTAAGAAATTTTCTTGTTGAAATGAAAACAAAACATTTAGTTCCTTCTACAATAGTAGATTACAGAAGAACAGCGTTTGTGTATGATGTCTCCAGAGTAAGAATTACGTTTGACGAGTACATTAAATCAGGAATGTATTCAAGCGATTTGTTTAATGAAAATATTTCTACATTTGATATATTTGACAGCACAAAAACAGTTATAGAAGTTAAATTTGATTATATCTTGCCGCCGCATATTGCCAGAGTGTTACAGACAATCCCAATGTATCGCCAAGCGGTATCAAAATTTGCGGTCTGCAGAAATATAAAATAAAAAGAGGTGTTATATGAGTTTTTTGGATTTAATTAAAAACAGCGTAATAAAAGAGTTTACAGGCACCATAACAGTGGGAAGCGTCATGCTTGCGGTTTTAATTTCTTTTATTATTGCACTATTCATAGTCTTTATTTATCGTAAAACATTTACGGGAGTTGTGTACTCCAAATCATTTGTTTTATGCATCATACTGCTGTCGATGATAACGGCGCTTATCATTAAGACAATCAGTTCAAACCTGGCATTATCTTTGGGCATGGTCGGCGCTTTGTCCATTGTAAGATTCCGTACAGCTGTAAAAGAGCCTGTAGATACTGCTTTTATGTTTTGGTCAATAGCGGCAGGTATTATGTCTGGCGCGGGACTTTATTTAATAGCCCTAATCGGCTCGCTTATTCTGGGTGTCATATATTATATAAGTTTTGGCATGGGATTTAAATTTAAAAGCCAATATCTTTTAGTATTAAGATATAATTTAGTAAGTGAAAATGAAATTGTAAAAAGAGTGCATGCGCTTCCCAAATATAAACTGAAAAGCAAATCATTTTCAAAAAACATAATAGAATCTACATATGAAATTGAGCTTTTCGGAAAAAATAAGAAAAAAAGCAAAGCGGCATCACGTCAGGCAGCAGTTGCGTTAAAAGGGGAAGACGAGAGCGGGATACTTTATTATTTTAAAGATATTGAGGGATTGCTTAATGTCAGCCTGATAAGCTACCAAAATGATTTCGGCGAATAAACAATAAAAAAAGACTTTCTGTAAAAGAAAGTCTTTTTTTATTGTCTCATTTTAATCATAAAACATGTCCCTATATTCATACATATATTTTAAATGGGAGTAGTTTTTATGAAAGATGTTTTAAATGATATTAAAGAAAATATATTGATTCATTTTCCGCCTGATTTATCAAAGTGCGTAAATAATACAAGCTCTGATGTGCTTAGTAATTTAAATGAAATACGACTAAGGGCAAATAAAGCGGTAACTGCAAATGCAGGCAGCGAGTACACTCTTGATCAGAACGGTTTTTCAGTAAACGCAAACGCGCCTGTTATGGCATCCGCCGAAGATATAAAGACAATATTCTATTCTGCCGTAAGACAGTCTCCGTACGCATTCGAAGAAGAAATAAAAAACGGATACATCACGCTTAAAGGAGGACACAGGGTGGGACTTTGCGGACGGGCTGTACAGTCCGGGCAAGAGATAGCGACTATAAAAAATATAAGCAGTTTAAATATCAGAATAAGCAAAGAGATACTTTGTGCCGCAAGCGAAGTTATGCCGCTTATTACGAATGAAGGAAGAATTTTAAATACGCTTATAATTTCCGCTCCGTCGTGCGGAAAAACAACCGTACTGCGTGATATTATCCGCAGACTTTCCGACGGCATCGGTTGCCTTGCTCACAATATTGCAGTTGCGGACGAACGCGGAGAAATTGCGGCGTGCGCGAACGGCATAGCGCAAAACGATGTTGGCAGCCGCACAGATATTTTTGACGCCGTAGGCAAAGCGCAGGGCATTATGAGCTTGATACGCAGTATGTCTCCCATGGTTATCGCAACAGACGAAGTGGGCACATATGAAGATGCCAAAGCTTTAAGAGCAGCGTCGCTTTGCGGCGTGAAAATGCTTTGCACGGCTCATGCGTACGATATAGAAGACATGCTCACAGATAAAGATGCTGTAAAAAAGGAAATATGCAGCTTGTTTGAGAGAATTGTAGTGCTTAAAAACACAAAAAGACCCGGAGAAATTAAAGCTGTATACAATGCTAATTATGAAAGGATTATGTAATGAAAATTATACTCCTATCTGTTTTATTCATTATGCCGATTGCTATTGGATTTCATTTATCTAAAAAAACCGAAAAATGCTACAAGAATTTAAAATATCTTAATATGTGTCTTGAAAAAATTCATATACAAATAACTCAGTACTTAATACCTCTGGGAGATATATTTTACGAATTGTCTAAAGAAGAAATAAAACCAATGGACGAGATATTTTTAAGCATCTGCAAAGGAATAGAAAACGGCGGACAGACTTTTAAATATGTGTTTTATAGTGAGTTTGAATTAAAAAAAGAAACTCTGGGTTTTGCAAATGAGGAAATGGATTTAATCAAAAATATCAGCGAACTCATGGGTTCAAGCAATGTTACAGGACAGGAAAAATACTTGGCAGGACTAATAAAATCATCAGAAAAACTGCTTACATATCGCGAAGAGCAATATAAGACTAAAGCGTCATCATATAAAAAGCTTGGAATTTTAGCAGGTGCGTTTTTGGTAATTGTATTTTTATGAAAGGATCATTTATATGGATATAAGTATAATTTTAAAAATTGCAGGCATAGCGCTGGTGACAACAATAATTAACCAAATTTTAAAAAGGACAGATAAAGAAGACTTGGCTTCGCTTGTGACGCTGACGGGAGTAATTGTTATACTCGGCATAATACTCAGTATGCTGTCAGATTTGTTTGCAACCGTAAAGACAATGTTCGATTTGTATTGATATGCCGATACTGAAAATTTGCGTAACAGTCATAATAGGCGCAATTGCCGTTATGATTATAAGGGAACACAATAAAGAATACGCCCTCTATATTGGCACTGCATGCGGTATTGTAGTATTGTATTTTTGCCTGGGCTATATTGCCCAGATACTTCAAGCTGTAAATACAATATCTACAGATTACGGAATAAGGCAGGATATTATTGAGCCTGTTTTTAAAATCACCGCTACAACTTATATAGCGAAATTTTCTTCGGATATTTTAAAGGATGCCAATTTATCTTCAATGTCTGAAAAAATTGAGATATTTGCAAAGCTGTATATATTATTTCTGACAATTCCTATATTAACTGAACTTTTAAATTTTATTTTAGAGCTTTTGGGGTAGAGCATGGCAAAGAAAACCGTAATTATTTTAGCACTGCTTATAACATTGTTATTATCTCCGGCTAGTTTATGCGCTTCATCTATTTCAGGTTCAATTTCCGGATCTGACAGCGCTCAGAATATTATACAAGAAAGCGGACTTGATGATATTGAGCCTTATTATAATTCCGAAATTTCGCAGTATTTAAATAACGACAGTTTTATGGACGCATTAATGAGCTATTTAAAAGGCGAAGATATATCTGAACTATCATTCGGAGAAATACTAAAAGAGCTTGCCATTGCTGCATTTCATGACAATATCGGTTCCGTTGCTTTAATTGTGGCATTTATTATATTTTTATCTTTAATTAACATGCTGACAAGCTCCGTAGGAAGCACGCAAAGCAACCAGGCCGCGTTTTACGCCGTTTTCTTAATGCTCTTAATAATCCTGGTTACGTTTGTTTATCAAATAGTTAATTCAGTCAATGTAACGGTTAGCAGCATGTCGGAATTTATGAATGTTTTAATGGTTCCGCTTTTAAGCCTTATGGCAATGAGCGGAGCGGTATCAACAGCGGCGATACTTAGCCCCATGCTCTTATTTTATATAGATTTTATCGCATCAATTATCAAAACAGTAATTGTGCCGCTTTTTATGCTGTCGTTTGCTGTAGGTATTATTAACCAGGCGGCGCTTGAGCTTAAGCTGAAGAGTTTTGAGAAATTAATTAAGCAAGCCGCCTACTTCATAATGGGACTTGTTATGCTGTCGTTCGGGGCGATGAGCGCAATTAAGGGGATTGCTTTTTCATCATTGGACGGCGTTATGGGTAAAAGCGTAAAATACGCGGTAAGCAACTTAATTCCTGTAGTGGGCAGATTTTTATCGGACAGCGCCGATACCGTAGCATCTGTCTCCTTAATTATTAAAAACGGAGCCGGCTTTATTGCATACATAATCCTTTTGTTTATTGTTCTTGTTCCCATTATAAAAACGGGAGTAATTATTCTTTTGCTTAAAGCAAGCGCGGCTATTACCGAGCCTATATCGGACGAGCGATGCACGGCTTTAATAGAAACTGCGGCTAATGCGATGATGAACATACTTTCCTGCATGGTTTTATGCGCGGTTATGTTTTTTATATTCATCGCGATTGTATGCACAATGTCAAATTACGCCGCGATGCTGAGGTAGGATATGGAACAGATTACATCGTTTGTAAGACAAATACTTATAACGGCGATATTTTTTTCGATAATCATAATAATTGTGCCTGACGAAAAATATAAAAAATATATTAAGTTTTTTTGCAGCGCTTTTCTCGCTGTAATGCTTATATCACCTATTAAATCGCTTCTTGACGCAGACAGCTTTGTATATAATTCGAGCTCCTACGAAGTAAGCACAAAACAAGAGTATGAAGATATTCAAGGCAAGGTTGTACAAAAGCAATATATAAGCAATTTAAAAAACGAGATAAAAGATGATCTGGCTAAATATGATATTGACATATCTCGCGTAACAATAGCTCTAAAAGAAGATATGAGCGTAAATAGTGTGACAATAGATGCATACATTTCAAACAGCGCTAATATAAATAATTTAAGAGCGCAAATAAGCAAAAAACTTAATGTAGAGCAAAGTAATATAAAATTTAATAACGGAGAATAAAAATGAGTTTAAAAAACTTATTTAACGATTTTAAGTTTGACAAGCTTTTTAGCAACAAAAAATTTTTCTACATAATTATTTTAATATGCGCCGGGATTGTTCTGTTTTGTTTTACATTTGATAACAGCGCAAGCGAAAACGCAACAGATAAAGACAGCACTACCTTATCGGCGTATAAAGCCGAGCTCACAAGTGATTTATGTTCGATCTTAAGTAAAATCGACGGCGTAGGCAAAGTAAATGTAATGATAACTTTTAATACCGATACAAATACCGAAGTTGTATATAACATAAAAGAAACTTCATCGAGCAGCAGTCAGAATTCTTCCAACACAACAATAAGCAAAGACGCGGTTATGATGAAAGACGGCAATGTAAATATGCCTTACACAATAAAAAATGAAATACCCGAAATTAAGGGGGTGCTTATTGTAGCGCAGGGCGCTGAAGATGAAAACATAAAAAAGAAAATAAAAGATGCCGTAGTAACGGTTTTAAAAATACCTGCATACAGGGCAGTTGTACTGCCGATGGGTAAATAATTATATTGTTCAGGAGGTCTAAAAATGCCAAAAACAAAAAATAAGGGTCTGCTGGTAATAGCGCTGGTGGCGATTCTGGCGGCGGCGACGACTGTTAATTATAAGTTATCGGAAAAAAGCAACACAGCAAGCACTGATACAAACAAAAGCGGCGTCATTAATGCGGAACTTGTAAACAACTCATATTCAGAAGAGGATGTTATGACATCGGCAACAGGAGTTGACAGTAAGTTTTTTTCCGAGTACAGAACTCAGAGAGAAAACACTCGTTCGCAAAATATAAGCCTGCTTGAAGGAATAGTGTCCGATTCTACCAGCACTTCGGATATGGTTAAAAACGCGCAGCAGGAAATAATAAATTTAACAAAGCTTTCGGAAAAAGAAATGGTGGTTGAAAATCTTATAAAAGCAAAGGGATTTAAAGACGTTATTGTTTTTATCCACGAGGGATACGTAAATGTTGTGGTGGATGCAACGCAGCTAACCACCGCTCAGGCCTCGCAGATTCAGGATGTTGCCGTAAAAGAATGCAGCGTTGAGGCAAGCAAAGTATGCATTGCGGTATCGAAAGCTAAATAGTAAACAATTATAGATTATAAAAAATATAAAAACAGAAAGATTTTATCTTTCTGTTTTTTCTTAATTAAAGACAGTCAAATATCGTTTATTAAGTAAAGATAAACAGTCAAATTTTTAGGGGCTAATTATTGATAAGTTTTTTTCGGGTTTATTTTTTACAAGTAAAATTATGGTACTGATTACGTCCAAAATAAAGCAAATTTGAAGTAAAACATGAATTAGTAACTGTATTGCAGTAAGTTTTTTATGTTTATATAAAAGAGCAGTAAAACCTATGCCGTAAACAGATGTATATAATACTGAAAGATATGTAATTAAAATTGGGGTGATTACGGAAAATATAGCAAGACCAAGCGTCAAAATAAATCATACTGTATACAAACAAAAGTAAAATATAAAATTTACTAAAAAATATGGAACAGCGCCAAGCTTAATTAATTTCATATATTTACGAAGGGAATTATAATCATTATTTCTAAATAATTTGATTGAATTTATAATATTTATTATTGCTAACACTATGTTATATGCTGCGTTTAAACCAATAATAAGGTAATTAAGCCATTGCATTAAATCGAAATTGTCATATTGGGTAATAGACCAAATTATATTAAAAATCAGCATTAAGACAGCCGAGAAAAAAACTAGATAAATTCCTACAAGCGTATATTTCGCTAATTTCATTTTTACTCCTTAAATACTTTCATATGAATATAATTAAATAAATAGCAAGTTATTACTATTATATATCATTTTTTATTATTTTAATTATAAAATTAAATATTAAAATTCAAAACAATGATATTCTTTATCAAATTTTATTTCATTTTCACCAGAAAATACATTGAATAAATATTTTCAAACAACTAACAATAATTCAGATAATCAATAAATCTTAGCGGAGAAGAATATGAAGAAAAAATATTTGTTTATACCCATATTGCTGTTAGTTGTAACGGCCTTTATAATATCGGTCGTTTATCCATTAAATAAAGAAGTTTGCATAATAAAAGGGCGGGATACAACACTCTCGCTTCCTTCTTATATATCTGTGACAGCTTCAATTGACGAAGAAGCAGTAGCCGTAAACGGCAGCGTCACAAAAAAGTTCGAAATTTCACCAAGCAATCCGGCGACTATTAATTCAGAACAAACAGGAAATTTTAAAATCAATTTAAAAGCATGGGGGTTTATACCTGTAGGCTCTATTGATGTGCACGTTATACCCGATGTAAAACTTATACCGTGCGGCTGGCTTATCGGCGTAAAAATGAATACTAAAGGTGTTATAGTTGTAGGACTTGAAAATATTGAGACGGATGATTATAAAGAAGTCTGCCCTGCAAAAGATGCGGATATAAAAGTAGGAGACATTATATATGAACTTGACAATAAAGAAGTTAACCAAGCCGAAGATATAAAAGAAATACTGAAAGATAAAAAAAATAAAGCTGTAGAAGTAAAACTAAAAAGAGGCGAGCAGTATATTACCACAAAAATATCGGCAGTGCTTTCTGCTGACGGCTCATATATGATAGGGCTTTGGGCAAGGGATAATATAGCGGGAATAGGCACAATGACTTTTATCAACGCCGATAAAACGCTATTCGGAGCGCTCGGTCATTCTATAAATGACGTTACGACGGGAATAATAGTTCCTGTAAAAGACGGAAGCATAGTAGATGCGCATGTAATATCAGTTGTTGAAGGCAAAGAAGGCATACCGGGCGAAATAAAAGGTATTTTTTATAATGAAGATGATGAAATAGGACAATTAAGTAAAAACACCGAGTACGGCCTGTACGGCAAATTGCTGACGGTAAATAATAAAAGCGTTTCTGCGATGGAGATTGCCACACAAGCAGAGATAAAGACAGGCAAAGCGCAGATTTTATGTTGCATAGACAGCTCGGAGCCAAAATTATATGATATAGAAATTGAGAAGAAATATAACCAGCGTACTAAAAGCACTAAAAGCATGCTTATAAAGGTTACGGATAAGGAGCTTCTTAAAAAAACAGGAGGCATTGTTCAGGGTATGAGCGGAAGCCCCATAATACAGGATGGCAAAATTATAGGCGCTGTTACCCACGTGCTTGTAAGCAATCCGCAAAAAGGATATGGGATATTTATCGAATGGATGGTTAATGAAGCGGGTTTAGATATTAATTAACAAATTATAATTTTAATTGAAGGATTTTTGAGAAATTAATAGAATATAAAAATCAGACGGGGAATAAAAAAGAAAAATTAAATAATAAGGAGGATGTAATGATAAGCAAGGTAGCTTTGGCAGATAATAACGCATCTTATATGGACAGCTTGGAAGATGTGTTAAATTTGACTAAAAAGTTTAAGGTTGTTGGGAAATTTACAAACGGGAAAGAATTAGCAGATTTTTGCAACAGCAAAAATTGTCCCGATATTGTACTATCTGATATTTTTCTGTCTGAACTCGACGGTATAGAGGTAATGAACAAGCTAAGCAAAGCGTCTAAATACAAAATGCCCAAATTTGTTATAATCTCGGCATCCGGAAAAAATGATTTTATAAAAAACGCTATTGATGCGGGAGCGGCGTATTATTTAATCAAACCTATTGATAATAATATTGTTGTTAAACGCCTGCTGGATGTAAGCGAAAATAAATTTGTAAGCAAGTTTAATCTTAAAGATGAAGAAGAGGATATACAGTTCTATTCGGCTCAGGCATACGAAAAGCATATTACAAAAATGCTGCACGAAATTGGAGTGCCCGCACATATTAAAGGCTATATGTACTTAAGAGAAGCCATTAAAATGGTCGCCCAGGACACTAACCTGCTCGGCGCTATTACTAAAGAATTATATCCCGAACTTGCCGTAAAATTTAAAACAACTTCCAGCAGAGTTGAGCGAGCTATACGCCATGCCATAGAAGTGGCTTGGAGCAGAGGGAACATGGACACGCTTGACAGCATATTCGGCTATACTATAGATCAAAACAAAGGCAAGCCTACAAATTCTGAATTCATAGCGATGATAGCGGATAAAATAAGGCTTGATAGAATGGTTGTGGTTTAATATAAATTTAAATATGCAAATTAAGTGTAATCAATTATCCGAGCAATATTAAAAGCAATATATAAAGCACCAGGAAATTGAATAAGCTTTTATAAAATCACATTTAACATAAATGTGATTTTTTAATTGAGTTAGTTTTTTTGCAGGAATAATATTGACTATAATTTAGTTGAAAGTTTAAAAGATAAAAAAATATTGTATAGTTAATATAATTAAATTAAATATAATAAATTAATGGCGTCAATTAAATATATTAACAAACGATTACACAAAATGATTTATATCTATAGCAGTTGATATTTTTTTATTTATGATATAATGTACGCATATCCATTAATAAGAGGGAATTATGCTTGTTACATTTAACGGCATTGTATTAAAATCAGACGATTATTCAAACAGCGACAAAATTCTTACCGTCTTTTCAAAAGAAGAAGGCAAAATACCCGTAATGCATAAAAGAGCAAAGCAAATAAAAAAAAGCTCAAATACCGTAAGCCAGATGTTTTCGGTGTCTGAATTTGTGTGCTTTAAAGGCACTAATTTTTATATACACAATTCTTCCTCAGTCTTAAAATCTTATATGGGAATTCAAAACTCAATCCAAAAACTTGCGGCGGCTTCATATCTTGCGCAGATGCTTAATTATTCTTATGAAAATTATCAAAAAGACGAGCGCGCGTATAATCTCGTTCTATACTGCATGAATAAAATTGATAAAGCTGATAATGATACTTCAATAAAATATATTGCGCTGTATCAAATGAAATTGCTTGCAATAACGGGTTACGCGCCTGTTTTGGACAGTTGTGCTGTGTGCGGCGAAAAAAACACTTTATGCTCGTTTGATTATCAGACAGGAGGCGTTTTGTGTGAAAATTGCTCAAGAGATAAAAATAAATATGATTATTTTTCGCATGAAGACCTTAATATATTGACATATTTATTAAACATACCGCTAAATAAAGAAATTCTAGAAAAAATTAATTTGAATAATATAATTAATTTGATAAAATTATTACATTGCTGTTTAAACGACAAAATTGAAAAACACATATCAACTTATGATTTTTTGATATCGGTGTTATGATTTACGGAGGAAGAGATGCAACTTGCAATAAATGAAATTATCAGCATATGCAAAATGAGAGGAATTATTTTTCCCGGTTCTGAAATATACGACGGACTTGCAAACAGCTGGGATTACGGCCCGCTTGGCGTAGAGATTAAGAACAACATTAAAAAAGCATGGTGGAAAAAATTTGTGCAGGAAAACCAATATAACATAGGCGTTGACTGCGCGATACTTATGAACCCCAAAACATGGGAAGCCAGCGGACATCTTGCGAATTTTAACGATCCGCTTATTGACTGCAAAAACTGCAGACAAAGATTTCGCGCTGATAAACTGATAGAAGAATATTATCAGAAAAAAGGCGAACACAAAAACGCTGACGGCTGGAGCAATGCTGCTATGGAGCAGTTTCTTGCAGACAATAAAATAGCTTGCCCCTCTTGCGGTAAAATTGATTTCACACCGATAAGACAGTTTAATTTAATGTTTAAAACATTTCAGGGCGTTACCGAAGACGGCGCGAGCCAGATATATTTAAGACCCGAAACGTGCCAGGGCATATTTGTTAATTTTAAAAATGTTCAGAGAACAACGAGAAAACGTCTGCCTTTCGGCATAGCGCAGATTGGCAAATCGTTCAGAAACGAAATAACTCCCGGCAACTTTATATTCAGGACAAGAGAATTTGAGCAAATGGAACTTGAATTTTTCTGCGAACCGAAAGAAGAGTTTGTATGGTTTGAATACTGGAAAAATTACTGCGAACAGTTTTTATATAATATAGGTCTTAAAAAAGAAAATGTGTCGCTGAGGCACCATAAACCGGATGAGTTGTCTCATTACAGCAACGCCACAACGGACATAGAATACAGTTTCCCATTCGGCATAGGCGAATTGTGGGGCATAGCTGACAGAACGGACTTTGACTTAAAACAGCACGAAATGTTTTCGGGCAAAGACATGAAATATATTGACCCGATAACAAACGAGAAATTTTATCCTTATTGCATAGAGCCGTCCGTTGGCGTTGACAGATTAATGCTTGCGGTGCTTTGCGACGGATATGAAAAAGAAGCTATAGGCGACGACGATGAGAGAAACGTACTCAAAATTCATCCTTTCCTCGCGCCGTATAAAGCAGCTGTTTTACCGCTGACAAAGAAACTCAATGACAATGCAACAGAGTTATATTTCTCGCTTATAAAACATTTCAATGTCGATTACGATGAAGCAGGCAGCATAGGCAAGCGTTACAGAAGGCAGGATGAGGTGGGAACACCGTTTTGCATAACAGTCGATTTTGACACTTTGGAAGACGGATGCGTCACAGTAAGGCACAGAGACTCTATGCAGCAGGACAGAATTAAAATTGAGGAAGTTAAAAACTTTATAGAAGAAAGAATAGAATTATAATTATGAAATTTCATGTTTTTTTGGTATCCGATTCAATAGGAGAGACGGCAAACGTTGTTTTTAAAACAGCGCTTTCGCAATTCTGCTCGGATGACTTTGACGTCTATACTTTCCCTTTTATAAAAACTTATAAAGACGTTGACGTTATTATAAAAAGAGCTAAGGAATATAACGCAATTGTTATATATACCGTAGTTCTTAAGGACATAAACATCTATTTAAAAAGCGAGCTGGATAAAAACGGGATAAAATGCCAGGACTTGCTTATCGGAACAATTAACATGATGCGTGAATTATCCGGCTTTGAGCCTAAAAATATACCCGGACAAAACAGACTGCTTGACGAAAACTATTTCAAACGCATGGAAGCTATTGAATTTGCCGTTCAATCCGATGACGGTAAAAGCAGTAAAAATTTAAATCAGGCGGATGTAGTATTGCTCGGAGTATCCCGCACATCAAAAACGCCTATATGCATATATTTAGCTAATCAAAGTATAAAAGCTGCCAATTACCCTATTGTATACGGAGTAGAAATAGACGAAAATTTATTTAAAATATCTAAAAAAAAGATGATAGGTCTGACAATTGATTGCGAAAAACTTTATAGGATACGAACAAAACGAATAAACGCATACGGCATAATAAATGATGTCGGATATGCAGATTTACAAAGCATTAAAAAAGAGCTGGAATATGCTAACAAACTGTTTAGTTTATTGGGTATAGAAGTAATCAACACATCAAACAACGCAATAGAAGAAACAGCGAGCATTATTATAAATATAATTAAAGGGGGTTCTTTATGAACAAATATGTATATTTATTTTCCGAAGGAAATGCTTCTATGAAAGATATTCTTGGAGGAAAAGGAGCCAATCTTGCTGAAATGACAAGCATAGGGCTTCGGGTTCCGCAAGGAATGACAATTTCAACGCAAGCGTGCATAAGGTTTTATAATGAAAAAGAAACCATATGGAATGAGCTTAAAGATGAGATAATCAATAATCTTGAAAAGCTGGAGCATTTAACCGGCAAAAAATTCGCAGGCAAGGAAAATCCTTTATTGGTGTCAGTAAGATCCGGTGCCAAAGTATCAATGCCGGGTATGATGGATACTATTTTGAATTTAGGACTAAATGATGAAACTGTTGTGACAATAGCAAAAATGACAGGGAATTATCGTTTTGCATATGACAGTTACAGAAGATTTATACAAATGTTTTCCGATGTTGTTCTTAATATTCATAAAGAATTATTTGAAGAGCAGCTTGAGCATATGAAAACTAAAAACGGACTTACTTTTGATACTGAGCTTACAGCAGAACATTTGGAAGAGCTGGTTAAGATTTTTAAAGAAATTGTTAAAAAAGAAAACAAACAAGATTTTCCTCAAGACCCTTATAAACAATTAATGTTAGCAATAGAGGCTGTTTTCCGTTCTTGGAATAACAACAGGGCTATTACATATAGAAATCTATATGACATACCACATGATATAGGAACAGCGGTAAATGTACAATCAATGGTATTTGGCAATATGGGCGATGACAGCGGAACAGGGGTTGCATTTACCCGTAACCCCGCAACCGGAGAAAATAAACTGTTCGGTGAATTTTTAATTAATGCCCAAGGTGAAGATGTTGTTGCGGGAATAAGAACGCCGCAGACAATTGAAGAGCTAGGCAAAATTATGCCTGATATATATAAACAGTTTACCGACGGATGCGATACGCTTGAAAATCACTATAAAGATATGCAGGATATTGAGTTTACTATCGAAAAAGGAAAACTTTATTTTCTGCAAACACGATCGGGCAAAAGAACAGCAGCTGCTGCTTTGCGCGCGGCAGTCGAAATGCAAAAAGAAGGCTTAATAACAAAAGAGCAGGCAGTTATGAGACTTGAACCCTCAAGAATTGACCAATTACTGCATCCGACATTTGATATTGAAGAGCTGAAAAAAGCTAAAGAATTAGCAAAAGGTCTTGCGGCAAGCCCCGGAGCAGTTCAGGGAAGAGTATATTTTAATGCAGACGATGCGGTAAAAGCAGCTAAAGACGGCAACAAAGTTATATTGGTAAGAAAAGAAACATCTCCGGAAGATATTGAAGGAATGACAATATCGGAAGGTATTCTTACATCGCGCGGAGGCATGACTTCTCATGCGGCGGTAGTCGCAAGGGGAATGGGTACATGTTGTGTTGCCGGATGTGAAAGCATTAGTGTATATGAAAAACAAAAATATTTTACCGCAGGAAGCGAGACCGTTAAAGAAGGCGAATATATATCTCTTGACGGAAGTACGGGAAAAGTTTATTTGGGCAGAATTAAAACAGTCAATCCTTCTGTATCAGGTGATTTTGCCGTACTGATGGGCTGGGCAGATGAACTCAGACAATTAAAGGTCAGAACAAATGCAGACACGCCTCGTGACGCTCAGGCGGCTGTTGAATTCGGAGCGGAAGGTATAGGCCTTTGCCGCACAGAGCATATGTTTTTTGACGAAAAAAGAATACCTGCAGTTAGAAGAATGATTGTAGCCGACAATGTAGAGGAAAGAGAAAGCGCGTTAGCCGAAATTTTGCCTATGCAGAAAAATGACTTTAAAGAGATATTTAAAGTTATGCAGCACAGACCTGTTACAATAAGACTTTTAGATCCGCCATTGCATGAGTTTTTGCCTCATTCGCAAGAAGATATAGATGAACTTGCGAAGAGCATGAATATCTCTTCTGATATTCTTACGGATAAAGTTAATTCTCTGCAGGAATTTAATCCTATGCTTGGACACAGAGGCTGCAGGCTGGCGGTTACTTATCCTGAAATTGCCGTTATGCAGACAAGGGCAATTATAGAAGCTGCCGTAGAAGTTGTTAAAGAAGAAAAATATGATGTAGTTCCTGAAATAATGATACCGCTTATTGGTGTTTTTGAAGAATTGACATATATTAAAGATATAATTATAAAAACAGCGGATAAAATTATTGCTTCCAGCGGTGTTGATATGAAATATTTGGTTGGAACTATGATAGAAATTCCGAGAGCTGCGCTGTTATCTGATGATATAGCTACGGAAGCCGAGTTTTTCTCTTTTGGAACAAACGACTTGACGCAAATGACATACGGGTTTTCACGCGATGATGCAGGCAAATTTATTAATGATTATATACAAAAAGGTATATTCGATAAAGACCCGTTCACAACGATAGACCAAAAAGGCGTCGGCAAATTAATGGAGATGTCCGTAAAACTTGGAAGAAGCACAAGACCTGACCTAAAAGTCGGCATTTGCGGAGAACACGGAGGAGAACCTGCAAGCGTAGAATTTTGTCACAGAATAGGGCTTGACTATGTGTCCTGCTCGCCGTATCGTGTGCCGATTGCGCGACTTGCGGCGGCGCAAGCTAAAATTAGAGAAACTAAATAAAATATATAATTATTAGAACATCTAAACCCCCGTTTAAAATTTTTAAACGGGGATTTAGATTAAATGAATATTGAAATGAAAAATACCGTATGATAAAATGTTAAGATGTAAATATATATATAGCGGGGTAAGTATGAATAAAGTGCCCGTCGCGATATCAAACAGGCATATATTTTTATCAGAAGAAGATACCATCAGATTATTTAATACTTTAAATGTGCCAAGGCAGAAAACGCTCGGTCAGGAAAAATATTACGCTTATGAACCGACAGTAGATGTTATTGGGCAAAATAATTATGTAATAAAGAATGTGCGCGTTATAGGTCCGCCAAGAAAAAAAACGCAAGTGGAACTTTTATTCGGCGACTGTGTAAAACTTGACATAAAGCCGTATATCAGGCAAACAGAAGACATAAAAGGCTCGCCGGGATGCGTGTTAAAAAGCAAGTACGGACAAGCGCAATTAAACACGGGAGTTATTGTTCCCGCGCGTCATATGCACGCAAATTATGAAGACGCGGAGAAAATGGGGCTTATACAAAATGAGTTTGTTAAAATACGCGCAGCGGGTGACCGCGCTTTAATATTTGACAATGTACTTGTAAGAATAGATAAGTATGCAAGTCTTGCGTTTCATATTGACATTGAAGAAGCCAATGCCGCGAACGTAAAACCGGGGCAGATGCTGCAGATATTAAAATAGAGGAATATTAAACATATTATATATGTTGCAATATAAAATTTTATGAGGTGATTTCATGAGTAAAATACCGGTTTCATTATCAAACAGACACATTCATTTAAAAAAAGAAGATGTAAAAACACTTTTCGGCAAAGACGACCTGACGTATAAAAGCGATCTTAGTCAGCCGGGACAGTTTGCCTGCGAAGAACAGGTAGTAATTGTCGGCCCAAAAGGCAGTATTGACAAAGTAAGAATACTCGGTCCGGTAAGACCTGATTCTCAAGTTGAGATTTTAACGGGCGACTGCTTTAAACTCGGAATTATGGCTCCAATAAGAGAAAGCGGAAAAATACAAGGCACTCCGGGGTGCAAACTCATAGGACCTGCGGGAGAAGTTGAACTTAGCAACGGAGTAATTGTAGCCAGCCGTCATATTCACATGAGCGAAGATGATGCAAAAACTTTAGGGGTAGCAGACAAAGATATCGTAAAAGTTAAAATAGGCGGAGATCGTGGGCTTGTTTTTGAAAATGTGCTTGTAAGGGTAAGTCCTAAATTTGCGCTTGACATGCATATCGACTCCGAAGAAGGCAACGCTGCCGGCGTGGACAGAAAAGGCGGAGAAGGCGAAATAGTCAAATAATAAAAAGGTAAATAAAATGGCAGTAATTTTATCAATGCCCGAAAGGGTTGCATTCAGCCTTTTCGGGTTTGACATTATGTGGTACGGCGTAATAATTGCTTTCGCACTGCTTTTAGGCATAGCGATTGCGATGTATCGCGCAAAAAAAGCCGGACTGAATAACGAAATAATTCTCGATATTCTGCTGCTTACCATACCGCTTGCAGTAATAGGCGCAAGAGCCGCATATGTTTTGGCCCATTTGGACTATTATTCTTATCAGCCCGGTCTTATGTTCGCAATAAGGCAGGGAGGGCTTGCAATACAAGGAGCTATTGCAGGCGGCATATTGGGCGTTTTTATAATGTGCAGAATAAAAAAGCAGAATACTCTGTTGATTGCGGACTTAATGGCTCCCAGTTTAATACTCGGACAGGCAATAGGAAGATGGGGCAATTATTTTAATATGGAAGTTTACGGCACTCAAACAACAGTGCCTTGGGCTATAAGAGTTGATGATTCGTATTTGGGTATAATTACTGTTCATCCTACTTTTTTATATGAGAGCATATGGAATTTAATATGCTTTGCGCTGCTTTTATATTATGATAAAAAGTTTAAAAAAAGAAACGGCGAAATTATATGTCTTTATCTGATTTTATATTCTCTCGGCAGATTTTTTATAGAATTTCTGCGCACAGATCATGTATATATTTTCGGTAGCGTTAACCTAGCGCAAGCCATATGCGTACTGCTTGCACTTGCAGGTATTTTGACAATAGTTATAATCAGGAAAAATATTAAAATAATAAATAAGAAGAGTTAATACTCTTCTTATTTATTTACTGTATTTAACAGAAGGTTTGTTGATAACAGCATTTATAAATTATTTAATTTTATTTATTAATTTTAAAAAACAGTCTTGCAATAATTTAAATTGATAATATAATATAGAAACATATAAATACTGACAATGACAAAGAAGAGTAAGCTGTAAAACGTTCAAAGAGAGAGCCTGACTGCTGTAAAGGCTTAATGTTTTTGGCCCAACGTCGCTTTTAGTTATTAAAATACTTTATGTATTTAATGAGAGAGATTAATATTAATCTAATTAAGGTGGTACCGCGGAAATTTCCGTCCTTTGCGTTATGTAAAGGGCGTTTTTTTATAATTGTCAATTAACAAGGAGCAGATATGTTAGGGAAAAGTTATAACCACAAAGAAATAGAAGATAAAATATATAAAAACTGGGAGGAGAGCGGATACTTCAAACCGGAAGTAAACGGGGACGCGAAGCCTTTTACAATTGTTATGCCGCCTCCCAATATTACGGGGCAGCTTCATTTAGGGCACGCGTTTGACGGCACAATACAGGATATTTTAACGCGATATAAGCGCATGAACGGTTATGCGGCGTTATGGCTTCCCGGAGAAGACCATGCCTCGATTGCGACAGAAGTAAAACTTGTAGAAAAAATTAAAAAAGAGCAAAACAAAACAAAAGAAGAAATAGGCAGGGAAGAATTTCTTAAGCAAGCCTGGGAGTGGAGCGATTTTTACAGAGACAGAATAGCAAAGCAGTTCCGCAAACTCGGCGCATCCTGCGACTGGAGCAGGGAACGCTTTACAATGGATGACGGATGCAACGAAGCCGTTAAAGAGTTTTTTATCGATTTATATAATAAAGGTTTAATATATAGAGGTAACAGAATAATTAACTGGTGCACAAAGTGCAAGACCACTATTTCGGATGCTGAGGTTGAATATGAAGAGCAGGAAGGCAACATCTGGCATATAACATACAAAATCGAAAACAGCGCAGAGACAATAACAGTTGCGACTACGAGACCGGAAACAATGCTCGGAGATACAGGCATTGCAGTTGCTCCCGATGATGAAAGGTACGCGCACCTTGTAGGCAAAAACGCCGTGCTTCCCCTTATCGGAAGACTGCTTCCAATATTTACGGACAGCTATGTAGAAAAAGAGTTCGGTACAGGATGCGTTAAAGTAACGCCATGCCATGACCCTAACGACTATGAAATGGGGCTTCGTCACAATTTAGAGCAAATAAGAATATTCGATTATGACGGAAATCTTAACGATAGCGCAGGGGCTGCTTACAGCGGACTGAGCATTATGCAGGCAAGAGAAAAAGTACTTGAAGATTTAAAAGCGCAGGGACTGCTTGTAAAAGTTGAGCCGTATATGCACAATGTAGGCGCTTGCTACAGATGCGATACCGATATTCAGCCTATAACCAGCGAGCAATGGTTTGTTGACATGAAACCGCTGGCACAGCCTGCTATAAAAGCCGTAAAAGACGGCGTTATCAACTTTGTTCCGAAACGGTTTGATAAAGTTTATTTTAACTGGATGGAAAACATAAAAGACTGGTGCATTTCGCGACAGCTTTGGTGGGGTCACAGAATACCCGTATATTACTGCGATGACTGCGCAGAAATTATGGTTGCCAAAGAAACTCCGGTTCAATGCGCAAAATGCAAAAGCGTAAATATCATACAGGATGAGGATGTTCTGGATACTTGGTTCAGCTCAGGGCTATGGCCGTTTTCAACGCTTGGCTGGCCTGAAAAAACGAAGGATCTTGAAAAATTCTACCCTAACGATGTTTTGGTAACTGGGTTTGACATAATATTTTTATGGGTTGCCAGAATGATAATGTCGGGCATTGTTGAACTTGGCGATATTCCGTTTTCAGACGTTTTAATTCACGGACTTATAAGAGACCCACAGGGAAGAAAAATGTCAAAATCACTTGGCAACGGCGTTGACCCGCTTGAGGTAATTGAAAAATACGGAGCCGATGCGCTGCGCCTTACGCTTATTACAGGCAACAAAATGGGCAATGACGCGCGATGGAATGAAGAAAAACTTGAAGCCAACAGAAACTTCATGAACAAACTCTATAATGCCGCTAAGTTTATGATAATGAACACAAATGATTATACGCAGTGTTCGTATGACGAAATAAAGAACTGCATGTCTATTGCCGATAAATGGATTATAAGCAAAGCAAACGCGCTAATATCAGAAGTTAACGAAAACATGAGCAAATACGAGTTCGGCATAGCGGCGGAAAAATTATATGATTTTACTTGGAATATTTTCTGTGACTGGTATATTGAGCTGTCAAAAACGGCATTATATAACAAGGACGATATAAGCTATAAAAAAAGCGCGCAATTTACTTTAAAATACGTTTACTCAACTATTTTAAAATTACTGCATCCTTTCATTCCGTTTATTACCGAAGAATTATATCTTGCAATAAATGAAGAGCAAGACACAATAATGACAAAGTCCTGGCCGCAGTTTGCAAGCAATATGGTATTTACTCAAAGCGAAAAAGATATGGATATAATAATTCAAGCTGTGCGTTCGGTACGAAACGCGAGAAGCGCAATGGATATTCCGCCGTCAAAGCGCGCGGAAATGCACTTGGAATGCGACGATAAAAATATATCGGAAATGATAAAAAACAACGAGAATTATTTTATGGCATTATGCTCGGCTAAATCGGTATTATTAGAGCCGGCAGGCAGCGACAATGTAATTTCAGCCGTTTTCGCGTACGGCAAATTCTCGCTGCCGCTTGATGATTTAATTGACAAACAGAAAGAATATAACAGACTTTTAAATGAAAAAGCAAAAATTGAAAAAGAAATAAAATTCGCAAAAAGTAAACTTGATAACGAGGGATTTATACAAAAAGCCCCTAAAGAGCTTATTCAGAATGAAAAAGAAAAGTATGAAAAATACGTCTCAATGCTTGCTGAAGTTGAAGAAAGACTTGCCGGATTGTCATAAAATACTGTTGACATAAAACTCAATAATTGTTATAATCTTAAAGCTATCAGTCGAGGGGTACCGAAGCGGTCACAACGGGGCGGTCTTGAAAACCGTTAGGGTGCAAGCCCACGTGGGTTCGAATCCCACCTCCTCGGCCATAATAATATAATATTTAATAGTTCGGAGAAGTACTCAAGTTGGCCGAAGAGGCGCCCCTGCTAAGGGTGTAGGTCGGGTAACCGGCGCGAGAGTTCAAATCTCTCCTTCTCCGCCATAGAAATTGTAAGGCTTTTGGACAGTTTTTAATATACTGTATAAAAAGCCTTTATTTTTTTATTAAACACTTAGCCTGAATCCTTATGAAAGTGGCAAGGTTAGTATACCTTTTTTGCTATCAACTGTACCATCTTCATTTGTCCATGCAATTTCATAATCCCAACTGGAAGTACGTAAACTCAAATATATTCCCAAATGATAATCCACATTTTTTTGTGGTTCTAACAACTTGATTGGAAACGTATCTTTTGAGCTTATAATTATAGGCGCATCATCAATTAGATATTTAAATGAAACATTTCTTGCGGGTACATTACCTTTATTAAAAACTTTAAGAATCCAGTTGTTACTTCCGATTTTAACAATATTCGCATCGCAAAATGCTTTTTTAGTTTTAATCTTGTCATCGCCAGAAATGCTTTTTTCAGTTATTAATTGTTCAATCATTAAATCGTAATATTTTTTTGCAGAATCATTATATGCATTAGCATTTTTGGCAAAATCTTTAGTTTTTCTTTGTTTAATATTCGTTAAGATAAACATAACAATCGTACCTATCAAAGATAAAAATGCAATAAGGTCACCAATTGAAACTTCCCAATTAATTATCATTAAACTGCCTCATTTCATTATTATTTAAATCCAAACTTTTTTAATTCCCGTTCAATCAACTCATTTGCTATTTCTTCAGTCGTATTACTAATCAAAACTGAGTTTACTTCTATTAATTCTTCTTGTGTATATTCTTTATTGCAAATTATGCATTTTAATTGCTTGGCATCTTTTATTGAACTATACATAACATTATCATATGCAAAATCGGTATTTCCACAGACGCTGCATTTTAATAATAAGTTTCTTATTTCATCCATGTTAGATTAACCTTCCTGCTATAGTTGCTGATAATTAATTTGCATTCATTTATAACGAATTTATTATACAATATTAACAATAAAATTGTACACATCCTTATTAAAATATAATATTGAAATAATATTCCATCTATGTTTAATACAAATAATAGGTTGCCTAACTTTGGGTATGGTTTCTTTGAATTTATATATTTTATAAACACAAAAATATAAGAACTGATTTTAAAGTTATAATTGAAAAAAATGGTATATTTTAGGTATAAAAACAGTTGTTTACATAAAAGCTGTAATTGACAGGACATTTGCATTTTGCGCGAGAGTTTAAATCTCTCCTTCTCCGCCATAGAAATCATTTAAGCCTTGCAAATGCAAGGCTTTTTTTAATTTTATTATATGTGATTTTAATTCTTATTCAAAAAAGGCATAATATACGCTAATGAATTCATTACCACATGTCCGCAATTTTTAATTAAATGTATCTCGCTCTGAGGGACAAGCGAACGTAGCCTTTGAGCCGATTTATCTGCATTAATGATAACATCATCTTCTCCGTCAATAAAAAGAACCGGCATGTTAAGCTGCTGCAATTGTTCGTTTGTATATACTGGCAGATATTCAATCGGGTTGTAGCTTTCTACTATCAGATTCATAAAATCCAGCACTTCTTTAGGAATATCGTTATCACCGATTATAGCAGAGTCTACAGATACAGTTCCGTCCGTCTGCTGCACTTGAGCCGCATTGCTAAGGAATTGAGGGCGAATTTCCTCAAGACCGGCAGACGCTATCAAAACCAGTTTGGAAACACGCTTTGGATATGCTGTAGCGAATTTAAGCGCCATCCAGCCGCCAAGCGAGTTGCCTATTATAATGGTTTTTTCAACGCCTAGCGCATCAAGCACATCTTTCATCCAAATCGCAAAGGCATCTGAAGCAAGGTCTGGTCTGTATTCCTCGCTGTTTCCGGCTTCTCCTATTATGTCAACTGCATAAACCCTATAATTTTCGGATAGAGCCATAATCTCAGGAAACCAGAACGCGCTGTTGCTGCAAGAGCCGTGCAACAGGATGATGCTCGGATTGCTCTCCTGTCCTGCTGTTAGCATAAACGTCTGCCCGAAGGCAGTGTTTATGAATTGCTGCCCGAAAGGGAACTGACTAAGCACCTCCTTATAATATGCCCGAAACTTATCTCGTGCCGATTCTGATTTGAATACGCTCGTTTTTTTCATAACATTTCATCCTCTGATAATTTATTTATATATGCCGACAGAAAACTGAACATATCCTCCATAAAAGCAATGTCTCCCCAAAGAGTAATTCTTAATTTCTGTTCTGTTTCTATATACTGCGTATGCATAGCGCTTTTACCGTACTCGGAAGGTTTTGTGTTAAGCGCCGCGTTAAGCGCATTTATAATGTTTACAGCATTGTCTTTATCATGTACAAACATCTCAATAACAGATGATGCTGTAGCAACATTTTTTTGCTGAAATTTTAAGCTGGGTGTTTCATCAGTAAAAATGTTTTTTGAATTCTCAGTAAATATACTTAAATCATGACCGGATATTCGCCAGCTTTTACCTATCTTGCTTGCGCGTATTTTGCCTTCCCTTATATAACGCTGTATAGTTTTGGGGTGAGCAGATAACATTTTTGATACTTGTTCTACTGTATAATATATTTCTTTCATATGCATATAATTCCTTATTATTACTTTATAAGTACATTATAAGTAATAATAAGGAATAGTCAATATAATTTTTAATCAAAATTAAAATATTGTATAAAAATATTTATTTTTCAAATAATACGTTAATGTATTAAAGTAAATATTGTAGAAAGAGAGAATATTATATGAAAGCTATAATTGACCGCGACGGCTGCATTTCATGCGGAATGTGCATTGATGTCTGCCCTGAAGTTTTTAGTTTTGCAGATGATGGAAAGGCGCAGGTACATGCGGAAATAACCGTTGATATGGAAGATGACGCAAAAGAAGCGCGCGACAGCTGCCCAGTATCGGTAATATCTATAGAAAGTTTAATGTGATTTTTGTCAGTTAAACAATTTTTATTAATCAAATTAACATAAAACAGCTGTTGCAAAACAGCTGTTTTGCGTTTAATTTACATAATTAAAGAAAATTATAGATATTGCTTAATTTTTATGGTATATAAAAAATAAGATATTAACATATTATTTCATAGAATTATTCTCTGACGTATTATTAATAAATAAAGAGAGGAACTTTATGAGAAAATATAAAAAATTATCAAATCCCGAGAAGTTTATTATAAAATCAATACCGCTGATTTTTTTATTTGGGTCTTTGTTTCATTTTTTATATGAATTATCGGGCGAAAGAGGTATCGTAGGGCTATTCTCGGCAGTTAATGAAAGCGTATGGGAGCACTTGAAAATGATTGTGCTTCCGGTAGTTTTATTCTGGTGCGTTTATTACTTTGCAAAAGGCAGAAAATATTCAATAGATAAAAACAAATGGTTCACAGCAGCATTGGTATCCCTTGTAACGGCGCTTATCGCAATGCCCATGATTTACTATTTTTATACACAGGCGTTTGGCGTTGAGATTCTTGCAGTTGATATAGCAATATTGTTTATAGTATTAATGTTTGGGCAATTACTCGGACTTCATTTCTACAAATACTCTAAAGGCGTGCGCTGGCAGATTGCTGTATTTACTATGATATTAATTATTATAGTATTGATGATATTTACTTATTATCCGCCTAAAATTCCGCTTTTTATGGATTCTCAAAGCGGAACATACGGGATATAACGTTAAAAAATAAACCGCCGTTACGGCGGTCTTTAATTATGTGCACTAATGACTTAAAATCTTGCGATGTCTGATGTCTTAAAAATTTCATGATGTCTGACAGCTTGCAAATATTAAGATGATACTTTGCTCTGGCTTTTGGCGCGCATCTCTTTATTTAATATTTTCTTTCTCATTCTAATATTCTTAGGCGTTACTTCGACAAGTTCGTCTTCCGCAATAAATTCAAGCATTTGCTCAAGGCTCAGCACAACAGGCGGAGTGAGTTTTACTGCGTCGTCGCTTCCCGAGGCTCTCATATTTGTTGCGTGCTTTCTTTTGCATGTGTTGAAAACAAGGTCTTCCGACTTAGCGTTTTCTCCGACAATCATGCCTTCATAAACGTCAACTCCCGCGCCTATGAAAAGCTTGCCCCTGTCCTGCGCGCTGTTAAGCCCGTACGCAGTCGTTACACCCGATTCATACGATATTATAGAACCGCGGGTACGCTCGTTTATTTCGCCCTTATAATCGGCATATCCGTCATATATGCTGTTCATTACTCCGTTACCCTTTGTGTCAGTCAAAAATTCGTTTCTAAATCCTATTAATCCTCTTGAAGGAATAGAAAACTCAAGCCTTACGCCGCCCTGACCGTTGGAATACATGTCAAGCATTTCGCCTTTGCGAGGTCCCATTTTTTCCATTACCACGCCGATGTATTCCTCGGGTGCGTCTATTATTAAATGTTCCATAGGTTCTTTTAATTTGCCGTTTTCGGTTTTAAATATAACTTTAGGACGCGAAACAGAGAACTCATATCCTTCTCTTCGCATTGTCTCAATTAATATTGACAAGTGCAGCTCGCCTCTTCCCGATACTTTAAACATATCCATGGACTCTGTGTCTTCCACTCTCATGCTTACATTTGTTTTAACTTCGCGGTAAAGACGTTCCCTTAAATTTCGGCTCGTTACAAACTTGCCTTCTTTTCCCGCGAACGGACTGTTGTTTACCAAAAACATCATTGAAATTGTAGGCTCGTCTATTTTTATAAAATCAAGCGGCTCGGGTTTGTCTGCGTCGCAGACAGTCTCGCCGATGTTTATTTCTTCTATACCGGAAAGAGCTATAATATCGCCCATATAAGCCTGTAAAATTTCGGTTCTTTTAAGGCCGTCAAACTCGTATATCTGGCTTATCTTAACATTTTTTACGCTGCCGTCATTAGCGCATAACACGGCGCGCTGATTTTTTTCAACTTTTCCGCGCTCTATTCTGCCTATACCTATTCTTCCCACATAATCGTTATAGTCAATATTGGAAATAAGCAGCTGCAAAGGCGCGTCTATCTCGCCGACGGGAGCGGGAATGCTTGCAATAATAGCTTCAAGCAGCGGGAATATATTATCGCTTTTTTTATTAATGTCCAGTGTGGCGTACCCTTCTCTTGCGGAAGCGTAAACGGTAGGGAAGTCAAGCTGTTCATCCGTGCAGTTAAGATCTATAAATAAATCTATTATTTCGTTTATTACTTCATCAACCCTTATCTCGGGACGGTCTATTTTATTTATTACCACTACGATTTTTTTGTTTAAACCGAGAGCTTTTTTTAAAACGAATTTAGTCTGAGGCATAACGCCTTCATACGCGTCTACTAAAAGTAAAACCCCGTCAACCATTAATAGTATTCGTTCCACTTCTCCGCCGAAATCGGCATGACCCGGAGTGTCTACAATGTTTATTTTTGTATCTTCGTATTTTACCGATGTATTTTTAGCAAGAATAGTTATACCTCGTTCACGCTCCAAATCGTTGGAGTCCATTACGCGTTCAACAATTTGTTCGTTGGCTCGGTATATTCCGCATTGCTTCAGCATCTGGTCTACAAGCGTAGTCTTTCCGTGGTCTACGTGCGCTATAATTGCTATGTTTCTAATATCTTCTCTATTTTGCATTAACTTGCCTCTTTATATTTTTTACCAAAAACTAATAATAATATTATTTTTGCGCAATTTCAATACAAATATAATTAATGCTGATATATAACGTTTACAAATTAATTTTTAAGCATGAAAATATTTCATTATAAATTGATTTTTGGTTTTTTTGTGCTATAATAATCAATACGCGCCGTTAGCTCAGCTGGATAGAGCGTTCGGCTACGGACCGAAAGGTCAGGGGTTCGAATCCCTTACGGCGCGCCATTTAAAGTATTTTTAAGAGCCAATATAGGCTCTTTTTTATTTGCTTAAAAATAATTATTTAAATTTTCAACAGTTTATGGTAAATTATGGTAATAAAAGTTTCGAGGAGCTGTATGAATAAAGAGCAAATAGAAAAATACTTGCAGGTAAACCCTTTTGAACAGTTAAGCAATATAGTCTATAATTTAATTGTTGAGGATATAGCTTACTGCAATATTATGCCGGGCAAAAAAATAAATATATCCCAAATAGCGCAGGATTTAAACATAAGCCGTACTCCTGTGAGAGAAGCTTTAATGAAACTCAGCCAGCTTGGGTTTATCAAGATGCACAATAAAAGTTATTATGTTTCAGAGTTTACTCCGAACGATATTGTAAATATTTATTATGTACGCTCAATGCTGGAAAGTAAAGCTACCTTTTTATGCGCTCAATCTAAAAAATTTCCGTATATAGACCAGTTGAAAAAACTTGCCGATGATTTCTCGGAAGCTACTGATTATGAAAAAATAACAGATTTAGATTTTAAATTCCATACTATATTAATATCGCAATGCGGCAATGAACATTTAATTGATTGCTACAAGCTTCTTGAGAATAAATTCATCACATTGCAGAGAAGAAATTTAAAACTATTGCTTAGAGAAAAAATAATGCCTAAAATAGGCAGCATATCAACCCAGCACAATTCAATTGTCAATTCAATTTATTTAAATATGCCGGAACTGGCAGAAAAAGAAATGCAAAACCATATTAATTCCGGTCTTGTGCACGCTTTATTATTTGCCAATAAATAAATTTAATTAATATGAATATTGTATTTCGGTAAATACAAATTACGCTTATCCAATATGTTGTTGTTCAAATATTGAAATCTTGTTTTCTTTATGGTATTAATTTGTAGAATTACATAGAAATTATTTTAATTTTGCTGTGTTTATTTTATTAATTATAAGCAATTGACACCGTATAAAAATTTTTAAAATACAGCAAACTCTAATAATTTTTTTACACACGCAAATAATATAATTCGGCTCATAACTTTATAGTTATGATATATTATTTTGTGTGTGTAAGTGTCTGAATTTTTAAAATTTTAATTATAATCTTAAATTTTCTTAAAATCCTGTTAATTAATTATCTAATATTGACATTTTTTATGTAAACGAATACAATGATAATACAAATGAAAGGTTTATCTGAGTAATTTGCAATAGCCGAAAAGGTCAAACGTCTTGGTTTAGCAAAATTTCTTAAAGCTTATCAAAGCTGCGTATAATCAGGAATTGGTGATCCCGATAATGGATTCCGGTATTTTCAAAAAAAGCGTGACGCTTATTTTTGAAAAACCGAAAAAAATCAGTTTTAGTGATTACTCTGAAAAGATATTCATTTAAGAAAAGTTGCGAATACAAAGGCCGGAAAATTATAAATGGCGGTACCGGTTAAAAGTTTTCCGGTTTGACTCTTCCGAATAAATTATGATGATTGCTAATCCGGCAAGAAAAGCAATAAGATTAATTTGTAAGGATAGGAGAAAGGGAGGAAGAACTAAATTGTTCGACTTCGAGAGATAGGCAGTCCGGTTCTTAATATGAGCTCAGGGCTGCTTATCTTAAAATAAAAGGCAAAACTTTTAAATGTAATTACTCCTAAATATAAAGTTTGGGGGAGAAACGGTATGTTAAAAGTAACAGTAAAAAAAGAAAAACAGGGGATAGATTTAAAAAATAACTGCAATATGAAGATTTTAAAAAAATTATATTATGCAGATAATGAAAAACGCGGTCTTATAAAGTATAATAATTAATTTCATAGCGCTTATGGGCGCTCTTTTGTTTTTAAAATTAGAATAAGGAGGTGGTAACAATGATGAAAAGGTATTTATACTCTGTTATAAGCTGCACCATGATTGCAGTGGGGTTTGCGATATTGCTGTTTAATATCGTATCAGGAGCAATGAGTTGGGGGCTTGGAAATGCCGCTCAAGTATTGCTGGGGTTTGTAATGATGTTTTTTGGATTGCGGAGCATAATGCTAAACAGATACTGAAATCAATTATACAATTAATGGAGGAAGCGAAATTGCAAATAGACTTAAATAAATGAGCAGGCAAGTTCTGGTAAGGATTTGCCTGCATATTTATGAATAAAGATTTCGTTAATTATCATCTTCACACGGTTTATTTTTACCGCATCTTTTTATATTCCAGTATTCCAAAATAATAACCCCTACAAACACTATATCTATTGCTATAAGAATTAACAGCAGAAACGAATGTATGTGTATGAATTTATAAATTTCATATATAAGCAGAAGTCCGAACACGGCAACCGATGCGGGAAACGCCCAAAGCACTTTTTTAAATAACAGGCATATAAAAACAAGCTTAACAGCTCCGTGAAGCATCATATAAATTGCTACAGAACGCTGGGAGTCAATCGACAGGGTATGACCTAAGTTATAAAAATAATTCATTATCCTGTCAGTGGGGTCTTGACGCAATTCGGGAATAACAACTGCAATCATGAATTTATCAATCCATTCCTGTTTTAAAATAAACAAAAAATATGCGCCTATGCACTCACACAGAGCGTTTAAACCTTTAGCCGCAAGACCGATATAAAACAAAATATTAATTTTTTTACTGCTAATATTCGGTTTTTTCATTTATTTCCCCTATATTTTTGCATTATTATATTATGACTTAAAAAGCTTGTTTTGTAAATAGCGCTTTGGAATAAATTTTAAGTTAATATCTGTCAAATTTAATAAATACATATTTGAGAATTCTTTGTTTTTAGTTATACTGTAATTGATAAACTATATGGAGGATATTTTATGCAGAATTCTCAGATTTATAAAATATATAATTTTAATAAAAAAATAACGGTAATTGAAGAACAAGGCGTGCGTATGTTTGTGCTTAAAGGTTCAAAAGGCTCACTTCTTGTAGATACAGGCTACGGCGGCGGAGACGTAAAACTTGCGGCTCAAAACATCGCGCGGAATTTTAAAGTAATTATAACTCATCCAGACACCGATCATATCGGAGGAATTAAAGCTTTTGATGAAGTATATATGCATCCGTCCGATTTTGCGCAGTTTCGCAGCAGATGCTCTAAAAAAAGCATAATAATAAATCCTGTGTATGAAAATGATATTTTTGATTTAGGCGATATGAAATGGGAAATAATAGAAATACCAGGACATACCTGCGGAAGCATCGCCTTGCTTGACAGAGAAAACAGAATACTCATATCAGCAGATTCCGTACAGGAAGGCCCCATTTATATGTTCGGCGAGTACCGCTCTCTTGAAGCGCAGATATTAAGTCTTAAAAAACTGGACAACATGAAAGACGCATTTGATATAATACTGCCGTGCCATAATATGCTGCCTGTTAAAACGGATATATTACCGGTTTTAATAGAAGGAGCACAAAAACTGTGGTGCGGAGAGCTTTGCGGAAAACCCGTTAATCTGGGCTGGGCACAGACAAACAGATATGATTATCAATCTGTCAGCTATTATTATTAAATTAAAACCCGGAGAAAATAATGGATAACAAACTGCTTATGGATACGGCGGTTCTCGCAGGAGAAATCTTGCTTACGAGCGGAGCCGAAACAAACAGGGTGGAAGACACTGTTAACAGAATATTAATGACATCAGAGCTTGAAAAAGGCGAAGCGCTGGCAATTTCGACGGGAATATTCGCGCTGCTTGAAGATAAAAACAAGATTGTCGCAACGTCTATAAGAAGAGTAAAAAGACGTGAAACCAATTTAAACAATATTTATCTTGTAAACAATGTTTCAAGAGATTTTTGCAGCGGAAAATGTACGCTTTCCCAAGCTTATAGCGCCCTTACCGGCATTGCGCAGGGCAAGCAATACAATAACATTCTGCTTTTGTTATGTTATATAATAACATCGGCTTCTTTTACATTACTGTTTGGGGGAGGCGTTTTTGAATGCATGGTATCCGCGATTAACGGAATAATTATTTTCTTTATAGGTTTAATAAAAACAAGAAAAGACATGAACCGCCTTATAGTAAAAATGCTCCAGTCTCTTGCTATGGCTATTTTTACCGTTTTGTTTATAAATTTATTAAATTTAAACATAAATCTGGAGACGGTTATTGCGGGCTCAATAATGCCGCTTGTCCCCGGCGTCGCTCTTACAAACTCTATAAGGGATTTATTTCACGGAGATTATTTATCGGGCGGAGCCAGATTTATAGAGGCGTTCGTATCGGTTACTTTTATTGCTATGGGTTTTGGTTTGGGGCTGCTTTTGGGCAAAATTGTATTCGGAGGTATTATTTAATATGCTGATACAAATTATCGGATCTTTTTTAGCGGTAGTGTCATTATCGGTAGTATTCGGTGTGCCTAAAAAATATATTGTATATTCGGGCATAGCGGGAGCGGTAGGACAGATAATGTATTTTTTAATTATGTCTTTTAACGGCAGCCAGTTAATCGCGGTATTTACAGGAGCAGTAGTCGTTGCGCTTTTGGCGCATATAATGGCAAGGCTGTTTAAAGCGCCCGTAACAGTGTTTTTAATACCTGGAATAATTCCGACAGTGCCTGGACTGGATATGTATCGGGCAGTATATTATTTGATTGTCGGGCAAAATAGTCTTGCGCAGCAGCACATGCTTCTGGCGCTGAAAATTGCCGGTATGATTGCGCTTGCAATATTTATGGTAGACGCTTTATTCGGACTAAAAAGAGTTAAAAAACAGGCAAATTAGAATATTTATTTAATATAAACGATAAGCTTTGAGCCTGTCGTTTTTTTTAATTGTATTTAGTGCGTTAAACTCAGTGACAATAATTAAAAAGTATTTTAACTGATATAAAAGTGACGGGGTCAAAACATTTGTAAAGCAAAATATATTGTGATATCATTATAAAAATACGTTATCAACTTTTAGGAGCGCATCATGTTTAAAAAGCCAATATACACAGCGCCTGATTTTAATCAGGAAAAGTTTTTAAGTTCACCGAATGCATCGACAGATAAAGTAAAAATCCGGGGCATAGCTCCTGATAATTACCATGCCACTTCAATATACCCTGAATATTACAAAATCAATGGCGAGTGGAGACTTATACCCCAAAGCCGTATGGACTGCGTCCCTGTTATCAATCACGATGGCAGCCTGGAAGCGAAAGAATTTCGCAGACTTAAGGTTGGTGATGATGTAATTACCGGAAGAGTAGATGACGGCACACAGGGGATTTACCTTTATAACAACGGGTTCAAATCGGATGAGGATAAAATAGACACCTTTGCATTCCGAAGCGGAAGATCCAGAGAAACATCATTCGGGCCGGATTATGACAGACTGGTCGAACTTTTAGAACATGACAAAAATCACGGTCATATAATTTGGGTGCTTGGGCCCGCGGTAATTTTCAATTCTCAATCCCGTGAAGCAATGGAATATATCATCGACCATAATTACGCCCATGCTGTTTTTGGGGGCAATGCGGTAGCGACGCATGATCTGGAAGGCGCGTTATTCGGCACAGCCGTTGGTCAGGATATACGCACCTGCGAGAACATGCATAATGGTCACTATCACCACCTGGATGCTATAAACATGATCAATAAAGCCGGATCAATAGAGGAAGCCATTAAAGAATATCATATTGATAACGGCGTGATTTACTCCTGCGTGAAGAACAATATTCCTTACGTGCTGGCAGGTTCTATCCGTGACGACGGCCCGCTTACCGGCGTTTTCAGCGATATGCCAGAAGCGCAGGATGAAATGCGTTATCATATAAAAAAAGCGACGACGATAGTTTGTCTTGCCACACAGCTCCACACAATCGCTACCGGAAATTTAACGCCATCTTATACGGTACTTGGCGGAGAGGTGAAGCCGGTGTTTATATATGCTGTGGATATTTCGGAATTTGTACTAAACAAACTCAGAGACCGGGGGACATTGGAGGTTACAACAATAGTTTCCAACGTTCAGGACTTTTTGTTTAAATTAGTATATATGTTAAACAAGCATCGCGATATATAAAACTTGTAAATGTTAAATACATATTATTCGTTTTTCTAGAAATCAATGTAAAACTTAAAACAACTTTTATAAAACATAAAATTGTAAAAAAAGGGTTAATTTGGTATAATTTCCTCATATTGCGAAAGTGGCTCAATGGCAGAGCATCGCCTTCCCAAGGCGAGGGTTGCGAGTTCGAATCTCGTCTTTCGCTCCAAAATGATTATAACTGTCTTATGTAAGGCAGTTTTTTGTTTTAATTAATTCATATTTGCATTATATGCATATAATTATCTTGAATATATAGACAAAATGTTATATTATTATTTAAATATTTACAAATTTTTACAATATATTGGGGAGTTGCGCAATTTGTCTAAATATGTTTATAAGGCAATGGATGCTGAAGGTAAAAAACTCAACGGCAGCATTGAAGCGGACAACGACGAAGAATTTAAAATTGAGTTAAAAAGTCTCGGATTATATTTAATAAGTTATTCAATCTGGGGTCAAAACAACGCTATCGGGATAGGAAAATCTATCTCGCAGAAAGATCTTGCGGTTATTTGCAGGCAATTTTCAACCATGCTTAATGCGGGAATAAGCGTTGTTAAATGCCTTGACATTTTGTGCAGCCAAACAACAAACGCAAAAACGAGAGCAAAGCTTGCTTCCGTTTTGGAAGAAGTAAAAAAAGGTTCGTCACTGCATAAAGCTATGGCTAATCAAGGCAAAGCTTTTCCTTTTTATCTAATAAGTTCGGTTGAATCAGGCGAAGAAGGCGGTACGCTGGATGAAGTTATGACAAGAATGTCAAATTACTTTGAAAAGCAATATAAAACTGCCCGCCAAGTTAAAAACGCCATGATGTATCCGCTTATTTTGGCGTGCCTGTGCGTTGGCGTTGTTACGATGCTGTTAGTTGTTGTGGTTCCAAAGTTTATATCTATGTACGCATCACAAGGTTCAGATCTTCCAAAACCAACGCAAATATTAATAGGGCTGACAAACTTCTTAATTCATAAATGGTGGGTTGTCGCTTTGGTAGTAGGAGCTTTTATAGGGATTATAACTCTTATAAAAACGCTGCCTTCAACCAGGCTTTCCTGGGATAAATTCGTGCTTAAAATGCCGGTAATCGGCAAACTGCGGTGCATACTTGTAACAAGCAAATTTGCCCATACCATGTCGACTTTATCCTCAAGCGGTATATCAATGTTAATATCTTTAGATGTAGTATCAAGAGTTATTAATAATTCGTACGTATCGCAGTGCGTTAAAATAATAATCGATGATTTAAAACGAGGAATTCCTCTCAGCGATTCAATTAAAAAATTTGATATTTTTCCTATGATGTTTAAGTCCATGATAGCCGTAGGCGAAGAATCCGGAGAACTTGACGAGCTGCTTGAAAAAACGGCTGTATTTTACGAGGATGAAGCGGATGGCGCGGTGAAGAAAATGGTTGCTCTTGTAGAGCCGCTAATGATAATAATAATGGCTATAATTATTGCTTTTGTCGTAATTTCAATATTATTGCCTATATATACAATGTATGAAAATATGTTATAGTTCAGGGGTGGAAAAAATTGCTGTCAATTGATATAGGAAGCAGATATATAAAACTACTTTATGCAAACATCAGCGGTAAACAGATTGTTGTTTCAGACAATGTTTTATTGCAAACGCCGCCTGAAGCTGTGCTAAGCGGTATTGTATGTAACTTTGACATAATTTCGGAAATTATCGGTCAGGAAGTTACAAAACAAAAATGGAAGGGCGCTAAAACAACTATTGTAATTACAAGCCCGGATATTATTGTAAGAGAAATCAAGCTGCCGAAAACCAGTTCAAAAAATATTAAAAATATAGTATCCAATGAAATGAGTTCATTTTTCAACGGTGAAAAATATGCGATAGAGTATTTTTTGCAGAATCAGGATAAATCGGTTTTAAAAGCCCATGCATTTGCAATGTCGCTGCCGCTTATTGAAGATTATAAAAAAATGCTTGCCAAAGCGCAGCTTTTTCCTTCTACGCTTGATATAAGCTCAAACTGTATCAGAAAAATAAATATGGGACTTAAATATGAACAGGGCAGCGAAGATATTATTGTAAATGTGGATATCGGTTATAATTTGATAAATTTCAATTTATTTTATAAAAATTATTTACTGTATACCCGTTGTATAAAAATGGAAATTACAAATGAAGCTAAACCATCTGCAGAACCGGGCAATGAGTTAAAAGCTGAAAATACATATTTAACGTATATCGGTGATGAAATTCAAAAAATACTTCAGTTTTTGGCATCCAGTGAATACAGAGACAAAAATACAATAATCTCTGTATGCGGCGGCGGAGCAAACATAGAAGGAATTGACAGTTGGCTGAAACAATATTTGAACAGCGAAGTGGTACTTGCAGATAATATAAAGCATAACGGAATAAAAGGCGGTAACATGAAAGAGTTTATTAATGCGCTTGGCGCGCAAATAAGGCTGTGAGGTGTTGGTAAGTTGAAAGATATAAATTTTTTTGAAGGGGTCAAAAAAAGCGCACCGCAAAGAAAATCCGCCAGCGCAATTAAAATTTGTTCAATTTCATTAATTGCCGCTGTAATTCTAGTCGGAGGACTTTATTCATACCTTTTTATTACCGGCAAAGCCTTAGATAATAAAATCAGCGATGTAAAGCAGCAAATAGATCAGATTAAGAATGAAAATTCAGGCGTTACCCAAATAGATGCAAAAAAGAAGAAATTGGAAGCGCTTATAAGTTATACAAAACAAGTGCAGGAATTCAAAACAAGCGTAAATATTTACCCCGTATTTGATGAATGGTTTTTTAATCATATACTAGGCAAAATGCCCCAGGACGTAAGGCTTGTATCAATGGAATATAAAGACGGAGTTTTAAAAATTACCGCTCTTGCAAAAAATGCGCTTTCGCCGGCGCTTTATGCTCACAGGCTTGCAACATGCTGCCAAATGGAAAAGGTAAATTATTCGGGAAATTTCGTTGTATCCGACGAAACAGGCATGCTGCAGTTTACACTAGAATGCCTATTAAAAGGAGAGCAATAATATGAAAATTTCGCAAAGAGAAGCCGTTTTATTGTTTGTTCTTGGAATTATAGTCGTTATATTCGTAGGTTTGAATTTTTTAATTAAACCTGCAATTGCAAATAATGCCCAGAAACGAAATTCATATGATGAGTTAAATGTTTCGTATACTCAGATGCAGACCGATATTAAATTGCTTGGCACTATAGACCAGCAAATTACTCAGCAATATTCTAACGCAATTTTGGCAGCGTCTCCGTTTGCATTGTCAATAGAGCAATATGAAATAGACCGATTTATTACTAATTTAGTCAAAAAGAATAATATAAAACAGACATCCATTAAAATTTCCGAAGTCGGGGTTTCAAATGCAGACTATTATTCCGAAATAGTATCTGATAAAAAAACCGATACTCAAATCCCGATAGAACAGTCTGCGGAAATAATAAACGGAGTAAAATCCCAAAATACGATTACTAATACACCAAGTACCGGCGGAACAAATTTAATGTACTGCGCTACAATAAATCTTGTAATATCCGGCAAACACAGCAATATATTATCATTTCTGGATGATTTATATAAAGACGGACGTGCGTTTGTGCTTGACGATGTGAGCATCTCGACAAGCACCGAAAGCTCTACCGAAAAAGCCTCGCTTACAATAAGGTTTTTTAAAGCGCCTGATATAAAAATAGATTAACCGCAATAAATACTTAGCTAAAACGTACTAAATGGAGGGATAAAATGTTCAAAAGTAGACGCGCAAGTACTCTCGTCATGGCATTATTTATGCTTGCTTTTGTCGTTATTGTCGGAACAAGCGTAGTTTTGCTTGCGGGGACATCATCCAATCAAACAGTTAAAACAATAGCGCATCAGCAGGCTAACTTTACAGCCAAGTCTGTGCTTGACAGTATTGTTGCTAAAATTCAAACAGGCGAGATAAATCCCGGGGATATTGAATCAAAAGGACTGGAAAATTTAAGCGGAAGCGGAACAGATGATTCGCTCGGCACTTATACCGTAGTTATAGAGCCGCATGATGCCATTGATTCAAAACCTACATATAAAGTAACCGTAACCGCGCAATATAAAGACTCTGAATCAGAAATTTACTGCGTAATAAGCAAATACAGCCAGAGCGCAAAGTGCCCCCAATTTGATGTAATTGCGCTTTCAACGGGCTTTGCGTCAACTGATAACTCGCTTAACAACGCCTGCATTGATTCAGATATCCGTCTTGATAACGGCGGAGAGACGTTAAATCTGGCAGCCAGCGGATACGTGAACGGCAATATTGATATAATCGGAGGGCTCGATTTAAACGGATCCTTCATAGGCGGCGTCGGAGAGACGCTTAAGACAATTAATGCTACTGAAGATATTAAGATATACGGCTCAGCGTCAGTTTACGCAAATGTAAACTCAAATAAAAATATTTCAATAGGCGGCTCAGGAATAGTAGCCGGAGACGTATGCGCCGACGGAGATGTTGTAATGAACGGAAGCGGGCATGTAAAAGGCAATATATACGCAAGCGGCAAAGTAATGCTATCAGGCGGCGCTGTAGTAGACGGCAATATTTACGCCAAAGGCGATGTCACATTAAACAGCAGCCCGCAAGTCAAAGGGAGCGTTTATTCCGAAGGAAATATAATAGCAATACAAAGCACTGTTAACGGAGGGCTTTACTCCAATAAATCAGTATTGCTTACAGGAAACGCAAATAAAGTTTATGCTAACGGGGATATTGATTTAAGCCAATGCACAAGCGTAACGGAGCTTAAATCAAATGCGAGCATTTATATATCAAATTCAACAATTTCCTCAAATGTTTATGCGAGAGCGGATATAGTTGTAGGCAAAAACAAAGCAGGAACTACTTCCGGAGCTACGGTTACCGGTAATTTAGGCGCACTCGGTAAAATAAGCGCTTATCAGTCTACAATAAACGGCAGTCTGCAATCCGCGGGGGATATTCTGCTGGATTCATGGGCTTATATTAACGGAACTATGCACACACTAGGAAACGTAAGTGTTACAAATAGTGCGAAATTTGTGGGAGACGTTTCCGCGGCAGGCAACTTCGCAATGAGCAGCAGTTCTGCGGGCAACGTCCTTGTCGGAGGAAACGCTGAAATTACATATTCTTTGCTTACGGGTAATTTAAGCGTAAAAGGAAACGCGCTGTTAATTAATTATACTAATAATAAAAATGTATCGGGCACTGTTTATCTGGGCGGCACTTTGGACCCTGCGTCAAAAAGCTATGGAAACAATATCGTGTATGTATCTCCAAGCTCAATAGCCGCGGTAGGGCCTGTTGATGATGTGTCCGCCATTACAGCGGTCGGTAGTGAAAACAAAGTCCAGGCGCTGAATTTAAATATCGAAATAAAAGCTCCGGCATGGAGTTTGCCGGCTCTGAATTTGCAGGAAGTAAAACAAACAACGATAACGGTAAAATTAAAAGAGACAAGCAGTACAAGCTACACAATAAGCGGCAATGACCATATAATTAACAAAAATTGCACACTGATTATTGACCCGAAATCTTTCTCATGGGATAAAAAGATAGTATTTGACGCGACTAATCAGGATTTATATATTTTGCTTAAAGCATCGGGTAATGACGATACAGTTGACATAAAAAGCGGAGTTGATATTTTAAGTAAAGGCGACCACAACGTATTTCTTTACTTAGACGACGGAGAAGGAAATTATGTGAATTTAAACGTAGGCAGTAACAGCTTTACAGGTTATTACAATTATTTAAACGGCGTGCCTGACCCCGACAGCAGAAAACCGAATTTATTTATAATATGTAATGCGCAAGGTTCCGGCGGGGATACTCCGTTAATAAGTTTTAACGCGTATAATTCGCTTTACGCCTATATTTACGCTCCGTATTCTACTGTTGATTTAGGCGGGAGCGCAATGCTTGCCAAAAAGCTTTACGGCGCGGTTGTGGCATCAAATATGTATATGGGCGGCCGTATGGATTATGCGCACTATATACCCGATTTAAGTGAATACGTAAATGAAGATCCTAATAATCCGGACGCAGATCAGCAATGGAAAATACAAGGCACATATTTAAAATAAAACAGGTGAAAGTGATGATATTCAAATCAAAAAAAGCGCTTACTTTAGTTGAAGTGCTTGTAAGCATAACAATACTGACTTTGATTTCATTAACGCTGCTGGGCGTTATTGTATCATCAGCCAATGCCCAAAGCACTGCTCAGGCGCGCAACAGCGCAAGCTACAAGGCGGCAGCGCAGCTGGAAAAAAAAATGTATTCCATGCAGACAGAAGGCACAGATTTGTCTGATACGAATTATATTTCTACACAGGCGCATACTCTTGTAATTAATATCGGAGGAGAACAGATTTTGTGTGAAGGACTTATAGTGGAGTCAACTGATCCTAAAACAAGCGTTCACATGAGAGGTTTTTATCCCGATGAAAATTAACATTTTTAACAAAGATACTAAAAAAGCATTCACGCTCGTTGAAGTTGTAGTTGTAATTGCGCTTGTAGCTATTATCGGAACGCTGATAATATCTATGATGGTGCCTGCAAGTAATATGTTTGGCGTGATAACCTATAAAGTTGAAGCCAAAATGAAAACAGACCAGGTAATGAAAACTGTGGTTTCGCAAATAAGGTTTTCAAGAGAACTTGAAATATCTGCAGATACAAATATTTTAAATGTAAATGCCGATAAAAGAAAATTATACAGCCAAAACGGAAAAATATATTTAAAAACTAAAACCAGTACTCAAGACTTGTTTTCTGACGCTTTTTATGATAAATACACAGTTAACATTCAAGCAAAAAAAATCGAGGGTAATTTGCTAAATCTGTCCTGTACAGCGCAGATGAAAAGCGACGCTTCAATGCAATACACAATTAATACTACGGTAGAAGTATATAATACAGTATTAATTACGGGTGATGAAGGGAATATTTTATCTTATTACTGGGGTGAGAATTAGCCTGGTAATTTATTTATCTTAAAAGTGATATATACCAAGTTATAACGCTGTTTCCGAAAAACAAAGAAAACAGAATACCCAGGCTGAGCATGGGAACGAAAGGTATAGGGTCTTTTCTTCCTTTCTTTTTAGAAGCTATAAGGAAAATACCTATAATTGAGCCGAATATGGCTGATGAAAATAAAGAAAGCAGAATAAGCTTATAGCCGAGCAGTAATCCTGCGGCAGCCATGAATTTAATATCACCCATGCCCATTGCGCCTCCTTTAGTTAAGAGCAGAATTATAAACAGCGGAAGGGATGCCGCGAAAATTCCCAGCACTCGTTCATGCCATAACAGTCCGGGAATGAAAAATGACACAACACCGAGCGCGGCAATCCATAAAGACACTCCGTCAGGTATTTCGAGCGATTTGATGTCCATAAACGATGCGACGATGAGCACGCTTATAAGCGTCCACACAATAAGCGTATTAAAACATACGCCGTAAAGATAAAAGGCAAAAGCGAAAAGCAAACCTGCAGATAATTCTACAATAGGGTATACCGGGCTGATTTTGCAACCGCAATATCGGCATTTTCTGTTTAAGATAAGGTAACCTATAACAGGAATAAGGTCATATGCTTTCAGCCTGTTATGACATGAGGGGCAGAAAGAATAACCGTCATATACTTTTATTTTATTGGGTATCCGGTAAATACATACATTTAAAAAACTGCCTATGCATATGCCGAAAAGAAAAGAAAATATAAGTAATGTTAAATAGAAATATGTCATATAATAAAAATCTCCCCGTTATTTGCTACATTATAGCATGCGCAAATAATAAAATAAAGAAATAATAATCTTCACATATATATTTGAGGAGAAAAAATGAAAACAAATTTTAAAATCGGACAAGCGCTTCTTGAAGAAAAAATTATAACTCAGTCACAGCTGGATGACGCGCTTAGCGAGCAGGTGAAAACCGGCAAAAAATTAGGTACTATTCTTGTGGAAAAAGGCTATATATCCGATGTGGAATTCACAAAAGCTCTTGCAAACCGTTTAAAAACAGCTTATGTGGATTTGGATAAAATGAAGCTGGATTCGGATATAGTAAAATTAATACCGCAGGAGTTTGCCAGAAAAAATTGCCTTATAGCAGTTGATTTAATTGATAACAATTTAATAGTCGCTATGAACGACCCGCTGAATTTTTATATTATCGAAGATTTAAGATTTATGACAGGATATGATATTAAGACTGTTATAGCGCCCGAGAGAACAATTTGTAAAGCAATGGATATTTTTTATGCAGGGCTTTCATCAAACGAAGCGGCTAATGACGTTAATAAGGAATTCAGTTCAAATCTTGATAGTCAAATGAGTGTCGAAGACAGCGAGATGGAAGAACGGGTAGACAGCGCGCCCGTTGTAAGACTTGTGAATTCCATTATACTGCAGGCTATAAAAATAGGCGCGAGCGATATTCATATTGAACCCGCAAAAAATGACACAAAAGTAAGAATGCGCATTGACGGACATCTGCGCGAAGTGCTAAGGCTTGACATTGCGGCGCACGGTTCGGTTATAACCAGACTTAAAATAATGTCGTCAATGAACATTGCCGAAAGGCGCATACCGCTTGACGGCAGATGCGAAATTGAGCTTGAAAATTCACTTGTCGATATGCGTGTATCTACAATACCTACAGTATACGGCGAAAAAGCGGTTATAAGAATACTTTTTAATCCCAGCGCAGACATAGTTCAAAACAAGAAAGCTTTGGGATTCAGCAAGAAAAATATGCAGCTTTTTGATAAACTTATAAAAACGTCACACGGCGTAGTGCTTGTTACCGGCCCTACAGGAAGCGGAAAGTCAAGCACATTGTATACCATAATAAACGAAATAATGAGCCCTGATATTAACATTGTAACAATTGAAGACCCTGTAGAGTTTAAAATAGACGGCGCAAACCAAATGCAGATAAACACTAAAGCAGGGCTTACTTTCGCAAGCGGGCTGCGTTCAATTCTTCGTCAGGACCCCGACGTTATAATGGTCGGCGAAATACGCGATAACGAAACAGCAGCCATTGCCATAAGGGCCGCCATTACGGGACACATGGTGCTTTCAACAATACATACCAACGACGCCGCGTCTACTATAGACAGGCTTGTGGATATGGGCATAATGCCTTTCCTTGTAGCGTCAGCTGTTACTTCAATAATAGCGCAAAGGCTTGTAAGAAAAATATGTCCTTTCTGCAAAATTTCGTATCAGTCAACCGAGAGCGAAAACTCCATACTTGAAATAGACAAAAGCGTTACGCTGTATAAAGGGCAGGGCTGTTCGCAATGCAATAATACAGGATATAAAGGCAGAACGGCAATTCATGAAATTATTCTGTTTGATGATAATCTGCGCAAAATGATAACTAACCGGGAAGACAGTGGAGCTATTTTAAAATACGCAATTTCTCAAGGCACCACTACGCTCAAACAGGATATGACAGAGCGTGTGCTTAGGGGCGATTCTACAATTGCCGAATTAATACAGGCAACTTACACATTATAGGAGGACAAATGAATACAATAAATGATTTTATTACTTATGCGGTTGAAAACAATGCTTCCGACTTGCATATAACAACAGGCAGACCGCCGATTGTAAGAAAAAACGGCTCATTGCAGGAAATAGATGGGATTGAAATAATGACTCCCAATTTGATAAAAAAACTGATTGAACCTATAATACCTAAAAACAGGACTGCCGTGCTTGAAGAAAAAGGAGATATTGACTTTGCGTATGCTACTGCCAACTGCCGACTGCGCGTAAATATTTTTAAACAGCGCGGAAGTTACGCGGTCGCGCTCAGATTGCTTGCAAGGGATATACCCACGCTGGACGGCCTTGGTCATCCGCCAATAATTAAAAACATGGCAATGCTTCCAAGAGGGCTTGTGCTTGTAACGGGCACAACGGGAAGCGGTAAATCCACAACGCTTGCGGCTTTAATTGATTATATAAATGATAATAAGCAAGACCATATAATAACTATCGAAGACCCAATTGAATATCTTCACAGGCATAAAAAAAGCGTTATAAATCAGCGCGAAGTAAATGAAGACACAACAAGTTTTTCAGACGCTCTGCGCGCCGCACTGCGTGAAGACCCCGATATTATTCTTGTAGGCGAAATGCGCGACTTGGATACCATAAGAGCGGCTATAACGGCGGCGGAGACCGGACATTTGGTATTTTCCACGCTGCATACAATGGGGGCGGCAAACACAATAGACCGTATAGTAGACGTTTTCCCGCACGAACAGCAACAGCAGGTAAGGATACAGCTTGCAGAAGCGCTTCAGGGCGTTATCTCTCAGCAGCTCCTGCCGCTGTCCACAGGCAAGGACAGAGTTGCGGCTCTTGAGATTATGGTGCGCACGGACGCAATAGGCAACTTAATAAGGGAAGGAAAAAGCCATCAGATAGACAGTTTTATACAAACCGGCAAAGAACTGGGAATGCAGTCGATGGATTTCGATTTGGCAAGACTTGTGAAAACGAATAAAGTAAATATTGACATCGCACAGCGCAGAGCTATAGATTTAAAGGATTTTAAACGATATTTGAATTAAATATGTATAAATTATGCAGAAATATGTAAAATATTGACAAAATATGTTGAAAAATATATAAATATGTATTAATATATATGCAATTATATACCCCTTTATCGGGAGTGTTAATGAAAAGGAAATATAAAAGGAGAACAATATGATTAGAAAATTTAAGAAAAAATTTGCCCAGAAAAAAGCGTTTACCCTTATCGAACTTATCGTAGTTATCGCAATCATCGGTGTATTGGCGGCAATACTTATCCCGACAATGAACGGATTTGTTGACCAAGCAAGACAAGCTACAGCTACAGCTAACGCAAGAACAGTATATAGCATTGCAACAGCACAATTAACATTTACAACCCTTAATGGGGGAGAGGTAAGCAGCACGACAACTTATACAGATGCTGACACAGAAGGCTATGGTAAAGATGTAAAAGACCAGGTTGGAACTATTAATGGAACTTACACTATAAAAATATCTGGCACTGCAGTAACAGAAGTTAAATTTACATCTACAGATGGGGCAGTAGGTACATATCCGGCTCCGGCAACAACACCGTAATAAAGAGTAAATTATAAAAAACTCGGCATATGCCGAGTTTTTTTATTTGCCTTAATTACATATTCATATTTTCGATATATTTTTCCGCGCTTATTGAGGCTATCGCTCCGTCTGCCGCGGCGGTTATAGCCTGCCTTAAAGGCTTTGCAATCATGTCGCCTACGGCGAACAAACCGGGTGTCTTGGTAGACATATCGGCGTTTGTTTTAACATAACCCTGACTATCAAGTTCGGCTAAGTCTTTCAATAATTCCGAATTGGGCTTATACCCCACAAACATAAACACTCCGTCTAACTTAAGCGTGCTTATCTCTTGTGTGACTTTATTTTGAATTTCAAGTCCTTCAACGGTGGACGTGCCTAAAATCCTAAGCGGCACAGTGTTCAAAACAAGTTCTATTTTAGGTGTGTTTCTTATTTTTGTTTCAAGCGATTTCGCGCCTCTGAATTCGTCTCTACGGTGTATTAAGTATATTTTAGACGCGAACTTCGTTAAAAATATCGCTTCCTGCAAAGCCGTGTCGCCGCCGCCCACAACCGCTATTTCCTTGTTTTTGAAAAAGCCGCCGTCGCATGTTGCGCAGTAGCTTACGCCAAGACCTCTGAATTTCGCTTCTCCGTCTATTCCAAGCATTTTGGGAGTAGCTCCGAGGCACGCTATAACTGTTTTTGACTCGTAAATTTTCTTTGATGACGTTTTTATAATAAATATGTTATCTTTCTTAGTTATGCTGTCAACATATTCATAAGCAATCTCCGCTCCAAACTCCTTAGCCTGCTCTTCCATTCTGTCTGTAAGTTTTGGTCCCGTGCAGTCCTGAATTGAGCCAGGATAATTTTGCACATGAGTGGTTGTGGCTATTTGTCCGCCCAGCATACCTGCTTCGAAGAGAACTGTTTTCATTTCGCTTCTAGCGGCATATATTGCGGCGCTCAGTCCGCCCGGGCCTCCGCCTATGATGATAATATCGTATAAATTGCTGTTATCCATTATTACCTCCGAAGTGTGATTTTAAATATTATACCATAATTTGCCTATAATAAACCCTCGAAATTATTCTGTCTTAACGCTTCGTACAAAACGACGCTTACCGAGTTTGACAAATTAAGGCTTCGCAGTTGCTGCCCTTTTCGCATGGGTATATTATAACGGTTATTAAAAAACATTTCGTGTATATAATCAGGCAGACCGCTTGTCTCGCTTCCGAACATCAAGTAATCTTCTTTTTTATATTTTACGTCTGTATATAGCTTGTCGGTCTTAGTAGTAAATAGATATAGATTTTCAGGATTGCATTTGCTTAAAAATTCCTCAAAGTTTTCATAGACATAAAAACTCATTTTATCCCAATAGTCAAGCCCCGCTCTTTTTAAGTACCTGTCATCTATGGAAAAGCCTAAAGGCTTTATTAAATGAAGAACAGAGCCCGTAAGCGCGCAGCTTCTTGAAATGTTGCCTGTATTCTGGGGGATTTGCGGAGTATATAAAACAATATTAAACATATTTTTTCACCGTTAAATATTTTACTATTATTAATGTAATTTGGCAAATAAATTAAAAAAAATTGAGTTTGATTTTACTTATGAATTGTTAATAACTTGTTGAAAAAATCTGATAACATATAGGTATTTCCCGCATATTATATAAAAATTTATGTATATTGTTTTAATTTTTTAAAACTGTGCCGCAATAAAGAATATATGTGCATAAGTGGATAACTTTGTGGATAACATGTTGAATTTTGATAAAAGTAACCGTTTTACTTGATTTTTTCGGCCTGCATGAACAAAAATCGGCTGTTAACATCTTTAAAAATATTGACGTTTATGTCGTATAAATCAGCTAAAATTTTCTCGCTGAACACGCTTTCTATATTTCCCGAATTGATAATTTTACCTTGTTTTATAATGATAAAATTGTTAATAAATCTTACCGCAAGATTTATGTCGTGCATTACTGCAATAACGCTTTTTCCATCATCATTTAGTGTTTTTAGCATGTGCATAATCTCCATTTGATTCTTGATATCAAGGTTGCTTGTAGGCTCATCAAGCAAAATCACGTCGCTGTCCTGCGCTATCGCGCGGGCAAGCAAAACAGTCTGCTTCTCGCCGCTGCTGAGCGTTTTATACAGGTTATTTTTAAGGTGAGATATTTTAGCTTTGTCCAAGGCTTCCAGCGCCGCGGTCTTGTCTGCGTTTGTTATATAGCTTTTGCTGTTATGAGAATAGCGGGACATTAATACTATATCAAAAACAGTGAAATCAAAATTAGTGTTAAAATTATCAGGCACCACCGCGATGTTTCTTGCTATTTCAAGTCTGCTTAAATTATTAATATTACTATCGTTTATTCTCACTTCGCCGCTTGTCGGTTTAAGTACGGATGTAAGTATTTTAATAAGCGTGCTTTTTCCCGCGCCGTTAGGGCCAATAATCGCCCACATGCTTCCTTGCGGTATCGCAAAAGAAATATCATTCAAAATATCTTTGTTATCAACACGGCAGCATACATTTTTAAGTTCGACGCAGTTCATCTACAGCACCTCCCGCTTAGACGAATATATGAGGTAGATAAAAAACGGCGCGCCGAAAATAGCGGTGATGATACCTACTGGAAGTTCAAACTTAAGCGCGCTGCGTGCTATGGTGTCTGCCGTCATTAGGAATATCCCGCCTGTAAAAACGCTGCAGACCATTAGCTTTTTATGCATCGGTCCTGTGAATATTCTCACTACATGGGGCGTAACAAGCCCTATGAAACCTATTATCCCGGTAACGGAAACAACGCCTGCGGCAAGCAGGGAAGTGATTACTAAAATATGCCTTCGTACCTTATATATGTCCTGACCGAGATACTGCGCTTCTTGGCTTCCCAGCAGCATAATGTCTAAATTTTTGCTGTTATGCATCATAAAACAAAAACCTATTACAAAATACACAGATACTACTGCGAGATGAGGCCAGCTTTTAGCTGCGAAGCTTCCGAGCGTCCAGAAATAAATGTCTTTTATATTATCCTGATTTAACAGCATTAATACGGAAATGACTGCTGTTATAAACTGTCCTATGGCAATGCCTATTAATAAAAGCGAAGAAGTTGAATTTCTTTGTGAATTTTCATATATGGCAAAAACAATAAATACAGTTATCACCGCGCCGAAAAACGCCATTAAGGCCGTGATGTTAAGCCCTAATAACGTATTTGGCATATTAAGCACAATGCTAAGCGTCGCGCCTAAAGCCGCGCCTGATGATACTCCTAAAATAAACGGATCGCTTAACGGATTTTTAAAAACGCTTTGGTAGCCGCATCCGCATAAAGCCAGACATGCGCCGCTGATGTACGATAACAGCACTCTGGGCAGGCGTATGTTGAGTATAATAATTTCTTTCGAAGTTGAAAAGCCTGAAAATGAGGAATTGAATTTGCTTGCTAATATTTTAAAAGTATCAAAAAAGGCTATATCCGCAGTCCCCGCTGCGGTATATAGCAATATTAAAAATATACTTATTGAACTGAATATGAAAATATGTATTTTCTTCAATTTTGTTCCTTTAAATATTATTTTCCGTATATATCATCATATAAAAGCTGCAGAGCCTGCGACATGCGCGGTCCGGGACGTGAAAGTACGGACGTTTCATTGCTTGAATATGAGTAACTGTAGTATTTATTCTTCTTTAAAGCGGATAAATTTAAAATAATCGAATCAGTGGGTAAATCGCCTGAATTTACAACCGACAGATCGATATATACATTGGGGTCGGCTTCTATCAGTTTTTCTGTCGATATCATAATCCAGCCGGAACCCAAACTTTCCGCTATATTATTCGCGCCGAGCGTTGTTATAAGATCATTTATAAATGTATCCGCTCCGGGCGTATAATAACCTCCGATATTTATAAATACGCTTTTAGGTTCTTGTTTTTTGGCTTTCGCGGCAACATTTTCGATATCTTTGCTTATCTGGCTGACCAGTATACCCGCTTCTTTGTTTTTATCGGTTATTTTTCCTATTAATGTAATGTTGTCAAGAACATCGTCAACTGACGTGTACGTCATTAAAACGATTTTGATGCCCGAATTTTCAAGCAGTAACTTAGTATCTTGGGGTATTCCATATGCAACGTCCGATAAAATTATATCGGGATCGGCTTGTATAATGCTTTCAATATTAGGACCCGAAAAATCAAACAGATGCGGTTTAGACTTTGCGGCCTGCGGATAGTCGCAGGAACTGCTGACGCCGACTATTTCATCGTCAAGCCCCAAAGCGAATAATATTTCCGTAACGGCAGGTGATGTGCTTATAATTTTCAACGGTTTTGCATCAATAGTTACATTGTTCCCTAAATCATCCGTAATTGATAACGGGTATGCCGTATTGGCGGCCCCTGAGGATGATGTAGTGTTGGAACAGGATGCAAAAGAAATTAAGATAAGTAAAGTAAACAGAATACAGAGAAGCTTTTTTGTTTTTTTGTACATTTTCTTTCTCCTTATAATAAAAAATTTCTCTACACCCCGTAAGGCAAGAGAAATTATCCATATTATAAAAGATAATAACTTCAAACTCCGCCCTCCGAGAGTTTTTGTTTATATTATGCATTCAGATATCCTGGCTTGCGCTTCATCCTCGTCTCTGCCTTCCCATTTATAACAGTGGCGTAATAGAGACTCGTCATCGCTTACAGTAGCGGGGGCTGCAACGGATTTTCACCGTTTTCCCTTATTGCACAATTTAATTTATTTTATAGTAGCAAATGATTTTAAATATTGCAATAGTATTTTATTTGAATTTTACGGCTGTTCCGTATGCAAGCACTTCAGCTGCGCCCTGCATAACGGTGCTGGACGAATAACGGATGCATATTACGGCATCGGCTCCTTTCGCCTCCGCTTCTTTAACCATTCTTTGCGTCGCAATGCTTCTTGATTCGTTTATCATTTCACTGTAAGCTTCCAATTCGCCGCCCACAATGCTTTTAAACGCGCTTCCTATGTCTTTTCCTATATGCTTGGACTGAATCATTGCTCCTTTTACCAACCCTAAAACTTCAAATTCTTTTCCGGGGATGTAATCAATATTTACTAATATCATCTTCTTTTCCCTCCTTAATTTCTTTTACTCTTAAAATATAAACATATATTAGCATTCCTATTGCTCCCAGCGGGATTATCGCCGATAAAATACATAGAGCAACAGAAATGTTGTAGTAGATGTAAGTAAATAAATTATTTATTGCCATAAAAATTAAAAATATAATGCACACAAGCATCGCAATGGTTGGCGCTATTAATTTTTTCTTATGTTCTTTTTTCATATATTTACCTCTTTTTATTATAATATATATGAATTAGTAATATTTATTTATTATTTATATTTTACTGCGGTTCCGTACACAAGCAATTCAACCGATCTTAAAAATTCGACTGAAAGAACAGAAGTTGTATATTTTACACTAACGATAGCGTCTGCGCCGAGCAGCTGCGCTTTTTCTTCCATCATTTTTGTAATAACGTCTCTTGACTGGTCGATTACTTCGCCGAAATTCATTTCACTTGCGCCGAATATGCTGTCAAACGCATTCTTAGCGTCTTTTTTAGCGTCGGTTTGCACAACAGAACTTTTTACTATTCCTATTGCCTCTATTTCTTTTCCGGGCACGTAATCAGTGCTTAATATTAACATTTTTAATCTCCTTTTGGTTTTTATAATATAAGCAGTAATTATTTACTGCGCATTTGTCGCATTTAGGGCTTCTTGCAGTGCAGATATTCCTGCCGTGAAGTATAAGCTTATAATGCATTCTGCTCCACATTGACCTATCTATCGCCCTCATAAGCGCCTCTTCCGTCGCATACGGGGTTTTTTCATTTGCAAGCCCTATTCTGTTTGACACTCTGAATACATGGGTATCAACCGCAATAGCGTCTTTATTGTATATGTGCGATAGTATTACGTTCGCTGTTTTTCTCCCTACGCCGGGCAGCGTGAGAAGGTCTTCCATATTGTCGGGGACATTGCCTCCAAATTTATCAATTATTATTCTACTCGCGTCAATTATGTTTTTAGACTTCACTTCCCAAAGTCCTCCGCTTTTAATAATCTGCTGCAATTTTTCTCTGCCCAAATCCAGTATTTCTTGCGGCGTGTTTGCGATTTTGAATAAATTAAACGTAATTTCATTTACCCGCTTATCCGTACATTGAGCCGACAGTATAACTGCAACAAACAGCTCATAGCCGGATGAATAATTTAAAAAAGTTTTAACGTCTTCATACGCGTTATCAAGCAAATCAATTATTTTATTGATGCATTCTTTATCCATTATTAAATTATAAATAAAAATTTATTTTTTTTCAATTTTTTGTTATAAGAAATTAAATTTTGTTAAAAATAGACAAAAAGGAGTGATGTTAAAAAATGAATAAAACAGCAACTGCAATAATTAGCGCAGTAAGCGCCGCTGCAACGGTAATGGTCGCTAAAAGCTTAATGACAAACAAAGGTAAAATTAAAAGAACAGTAAAAAGCGCCGTCGATAAGGGAACTGACTATGTAAGCCAGGCAATAGACAAGGGCAGTGATTACATTTCCAACGCAACAAGCAACGCAAGCGATTATCTGAAACAGACTAATGTATTTAAATAAAAATAAAGAGCGAAAAGCTCTTTATTTTTTTGTATTATTTTAAACTGAAAGCATGCGGAAGCAAATCTTTAAGTTTGTATATTTTATATTCCTCACTACTTGCGGCTGTAATTATCTCAAAGTCTTCTTTGCAGAATTCAGCCATTACCTGAAGGCAAACGCCGCACGGGGCGCACAAAGCGAGCTTATCATCATAACCGCACACAAGAGCCATTTTAACAAACTCTTTTTCTCCTTCCGATACAGCCTTAAAAAAAGCCGTACGTTCGGCGCAGATTGTCGCGCTGTACGATGAATTTTCTATATTGCAGCCCGTATATACTTTGCCGCCGGCAGTTAAAAGAGCCGCGCCTACTTTGTATTTGGAATATGGCGCGTACGCGTTTTCTCTTGCCTTTATTGCTTTAATAATTAAATCTTTAATATCCATGCTTCACCATTAAATTATATTGATTTTATAATACCCAAAGGGTAATTTTTAATAATATTATCTTCAACATATCCTGAAATTTCTACAGCGTCAATATCTAAATTTACATGACAAGGGCAGATTATTTCTATAAAAGAATATCCGTTGTCGTCAATCTGAGTTATTAGACCTTGTTTTATCGCGGCCTTAGCTTTTATTATTTCTTTCGGATTGTGTACCGATACTCTTGCCACAAATTGCGATTTTGGCAAAGACGCAATCATTTCGGGCGTTTTTAAATTGCCCGAATTTATAGGAGGCTGAAAATTCATTGAGTTAAAACTGTATGCGTTTGAAAAAGACATACCGCCGCTGTAATTGTTTTTGCATAAATTGTTTATCGATATAACGGTTAGGCTGTCGCCTCTGTTTGCGGTGTGTATCGTGTCTGAAATACCCGAAGACGCAGTTGCGCCTTCGCCTTGAAAGATGATTAAAGTTTGTTCGGGATTTAATCGTTTAATGCTGGCGCTCATGGCGCTTGATGCAAAAGGCGGAGAAGCAATAGTAAAACACCCCCATCCCTGCGCGTTTTCCGGGCAGGGAACGCCTAAAGGAAGAATATTAACATCATCAAGTTCCATTTCTTCTATAAGCTCGGCAATGATTCTAATAATTATTCCTATACCGCAGCCGCCGCAAAGGTCGCTTTCGTCATTTGCCAGCATACCGGGGGTTTTATATATATGTTCCATTATCTGCTCCTAAAGAATAATTGGGATGATAAAATGATTTTAATAAATAATTGTCTTGCTGTCAATTTATTGAATTATAAAAAAACTGCTGAATATTCAGCAGTTTAATCTATTTTTATTTTATTCTTCTTCAAGTCCCGCCATTACCTGCAGGAATTTATAGCAATCAGGCATTGTCGGAGAGGCTTTTAGGCCTGCTATAGGCCATGGATAACGTCCTATGCCGCTTTTGTGGGTAACCGTTACGCCTTCAATAACGTCTGCAAGCTTGCAATAAGGAGCGGAGAAAATAATTTCATCATCCGCAGTCATTGCGAATACCTTTTCGCCCGCGCCGGGTATTGTAATGTTGCATACCTGATTTTTATATGTAGAGGCTATTTCGGATATGCACGCCGCTCTGCCGGTAGCTTTTGCGCCTATGTAGCCGCCGTCCACATAGTTTGCTCCTTGAATTAAACGCGCAACCTGACCCGGGTTTCCATAAACTAGAACAACATCGGGCTCGAACTCAGCTTTGGACAGTGGAGCAAGTATAATGCGCTCAAACGTGCCTTCTTCAAGCCTTGTAGCGGCTTCTTCCGTTTTTTTGCCTGCTTCAAGAGTCTTTGCGTAAAGAGGGTATACTATGCCGCCTTCTTTTTGCTTTTCGGTATATGGCATGCAGCCCAGGTATGCAAGAGAAGGGCCGCACGCGTTATCGCCCTTGCCAATGCCTATAGTCCAGCCGTATTTTCTTACCATTGCTATACTCTGGCACAGCGCTAACGGATGGCCGAAAGTCTGTTTAAGATTACGCGATTTTTGAGGGAATTCCTCGCCTTCTTTAAGTAATTTCACTGCGATTGGGGATGTGAGGGGTTTAATGTATTCTTTGAGCATCTCGTCAAATTGTTTTAGAAGTTCCATATTTATCCTCCAAAATTTAAATTATTGTTATCTTTTATTATAAAGTATTGAAAACGTTAAAATCAATGTATAATTTGAATATGTTAAAAAAATATTTATCTAAAAATTGTACTCTTAATAGTGTATAATAGCTTTAATATCTTAAATAAGGAGGATTTTTTGCATGGCAATGATAATGAATCAAGACCAAAAGGATTTGGTGGCTCTTGCCAAAGAATTTATGGAAAAGGAAGTAAAACCCCATATATATGAACTGGATGAAAAAGGAGAGTTTCCTTTAGAGCTTTATAAAAAAGGTTTCCAGCTCGGGTTCCATTGTATGGACATGGAAGAAAAATATGGCGGCGTCGGACTAGACTACAACACTATTGCTTTCGTGGTAGAAGAGCTGGCAAAAGTGGATGCAGGGTTTGCTATTTCACTTACACTTAATGGGCTTCCGTTTGCGTGCGTATCTCAATTCGGGACAGAAGAACAAAAAAAATACGTTTCAGAAAAAATTGTGCCCGGAGGTTTTATTACGTTTGCTTTAACTGAAGCTGATGCGGGATCAAATGCAGGAGCTGTTCGCTGCACATGCACCCGTGACGGTGATGATTACATAATCAACGGACCTAAAACATTTATAACAAACGGAGAATACGGTGATATTCATATCGTTTTCGCAACAATTAATCCCGAGGCCGGCGTTAGAGGCATTTGTGCTTTTATTGTCGAAAAAGACAGAAAAGGCATACAAATTGGCAAAAAAGAAAACAAGATGGGACTCAGACTTTCCAATACATGCGATATGTTCTTTGATAACGTAAGAGTGCCTGCAAGCAATCTGTTAGGAAAAGAAGGCATGGGATTTAAAATTGCTATGTCGGCGCTTGATATAGGAAGAGTATTTAATGCTGCTATGGCAATAGGCATCGCACAAGGAGCGCTTGACGACTGCATAGAGTATTCCAAACAAAGAAAACCGTTTGGCGCACCGATTGCTACGCATCAGGCTGTTCAATTTATGCTTGCTGATATGGCAATACAAATTGAAGCGGCAAGAGCGCTTACGCATAATACGGCTTATCTGGCTCAGGCAGGTGAAAAATATACAAAAGAAGCTGCAATATCAAAAACATTTGCTTCCGATATGGCAATGCATGTAACAACTGATGCTGTGCAGGTTTTCGGCGGATACGGATATAGCAAAGAATATCCGGTTGAAAAGAGAATGAGAGACGCTAAAATATTCCAGATTTTTGAAGGAACCAATCAAATCCAACGTATGATTATTTCGGGCGCATTGCTTAGATAAATTTAAGAAACAACGTAATACAAAATATAATCATAAGGGCAGATAAGCTATCTGTCCTTATGTTCAAAAAGGAGATAATAATGGAGATATTGGTTTGCGTAAAACAAGTACCCGATACCGAAGAGATTAAAGTTGATCCCGTTACGGGAAGTCTTATAAGAGAAGGCGTGCCTTCTATATTAAACCCGCTCGATGCTTGCGCGCTTGAAGCGGCGGTAAGATTTAAGGAAGCGCACGGCGGAGCCGTAACTGTTATTAGCATGGGACCGCCTCAGGCGGAACAAGCGTTAAGACAATGCATTTCGGTAGGAGCTGATGATGCTGTTCTTATTACGGACAGAGCGTTTAAAGATTCAGATACTTTAGCGACAAGCTATGCGCTCAGCCTTACCTCAAAACAGTTAGGATGCTTTGATGTAATATTTTGCGGAAAGCACACTATTGACGGCGAAACAGGTCAGGTAGGACCTCAAATTGCGGAACATTTAAACTATAACCAAATAACTGGTGTAATGGATGTTAAATTTGATGGCGAATACTTACTTGCATCAAGAGAAATGGAAGAAGGAAAAGAAACGGTGCAGGCAGCGCTGCCATGCGTAATAACCGTTACAAAAACAAATTACACTCCCCGTTATCCTTCCATTAAAAGTAAAATGGCGGCAAACAAAAAAGAAATAAAGATTTTATCGGCAAGTCAGATAGAAGGACTTGAAATGGATAGGATAGGCATGTCAGGCTCAAGAACCACAGTTGTAAAAAGCTTCGTGCCTGCGGTAGGAGAAGCAGGCATGATTATATGCGAAGAAACGGCTGAGCAATCGGGCAAAAAACTTGCAGCTCTGCTTGTTGACGCTAAAGTAATTTAGGAGGCGGCAATGGATAAATCGCTTTACAAAAATATATGGGTATATGTTGAATTAACTGAAGGCAAAGCTGACAAAGTATCGCTTGAACTTTTGGGCGAAGCAAGAAAAATAGCTGATGCTTCAGGCGAAAAACTTGTGGCTGTGTTAATATCGGATGCCGCCGAAAAAGCTGCGGAAGAAATATCATGCGCTAATGTGGATGATATAATTATTGTGTCTGGCGAAGAATACAAGCATTATTCTACTGATGCTTATACATTCGCATTCACTCAGCTGTGTAAAAAATACAAGCCGTCTGTTTTGTTTATGGGCGCCACTGACAACGGCAAAGACATGGCTCCCAGATTGTCGGCAAGGCTTGATACCGGCTCAATAGCAGACACAACTGAGTTATATTATAATCCCGAAACAAAGGATATAGAATGGACAAAACCCGCTTTCGGCGGAAATCTGATGGCAACTATCGTATGTGATAAATCGCGCCCGCAGATAGGCACAATACGTCAGGGCGTATTTAAAGCAGCGCTGCCGGTAAAAAAAGAAAATATAAACATAATAAAAGAAAACATAAACACTCCTGCGGAGATGATAAGGACAATATTTAAAAACTACACCGCTAATGAAAGCACAGCAGATATAAAAATCGAGGATGCGGAAGTTATTGTCGCCATAGGCAGAGGCGTTAAAAACCAGGAACAAATAGCGATATTCAAAGAACTTGCAGACATGCTTGGCGGAACAATTGCCGTTACGCGCCCTATAGTAGACTGCGGATGGTATTCAGTAAAATGTCAGGTAGGGCAGTCGGGCAAAATTGTAAGCCCAAGGCTTTATATTGCCTGCGGAATATCGGGCGCTGTTCAGCATACTGCGGGAATGACGTCTTCGGATGTTATAATAGCTATAAACTCGGACAAAACGGCTCCGATTTTCGGCTTTGCGGATTACGCTGTAGTGGGCGATATGTTTGAAGTTGTGCCTGCTTTAATAGAAGAAATAAAATCTCTTAAAGGCATTTAATGCAATTTATTTGTGTTTTATTACATTCAACGCAAATTCACATGCCAAACAATAGTTATTAATTAATAACACAGGTTGTTTTTTGATAAATGAAAGATAAGTATAAAAAGCAGGCATGCGCCTGCTTTTTTACAAACATTTTTCTCTTTTTTCAATACATAATCAATTTGGACTATATTTTTTTGCTATACTGCAGAATGTTCAGTACCGATAGCAACATCTTTTTTTAAAAAATAATTGGGTAAGAACGAAAAGCATGCAATTACTGCGGATATTGCCAAAAAGATAAACGCCATATAGAATGATCCGTTGTTCGCATCTACCATAAATCCCATGGCGGCAGGAGCTACAAAGCTGCCTATTTGTGAACCGAAATTTACAAAACCGATGGCAGATCCTGTGACTTGTATCGGAAATTGTCTCATAACTAAGTTGGTAATTATCACAAATACAGCGGTAACACATGCAATTGTGAGCCCTTCGAATGAAAAGAACAATGCAAGTATCTTTGACGTATACATGAGATAAATGGAAACAGCAGCAATTACAGCCAAAATGATTGCTAATATACGGATACGGCTTGTCTGCAATTTATCAATAATAACGCCGCAGAGTAACATTGCAACTACGCCTGCGATCATAGGCAGAACTTGGTATTTCCCTACTTGCATAAGATCAATATGCCGAATTTGTACAAGAACAGTCGGTATCCAAGAATTAATACCCCATGTTATCATGCTTACACAAAAACCAGATATGAACATACCCCATACCATTGGTACTCTTATTACTTGTTTTAAAGGTGAAACAGATGTATTTTCAACTTCTGTCTGGTTGTCCGCGTTTTCTTTGACGGCGGGCGCTACATTAAATAGCGGCAGATACGATGCCAAAATTATTATTCCGCATGCGCCGCTGATAAAAAACAAAGCTGACCATCCCATAGAGCCGATTATCCAGGCGAACAATACTGAACTTACAGCGCCTATTACTGCTCCGGAGACCATTAATACTGACATTGCTTTTCCCTGGCTGTTTCTGGGGAACACCTGCGCGATAGTTCTTGAAGCTGTGGGATAGAATATTCCCACGCCGACCCCGGTTAAAAATCGAAATGCTATCAGTGATGATACAGACCAGGAAAAACCGGTAAAGGCAGCGGCTGCTGACCAAATTATTGCGCTGGCTAACAGTACTTTTTTAGCTCCGAATTTGTCAGCTAACAATCCGCCGGGAATTTGCATCAAAGCATAACCGATAAAAAAGCTGCTGATTACAATACCGTTCATAGACGCGTTTATATTAAAGTCTTTCGCTATATTCAATATTGCATAGTTAATGGTAAATCTGCTTAGATTTGCAATACACCAACCGATAAATAACAAGGTAAGTATTGCTTGTTTACTTGCGTATTTGTTGGTTTTATTAATCATAATTATTCCTCCTATTTTTAGTTATTAAGCTCTAAAGCTGTAAGGTATGTATTTTTGTTTGTGTTAGCATCTGTTTTGTTTAATGGTTATGGGTTTTCCTCCTTTCTTCAATCAACAGGCTCTAAATTCCTTTTATATCCTTAAAGCTTTCTATTAGTACAATGAATTATATAGTTGCATATTAATAATTACCAATATATATTAATAAATCAATCTATAGCAAAAAAGCTATTAATGATGCAAAACCGCAAAACGTTTACAGATAAATATAAAGCAACTATTGATTGTATAGGCGTTTAATTACAAATGAAGAAACTTGTTTTTTTAAATAATAGCCAATTAGCTATTATTTAATTCATTAATATATATTGGAAATTATCATAATACGAATATATAATTCATCATAGCAATTTAAAACACTTAATTTTATTAGAGAAAAGAGGTAAAAATTATGTCGTTAAATCCAAAATATGAAGAATTCTTAAAACATGATTTTGACAGTATGTTCAGTTTGGGAGTCGATAAAATACGAGCAATTTACGCGCAGATGATGAACGGGGAAAAAGAAAAATCTGCAAAAGTGGACTCTATAGAAGACCGTACAGTGAAGACGTCGATAAGAGACACGCTTATTCGCATTTACAGGCCAAAAGGCGAAGATGTAAATCCAGTTGTAATCTGGATGCACGGCGGCGGTTTTGTACTGGGAGATATTGAGCATGGTGACGCAACTTGCCGAGAATTATGCAGCCGCGTTGGGTGTACTGTAATATCGATCGAATATGGCCTTTGTCCGCCCTATAAGTTTCCGCAGCCTGAAAACGAATGTTATGAAGTCGTAAGATGGATATACCAAAACGCGAAAGAACTAAAAATCGATCCTAACAGGATCTGCGTTGCCGGCGATAGCGCAGGCGGCACTTTAGCGGCGGTTATACCGCATCTTTCAAGAGATAGAAAAGAATTCCCGCTTGTCTATCAGGTACTGGTTTACGGTTGCTTTGACTGGAACAATATGGGAAAAAGAAAATCCAGAATAGAAAACGGCGAAGGATATAGACTAACATCATATAGTCATGAATGGCATAACTTCCATCACCTGAAAGACCGCAGTGAAGGACTCGACCCGATGTGTTCGCCCTTGCTTAGTAAAAACTTCAACGACCTTCCTCCCGCGCTGATAATCACAGCCGAATACGATTTGCTCAGAGACGAGAGCATAGATTATGCTAAGGCATTAACTGATGCAGGCGTGCCGGCCTATTTGAAAAATTACGAGGGAGCTATTCATGGATTCCTCAGTTTCAGACAGTTGGATCTTGATGAGGCAAAAGACGCTATGACATTAATGTGCGACAAAATTCAGCAGGCATTCAATAAATAGGATATTTTCATTCTTACACTGTGTATATGCGTGTAAAAAATAGTAAGAACCAGAAGGAGAAATATGCATATGAACAAAATAGCATTTTATGACACAAAATCATATGATAAGAAATGGTTCGATGAACTTAAAAATCAATATGGCTATGAATTTAAGTATATCGAGAGTAAATTAAATAAAAATACCGCTCATCTGGCAAGCGGTGCTGACGCGGTTGTTATTTTTGTAAATGATGCGGCAGACGCGGAAACCATCAACTTATTAGAAGAGTTGGGAGTAAGGCTGATTGCTCTTAGGTGCGCAGGATTTAACAATGTTGATTTAAAAAGCGCTGATGGGAAAATTCGAGTTGCCAGGGTTCCTGCATACTCTCCTTACGCAGTAGCTGAATATGCAATGTCACTTCTTCTGACGCTAAACAGAAAAACATATAAAGCCTATAACCGTATCAGAGATTATAATTTTAAGCTGGATGGTTTGACAGGTTTTGATCTTTACGGAAAAACAGTAGGTGTTGTCGGTACAGGTAAGATAGGTCAAGTGTTTATTGACATTTGCAAAGGTTTTAATATGAATGTCATAGCGTTTGATCTATACCCTGCTGCCGGTAGAGAAATAAATTATGTTACGTCTGATGAGTTGTTTCGAAAGGCGGATATAATATCATTCCACTGTCCACTGACAGATGCTACACGTTATATGGTAAATAAGGACACCCTTGCAATAATGAAGGACGGTGTGTATATCATAAACACATCACGCGGTCCGATTATTGATACAGCGGCGCTTTTGGAAGCGTTGAAATCAAAAAAAGTAGCAGGCGCAGGTTTGGATGTTTATGAAAAAGAAGCGGATCTATTTTTTGAGGACCATTCGGGCAGCATAATAAAAGATGACATAGCCAGAGAGCTTATCTCAATGCCCAATGTGCTTCTCACTTCACATCAGGCATTCTTAACCAATGAAGCTCTGAAGAAAATAGCGGAAGTAACAATGCAAAATCTTAAAGAATTTTTTGATGGATTGCCAATGAAAAACGAAGCTACTGCGCAATAAATATCTAACTTGTGATGCAAAATTTTAGCCGTGCGTAAGCTTTATATTTAAAAAAGTTTATGCGCGGTTATTTTATTGCCTATATTTTACCGACATACTTTTGAATGAGAAAATCCCTGAATTGCATCACTGCTAATGGTAAATAGCGGCTTTTCAGATACGATATGGCAGTGGTGCGTTCCGCTTTAAAATCATTGATATGTAATATGACAAGATTATCGCATGTGCTTTTTTCAATCATTTTAATCGGCAAAAATGCAATTCCAAGATTGGCGTTAATTAGGTCAATGATGTTTATAGCGGCCTGGCTTTCAAAAACGATATTAGGTATAAATCCTGCTTGACGGCAGTAATTATCAGTTATATTACGTATTCCGAAACCTTCTTTAAAGCTTACGAAGGACTCGCCCGCGGCTTCTATTAAATTAATACTGTCACGGTGGGCAAACCTATGCTCTTTGGGAACAACCAAAAAAACTTCCTCAACTATTAAAGGAATGCATTCTATGTCGTCGCCGATAAGCGGCGGAGATGAAATGCAAAGATCTATCTTGCCCGTAAGAAGCTGTTTTTGCGCTTCTGAAAATGAACCGATAGTCTGATGAAATTTTGCTTTAGGATGCAGGTTCATAAATTCTTTAATCAGCTTTGCGAAGGGATACATATTGTTAAAAGACATCTTGATTATTTGCTCTCCCATGCCTTGCATGTCCCGAATCTGAGTTTTTGCGTCTTCCAAATTAACAAATGCTTTTTCAATTTGATAAAGAAACGCTTTGCCATATTGATTAAGGCGGATCTGACGTCCTATACGGTCAAACAAAGGCGTACCCAGTTCTGCCTCAAGCAGTGAAATAACTTTGCTTAACGACGGCTGGGCGATATTGAGTTCGCTTGCTGCCTTAGTCATATGCTCTGTTTCCGCGACTTTTTGAAAGTATTTCAATTGCAGTAAATTCATATGTTTAACCATCCTAAAGAAATTTTAATTATTTATAATAAGCTATTAATTAAATATAATTATATATTAAAATATATAAGTAAACAATAATGCTTAAGAAAATATCATAAATAATAAATAAACTTATAATGATAGGCAATAGCATATCTTTAAGATTCGCCTGCGTTAAATGATGAGATAAAAGCGCTTAAAGGTATTTAATGCAATTTAAAAGTTGACATAAGGCTTATTGAATAATATAATATTAAATGCTTTCAGTCGGGGTGTAGCGCAGCTTGGTAGCGCGCTTGAATGGGGTTCAAGAGGCCGGAGGTTCGAATCCTCTCACTCCGACCATTAAAAAACCAATATTTATTTAAAAATAATGAAAACCCTTATAATACAGGGGTTTTCTTATTTCGTGTTTAAATCAATGCATAACATTTAAAAGAGAGAAATGTTTTAAAGTATAAATATACTGTTATTTAACGCCATTTAATAATGACTTTTTTGTTAATTTATTTTAAATATTTTTCTTTATATTCTTCTGCGCTCATATTTGCCTTGCAAGCCATAGAAGCAAGCAATTTATCGGGATATGGAAAAAGCAAAAAAGCTTTTTTTATTGTTTCATCATCCGGGCGTGCAATTTCTTCGTAAATGTCCTGAGCAAACGCTAAAAACGGCGTTGTATCTGCCTGCAATCCTTCAATACCGTTAAGCTCGTCAACAAATGCTATAATTTCTTCGGCAGTGTCTGCTTTCTTTGTGCAAAAATTATAAACAAGCGACATTGACTTAAACCCGTTAAGCTGGAGAAAACTTGTAAAAACAGCATTCGTATTCCCATAATCACGCAAGATTTTACGTTTTAAATCTTCATATAATGTTGCCATACTTTAATCTCTTTTACCCTCAAGGTATGCAATTCGCTCGTCAATAGCTTTTACTATATTTTTGCCGCACTGTTCGTGGGGACTGCCCACGTATTTAACGTATGAGAATCTTTGGGTTTCTTTATCAAAATTTTTAAGATAGTTAGTATCGTCAATTTTGTTTATAACTGCTATTCTTACTTCTTCATAGTCATTGTAATATGGTCTTGAAATAACGGCGCGGGTAAGACATGCGGCTCTAACAGTATCAACAGGTATTTCCAGCAGCTGTTTTAACAAGTCTTGATTATTTATCTTGTTTATGGCTTCAATAGCAATGCTGCCGTTAATATCGCACTTTGCTATATCAAAAAGCACGGCTTCGTTAGCTTCTTTCTTAGTTGCTTTTAGTCGTTTTTCCCAAATTGCGTTTTTCCATTTTGGTGTGTTCGGTTTCATAAAAAAGCTCCTGATATCAGCGTATTTAAGAATAAGATAAACTTACAGATTTTATTATAATTTATTTAACTTTTCTTTTGCCGCTGAGCCTAAAGGCGTTGGGTTTTGCTCAATAATTTTTTTAAGCAGTTCTTTATTATTTATTCTGCTTATTGCGGTTTTGCGCGTATCAAAGCTTGCCCCGTAAGGCATTAATACTATTTTATATAATACTTCATTATCATCTGATGTTCCTGCAAGCATAGCCGTGTATTTTTCAAGCTGATTTTGCACAGCGGAATAAACGGCTTTTGTTGTAAGTTCGCTTCCCGCGAAACGGTATTCGTCAGCGGCTTTTTCAAGCGGTTCAAGCTCGTAAACAGTATTTACAATTAATGGCAGCGCCCACATTCTCATACCGCGGCTTTTACAGTTGAACGCTAAATCGTAAAGCAGCTGCCTGTCCGGCTTTTTTTCAAGAATTGATTTTATTTTTATGGACGCCTTATACATTTTGTTAAATGACGCGTGATCACCTGCGTATAAATTTATTTCTTCATATAACATTCGCGCCTTATTATTGTTCATTTCAGCTCCATTATATAAAACAGTATATTTTCAGTAATTATAATTGATATAAATATATATTACCATAAAATCATTATTCCCTCAATCGCTGATGGCAAATAATATAAAAACATGCAGGTTGAAAGGCGTGATTTTTTGTTTAATATCCGCTATAATAAGGCGGTCAATTCTTATATTTATTTTAATTTGCTAGTAAATGTAATATAATTAAATAAATAAAAATAGAAAATTATGCAGGAGGCGTTAGTGTCATATAATTTAGATTTATCCAATATATCAGTTGATGAGTATAAGAAGTTATTAAAAAGTCAAAACCTTTTACCCGCAAGAAAGATACTTTTAGATAATATTGATAAAAGCTTTGAGAGCATAAAAAAACAAAATATTTTTAATATCGCTCAATTAAAAAAACAGCTTGCAACGCCGCAGAAAATATCATCTTTTACCGCCCTAACCGGCATTGCACAAAATTATCTTACAATACTTAAAAGAGAGATAGGCACCCTGGAGCAAAAACCGGTTGCTATAGATTCGTTTCCCGATATAGATGACTCGTTGATATCAGAGTTAAAAAACGAAGGAATTAAAAATTCAAAGCATTATTATGAAAGCAAAAATTTTAATTCGGATGAGTTGTCATGTCTTTGCGATTTGGTAAGAATAAATGGGGTGGGAGCAGTAGCGGCGAAGGCATTTTATGAAGCCGGATACCGTTCCGTATCGGATGTTGCAGGCGCGGACGCGGCAGATATGCTTAAAAGAGTCACTGATGTTAACAACGAAAAAAATTATTATAAAGCGAAACTGGGCGTAAAAGACATGCAATTTTGTATTGACTATGCACTGCTGCTTAAAAAATACGAAAGATAATTTTATATAAAAATTACACAAAAGCATCAAACCGCCAATAAGCGGTTTTTTTGTTTAAGACAATAAAATTATATTAAATACATAATTAAGTATTGACTTTAATATAATTAAAGTATATATTTAACATTATTAAAGGAGTGAGTGAAATGGCTATAGAAATTGTTCCCGAATGGATGGTAAATCTGGACGATGAAGACGTATCATTTATTAAAAAATTCATTATGGCATCGGGCTCGCTTAAAGACATTGCAAATCAGTACAATGTTACTTATCCTACAGTGCGGTTAAGGCTTGACAGACTCATACAAAAAATTCAGATAGGCGAAGATAACGCAAACGAGCCGTTTGTCGCGCTTATTAAACGTATGGCTGTAAATGAAAAAATAGATTTTAACACTGCGAAAATAATTATTTCAGAATATAAAAAAACAAAATAGGAGAATTATATTATGTCTATTATAAAAACTGCGATTATAATTTTGCCGATCGTCTTAGCGATGATTGTCGGGCTTACTTTTTTACAAGTATATCTATCAAAGAAAGAAAGCAAAATACCGGGTTTAATTTTGCCCTCAATCTTTTTTATTTTATCGGTTTTTTATTCCGTGCCGAACTTTCAAAACGCGCTTAATTTCTCGTTTTCACCTGGAGCGTTTTTCGCGTCAGTAATGATACTGCTTGTTTGCAACGCACCTACAATTATTTATGTTTTAATATACTTGCATTTAAGAAATAAAATAAATAAAGCGTCCGAAATAAACAAAATGAACGTTCAGGACTTGGATTAGTCAGCGATTATCAATATTTGAAGAAATAATATTTACTGTATAGTAAGAGGGAAAATGAACATAAGAAGAAATAATTCAACAAAAGCGAAGATAATTTATTCAGCCGCCGTTATTGCAGCCGGACTATTGCTTGGTTATATAGCCAAAGCTACAGATAGCGTAAACATAATAGGCGACATAACAACGGAGTTCGGCATTTGGGTTTTTCTGTCCGCGCTCGCTTCTGTATACAGCAGCAAGCCGATATACGCAGCGATAAACGTTACATTGTTTTTTCTTGCAATGCTGTGCTCATATTACATATACGGACAGCTGGCGCTCGGGTTTTTTCCGAAAGCTTATTTTTTAGGATGGCTGGCAGTTGCATTTATTTCATCAGTTTATGGCTATATTGTGTGGTTCTCAAAAGAAAAGGGCATTATTTCAATTATAGCCGGCTCAATTCCCGTTTCTGTATTGTTCGCGTTGGGTTATCCCGCGTTTTACACGCAAAAAATAACGTTATATGTAACGCTTGCGTTCGGAGTAATATTAAACATAATCCTGCCTTCCAATAAAAAGCAAAAGCTTATCGTTTTTATATGCTCAGTTATTTTTGCGTTTATAATCTGCACATTTCATATTCTTAATTATCTGCCGTTTTAAATCGCCTGTAAAATTTTGCAGTCATTTACATTAGATATATCATTTAATTTTATTATTTTAAATGATATAATTTTCATATAATATACTATTTAAACAGGAAAATAACATGAAAATACTTTGTTTGGGAGACAGTTTAACTTACGGTAAAATAGGATATTCTTATATTAAGTTTTTACCTGCTGATATAAAAGCAGTAAATAAAGGTAAAAACGGCGATACGACATATGGCGCGTATAAAAGGCTTTTAAAATATATAAAAAACCCGAAATACGCCGATATTGACACTTATATTGTCTGCATAGGCGCGAACGATATTATGCTGCCGTACTTCGCGACAATTTCTCCGTTCTGGCGTCTTAGGGCAATAATAAAAGCTGTTCATAAAAGATGTATAACAGATGATATTAAGTTTGAAGAAGAATACGAAAAATATATTAAGTTGTTAAAGTCTGAAAATAAGAACATTGTGCTGGTCGGGCTGCCGATTACCGAGCTTAAAAATTTTCCGCTTGAAAAAGTAAATAAGCGCAACGCAATTATCAGTTCTGTCGCGAAAAGATACGGTATTCCTTATGTAGATACTTACGCGATATTAGAATCACTTGTTAAAGCCGAGCTTAAAGCGTATCAATGGGGATATACCAATATCAGAAGAATAATTGACGATTTTATTATGCTTATTTTTCCTTTCACTAAAGACTGGCTTTCAAATATAAGAAAGCTTGACATATCGGTTGACGGAGCGCACTTAAACTCAAAATCCGCAAAAAAATTAGCGCAAGCGATAGAGTCGGCAATACTATCATACCAAAAATAATATTAATAAATCTCCATAAGCGAAGTTATCGCTTTTTCGGAAAATAACTTAACATACGTTTCAATATCTTTTAGATGCTCAATTGCGATACTATCATCAATCCCCGGCAATATATAGACGGTATATATCACTTTATTAGTATCTTTTGTAATTGATGTTCGCTTGTCAGGTCCGCGAAGTATAGTTGAAAGGATATCTTGTGAGTCTGTAATCATATAATCTTCCGCCACTGTATAGACTTCTTTTTCAGACATTGCCACAAAGCTTTCATTGCCTGTGCATTCTCCAAGTTTTACAGGAAAATCAACTTTATTAAGGTCATGCCCTGCCGTCAGCATCATATTTTTAAGCTCCGCCATAAACATTGCCTCAACGCAAGGCAGAACGCTGGGTATTGATTTGCCTTTTATTACGGATTCTAGCTGACCAAGCACGTGGTAAGTATAGCCGCGCTTTTTATAGTAGTTAATATACGCCTCCATAGGGCGCAGGGTTTTAAGTTCGCTTCTTTGGGTATTGGCGTATTTTTCTCTAAGCGAAATTTCCAAGTCTTGTTTTGCTTTTATAAACGCGTCTGTTGGCGTATTGTTTATATTCTCCATTATCAGTATGCCCATGCGGCATTGGGTGGGGGAGAGGGTGTTGCGGATAATGTACATTAAGGTATTCCTTTTCTGATTATAATGCTAACTGCTTTTATTTTATTTTGTTTAGTGATATAATTTTATATTGTAATAAGAGATATGTAAAGAATATTATTTAACATAAATATATGCTATAAAATTTTTTATTTATTTTAAAAGTCTAATTAGTACCATTGGAGTAAAAAATGGAAGAAGAATTAGTTAGTATCAATCTGTTAAGAAAACAAATAAAGGCTTTTAAAAGTTTCAGCTTCTTTAATCCATCGCTAAAGAAACAATTAAGAGAAATGGAAACACAACTTGAATATATAGTTAATCAAATACTTACAAAAGCTATTTGGGAATGTGAAAAGAAACAATATAACGAGCTCCTTGATTTCGGATGTATTTATAAAAATCAAAAAGAGAGTATATTTGCAGTTCCTTGGCGTGAAAATGGGGAGTGGATACTTATGCCATGGGATGTATGCGGTTTATATAAATAATATATATTATTTATATACTTTTTTATATAGACTATGGCACGTTTTTACAAAAGACTCAAACAACCTCGCCGCCGCCTCATCCTTCTCATACATAAACTCGGGATGCCATTGTACGCCCAGCACAAATTTCTCATCCGGCATATACACAGCTTCTATTATGCCGTCAGCCGCAACAGCCGCAGGCGCAAGCCTATCCGATAACACTTTCACCGCCTGATGGTGAATGCTGTTTACTCCTATCTCATCAGCTTTAACTATATAATATAGCGGAGTATCACGGTAAATTTTTACGCTGTGAGCAGCGGCGTCGTACGGTTTTTCCTGGGAATGTAAAAGTTGTATCGGAAGGACTGCTTGACTTTTAAAATCCTGATAAAGGCTTCCGCCCAGTACCGCGTTCATAAACTGAAAGCCTCGGCATATCGCCAGTATAGGCTTTTTGCGTTCAAGCGCTTTTTCAAATAAAATCTTTTCAAAAACATCACGATATTCGCACGTTTTTCCGCATACGGGAAGTTTTCCTTCTCCGTACAAAGAAGGATGTATGTCGTGCCCGCCCGTAAATAAAAATCCGTCAAAATTTTGCGCTATCTGTTCTATCTCTTTTTCGCAGTCCGATAAGGAAAGCACGACAGGAATACCTCCTGCGCATTGAATTGCATTCAGATACGCCGATACCATCCATATGCTTTCGCGATTGTCGTCAAAAAGGGGAGTTACTCCTATAATCGGTTTTTTCATAATTAAGCCTCAAAAAATCAAAAAGTATAGTTTTAAATTATATCAGACAAATTAATGCAAGTCCATATGGAGTGATTATAGATAAAAATCGATAGCATAAAAATAATGTCTGAATGTTTAAACTTGAAGAGATTTTTCTTATTATGTGATACAATGTAGGAGCAGAAATTGAGGCGTAATCATGAAAAAAAAGATATTAATATTAGTTTTTATTATTTATATATTGGTTTTATTTAAAATAACGGTCTTTCGAAGCACGTTCGGACTATTCCAGCTTTTTTCGCACGGAAAAATATATTGCGTGCCTGCCGTAAATTTAATAGACGCGTATAAAAACTGCACGATACAGACATTTACCTATCTTTTAGTCGGCAATATTGTATGGTTTATACCTTTAGGCTTTATACTGCCCGCAATTACAAAACTAAGCAATGCAAAGATTATAATTTTTGCCGCTTGCGCGTCATTTATTATCGAATTCATGCAATATGCTTTCGGCACGGGTATAAGTGAAATTGACGACTTTATATTAAATATCTTGGGAGCGGTTATTGGGTTAATTATTTTCAGGTTAATATATAAAGCATATAAAAAATATAAATTAAAAAATCAGTAATTGCCGATAGGACCGAAATTGTAAGTCTTGGCGTAATCGGGGTTTTCGGAAACAAATTTAATAAATACTAAAGTATTGTCAAATATCGGATTTTCGTCAAATAAAAACCTGTCGGCCTGGCGTAAAGCTTGCAGAGCAGTGGGCATTTCGTTATAAAATATCATGTTTCTTACTTTGGGGCTGCCTATTATGTCTTTGCCGTCTACTGTAACATATCCTGCTAAAATCAGGTTGTCGCCGTCTTGCTGCCAGGCAATTCTAACCTCATCATGCATTGAAGTAACCTGGTCTTCCGCATAATTTTTTGCAATAAATACATATAATTCCGCTGTAAGATCAGAATGAGTTATAGTATATTTTCTTTCATAAATAGGTCCGTACGGTTCCATAAAACCGCGGTATTGAACAAGCACTTTTAAAGGATTTAAATATGACATACATACCTTCTTTTATGAATTACCCTATATATTATGCGCCTGTATATGCATATGTTAAAAATCAGGCGGCTGATAATAAAAGAAATGAAATACAAAATAATATCTAAAACATTATTTTGCTTTTAATTTTATACAGATATTGATTTTATGTTATAAAATGTATTGAAATGCACTAAGATATTGTTATATAATTAACATAAAGCAATCCGACATTTTGCATATTGAAGGAGAAAATATTATATGAGTTGGAAAACAGATTTCGAAAAGAAAAAGACAACAGTAGAACAAGCTGCTAAACTTATAAAATCAGGAGATGTGGTTTGGACAACACCTAACAATAACGCTCCGTACACACTGTTAAACGCTATCGGAAACAGGTATAAAGAACTTAAAGACGTTAAGCTATGCGTACAGCTGCTTACAAAACCTTTAAGCTGTTTTGTACCCGAAGCGCAAGATCACATAAAAGTTGTAACCGGATTTAAAGGTCCGGGAGAAAGAGCGGGAGAACAGGCAGGATTTAAAATAGATTCAGCCGCGTTCCAGCTTCACAGACATGATGAACTCATGTTAAGAGTGTTAAAACCCACCGTTGGCATAATTCAAATGACGCCGCCTGATGAGCTCGGCAATTGTTATCTGGGCTGCAACTCAACAGGTATTACCGAAATATTCCAAACTGCAAAACTTATAATTGCGCAGGTAAACAGCACAATACCGGCAATTCCGAACGAAAATCTTTGCATACACGCAAGCCAGGTTGATGTAGTTGTTGAAGTTGACGAAAAAATTGATGTTGTACCGAACATTGAGCCTAGCGAAACCGACAAAAAAGTCGCTTCATATATAGTTGATATGATACCAAACGGCGCGACAATTCAGATAGGCATCGGCGGCATTGCGAACGCGGTAGGCTATTCGCTTGAACATCATAAAGATTTGGGAGTTCACACAGAGCTTTATGTTGAAGCAATGTACTATCTTACTATGAAAGGCGCTATTAACAATTCAAAGAAAACGCTTTATCCCGGCAAATCGGTTATAGGATTTGCTTCCGGCTCTGAAGACATGTATAAATTCTTAGACAAAAACCCGAATATTATTAACAGGGAAATTCAATGGGTTAATAATCCGTTTGTAGTTGCTCAAAACGACAACTTCGTATCATTAAACGCCTGCATAGGTGTAGACTTACTTGGTCAGGTTTCAAGCGAATCAATTGGTTTCAGACAGTTTTCGGGAACAGGCGGTCAGCTTGATTTTGTTCGCGGCGCGCAGAAATCTAAAAACGGCATGAGCTTCCTTGCTATGCAGTCAGTAGTTGAGAAAAAAGACGGCAGCAGAATTTCCAAAATAACGTTAACGCACGCTCCTGGTAGCGCTATTACTGTTCCGAGAACAGACGTGCAGTATGTATGCACGGAATACGGCATAGTAAATCTGCAGAATCAGAGCGTTGATTACAGGGCAAAAGCGCTTATATCAATAGCTCATCCTGACTTTAGAGACCAGCTTACATTTGAAGCTAAAAAAGCGGGAATAATAATATAAATATAATTAAAAAACAATAAAAAGTACGGCACAATGCCGTACTTTTTTTATATTCATTCATTTATGATTATCAGAATCTTTTTCTTGTCGCCTTTTTTGCGATTTTATAAATGGGAGTTTCCAGTTTTTTCTTAACGTTTTGAAGTTCATCTATTATTTTAATTCCCTGCGGACAAAGAGGTTCGCACTTACCGCATTTTACGCATCTTGAGGCGTTGGAAGGCTCGGCTCTTAACGTTGTGCACATAATATATTCCTTAAAGCCTGTAAACCAACTGTCGGAGTATATATCGTTGTATGATTTGAAGCAAACTGGGATGTCCACTCCATTAGGGCACGGCATGCAGTAGCCGCAGCCTGTGCAAGGCACTTTTGTTTTTTCGTTTATTACCTTCTTAACTTTATTTATTAAATCAAGCTCTTTTGCGCTCATTGAATTCGGCAGTATATCCGATGCCAATTCTATGTTTTCTTTGATCTGGTTAATATCGTTCATTCCTGATAACACTACTGTTACTTCGGGATGATTCATTACCCAACGAAGTCCCCACTCAGCCGCGCTCCTTTTAGGTTCTGCCGATAAAAATAGTTTTTGTGCGCCTTTGGGAAGATTATTTGCAAGTCTTCCGCCCTTTAAAGGTTCCATTATAATTGCCGCTAAATTTTTCTCGTAAGCATATTTAAGCCCTCTAAGCCCAGCCTGACTGTGTTCATCCATATAATTAAATTGTATCTGGCAAAAATCCCAGTCGTACGCGTCCGCAAGTTCTATGAAACTGTTTGTGCCGCCGTGGAATGAAAAACCTATGTTCCTTATTTGCCCTGCCTTTTTTTTGTCATCTATCCAGCGTTCTATACCTAGTTTTTTTAATTTTTCCCATTTTGTTATGTCGGGCAGCATGTGCATAAGATAGTAATCAATATAATCCGTCTGCAGACGAGATAGTTGAATTTGAAAATATTTTTCTATATCATCATATGATTTTATTAAATAGTGAGGTAATTTTGTGGCGATGTTTACTCTACCGCGGTAGCCCTTTGATAAAAATTTTCCGAGCGCTGACTCTGAACCGGGGTAAATATAAGCTGTATCAAAATAATTCACGCCTGCATTAACAGCATACAATAATTCGCTTTCCGCTTTTTGCTGGTCAATAACGCCGCCTCTTTTAGTAAAGCGCATACATCCATAGCCAAGAATTGAAAGTTTATCATTATTTTTATGAGTTTCTCTGTAATTCATAATTATTTCCTTTTTGGTTAGCTCTATAAAACATTTTATATTTAAGCACAAAAAACCCTTTTACGCAATTATAAAAGGGTTTAACATTATAAAAGTTTATTATTGCGATATTTAATGCGTGTTTACGCGTCCGCCTTTTCCGCGAACTAAGTTTACTATTACAAGCAATACTACAGAGCCAACAAGCGCTACTACAAAACTCCAAATATTAAATCCCGTTATACCCGTTCCGCCGAACATGTTAACTATCCAGCCGCCTATAAATGCTCCTATGATTCCGACTATTATATTAGCGCCGATGCCCATTACAGGGCTGTTGCCTGTAATCATACTTGCAATCCATCCTGCAATTGCGCCCAGTACAATCCATCCTATAATACTCATATCAAAACCTCCTTTTAATATATTTAAAATTAAAAATCAATTTAATTATTTTATTATTATTTATAAATTTGTCGTTTTTTATTCTTTATCAAAGTAAATTAGCATTTTTTGGAAATAATTTTATACAAAATTTCAGAATAATTATTGACATATGTCAGAAAATATATATAATATGAATTATAAATGACATATGTCACAAATAAAGGAGGTTCTATTATGCCGAGAAGAGACGGAACAGGTCCAGCGGGAAACGGACCAATGACCGGAAGAGGTTTTGGCTTTTGCAATACAAACGCTGTTAAATACGGTGGAATAGGTCTCGGGCTGCTGGGATTGGGATATGGCTGCCAAAGAGGCTACAGATGGCTTGCATCGCAGAAGGATTTTTCAAAAACAGAAAAAGAATTGCTTGAGCAAAGAAAAGAAATATTGAAAAATCAACTTGACCAAATTGATAAACGTTTAGACAACTTATAGAATTCTGCAAAAGCGGCAGAAGGCATTTCTGCCCTTTTTGCAGTATAGAGGTGAAAAAATGCCCAGACCCATAAAATGGAGAAAAGTATGCTGCCTTCCGGACTGCAATGAGTTCGGACCTTTAAATAAAACATTGCAGAAGGATCAATTTGTAATTATGACTATAGACGAATATGAAACAATTCGGCTTATAGACATGGAAGGCTATACGCAGGAAGAATGTTCAAAACAAATGAATATTGCCCGCACTACAGTACAGGGAATTTACAATGAGGCAAGAAAAAAAATTGCTGATTCGCTTGTAAACTCAAAGGCTTTATTAATAAAAGGCGGAGAATACAATTTATGCGACGGTCACGGCAGCCTGTGCGGCAAAACCGGCTGCAGAAGACACAGAAACGGAACAGGTGAATTGTCAGCAGAAAAAGAGGATTAATAAATGTATTCTAATAAGGTTATAGAACATTTTATGTGTCCTCAAAATTCATACAGTATGCCTTATGCGGATGCTGAGGGCTCATCAGGCGATGCGGCCTGCGGCGATTATCTGCAAATGTATATTAAGGTAAATAATAATATAATAACCGAGATAAGCTATCTTATTTTCGGATGCAGCGCAGCAATTGCCACATCAAGCATGACAAGCGTGCTTGCAAAAGGAAAAAGTATAGAAGAAGCGCTAATAATAACGGAAGACGATATAGTCAAAGCGCTTGACGGTCTTCCGCAGGATAAAATTCACTGCTCCGTTCTGGGAGTAAAAGCTTTAAGAGATACAATAAATAATTATTTAAAAGCTAATTTAAAGGAGGCAAATCAATGAAAATAGCAATACCGGCAGAAGACAAATCAATGGATAAAAATGTTTACGTATCGTTTGGCAGAGCGCCGTATTTTCTTTTATACGATACTAAAACAAAAGAATGCGAATACTTGGATAACAGTGCAGTTTTAAATCAAGGAGGCGCAGGAATAAGAGCGGCGCAGGTAATAGCGGATAACGGCGTTAAAGCGTTAATAACGCCAAGATGCGGAGAAAACGCTGAAAAAGTGCTTTCAAGCGCTCAAGTTTTTATATACAAATCAATAGACGGAACAATAAAAGAAAATATTGATGCGTTTTGCGCAGAAAAACTCTCACTGCTTACCGACATACATCCGGGGTTTCATGGAAATGAGCAAAAATAAGAAAGTTTTTGCGGTGCTAAGCGGCAAAGGCGGCACCGGAAAAACTCTTTTGTCTGTTAACTTGTCTGCAGTTTGCAACGAATCTGTATATATTGATTGTGATGTTGAAGAACCCAACGGGCATTTGTTTTTTAAACCGGCTAATGTTTATGAAGAAGAAGTAACTGTAAAGATTCCGACTTTGAATTCAAACTTATGCACGGGATGCCGTAAATGCGCTGATTTATGCAATTTTTCTGCAATAGCAATTGTCAATAAAAAACCTTTGATTTTTGAAGAGGTCTGTCATTCGTGCGGCGGCTGCGTTTTATTGTGCGAAGCTAAAGCTTTATATGAAAAAGATAAAGCAATAGGAAAAGTGCAAAGCGGAACAAGTGACAATGTGACGGTTAAAACAGGAATACTCAATACCGGAGAAGCATCGGGTATTCCCATAATAAAAAAATTATTGAAAGATATACTTAAAAGTAATAAAATAACGTTTATTGACTGCCCGCCAGGAAGTGCGTGCATAGTAATGGAAAGCATAAAAGACGCGGATTATTGCATCTTAGTAGCGGAACCCACTATATTTGGTTCTCATAACTTAAAAATGATATACGAGCTTGTTAAACTTTTTAATAAGCCGTGCGGAGTCGTGCTTAATAAATGCATTGATGCAGACAACCCTTCAGAAAGATTCTGCAATGAAAATAATATTAAAATAATAGGTAAAATACCTTTTGATACTGAATTGGGAACATTAAATTCTGATGCTGAAATAGCGTCGCGCAAAAGTGAAAAATATCAGGAAATGTTTTCATCAATGCTAGAAAAAATAATAAAGGAGACGGACGCATGAAACAATTGCTGATATTAAGCGGCAAAGGCGGAACGGGGAAAACAACAGTTGCGAGCGCTTTTATAAAGCTTGCGAATGCTTACGCTTACGCCGATTGCGATGTTGACGCTCCTAATTTACATCTTGTTACAAAGCAATCAGATAACCCGATACTCAATGATTATTTCGGTATGCCGAAAGCGGAAATTAATTCCGAATTGTGCACTAAGTGCGGTTTGTGCATACAGCATTGCAGATTTGACGCCATAGATGAAAGTGAATATAAAGTTGATGCTTTTGCCTGCGAAGGATGCGGTCTGTGCAAGGCAGTTTGCCCGGCTAACGCCATAACATTAAAAGATGTAAAAGCAGGGCAGCTTATGCTTTATAAAAACGAAAGCAGCGTGTTTTCAACAGCGCAGTTAAAAATGGGCAGCGGCACAACGGGAATGCTTGTAACGGAAGTTAAAAAGCAAATGAAAAATGAAGCAAAAGAAGCGTCATTTGCCGTAATTGACGGCTCTCCGGGTATTGGTTGTCCCGTTATTGCGTCAATAAGCGGTGTTGATATGGTTTTAATCGTAGCAGAGCCTTCAATATCAGGCATATCTGACATGGAGCGCATTATAAAAACTGCGCAGAAGTTCAAAACAAAAATAGCGGTATGCGTAAATAAGTACGATACCAATTTAAATAATACAGAAAAAATAGAGCAATACTGTCAAAATGCAAATCTGCCTTACGTAGGCGCAATCCCTTTTGATGCACAAGCTGTAACGACTATAAATAAAGGGCTGAGCATAGTTGATATTGACTGCAAATCAGGCAGCGCGGTCAGTGAAATATTCAATAAAACAATGAAATTATTATTAGAGTGAGGTGAATTTATGAAAATAATATCTCTTTCGGAAAATACGACTAATCAAGAGAGTTTAGGTACTGAACACGGACTTAGCTTGTATATCGAAACAGAAAAAAATAAAATTCTTTTCGACACGGGCGCAAGCGGCCTATTTTACGAAAACGCGCAAAAGCTCGGAGTTAATTTATCGGATGTTGAAATCGCGGTAATATCACACGGGCATTACGATCACGGCGGCGGCATAAAAACTTTTTTATCCGTTAATTCAAAAGCTAAAATTTATATTAATAAAAGAGCTTTTAACAAGCATTACGCAAAAAGACCAAACGGCGAGCTTGAGTATATCGGTCTTGACCAAACTATTATGCCTGACGAGCGTATAATACTTACAGATGACTATTACAAAATAAGTGAAGAACTTGAGTTATTTTCAAACGTTGAAGGTAACGACTTTGTTCCTTCGGGCAATAAGTCGCTATTAATGCAGTCGGAAGGTACTCAGGTTGCGGACAGTTTTAGTCACGAGCAAAACATGATAATACATGAAAAAGACAAAACATTGCTTCTAGCCGGATGCGCGCACAGAGGAATTGTAAATATTATTAACCATATGAAAATAAAACTTATAAAGGAAGCGGATTATGTTATAGGAGGCTTTCATTTATATAATGCGGCAAACGGCAAAAGCGAAGATAAAGAAGTTGTAAAAAAAATAGCGGACTATTTAATGAAAACAAAATCAATCTATTACACGTGCCATTGCACGGGAGTAGAATCATATAAACTTTTAAAGAAATATCTGGGAGATAAAATACGATATTTATCTGCAGGAAGTCAAATAACTATTTAATTTTAAGGAGACAAAATATGAGCGAAAATTGTGATCAGAATTGCGCGTCATGCGCGGAAAATTGCGGTGAAAGGAAAGAAGAATTTGATTTTTCGGCAAAGCCGCATGAAATGAGCAGCGTTAAAAAAGTAATAGGCATCATAAGCGGCAAAGGCGGAGTAGGCAAATCGCTTGTCACGTCGTTAATGGCGGTTGGCATGAACAGAAGAGGATATCATAGCGCTATTATGGATGCCGATATCACCGGACCTTCAATACCGAAAACTTTTAGCATTAAGAAAAAAGCGGAAATTAATGAAGCAGGAGTAATACCTGTTAAAAGCGCGACAGGAATTGACATTATGTCTATTAACTTGCTTTTGGAAGATGAAACAGACCCTGTTATATGGAGAGGGCCGTTAATAGGAGGAACAGTAAAACAGTTTTGGACAGAAGTTATATGGAACGATGTCGATTATATGTTTATAGACATGCCTCCGGGAACTGGAGACGTTGCGCTTACCGTATTTCAGTCGCTTCCCGTTGACGGTATAGTAATTGTCACATCGCCTCAGGAGTTGGTATCAATGATTGTTGCGAAAGCGGTGAAAATGGCGGAAATGATGAATATTCCGATACTGGGTATTGTGGAAAATATGTCTTATTTCAAATGCACAGATTGCAACAAAGAATATAAAATATTCGGGGAAAGCCATATAGAGCAAATAGCCGGTAAATATGATATAAAAGCTGTATCAAAAATGCCTATTGAGCCTGTTATTGCGTCAACTGTAGATAAGGGCATGATTGAACTTGTCGATGATGATTATTTAAATAATTTAAAAGAAATATTAGACAAAGTGGAGGAACTAAAATGAAAATAGCGGTAGCAAGTGAACAAAACATGGTCACACAGCATTTCGGACATTGCGAAAGCTTTGTTATATATGATGTAGAAAACAACAAAATAGTAAACAGTAAGACAATACCCAATCCGGGTCATAAGCCGGGATTTCTGCCAAACTATTTAAACGACTTGGGAGTAAATGTAATAATTTCAGGCGGAATGGGCGGTGGCGCGATTGAGATCTTCAATGAAAAAAATATTGAAGTTATAACAGGAGCACAAGGAAAAGCAGACGATGCGGCGGAATTGTATTTAAAAGGAGAATTAAAATCCACGGGTTCGGTGTGCCACGAGCATGCGCATCATGATACCTGCGGTGAATAAAACAGAGAATACATTGAGGAGCTATTATGACAATTGCGCTTTATGTGCTGGCTTTTGCCGCACTGGTACTCTCATTTGTAAAAAGCAAACAAAACACAATACTGTCTTTAAAAAAAGCGTGGAAATCATTTGAAAACATATTGCCTCAGTTTTTAACAATATTACTGGTTATAGGTATTATGCTTTCAGTCCTTACGCCGCAGCAAATATCTGAGCTGCTGGGAAGCAAGTCAGGCTGGATGGGCGTGTTTATAGCCGCGGTAATAGGCTCGGTTACTTTAATACCGGGTTTTATAGCTTTCCCGCTTGCAGCCGCTCTTTTAAACAGCGGAGCTGGGTATATGCAGATAGGTGCTTTTGTATCCACACTAATGATGGTAGGCATTATTACCATGCCTGTTGAGATTAAATATTTCGGCAAAAAAGCCGCTATAATAAGAAACGCATTGGCATTGTTATTCTCTTTTGGCGTGGCTTTTGTTATGGGGGTGGCAATGTGAAATGGCTGAATAAAAAAACGCTTAAACGCTACAGAATTTTTATTATTATGGCAGCGTTAAATATTATTCTGATAATTTTTTTCCCCAATATAGGCTTCAACGCAGTTAAACTGTCGTGGAAAAACTTGCTTGAAATGCTAGCCGTGCTGCCTCCGATATTCATACTTCTAGGTCTCTTGGATGTATGGGTAAAACGCGAGACGATGGTAAAGTATATGGGGGAAGGATCGGGTATAATAGGAATACTTCTTGCGTATTTAATAGGCTCCGCCGCCGCGGGACCGCTGTATGCGGCTTTTCCGGTTGCGGGAGTGCTTTTAAAAAAAGGCAGCAAACTCTCTAATGTATTTATAATGATAGGAGCATGGTCTACTACAAAAATTCCGCAAATTTTGTTTGAAGCGTCAGCTCTCGGCACAAAGTTTATGTTAATAAGGCTTGCGCTTGATTTAGTTGGCATAGCGATAATTGCGGCATTTACACAACTTTCTCTAAATAAACAAGAAAAAGAAGAAATTTACAATAAAGCACTATCAATGGAGTAATATAAAAAATTTAAAACCACATTAAACTGTGGTTTTTTTATGCCCGAAAAATGTGATATTATAAAATAATAAAATTAATATAAGGGTTAATATATGTCACAGAGCAAATACACATTATTAAACGCCGATAATAAGTTCTATCAAAGCGATGAAAAAGGCAAGTTAGGCGGACACAGAAAAACAAAAATATACGGAAAACTTGACTGTAAAACAGCAAATAAATATTTATCCAAAGGTCATTATTCTAAAAACAGAGTATTTTTTGCCGACGAGCAAACGGCTGTTTGCGCAGGCTATCGCCCTTGCGCCGTTTGTATGCCTGATGAGTATAGAATATGGAAAGAAAATAAAAACGGTGCAGGTAAATGATAATAAGCGCAAGCAGACGCACAGACATACCCGCGTTTTATTCCGAATGGTTTATTGAAAGAATAAAGCAGGGATACGCGTGCGTAAAGAATCCGATGAATGCAAAACAGATTAAAACTGTATCATTAAAGCCCGAAGATGTTGACTGCATAGTATTCTGGACAAAAAACGCTGCGCCATTAATGAGCAAACTTAAAACGTTAGACGATTTGGGATACATGTACTATTTTCTCTGGACAATTACTCCGTACGTAAAAGACATTGAGCTAAACCTTCCCGATAAGAAAGAAATAATTTTAAATTTTATAAAATTAAGCCAAATGATAGGCACTGACCGCGTTATATTAAGATATGATCCCATTATTATCAACAATAAATATACTTTGGATTTTCATATAGAATACTTTAAAAATTTAACGGCAAAACTTAACGGGCATACAAATAAATGTATAATAAGTTTTGTTGACATTTATAATAAACTGTCTAAACAGACTAAAGAGATAATTGCAAGTCCGATAAATAATTCAGATATGTTTGATATTGCAAGCAAGCTTAATAAAATCGCACAAGACAATAATATTACCCTACAGACATGCTGTGAAGAAATTGATTTAAGTCTACTCGGCATACCGCACGGAGCTTGCATAGATAAAACGCTTATTGAGCATTTAAGCGGACGGAAGTCAAATATCAGTAAGGCAAAAAGCCAAAGAGAGTTGTGCAATTGCGCAGAAAGCGTCGACATAGGCGCGTACAACACCTGCACGCACGGATGCGTTTATTGCTATGCCAATACAGGCATGAATTCTGTTATTGAAAATAAAAAAAAGCACGATATAAATTCGCCGTTTCTTATAGGCATATAGAAGTTTAAGAAATTTGTAAGAATTACATAAGGCGATTTGTAAGGAATATATAATATCTTTTAAAAAGGCTTATAAAGGAGAGAACAATTGGATAACGCTAAAATTTTGGTGGTTGACGATGACAAGGAAATAGCGGCGGCTATTGAAAAAATGCTTATGCTGGAAGGTTATACAGTCATAAAGGCATACGACGGGCTGAAAGCTCTTGATATGCTTGTAGAAAATGACGTTCAGCTTATTCTTCTTGACGTAATGATGCCTAAACTGGACGGGTTATCTGCAACTTTAAAAATTCGAGAGAATAAAAACATCCCCATAATAATATTGTCCGCAAAGTCCGAAGACAGCGATAAAATCCTGGGGCTTAGCATGGGGGCTGACGATTACATAACAAAACCGTTTAATTCGGCGGAGCTTATCGCAAGAGTAAAAAGCCAGCTTAGAAGGTACATGTACCTTGGGGATATGTCCGCCAAAGATAATAACACCCAAATAACTGTCGGAGGACTTTGTTTGTGCAAAGACAGCAAGCGGATAATTTTAGACGGCGAGGCTATAAAGCTCACAGCCAAAGAATACAAAATCTTAGAACTGCTTATGACTAATGCGGGAATGGTATTCTCGGCTGAAAAAATATATGAACTTGTATGGGAAGAAGCCGCGTACAGTGTTGAGAATACGGTAATGGTTCATATTAGGCGTATACGCGAGAAAATTGAAATTAATCCTAAAGAGCCTAAATATTTAAAAGTTGTATGGGGTATAGGCTATAAAATAGAAAAATTTTAGCCCTGCGCCGTAAGGAGGAAAATATGGAATCAACCGGCAAAGTAAGGCGGTTTTTTACTAACAAAGCGTCTAAGGCGATAGTTTTTATTATGTGCGCCGCTCTTGCGGCAGCGGCATGGACGCAAATAATCATAATGTCTTATCAAGGCATTAATCCTGAATGTTTAATAATAAAGCAATATAAAGACAGCAATAATTTTATCAGCAGATATGTCTCGGATGCTTATAATGACGCATATCAGACCCTTCATGAGGGCGGCAAAATGCCTGAAAAAAGTTCGTATTATTATTATATAAGCAACGGAAAACAGACGTATACGAACGTTAGCAGTACAAATAAAGCATTTTTTGCGCAGTATGACAGCGCTTTTTATTCTTATGAAAAAGGTCTGTTGACATTCGGGGCTAACACCAATTCAAATATTTCGTTTGGTTTCGGAAATAAGGATACAGTGTATATCGCATTTAGCGATAAGTTTTTAGAAACACATCAAAAAACATGGCAGGCTCAGCGTGATTTGCTGATGCCGTATGCCATGGGCGTTGTTGTATGCCTGTTGTTATCGACAGTATTTTTTATATGGTTAATATGCGCGGCGGGAAAAAAACCGGGAGATAAAGAACTGCATTTATGCAGAATTGATAAAATATATTCCGATATTCTAATCGCTGTTTTGATAGGACTTACCGTAGGGGCTTTTAGCATTGCGTTTGCTTCAAATATGTATTATTACGGCAATATTGTTCCGGCTAATATGAATACTTATGAAAAATACGCTTTTATTCTGCTGGGAGTATGTACGTTTGCCATGTTTATGTTATGTTTAGCAGTATTTTTATCAATAGTGCGAAAAATTAAAGCAAAAAAATTGTTAAAACACAGCTTGATTTTCACGATATGCTATAAAATATATGACTTTTTCAGAAGCTTGTTTGACGGCAGAAAGTTTAACAAATATCCGCTTACGAAATCCCTGTTCTACAGGCAGATGCTGTTTATAGTGCTGAGTTTTGTTTTAGTAATACTCACCCTTGCGCTTGTAAGGACGCCGATTTTTATTGTGCCGTTTTTGCTTGAGGCAGTGCTCATATATTGGTTCATTAAAGGAAGCAGAAAGACATATGATGAAATAAACAAAGGCTTTAATGAAAGTCTTGAAGATCAAATGAGAGCGGAAAGAATGAAGATAGCGCTTATTACAAACGTGTCTCACGATTTAAAAACGCCGCTTACATCCATTATTAGTTATGTGGACTTAATTTCAAAAGAAGAGGGCCTTACTGATTCGGCGCGCGACTACATTTCAATCTTAGCGGAAAAATCAAACAGATTAAAACAAATTGTATCAGACTTATTTGAGCTTGCAAAAAGCACCAGCGGAGACATTGAAATAAACCTTGAAAAAATAGATTTTAAAAAGCTCATACAGCAGACGCTTGGCGATATGGACGATAAAATACAATCATCTAATTTGCAGTTCAAAGTAAAGATGCCGGATGAATCAGTAAATATTTTATCTGACGGCAAAAAACTCTACCGCGTGTTTTTAAATGTTATAGATAACGCCTTAAAATATGCTCATCAGGGCACCAGGGTGTTTGTAAGTTTAGAAGTAATAGACAAAGAAGCGGTAGCTACTGTTGTAAACACGGCAGGATATGAGATGGATTTTACGGAAGAAGAAATTCTGCAAAGGTTCAACAGGGGGGACAAGGCGCGCACAACGGAAGGCAGCGGGTTGGGGCTTTCAATAGCCGAAAGCTTCACAAGCGTATGCGGAGGCAAATTTAATATAAAAATAGACGGCGACCAGTTTAGGGTAATAATAAAATTCGCAAAAATATAATAATTCTTTATCAGAGTTTAGCCGCACTTTTAAGTGCGGTTTTTTTATGCTTTTATATGTTATAATTTACGTATATCAAGCAAAGGAAAATATTTTATGAAACAGAAAACACGTAAAATAATAATTTTTATATCATTTTTATTGTTTCCTATAACGATGAACTTCCTCTCTCCGTATGTGTCTATTGACGGAGCGATGAACGGCATAATATCAGGCAGTTTGATATTATTTGCTTTTATGTTTATATTCGGTATATTTTTCGGGCGCGCGTGGTGCGCGTGGGTGTGCCCTATGGCCGCGTTAAGCGAATATTCAGTCGGTATCAACAATAAAAAAGTAAATGTAAAACTGCTGAAAATTATAAGATATTCAATATTTATTTTATGGGCGGGTTTTATTATCGCAATGTTTGTATTTGCCGGAGGCGTAAAGGGAGTAAATCCTCTTCATCTTACGGATAATTTCATCTCGGTAGACAGCCCCGTAAAGTATATTATTTATTATTTTGTACTGCTGTTATTCGCTGTGCTTACGTGGAGCATAGGCAAAAGAGGAGCGTGCCACGCAGTATGCTGGATGGCGCCGTTTTTAACAGGCGGCTATCACTTAGGCAGAATTTTAAAAATACCTCAGTTAAGAATAAAAACCGATAATGAAAAATGCGCAAACTGCAAAACATGCGATAAGATATGCCAGATGAGCATAAATGTAAGTCAAGGCGTAAAAGACGGGTATATTAACACATCGGATTGCATTTTATGCGGACAATGCATTGAGGCGTGCGGAAAAGGCGCGTTGAGTTACGGCATAAAAAGCATTAAAAATATTGAATTAAATAAAAAAACTCTTGACATATGACTTGACATTTATTATTATATTAAAAATATCTGCAATGAATAAGAAGAAGTAAATAACATATAAGCCTATAGAGAGCTTTCGGGTGGTGGAAGAAAGCAGGGCGGAAGTTATCCAATACATCTTATAGCAGCTCACCGAAAGGGCAGCCCGAGTAGACTGAGACGTATTCACGCGTTAGAGTGATAGAGTATCGCATGTATTTATACAATGCCGTACTTGAAAAGGTCGTTATTGTGAGATAACGGCGAATTGAGGTGGTAACACGGGATTTAGCGCTCGTCCTCTGTATAGACAGGGGAAGAGCGTTTTTTTATTGCTCTCCCAATGGCATGCCGACGCTGAAGGGTATGACCTTAGATAGGAGTATATATGAAAGACATTAAATTTTTTACCACCACAGAACAAATTCCGCTGGAGCTTCATAAGGCGTACATCGTTCAGAAGCTTAATTTCCCTCCCATTGAGCGCAGACTGCAGGCAATAAACGAAGCCGGCAACAACTCATTTTTGCTTAATAACACGGACATATTTTTGGATATGCTTACAGACAGCGGCGTCAACGCAATGAGCGACAGGCAGATTGCCGCTATGATGACGGCGGAAGACAGCTACGCGGGATCGGCGACATTTACAAGGCTTAGAGATAAAATTGAGGAAATATTTAAGACGCCGTTTTTTCTTCCCGCTCATCAGGGACGCGCGTGTGAAAATATTTTATCAATGGTATTTGTAAAACCGGGCGACATAGTGCCTATGAACTACCATTTTACTACGACAAAAGAACATATCGCCAGAAACGGCGGCGCTGTTGCCGAACTCGTAATTGACGAAGGGCTGAATATTGAAAGTGATTTTCCGTTTAAAGGCAACTTTGATTTAGAAAAACTTGAAAATTTAATTTTGGATAACGGGGCGGATAAAATTCCGTTTGTGCGATTAGAGGCAGGCACAAATTTAATAGGCGGTCAGCCGTTTTCGCTGCAAAACGCGATGGATGTAGCATCTCTCTGCCGCAAGCACGGCATACTAACGGTGCTTGACGCAAGTCTGCTTCAGGATAATTTGTTCTTTATGAAACAACGCGAAGAGGCATGCAAAAACATGAGTATTTTGCAAATAACACATAAACTTGCGGATGAAATGGACATTATTTACTTTTCGGCGCGCAAGCTCGGGTTTGCCAGAGGCGGCGGAATATGCATGAGAGATAAAAGACTGTTTGAAAAAATGAAAGAACTTATACCTTTGTTTGAAGGGTTTTTAACATACGGCGGAATGTCGGTGCGGGAAATGGAAATACTCACGGTCGGACTCGATGAGACTATGGATGAAGATATAATTTCACAAGGACCTCAGTTTATAAAGTTTATGACTGATGAGCTTAAAAAAGCGGGAGTGCCTGTAGTCACGCCCGCAGGCGGTTTGGGATGCCACTTAGACGCGAAAGCGTTTCTTCCGCATGTACCGCAGGATAAATACCCTGCAGGCTCGCTTGTGTCGGCTCTATACATTGCAAGCGGTGTGCGCGGAATGGAGAGAGGCACAATAAGCGAAGCAAGAAAAAATGACGGAAGCGAAACTTTCGCTCAGGTCGAGCTTGTACGGCTTGCAGTTCCCAGGCGAGTGTTTACGCTCTCGCAGATTAAGTTCGCTATTGACCGCATCATATGGCTTCATGAGCACAGGGATTTAGTGGGCGGACTCGAATTTACGGAAGAGCCGAAAATCCTGCGTTTCTTTTTCGGAAGACTTAAACCCGTATCAGACTGGCAGAATGACATAGTAAAAGCTTTTAAAAATGATTTACATGACAGTCTCTAACTAACAGTTTTTTAATATATAAAACAGCATAATAATGCGAATCTCCCCGCGTTTTTATGCTGTTTTATATTTATTGCTTTTATGAATTCTTACAATTTCCTTACGATTATTATTATTTGTAATTTCTTGTGGACATTAAAAGATAACTTTGTTAAAATTAAATAATTAAAAACTAAGAGGTGAAAATGTTTGAAATAAAAAGAGAACTTGGGCGCAGCAACGTTGGAGTAGACAGCGCATTAACATTGGGTTCGGCAGTTGATTTTATGCAGGATTGCAGTATATTTGATATAGATTCAAAGAAAAATTTAAAAGATTATTTGTTAAGCCGAAAAGTTGAAATTTATTATGCATCAAGACAAATAGATATTTTAAGAATGCCGGCATATACAGAAAATATAACAATTAAAACTTGGATTTATGAATGCAAAAGGGCATTCGTAAACCGTAACACAGTTATTTACGATAAAGATAATAAAGCATGTATAACTTCATTCTCAATTGGGGCATTTGTTGACGTAGCTTCAGGCAAAGCCATTTTAATGCCTAATGAATTTATATCGAATGTAAAAATTTATGATAAGTATCCGATGGAATATCTTGACAGAAGAATTAATATTCCAAATATAAAAGCAGTAACAGCACAGCCGACAAGTGTACTTAAATATCATTTGGATTTTAATAACCATGTTAATAATACAAAGTATATATCCATCGCCCAGGAATATCTGCCTCTGGATTTTAGCTTCAAGCAGGTTAGAGTAGAATATAAAACTCCCGCTAAATATAAGGATACAATTTATCCGTTCAAATATATAAAAGAAAACGCAATAATAATTGATTTATGCGCAGAAAACGGCGCTTCATACGCAACCGTTGAATTTATGAACTAAAAAGGGGATACAATGCAGGACTGGATAATTGATGTAATGAATCATTTCGGCTATGCGGGGATAGCCTTGCTTATAGCAATAGAAAATCTTTTTCCGCCCATACCTTCAGAAGTTATTCTAACCTTCGGCGGGTTTATGACATTATACACTAATTTTTCGATATGGGGAGTAATAGCGGCTGCAACGATAGGTTCTTTAACGGGAGCGGTAATACTGTACGGAGTAGGCAGGCTCTTATCCGAAGAACACATAGGCGGTCTTTTAGACGGCAGGTTAGGACGGATTTTAAGGTTTAGAAAGGCAGATTTTCACAGAGCATGCGGTTGGTTTAACAGAAAAGGCAAACTAACAGTGCTTTTCTGCAGATGCGTACCCGTTGTAAGAAGCCTGATATCAGTTCCCGCGGGCATGGCTAAAATGAAATTCGGTTTATTTATGCTATATACTACAATAGGCTCATTAGTGTGGAATACAATATTGGTTTATTTGGGAGCAGCGGCGGGAAATTCGTGGGAAAGTATTGTTGCCGGAACAGATAAATACGCGACAATTACAATCGCGGTTTTAGCGGTTATCGCCATTGCGCTTATAGCGATTTTTATAAATAAAAGATTTATAAGAAAATAAAAATCCGCCAAAGAAGTGTTTTTATCAGGAGAATTATGAAAAGAAATATGAGAAGAATTTAGCTTTCAGAGGGGAACTTTTGAAAGCTTTTCTTTTAAATAATCTGCATAGTAAATCCTTCAGAGCTAATATATTTTGATAAATGGAGAGAAAATAATGAAGCATGTTTTTAAAAAAACATTTATATTTATACTAGCATTTGTTATTTTTTTAGTAATTACACAATGGTTATTGTGGTCTAATGTGTTTATTAAACATAATTATATTGAATATAATTCACTTGACGAATTCATTGGTCAAAATATAAATTCAGATGATCAATATAAGAAACTAATTGCTGAGAACAATGAATATGCTGTATGTTTAGGCGTCAGTAATAATACGGGTGAATTGTACATTTTATTAAAAACTAATGATGGAAAATGGGAATTGTTAAGTAAGAAATATGATTATAAAAAGAAATCTTATACTATTAGAAACAATAATTCTGACTTTGTAATTATACATAATTTTGAAATGAAAAATAACAATCAAAATATAATTATTGTATGGAAAATAGCAGATAGTAAAGAATTCGGAAAAAATATTTTTACTGAAGATGATAAAAAATTAAAAAGAATAAGTGATTCACAGAATACAAAATTTTATTATTGTGCATTTATACGGGATTTATTGAAAATTTGGATAAAAACAATTATGTCGTGTATATAAACGATAATGAATATCCGTATAACGATTGGGGGAAATTGTTTAATAAATATTGATAAAAAAGTCTGATTGACGCCAGCGGCTAAGTTATAGATAAATACAATAACTGTTTAAAATAATATAATCCGCCCTTAATAATATATTCTAAAAGGCGGATTATAAAAAAGATATAAGAGGAGAATTTAGCTTTCAGAGGGGGACTTTTGGAAGCTTTTCTATTGATTTTGCCAAATCTTCATCAGTAGGAATATAATCTGTCATTTTTCCGCTGTTATAGCTGATGTATGCGGAAAGGTCGAAGTATCCCGTGCCGCTCAGCCCGAATAAAATAGTCTTTTTCTCGCCGCTTTCTTTGCATTTTAACGCTTCGTCAATTGCCGCTTTTATTGCGTGCGAGGATTCGGGGGCGGGCAGTATTCCTTCGCTTTTAGCGAAAAGAGTAGCCGCGTTAAACACTTTTGTTTGTTCTTCATCTCTCGCTTCAATATAGCCGTCATGATAAAGCTGGGAAACTATAGGGCTCATGCCGTGATAGCGCAGTCCTCCCGCGTGGTTGGACGAGGGTATAAATTCTGCGCCCAAAGTGTACATTTTCATAAAAGGCGTCGTTTTCGCGGTATCACCGAAATCAAACGCGAATACGCCTCTTGTAAGCGTGGGGCATGAAGCGGGCTCTACCGCTATAAATTTTATATTATTTTTGCCTTCAAGCCTTTCAGCCATATAAGGCGCAATAAGTCCGCCGAAATTTGATCCTCCGCCCACGCAGCCGATAATTATTTCGGGTTCAATGCCATATTTATCGCATGCGGTTTTAGTCTCCAAGCCTATTACCGATTGGTGAAGCAATACATGGTCAAGCACGCTTCCCAAAACATATCTGCAATTATCCGTTTTTACCGCTGTTTCCATAGCTTCCGAAATTGCGCAGCCAAGCGAGCCTCCCGTTGTAGGGTCTTGTTTTAATATGTTTTTACCAGATTCCGTCGTATTGGAAGGTGAGGGAATAAGTCTTGCGTCATATGTTTCCATAACCGCTTTTCTGTACGGTTTCTGCTCCGAGGATATTTTTACCATATAAACAGTTAAGTCAATGCCGTAATATGCGCACGCCATTGATAACGCGGTGCCCCATTGACCTGCTCCCGTTTCGGTTGTCAGAGAAGTAAGTCCTTGTTTCTTCGCGTAATAAACCTGCGCCGCCGCGGAATTCAGCTTATGAGAGCCTGATGTGTTGGTGCCTTCAAATTTGTAATATATCTCCGCTGGCGTATCAAGTTGTTTTTCAAGATTATATGCACGTATTAGCATAGACGGGCGGTAGGTGTTGTAGTAGTCCTGTATGCCCTGCGGTATATCAATGTACTTATCAGTTGTATTAAGCTCCTGATCCACAAGCTCATCGCAGAATACCGCCGTTAAATCTTCTTTTGCGCACGGCTTTAAAGTTCCCGGGTGTATAAACGGAGTCGGAAGGTTTTTCATAAAGGGTTTTAAATTAATCCATTGTCTTGGAACCTCATCTTCGGAAAGATAAATTTTGTAAGGTATTTTGTTCATGGTTTTTTCTCCTTTTTTAATTTTTTATATAAAAAAAGTCTTTGTCCTAAAAGGACAAAGACTAATTATCTCTGCGGTACCACCTAATTTACGTATTAAAACGTCACTTTATCGCGTACTAACATACGCGCTTTTCTGATAACGGACAAAGCTCCCGTCTTGCCTACTCTTCATAGAATTTCTGCATCACCCTTATAAGTCCATTCACATACTGTCTGCCTCCGCAATCTCAGCTTACGCGGTTCTCTGTATGACAAAGTCTGTATGCTACTTCTCTTTTTCATTGGTTTTATAAAATTTTAATCATAATATTATAAAAAAATTATTTTGTCAAATAAAATATTTGAAATTAGTGTAATATTTATTGATTTTAAACAGTCTTTATAATAAAGTTCATAATAAAGGAGATTTATTTATGAAAAAAAAGCCGCTTATTATTTTATTTACTTTACTTGTTTGTGTTGTTGTAATTTTATGCGTAAGCTTATTTAATAATGTGTCAGCGAAAGATTTAACAAAAGGGTTGACGCCAAAAAAGATAAACAATACTATTCCGGATAAATCTTATATCAATTCTTATAACAATTTCTCTTCAAACCTTTTTATCGCGTCAGCCGAAAATAAAGGCAATGTATTAATATCGCCTGCATCTGTTTATTTAGCTCTTGCCATGACAGTAAACGGAGCGGATAATGAAACCAAAACAGAAATGCTAAATGCCCTTACAAGCAATGGCATTACACTTGATATGCTCAATTTGCAGAGCAGCAATTTAATATCGGAATTAAAAACATCGACCGATAAAACATCTTTATCAGTCGCGAATTCTATATGGTATGATAAAGAATTCACACCCGATAACGCTTTTCTGCAAACTGACGCCGACTATTACGGCGCCGCTCTTAATAAGCTTGATTTTAAAGACAGCAAAGCAGGAGATGTTATAAATAAATGGGTAAGCGACTCAACTAACGGTAAAATAGACAAAATCGTAGATAAAATTGACGAAAGCACCGTAATGTATCTCATCAATACAATTTATTTTAAATCTGAATGGCAAAGTAAGTTCAATAAAAATAATACCCGTCAAATGACATTTCACACCTCAGCGGGAGGCGTGGAAGTTGATTTTCTAAATAAAACGGGCGGAGTGGATTACATTTCGGGCAACAACGCAAAAGGCGTTGTGCTTAATTATGAAAATGATAAATTCGCGTATTTTGCAATAATGCCCGATAATAACGCAACGCCGAGACAATGGATTACTTCGCAGGGAGATAAATTATTCTCAAATATTTTCAGTATGATATCGGCAAAACAAACAAAATCCGCAGATCTATATATGCCTAAATTTGAAACAAAATATCAGGACAGTATAAAAAATGAACTTGAGAAATTAGGTATAAATAAAGCGTTTGATGCAAACAGCGCGGACTTATCTCTTATGAACAAAGACCATATAAAAAATTTGTATATAAGTGAAGTTCTTCATAAAACATATATCAAAATTGACGAAAACGGCACGGAAGCCGCCGCCGCGACAAGCGTTGAGGTAAGCCTTACCGCAATGCCTTCGTCGGATATGCAATTAAAATTTGATAAACCGTTTATATACGGCATTGTGGATTTAAACTCAGGCAGTGTAATATTCGCCGGTATAATGGAAAATCCGTCTTAAAACAATCTAAGTTAAATACCCTGCTGATAAATAACTATCAGCAGGGTATTTTTATTATTTTTTAAAAATAATATTATATTGACAATAGTGTGTCGCATACAGTATAATTGAATATATCAAAAGAGGAGGCTGTGCTATGGATGAATTAATGAGCAATCTAATCTCGGAGCTTAAGCGCGGAACGCTTATAATAAATGTTTTAAGCCAGCTTAAAACCCCGAAATACGGATATTCATTAGTTGAATTTTTTGAAAAAAATGGCGCTTCTATAGAAGCAAATACGCTGTATCCGCTGTTAAGACGTCTTGAAAAACAAAATATACTACAAAGCAGCTGGAATACAGATAGCGCCAAGCCCAGAAAATATTATAAAATAAGCGCTTACGGTGAAGAAATTTATAAAAAACTATGCAAAGAATATTTTGAAATAATAAACAGTACAAACAATTTAATAATGGAGGATAACAATGAATCTGATTGAAATTTACATAAATCAAGTGATAAAAAATCTGCCTGTCGCTGAAAGAGAAGAAGTAAAAAAAGACCTAAACGCGGACATTTTAAATATGCTGCCTGATGATTACACGGAAAATGACATAAAAAAAGTATTATCGCAGCTTGGTGATCCCGAAATTCTTGCCGATGAATACAGAGATGCAAAAAGATATTTAATAGGCCCGAAATTATACGACGGCTATTTAAAACTTCTGCGAATAGTGCTTCCCATTGTTGCGGTTATTGGCGCGGTGATATTTATTCTTGAAAGCGTTTTTGACAGCGGTAGTATAAATTTTGTAGATTTATTTGCGGGAAGTTTGGCAAACCTTGTTAATGCCGCTTTTACGGCATTTGCGGCTATTACAATAATATTTGCTGTATTTGAACGCAATAACGTAGCATCGCCGTTTAAGAAAAAACAGTGGGCTGTAGACGATCTTAAAACATCTCATATTATTGCAAAACCAATTTCTAAAGGCGAAGGCATTGTGTCAATTATTTTCAGTATTATATTTTTTATGATATTATACTTCTCGCCGCAGCTTATAGGATGGTACTATACCGACAACGGTATTGTTATGAATATTCCTTTATTTAATTTAGATGTGCTTTCGCGCATAATGCCGCTAATCATACTGTCGTTATTATTTGCGGTGATTACCTCAACATTAAAAATAATATCGGGATACTGGAACATAAAACTTGCTTTTGTAAATTTTTTAAACAATATGTTTTCGGCGATTGTCTGGATTATGATATTTGCCAATCAGAACATATTTAACGCTTCCATATTTGAAAAGTTATCATCAGTGTTAGATATATCTATAATCAGAATAACGGGGCTGTTCGGGATAGGCATTAAAGTTTTAATAGCTTTTATAATGATAGGTTTAGTTGCAGACAGCGTTTCGGGTTTTAGAAAAAGCGTCAGAAAGTAAAAATAATTTAATTGTTTATATTGCTTTGCCGTGTTTTATAATATAATAAAAAAAAACATAAAGCAAAATACAAAAATAAGTCAACTATAATTATTTGAAATGTAATTACTATATTATAAATGTTAGCGGGAAATAAATGATAAAAGATTTAACTCAAGGCTCGCCGTTAAAAGTAATAGTCTCTTTCTCAATACCAATGATACTGGGAAATTTTTTTCAGCTGTTTTATAATATTGCGGATTCCGTTATTGTCGGCAGATTCGTAGGAGCAAACGCTCTTGCGGCAGTGGGAAGCTCTTTTACTTTTATGGTGTTTATAACGTCTATTGTTACCGGCCTTTGTATGGGTGCGGGAATTGTGTTTTCTAATTTTTTCGGAGCGCGAAAATATGAAGATTTAAAATCTAGCATATCAACATCATTTGTTTTTATAAGCATATGTTCAATAATAATCACATTGCTTTCATTGGTTTTTATTGATGAAATAATCAAGTTAATGAATGTTCCAGCGGAAGTAGTTGAGCAAAACAGGCAGTACTTTAAGATTATTTTTTATTCGATTTTTTTCTCCTTTTTATATAACTGGGCGGCAGGCTTGCTGCGCTCTCTCGGCAATTCCAAAGTGCCGTTTTATTTTTTGATACTCTCAATAATCTTAAATATAATTCTTGATTTAATATTTATAATATATTTCAAATGGGGCGTAAAAGGCGCGGCTTGGGCAACTGATATATCAATCGTGTTTTCTTCGGTGCTGTGTCTAATATACTGCATTCGCAAAATAGAATTTCTGAATTTTAAATTTAAAGAAATTAAAGTTAATAAACAAATTTTTTATCAGACTTTCAATTATTCTGTTCTCACATCCGTTCAGCAGTCTATTATGAATTTTGGTATTCTTATGATACAAGGGCTAGTAAATTCGTTCGGCGCGCAGGTTATGGCGGCTTTTGCGATAGGAGTGAAAATTGACACACTTGCTTATATGCCTATGCAGGAACTGGGAAACGCGTTTTCAACATACGTTGCTCAAAATAAAGGGGCAGGAAAAGATTTGAGAATTATAAGCGGAACAAAAGTAACGGCGGCAATTATTGCGGCATTTACAATTATAATTTCAATTGTTGTATGGATATTTTCAAAAAATTTTATCGGGCTTTTTATTTCTTCCAATGAAATGCAGGTAATTGCTACAGGCGTGTCATATCTGCGTATTGAAGGCTCGTTCTATATTCTTATAGGATTTTTATTTATGTTTTACGGATTATTCAGAGGACTTGGGAATGTAAAGATATCAATAGCGCTTACAATAATATCACTTGGAACAAGGGTTACGCTTGCTTACGTTCTTGCGCCGATTATGGGTACGACAATAATATGGGCGTCAATTGTAATAGGCTGGGTTCTTGCCGATATTATGGGACTTGTTCTATATAAAAGATATAAAAAATATGCGATTAGATAAGTTCTGTATATAATATAAAATAATATTATGCAGATAATAAAATAAAAATTGGGGGCTTATTATGTTGAACAAAGATTTGGCGGAATATTATAAAAGCCTTGATAGAGCTTATTTCATTGATAATGAAAATAAATATTACGCTCATATTGACACTCCGCTTCCTATAGGCTACAGCCAGACAATATCCCAGCCTTCGCTTGTTTTGCAAATGACCGACAGTCTGCAAATAGAAAAAAACAGTAAAGTGCTTGAAATAGGCACGGGTTCGGGTTATCAGACGGCATTGCTTGCTAAATTTGCAAAAAGCGTTTACACGGTAGAATTAATAAAAGAGCTTTCGCAAAGCGCAAAAAATAAACTTGGTGATATGGGGTTTGCAAATATTTTTTATAAAATAGGGGACGGAAGTTTAGGCTGGGAAGAGCACAGCCCTTATGACAGAATAATAGGAACAGCGGCAGCGCAGGAAATACCGGATGAATTAATAAAACAGCTTAATTATAACGGCAGAATGATAATCCCGATAGGGCCTAAAGATACGCAGGAACTGCTGCTTATTACAAAAGACGATAAAGGCACTGTTAAAATTGAGGTTTTAAATATGGTGCGTTTTGTAGAAATGAAAGGTAGGTATGGCTGGAGCTCCGATAATTAGGAACATATAAAAAATGATTATACAAACATTAAATTTATAATTTAAGAAACTGATTGAGGAAACAAATGGAAAACGATAAAAAAATAGCAGTTCTAATTGATGCTGATAATGTGTCGGATAAATATATAAAATATATTTTAGATGAAATATCGAATCTCGGCACAATAACTTACAAAAGAATTTATGGAGATTGGACAAAACCAATATTATCATCATGGAAAGCGGTATTATTAAATTATTCTATTACACCTATACAGCAATATAGTTATACAACAGGGAAGAACGCCACTGACTCCGCGCTTATAATAGACGCTATGGATATTCTTTATTCTAAAAATGTAGAAGGTTTTTGTATTGTATCAAGCGATAGTGATTTTACAAGACTTGCGGCGCGCCTTAGGGAATCGGGAATGCTTGTAGTAGGCATGGGAGAGAAAAAGACTCCCAAACCATTTATAACCGCATGTGATAAATTTAAATATCTTGAAATATTAGCGATGGAAGAAGAAAAAGTTCAAAACGAAAACGAGGTCGGTCAAAGCGGAAAGCAAGAGCCGCTGAAAGATGGCATATCAAGCAAGAAAGAGTTGCTTCATAATATTAAAATTATTGTAAACGATAGTTCTGACGAAGACGGTTGGGTGAATCTAAGTGAAGTAGGAAATAAGCTTAATAGAAGATACCCGGATTTTGATACTCGAAATTATGGATATACAAAACTATCTTCAATGATTAAATCTTTAAAACAATTTGATACACAGCCTAGAAGAATGAGTAACTCCAAAGTAAGCTACTATATTAAAAATAAAGAATAAAATTATTATAAATAAAAAAAGCGCCTTATTTAAGACGCCTATTAAGCTCAGCCACTTTGTATCATTTTCCATCGGCTATCATAATACTGCACTCTTCGGCGCATCTGGTGCATATATCTGCGCATATCTGAGTATAATCATCTTCATATTTTGAGCACTCTTCTGCGCATGCAAGACAGATTTGAGCGCACATCTGAGAAAACACTTTTGAAATGCTTCCGCTCATAGACATAATTGCGGCAGAGCACTGGCAAGTGCCCGCGCACTGCACAAGAAGGCTTATGCAATTTTTTCTGCCCTCCACGTCAGGCTCTTCCAAACATAAGCTAAAGCTTTCCCAACATGCCTGCGCGCATTTTACGCATGCATCTATGCAAGGCTGCATATTATCCGTTTTAAACGTTACTTGTCCCAATTTTATATTACCTCCGAAAAATGTTTTAATAAATTCATTACTAATATTATTCACAATTAATGCAGAATTATATTATTAATTATTGATTTGAATATTTTTTAATTTTATATTGATAATATTATGAAAACGTTGTATATTAATTAAAACATTAAGAATCATTTAAGAGTAGACTTTGAGATAAAATAAAATATATAGGAGTAAAAATGGGAAAAACAATTATATGCATTAGCGTTGCAGTAGCGGTTCTTACAATATCCGGAGGAATTATTTATAAAAAAATAAAAAATAAGAATAATTGTTCCTATCTTGACGAATGTTTTATATGAGGTAATTAAGAATAAATAAGCAAACTGCACCTTGTTGAATATAATGGGGTGCAGTTTGTTTATTCTTTAAATAATTCTAAAATCTGGTCAAGATGTCTCTTAATTTTTATTTAAGATCAAGCATATATCCGCCGAGCGCTTCATCAAACTTTCTGTTTATTTCGCCGTCCAATAAGTTAATAAATATCTCCGCGGTCAATGCTATTTCGCATTTTATCAAATGTCCGCCGTAAATTTTATATTCATCATCGCTGAAGTTTATGTGCATATGAAGATACGGTTCATTGTCTTTTATCGACAAGTTGCCGATAAGTGAAGTAATTTCCAATATTCCTTCAAAAACTTTGGTTTTATATTTTTTTTCTGCGGGATCATATACTCCCACTTCAATAGAGCTTCCAGCTCCGAGCCCTGTTATTGTTCCGGCTTTGATGTTCTGCTGAGCGGCGAGACTTTTTATTTGCTCAATAACATCTTCGCCCTTATAAATTCTTACGGCTATTGTATCATTAATTTTTTTATATTCCATAAAGTTCCCTCGCTTTTTTATTTTATTATATCAAAAAATTAAATATTTTTATAAACAATCTTACGTTAACAAAAATAAGCCCGCGAGCGGGCTCATTCTTTGGCTGTGATTAAGAAACAGTATACATGCCGTTTGCTTGCATGTAATTAAATAACTGTTCACCGTGTTCCTGCTCTTCTTTTTGAATATGGTTTAATACCTGACGTATATTAGTGTCTGCACATTCAAAAATTACGGTGTCATAAGTTGAAGAAACATGTTTTTCCATTGAAAGCATGTCCATACACAAAGCTTTATCACCGGAAATTGATGTTGACCCTGTTGACCCTGAAGAAGAACTTGTTTGACTTGAGCCCATTTGCCAGCTTTGGCTTGTCTGTCCGGATTGCGAGCTTGCTCCTGCTTGAGAAGATGTCATACGCACTGCCGATTGCGATGAAGACTGTGAGCCTGACTGTCCTGATTGAGAGCCGGACTGAGACGAAGTCATAGACTGAGAACTACCTTGTCCTGACGACTGCTGGCTGCTTTGCGAACTTGCTTGAACATTCGGAATCTGACCGCTTAATATAGACGTAATGCTGTCATAATGTTTTCTTTCTTTTTGCGAAAGCGAGCTGAACAGCTGCTGCAGTTTTGGATCCCTTGCCTGGCTTGAATAACCTTGATATTTTTGAACGCAAAGTTCTTCCTGACCTTTAAGCTCGGTAAGCAAAGATCTTTCTTTTTGAGTAAGTTGAACCATATATATCACCTCCTATTTCATTATTCCAATTAATAAAATTTAATATTCATTTATTGCTACAATTTTTAACATCGTTTCAAAATATCATTTTATTTTTAACACATAACATCATGCTTTTCATAATATGTCTTTGAGGTGATTTCAGTAATGTTACAAATACTATTGATAACCGCAATATGCATCGACGCTTTTATTACAAGTTTTGCGTACGGCGCCGCTAAAACAAAAATCCCGTTTTTATCGATAGCGGTTATCAGTATAATATGCACAGCCGTACTGGCTTTATCATTAAGCATAGGCAACGCGGCAAGCCAGATAATACCGCAAAATATATCAAAGATTATATGTTTTATAATTTTTTTAATATTGGGAATATCGAAAAGCTGTGAAAGCCTGTTAAAAGGCTACATAAATAAAAATCAAAAAAGAAACTTAAAACTTAAATTATTCGATTTAAATTTTGTTCTTACAGTTTATGCCGACAGTTCAAAAGCCGATATCGACAACTCAAAAATTCTTTCTGCAAAAGAAGCTATATATCTGGCGCTTGCATTATCCTTTGATAATTTCGCCGCGGGGTTCGGGTTCGCTCTTGCGAATATTCACTATTTGCAAATAATCGTCTTGTCACTTGTCCTAAACACTGTCGCTGTGGGAGCAGGACATTTTTTGGGAGAAAAATTAACTCAAAAATCAAAAAAAGATTTTTCGTGGATAGGCGGGCTAATGCTTGTAATCATTGCGATAACTAAGCTGAAGTAATATACGATTTAATAATGGGGTTAAAATATTTGAATTTTAAAAATTTAAATGTTAAGATAATATACATTATAAAAATAGTTTAAAAAAGCAAGGGCATAATATGCGTAAACTCGAAAAAATAAACCTCACCGATCAGATTTGCAAAGAAATTAAAAAAAATATAATAGACGGCTGTTGGCAGGAAGGGGACAAGATACCTTCCGAAAATGAGCTTGCTGAAATGATGGGCGTAAGCAGAATATCAATAAGAGCCGCGCTTGTAAAACTTCAGGTGCTCGGCTACATTGAAACTCGCGGAGGAGAAGGGTCTTTTGTAAAAAAATTTTCTTTGTCCAATATATTTAATGTAGTGTCCGACGACATTATTATGAATGACTCAGCTGTTGCAGAGCTTCGTGAATTTAGAAAAAACATGGAACTTGACTGCTGCAGACTGGCCATCGAGAGAGGCGCTAAACAAGAAATCAAGCAGCTTGAAGAAATTCTTGAAGTTCTTGCTAAAATAGAAAATGTGGATGATTTCTTGGAAATGGATAAAAATTTTCATATGCAGATAGCGAAAATGAGCAAAAATTCGCTGTATGAGCTTATGCTTGAAGTAACAAGCGAAGCCAATAAATTATACAATAAAAAAATGTATCAACAAGCTATGCAAAAATATCCCGATGACAATAAAAAAATATGGAATATCCCCGTAGAGACGCATTCGCAACTAGTACAGGCTATTAAAGATAAAGACTTTGATAAGTGTAAAAAAGTATATTCTCAGATGTTTGAATCTTAAAGTTATATATAAAAAGTATCAAAGGCGCATATAAATATGCGCCTTTGATATAGAAGGGTTATTAATGAAATCTATTTTTAGAATCCTTTTCTTAAATCATCGAGCAGTTCGGTTTTTGATATTGTCTTGTCGTCTTTCATCTTCACTACTCTTGCGGGGTTGCCGGCTACCACTTCATTAGCGCCTACATCTTGTGTAACAATAGCGCCTGCCGCGACTACCGCTCCCGCGCCGATATGAACGCCTTCGATTACTACCGCGTTCGCTCCTATCAGGACGTCGTCTTCAATAATCACGGGAGTTTTGCTTGGAGGCTCAAGCACTCCTGCCAAAACCGCGCCTGCGCCTATGTGACATTTTTTGCCTACCTGAACTCTTGCGCCTATGACGCATCCCATATCAAGCATTGTCTCCTGCCCGATTACTGCCCCTATGTTTACAACTGCTCCCATCATTACAACGCAGCCCTTATCTATCATCGCGCCTTCTCTTATAAACGAGCCGGGCTCAATTCGCGCTTGAATTGCCGTTGTATCTAAAAGCGGTATAGCCGAATTTCTTCTGTCATATTCCAATCGGTATGACTTTATTTTGCTTTTATAGTTTTGAATAAACATATTTGCTGCGTCTATCTGTGTAAAAATAACGCATGAGCTGCTTATTCCGTAATATTCAAATCCTTCAAGGTCGTCTTGTGTAATTTCACCCGCAACATAAAGTTTTACAGGCGTTGTCTTTTTTACGTCTTTTATATACTGGGCAATTTGATACGGATCGGTAAAATCGTATCTTGATTTTATATCTTCGCTCATATTTATCTCCTGTATTATGAATTGATTATGCTGTTCATATCGTAAAAGCCGCTTTTTTTATCAGCAATAAACCTTGCGGCTTTAATAGCGCCTGCCGCGAATACTTTTTTTGAGAGAGCTGAATGAGAAATTTCTATAACTTCGTCCGGACCCGCGAATATTACCGTGTGGTCTCCGGGTATCGTGCCTCCGCGTACTGCGTGGATAGTTATTTCCTGTTCTTTTCGCTTTGTGTCTTTGCCGTATCTGCCGAATAAGAATTCAACGGGACGATTAATGTTGCTTTTAATTGTATTTGCTATCATTAAAGCTGTTCCGCTGGGAGCGTCAACTTTTTTATTGTGATGTTTTTCTATAATTTCAATATCATATCCGTCTGCTTTGCCTGCCGCTTTTGCAATTAATTCAAGCATTAGGTTGACTCCGTAAGACATATTTTTAGTATGAAATACGCTGAAATCTTTGCTTAATTTTTTTAACGCAGCCACATTTTCTTCAGATAGTCCGGTTGTCGCTATTATAATCGGCTTTTTGCATCTTTGTGCGAAACCGGCTATTGAGTCAAATAAGCTGAAGTGCGTAAAGTCTACGGCGACATCAAATATATCGGCGTCAACATCATCAAAATTATTGTAAACGGGATATTCGCAGCTGTATGCTTTAAGCGGGGAATATCCTGCGCTTATAATAATGTCATCCTGAGTTTTTACAAATTCAGAAATAGTGCGTCCCATTGCCCCGTCTGCGCCTATCATAAACAATTTTATCATAATAAACCTCTTATATGCTGAAATAATTTCTGCAGATTAATTTATGGTCAATTCTATTTAAATAGTATAACTTTTTTTACGCTTTTGCTTTTTCCGTCAACGTGTATCCGAATTCTACAAGCGCGGCGGCAAGATTTTCTCTAGCTTTGCCTGACAGCTCTATAAGCGGAAGTCTTAACGGCCCTACTTCAAAGCCAACCATGTTCATAGCCGTTTTTAACGGTATGGGGTTAGCGGCTGCAAATACGGGATGATGAAGCTTGTTAAGTCTGAATTGAAGCTCTCTCGCTTTAGCTATATTGCCTTTTTCAAATTCTTCATATATGTCGTGATTAAGTTCCGGTTCCATATTGGCGGTTGTGGAAATTACTCCTTTGCCGCCCAAAGCGGTTATAGCAAGTATTTGGTCGTCATTGCCTGAATACACGTCAAGTCTGTCTCCGCACATATCAATAACATCGCAAATCTGGCTTATATCAGCGCTTGCTTCTTTTACTGCTTTAACATTTTCAATGTCGGCAAGCTTGTTAAGCAAAGCGGGTGTGATGTTTTTTCCTGTCCTTGACGGAACATTGTAAATTATTATAGGAAGCGGTGTTGCGTCAGAAATTGCCTGGTAATGCGCGATTAAGCCTTCGTCGTTGGATTTGTTGTAATATGGATTTACAATCAGCAGTCCGTCAGCACCGAATTCATATGCTTTTTTGGCGCGTCTTACTACCGCTGCTGTGTTGTTTGCGCCGACTCCGCATATTGCAGGAACACGTTTATTAATATATTTTATGCCCCTTTCAAACAATTCAAACAATTCGTTTTCTTCAATTGTCGGAGCTTCTCCGGTTGTGCCTGCAAGTACAATACCATCTGTTTTACCTTTTATTTGAAAATCAATCAATTCTTCAAGTTTTTCAAAATTGATTCCTTCATTATTAAATGGTGTAACAAGCGCTACTGCTGAACCTGTAAATATACTCATATTAATTCCTCCTTATATTTAGGCCCAATAAAATTTATAAATATATATAAATATTAAATATATTTATCTTTAATTAATCTTTCCGCTATTTGCACCGCGTTTGTCGCGGCTCCTTTGCGGATGTTGTCTGCGACAACCCACAAATTAAGGCCGTTTTCACAGCTGAAGTCTCTTCGTATTCTGCCTACAAAAACTTCGTCTTTATTTTCCGCGTGCAAAGCAGTGGGGTAAATGTTTTCTTGTGGTTTGTCAAGTACGACAATTCCTTCGCTGCGTGCAAGCAGCTGCCTTACTTCATCTATATCAAACGGTTTTTCAGTTTCAATGTTAATGCTTTCGCTGTGTCCGTAATATACCGGCACTCTTACAGTTGTTGCCGTTATGGCTATATCATAATCTCCGAGTATTTTCTGCGTTTCATTTATCATTTTCATTTCTTCTTTTGTATAGCCGTTATCTAAAAAGCTGTCTATATGAGCAAGGCAGTTAAAAGCAATAGGATGCGGGTAAAATTTATTCGCTCCGCCTTGTATGCCGTTTTGCAGGTCGTCATATCCTTTTATACCCGAGCCTGAAACTGCCTGATATGTAGAGTAAATTATTCTTTTAATTTTATATGCGTCATGAATTGGCTTTAATGCCACAACTGCCTGTATTGTTGAGCAGTTGGGGTTTGCTATAATATTTTTGTGCCAGGCCAAGTCGCAGCTGTTTACCTCAGGCACAACAAGCGGCACGTCATCATACATTCTAAAAGCGCTTGAGTTGTCAATTACAATAACTCCGTCTTTAGCAGCGATAGGGCTGAATTTTAAGCTCGTTTCTCCGCCTGCGGAAAACAGCGCTATATCGATATGCTTTTTAAAAGACGTATCGCACAATTCCTCAATCACATATTCACGGCCTTTAAACGTAATGGTTTTGCCTGCGGAACGGCTTGACGCCATAGGGTAGAAATTTTCGATAGGAAAATTGCGTTCTTCTAAAACTTGAAGCATTTTTCTTCCTACCATTCCTGACGCGCCCGCAACGGCAACATTGTACTTTCTCATAATAACCTCCTAAAAATAACTTAAGCCGGCTGTGCCGGCTGAAATAACAAATAAAAGTTATCCAGATAGCACTCCATCAAGTTATTTGATGACAGTATTATGAATGTTATTCATAATCCCAGCAATATATACTTCAGAAAATATATAAAGCTTCGGCAAAATCATCCTTTCGCATATCTTCGTCTGTTTCTGAAACATCTGATACGCTACTTATAAGTTTTGCTCCTCTATCGTGTTACAAAATATTATATTAATTTTAAATTATAACAGCCGATATGAAAAAGTAAAGACTTTTTTCAAAATAATTTTATTTGCGTCGAAAATATGCTATTATAATTATATTTTATGCAGCGAGGGTTACAAATGATAGACGAAATTATAAAAACAAGACGACATTTGCATACAATACCGGAAGAAGGGTTTAAAGAATTTAAAACCCGGGATTATATATGCAAAAAACTTGATGAGTACAAAATAGAATACGAAATAATTTTAGAAACAGCCGTAATAGCTTATATAGATATTAAAGCCAAAAAAACAGTTGCGTTCAGAGCCGATATTGACGGATTAAGCGTCAGCGAATTAAATGAGCTTGATTATAAAAGTGTTAATGAAGGGTTCATGCACGCCTGCGGTCACGACGGTCATATGGCGGCGGTTTTAACAGCGGCAAAAATAATAAATGAAAATAAAAGCAAATTAAAAGAAAACGCGCTTTTCATCTTCCAGCCCGCCGAAGAAGGGCCGGGGGGAGCGAATGCCATTGTTGAAATGGGCATACTTGAAAAATATAAGGTAAAAAGAATTTACGCAACGCACGTAAACCCCAATGTTGAGGAAGGTAAAATAGCGGTAAGAAGCGGTTATTTTATGGCGCAGACGGGGGAATTTTACATCAGCGTAAACGGAAAGTCTTCTCACGCGGCAAAGCCGAAAGACGGCATTGATTCAATTTTAGCGGCAAGTCTGCTTGTAAAAGCAGTTGACGATATAAAGAAAAAACTTGAAGAAGAAAAAGAAAACACATTAATACACATAGGCACAATTAATGGGGGGGAAAGGGTAAACGTAATAGCGGAGCAAACCACGCTTTCTGGCACGATGAGGACGTACGACATTGCGGTAAGAACAAGGATAAAAAGCCTTATAAGCGCAAAAGCGAAAAAGATAGACAAGCTGTGTAAAACAAATACGGTTATAGAATACGTTGATTTATATCCCGCGGTATATAACGATGATGATTTATATAAAGACTTTATTAAAAAAATTCCTGAAGCTATAGATGTTGAACCGAGTATGCTTGCGGAGGATTTTGCTTATTATCAGCAGAGAGTGCCTGGGGTGTTTTTCTATACCGGCATACGCAATGAGGAAAAAGGCTACACGTATCAGCTTCATTCGAATAAGTTTAATTTTGAAGAGAAGGCTTTGTTGTCGACTGTGAATGTATATCTTAAAATGGCGGGGATAAAGTAGGGAGTTATTAAAATATTAAAGTGATTAAGGTGTGTGGGTATAACTGTACGCCTTTTTATTTTGCTTGTAATATATATTAATACTTGAATCAGATTAAGAGGTTAATTATGCTGAAAGAGATTTGTTTTTTACTGCTGTCATTTTGTGTAATATTTACAGCAAAAAGCTATATTATGAATATCTTTTTTAAAAGTGTATATAAAAAATATGATAATTTAATGTTTAATAAAGATTATGATAACGCAGTGAAACTTTTGGAATCATCAAAAAAGTTTGGAGTGCTCAGATATCTTAAAGATCATTTATTGCACTTATATTTTGCAACCAATCAATACGAAAAATTCAAACGTGCAAAACCGCTTTATGGTTATATAAAACCGCTTAACGATTCTCTTAAACAAAAGAGCGACATTGAATACAAAATTTTAGATACAATTTTTCTTTATTTGAAAGATGATATCGAACAAGCGGATGAAGAATATATTGATTTAATTCAAAAACATGAGGATTTTGAATATAAGATACGTTATTACGGGTTATACAATTTATTTTCAATATTAAAATTGGTTAATTCCTTTTATGCGAATTATTACGAACAAGTTAAGGATTTATATAATTATCTTATTCCATCTACAATAAATACATCAATTTTAACGATAATTACATATTATATGTGTAGAGTTTACGAAGCGGAAAATAATACCGAAGCTATATTAAAACTAATAGATGATAATAAAATAGGAAATAATCACTATTCGCATTATTTGGATAAATGGAGAATAAGTAAGTGAAATCTATTTTATATGAAAACAAATTTAAATTAGGTTTAATTTTAATAGCAGTAATTATTGTTCTTTGGACATTGTGGGCTGATGAATTGATTAGATATGATTCACTTGATTCGTATATATTCTATGTGTTTTAATTAAAAATAGCAATATATATTCTTATAAAATCTTAGAGAAAACAAAGCATGGAAAATGGAAACAGCTTGAAGATGGGTGGGATTATAAATTTGGACTTTATTATATTTGGGGTAAAAACAAATTTTATAGTTGTACAATTTATACATTTTATATAAAAGGTAGTAACATCTTAATACTTAATTTACAACAAATTGATGATACTGCAATAATTAAAGAGCAGTATAATTCTGACATTAATTTTATAAAAATAAAAAATATAAGTGATTTGAATAATTCAATCTTTTATACCAATGAAATAATAACCGAAAACACTAAAACTTATACATTTACGGCAATTGTTAAAGATTTTAATTATGAAGAATATGAGCTTTATATAGATGATTACTCTTATCCTTATAATTCATGGACTAATTTACTTAACAATGATTTAAAGTAGCTACAGCACAGTCGACCCTGCCTCAAATTGGATAAGTATTCTAATTGTTACAGAAGGAGTAATATATATTACCAACGAAAGCTCCTTGGCAACTCTTGGTCCGCCGGGAGCGAAAAACATATCAAACGCAATATCAGCTTTTATAAGTATTGCAATGGCTGCGTTAATTTCAGTAATTTTTATTGTCTCTCCGGCAATAATTCTTTTAAAAAGCCCGGTTGAAAGTATATCCAAAACTTCATTTTTCATATTAATTCAATATTTTTCTCCCGCAAATCAAGAAATATATATCATTATATGAAGAGAAAAAATTATAGGAACAAAATAAGAAGTTACTGATTCAGCATATCATTCAGCGTATGCAAATCGTTAAACGGCGCGGAACAGGTTTTGTTTTCGCATAAATAAAAAGTAATTATATCATTTTTCAGTCCGTATGATGCGGTAAACGTAGCAATTTCGTCAAGCTCTCGGTTGTCATGTGTCTTTATTATCACAGTAAGGTTAGGGTAAAACTTTTTGTTTAATAATTTTATAATATTTTCTTTTTCCTCCTCCGTCTTAACAACAACTGCAAGCTCCTTTGAAGGATAGATATCTTTAATAAGAGCAATGTTGAAAAAGCTGTAACCCATAGGGTACTGCTTGGCGTTATACGCCATAAAATCCATCTGCTTTTTAGACGCATTTTCAATATCCGCATTTCCCGTGAGCCGTGATAGTTTTAATAATACATACGCAGCAGCGGAATTTCCGGAAGGAATTGCTCCGTCATATATATCTTTCGGGCGCATTATAAGGCTCTCATTCTGTTTGCCCGATAAATAATATCCGCCGTTTTGCGTATCATAAAACTGCTCCTGCATTATTTTGTATATCTCAAGCGATTTTTTAATATAAACCTCGTCATACGTGGCTTCGTATAACTCAATCATAGCTAAAATATAATAAGCGTAATCGTCAAGGTGACCGTATCCGGATGTTTTTCCGTCTCTTTCGCTTGCGTATATCAGCCCATTCTCATCTGTTAAATACGTTTCAATAAATTCAGCGGCGTTTTTTGCAATCTGCAAATATTTTTCGTTTTGCAGTATTTTAAATGCTTTTGCAAAAGCTGCAATCATCATGCAGTTCCATGAGGTAATTATCTTATCATCTGTAAGAAGACTCATCCTGCTTTGTCTGTAATCATAAACTTTTGTAACAAGCGCATTTATTCTTTCTTCCGTTTTATCATAGCTTTTATTCTTAAGAAGGCTAGGTATATTTTTAAAATTCTCAAAATTTCCTTTCTCGGTTATATCAAAATAATCGCAGAAATATTCTCCGTCAACACTGCCTAGGAGTTTTATAATCTCATCTTTAGAAAAAAGATAATATTTACCTTCTATTCCTTCGCTGTCCGCATCTTGCGCGCTGTAAAAGCCGCCTCGGACATCTGTCATTTGTTTTAATATATAATCAATTATTTTTGTGGAGACAGTTTTATACAGCTCGTTATGTGTTATTTGAAATAAATCAAGATAGCACAAAAGCAAAAGCGCGTTATCATAAAGCATTTTTTCAAAATGGGGAACAAGCCATTTATCATCAGTGGAATAACGGCAGAAACCATAGCCTATATGGTCAAACATTCCGCCTCTGAACATTTGAGTAAGGGTATGTTCGACCATTTGCAAGGCTTGCTTATTGTTTTTAAGATGCGAATAATACAATAAGAACATTAAATTGTGAGGGGATGGAAATTTGGGAGCGGAGCCGAAACCGCCGTTAATTTTATCATAACTCTCGGCAAATTGAGAGAAAGCTTCATCTATTATAATTTCATCCAAATTTTCAGATAAAATTTCGTTTTTATGCTCAAATTCTTCGGTTAATATTTCAGTAATTTTATTCCCTGAAGCAACTAGATCTTCTCTTGAGTCTCGCCACTTCTCAGCTATAAAAGTAAGCAAATCGGTAAGACCAAGCATATTATGAATGCTGTTTTTCGGAAAATAAGTTCCCGCGTAAAACGGCTTCTGATCAGGCGTTAAAAATATACTAAGAGGCCAGCCGCCCGCGCCCGTAAGCATCTGGCAGACTCTCATATATACCGAATCGATATCTGGACGCTGTTCTCTGTCTACTTTTATACTTATAAAATGCTCGTTTAATATTTTCGCTATATCTTCATCTTCAAAAGATTCATGCTCCATTACATGGCACCAATGGCATGTTGAATAACCTATCGATAAAAAAATTGGTTTGTCCTCAGTTTTGGCTTTTTCAAATGCTTCTGCGCCCCACGGATACCAGTTGACGGGATTATATGCGTGTTGGAGTAGATAAGGGGATTTTTCGCTGATAAGTTTGTTAGGAGTTTTGTTTTCTGGCATCGCCGCTACCTCTAATATTTAAATATTTTCATATTAATAGTATTTATGACTTTTTGCAAATAATACAATATAAAAACGTTATGAGCAAATTAAATGACGAGATAGTAACATCAAATAAAAAGCGGCTGAATGGACATCTGCCGCTTTGTATAATTGTTGTGTTTTATATTATTCAAAGGAAATCTATTCACCATTGCGTGTCAATATTAATCTTGAAAGCAGGGGATTGGGATATTTCCATTTTTCAATTTCAAAAACGCTGCCTTTAAGCTCTTTGTTTGATATGCTGAACGGAATGCTTATTTGTCTTGTTTCGGCAGTGTCGGCAGATACTATGCCGTTTTTCATACTTCCCGTTATAATATAATCGGTTTTAACGTTAATAAGTCTTTCAAACCATGTTCTGTTTAGTTTTATGGTGCAGCCTGCAAACTCGGCGTCTCCGATTTTTCCCGTAACGTTTTTATCTGCGTTAATTGTTATTTCAATATTTACCATTTCCTGCCCGTTTGCGGCGGACTGATTTGATTTGCTGAATTGAGACGACACTGCTGATTGCCCCGACCATTTACCGGAAATGTTTTGGGGAATGGGCGATTTATTTAAAATAACTTGATTGATATTTACAGACGCTGTTATTATGATAATCATTACTATTAAAAAAATAATAATATTCTTTATTTTTATTCCCAATATTCTTTTTTTCATATATTTACCCTCCTATAATTAGAAAGTGTGGTATTTAATGAATTAACAGCTTTACAAGTCATTAATTCTCATTCTGTTTATTTCGCTTTGTTTCAGCTCATCCGTTTTTCTTCTGTAATTTTGGTAAATGCAAAGCCATAAAATTAAAGGAAGCAAAGAAATAAAAAATATAAAAAACGCCGCGAACATATCCGAAAATAATACTGACATAAAAACCGAGACGAGCAAATTTATAAAAGGAATTATCAGTCCCAAGTATTTATTCTGCCGTTTGGACAATATTATCTGCAAAACTCCAAGTATTGCCGCAATAGACAATACAACAATTAAAACACCCATTTAGTTGCCTCCTCCTGTTTGCTTCTTATATTCGCTTATCAAAATCTTTGCTGCGTCTAACGTAATTTTCTCATCTATTGCAAGTTTTTTTACAAGCGCGATGTACGGTTCCGCCGCTTCGGAATCGTTAACTTTTATTTTCTGTATAAGCCTGTCTAATCTTAATCTTATTGTAGGATAAGTAACATCGTATATTGCCGAAATATCCTTCAGCGAACCCGACGCCAATATGAAGTTTTTTATAAAATTAATATCTTCATTGTCCAATTCGCTTAGCCATACAGGAATATTATTATCAGACATATAAGCACCTCTTAAAATAAATTAAGTAAATATTAATAATGTTTTTAATAATATTAATATATGCTTTAATAATATTAAAGTCAATAAATATTTATACTCAAAATAAAATAATTATGATAATAAATGCAAAATCAAACTCTAATTTAATCAGGCAATAAAAGAATAAAATTAATGTTAAATGGAAAATAATAAAAGCAAATAAAAAAAGGAGATATGTTAATGTCAGATATTAAATGCATGTGCGAAGAATGCACATATAACGAAGGGAAAAAATGCAGCGCAGACAGCATTGAAGTAAAATCAAACGGCGATCGAAAAGTTGAGTCGTCAACACAAACCCGCTGCAGCACTTTCGAGCCGAAAACTACAAAAATGTAGCAATAAAAAATGCAAAACTTTGTTTTGCATTTTTTATTATCAGTAAAGAAAATACTATTGGGCTTTTTTGCAGGAATCCATTATATCGTAAAATTCGTTTGCATATATAATCTCTTTTTTATACAATACATCAGCTACAGCGTAAACAAGCGGCATATTCGCAGTAAGCAGTTTCTTGCAGTTTTCATAACACGTATTTAATATTAAGCCTACTTCTTCATTTATTAAATCAGCGCACGAAAAATCGATTTTTCTCTCGAAAGTTTTGTTTTTAAAATTGCTCATTCCGTAATTGCACACCATGGCTTCTGCTAGACGGTTGGCTTCTTCCAAGTCGTTTTCCGCACCCGTGGATACATCATTATATATTAGCTCTTCGGCGCACCTTCCGCCCAGCAGTATGCATATTTTGTTCATCAGATCGCTTTTTGTCATTAAATATCGTTCTTCATCGGCGGCGTTTAATACAAACCCCAATGCTTTGCCGTGCGGCAGTATAGAGATTCTGTTAACTTTTCCGTAACCTTTTTCATATGTCACAACCGCATGCGCCGCTTCATGGTACGCCACTCTATGCTTTTCATTATCGCTTAGTATCATGCTTTTATTCTTAAGTCCCGCTATAACTTTTATTATAGCTTCGTCAAGCTCGCGAGTTGATATCTCATGGCAGTTGGTTTTGACGCATATCAAAGCCGCCTCATTTACGACGCTTGCGATATGAGCTCCGCTCATTCCGTGCATCTTTAATGCTACTGATATTAAATCAATTCCCTTAGCGACGGGTTTGTTTTTAAGATGCTCTTTTAATATCTTTTCTCGTGCGTTTACGGAAGGAATAGAAATATAAATATGCTTGTCAAATCTGCCCGGTCGAAGCAGAGCTTCATCCAAAATGTCTATTCTGTTGGTAGCCGCGATAAACGTAACGTCCCTGTCCGTGTGAAAGCCGTCCAGTTCTATAAGCAGTTGATTCAGCGTCTGATCGCGCTCGCTGTTATTATCTGAGTTTCTTCTAGCTCCAATAGAGTCAATCTCATCTATAAATATAATGCACGGTTTTTGCCCCCGGGCTTTTTCAAATAGATTTCTTATTCGGCTTGCGCCTATGCCAACATATTTTTCAACGAATTCCGAGCCCGAAGCGTAAATAAACGTTACGCCCGATTCGTTAGCAAGCGCTTTTGCGAGCATTGTTTTTCCGGTGCCGGGAGGGCCGTAAAATATAATGCCGCCGGGCATGTTCGCGCCCATTCGTTTGTATTTTTCGGGATTGGTAATATAATCTTTTATTTGGTAAAGCTCTTCTTTAATTTCGTCAAGACCCGCAATGTTGTCAAAAGTTACAGACGGAATTTGAGCTGCATCTGTTTTTTCATTGTTGTAATAAATATCTAATTTCTGTGTGTTGTATTGAAAAAATGTCGTTTTTCGCTTTTTTGCTATAAAGTATATTGAAATTGCAGCAGTAATACACGAAAATATAACTACCTGCGATATATTAATATTTCTATATGATGATATTGCTATCAGTGACGCAATAAAAATGCCTGTCGGCAATATATATCTTAAATATTTCTTCATAATTTTCCGCCTTTTAATTTAACAGTAATTTATGTTTATATTATTTGCCAAAATATAAAATTAATAAAATAAATACTTGTAAATATTTAACTTTTATTTTATCGGAATTTTAATGACAAATATAATTATGTTATAATATACTGTAATGAATAAATTTATAGGTGAACAAAATGAGCAGATTAGATGAAATAAGTCAAAAGATAGAAATATTCGCTGAAAAAGCACAAGCTGAATTAAAAGGCTTTACCAAAGAGGCAAAAAAAGTAATACTTGAAGAAAAATTTGAGCTTGAAAAAAATAAAATTTTCAAAGAATACGCAAAAGAAATTTATGAGCATAAAAAACAAAGAAAAAATAATGTAGATTTACTTATAACAAATATGATATACGAAATTGACGAAATAAACAGGAAAATAGATGATATAAAAAAGGAGAACTGATTTTGAAACAAAAAAGACTCGGTCAAACCAACATTAATGTAAGCGTTATTGGCTTCGGCGGTATACCGATACAGAGATACGACAGCAAAACCGCGCTTGACACGCTGGCGGCATGCAAAGACAACGGAATAAATTTCATAGATTCAGCTCGCGCGTACTCTGTAAGCGAGGAGTATATCGGTACAAGCCTGTCTAAAATCGGCAGGGATAATTTCTACATTGCCACAAAAGCGATGAACAGAACAAAAGACGGCTTCTATAACGACATCATAACAAGCCTTAAAAATTTCAAAACCGATGTAATTGACTTGTATCAAATTCATAATGTGGGTAAACAGGCAGATTTTGATAAAATATTTGCAGAAGACGGCGCGTACCAAGCCGCTCTTTTAGCGCAAAAAGAAGGCAAGATAAGGCATATCGGCATAACATCGCATATTAAAGAAATGGCTGAGAAGCTTATTGAGACTAAAAAATTCGCCACTGTTCAGTTTCCGTTCAACGCTATAGAAAACCAAGGTTTAGATTTGTTCGCGCGCGCTAAAGAACTCGACATAGGCGTAATCGCCATGAAACCGCTGGGCGGAGGCATACTTGCGGACTTAGCCGACGCGGCGATAAAATACATTGTTCAAAGCGATATGGTAAGCGTCGCGATACCGGGGATGAACACACCGCAGCAAGTAGAACAGAACGTTCTTGCGGCAAAAAGCGGAGCTCTCACTGAAAATGAGAAGCTTGAGCTTAACAAACTGGCTGCCGAGATAGGCAAAGATTTTTGCAGAAGGTGCGGCTATTGCCTGCCTTGCACGCAAGGCATAGACATACCGGGTATTATGGTATTTGAAGGATACATTCAAAGGTACGGGCTTGCCTCCTGGGCGAAAGGCCGATACGAAACTGCCGCCGTTAAAGCAAGCGAGTGCATAGAATGCGGAAAGTGCACAGATAGGTGTCCGTACAGCTTAAACATACCCCAGAGAATAAAATGGGTGGACAAATATTTTGCCGATATGTAATAAGTAAAATATATTGACAATATAATATATAAATGATAATATAATCAGGCAAACAAAGAAGAAGATGCTGCTTCTCACCTCGTATGCGAAATGCGTGCAGGTTAATAAAAAGATATTTTTTCCGGACGGCAGCACTTTGTTGTCCGTTTTTTTATATTTTGGAGGTGTATGATAATTAAAGAATTTCAAATCAATGAAGAAATCAAAGACGCCGAGGTAAGACTTATCGACGAAAAGGGAACTGCTTTAGGTGTTGTATCTACAGCAAAAGCTCTTGAACTCGCCGAGAGCAGAAATTTGGATCTGATAAACATTTCTCCGACAGCTTCTCCGCCCGTATGCAAAATTTTAGATTACGGTAAATTTAAATACGAACTGCTGAAAAAAGAAAAAGAATCCAAAAAAAATCAGCAGATTGTAAATTTAAAGGAAATAAGAATGTCAATGCGCGTGGAAGAACACGACCTTAACATTAAAGCGAAAAGCTGCAGAAAATTTTTGGAAGACGGAGATAAAGTCAAAGTTTCCGTAAGGTTTAAAGGACGTGAAATAGCCTATTCCAATAAAGGAGTAGAACTGTTGAATCGTTTTGCGCAGAAACTTGAGGATGTGGGACAGATCGAAAAAGAGGCGAAACTGGAAGGCAGAAGCGCAGTAATGTTTTTAAAACCATACGCCGATAAAGACAAAAAACAGCATGTTAAACAAGTAAGCGACGAGCAGAAAGCTTAAGCAGCATATAATTAAGGGGAGGGTAAATTATGCCTAAAATGAAAACGCACAGCGGAGCCAAAAAAAGGTTCAAGCTCACAAAATCGGGTAAAATAAAAAGAGGCCAAGCATTTAAAAGTCATATCTTGACGAAGAAATCTCCGAAACGCAAAGGCAACCTTAGAGGATCGACATATGTAAATGTAGCGGACGCAAAGAATGTAAAGGAAATGCTTCAGAGCTAGTAGGAGGATAGAGTTATGGCAAGAGTAAAAAAAGGTTTAAACGCTAAGAAAAAACACAGAAAAGTGTTAAAACTCGCAAGAGGCTATTACGGCGGAAGAAGCAAGACTTTCAGAATGGCAAATGAAGCCGTTATAAGAGCGCTTAGAGACAGTTACAGAGGAAGAAGAGAAAAGAAAAGAAATTATCGCAAACTCTGGATAACGAGAATAAACGCTGCCGCTAGAATTAATGATTTAAGCTACAGCAAATTTATTTGCGGTCTTAAAAAAGCGGGAGTAGAAGTAGACAGAAAGATACTTGCTGACATTGCGATGAATGACGCAGTCGCGTTTGCGGAACTTGCGAAAGTCGCTAAAGCGAATATATAAGAAATAAAAATTACGGTATGCATATACCGTTTTTTTTATTGGCAAATAACGTAGGGGCGAGAAGTGTTCGCGCGTTCTGATGCCTCATTCACTGAAAACTGACCTTCTTACTTTGCTTTTAATTGTAGGGAACGACCGTCGCGTCGTTCCGTCTGAATGCACTGCTGTATATATGTAATTAAGGCAAATGTATTATCTTTAATCTGATAATCTCCGTTTGATTTATATAAATACTATTTCTATCAAACTTCCGCAGACATTCAATTGCTTAATCGTCATTTGACTTCCGCCTACAAATTATTTTGTATCAGACCTCTGCTTGCCCTTCCCCAAAATCGTAGGGAACGACAACCTTGGCGTTCCGCCTTCAAATCGTTTCTATTAATAAACCGCTCACAACCTTCACATTCAAACGTAGGGGCGAACTGTGTTTGCACGTTACTACTATTATGCTTTTAAAAAAGGTAGTTAAGGAAAGAAAACTAAAAGAAATTTATCAATTACTTGAATTAAATATTTCATAATGTTAATATATATTTAATTGATATATTTGTAATCCTAAACAAATTGAAAATAATAATATAATTGCATAAATTTATGGCATCTAAAGGCATTTTGCAAACTACAAAAGGAGTCGTAATATGGAACTGGATAAGAGAATAAAGACAATGCCGAAAGACGAAAAATTGCTTGATAATACAGCGGGCAGCGCTAAAAAAACTTTTATACGTCTCAGTCAATCAGAAGCTTTTTTTAATAAATTAATATCAGAATTGTCTTCAAGAGATGAAGCAGAAATTAATGATATATTTATTGGATTTGATTGTGAATTTGAAACGAAAGAAATAACATATAGCATAATAGTTAGAATTTTAGCTTGGAGTTCAATTATAATTTTCATACTAACCATAATTTTTGCTATACTTTTAGCAATGAAAATAGATAATGGTGGTATTATTTTTGGGGGATTGATAATTGGTGCTATTTTGGCATTTTTAGTATATCAACTAGCTGATAGTAAGAGTAAATCGGAGCATCCTGAAGAAGAGATAAAAGAAGTTGCGATAAAAAGAGCAAATGAAATGGAGCAAATAGCACAAAAAGAAATTTATATACATTTTAATAAATTAATAGAAAAATTCAAGAACGATGCCGATATATTCAATTCGAATTATAAAGTTGACATAGAAAATGCGAAAACGCTCATTATTGATTCGTCACATTTAACATTTCACGATAAATCTATTTGTTATAACATTAATGAAGACGAAATTGTTTTCTATGATATTCCCAAGGTCAGCATTTTAAGGTTTCATTTTACTACATGTATGTCAGATACATTAGATATATCAATGGAACAGTATAAAGTTTTAAGAAAGTATGAAACTGATTTGGTATACATCATTCCGTATTTACATGCAAATAATTTAATAACGCCTTATAAATATTCAGAAAAAGATATTGTTTCATTCACATATTTAGGTACAGAAGTTGTTAAAATCACAGGCGGAGAAATTAATTTGACAGGCGTAGGTTTAACTGGTCCAATAATTTGGGGTTATCTTTTCGGTACTTTAACATTTAACAACGAAATATGTGATTTACGGGAAGTGTTAGTTACTGTTTCCGGCAATAAAATGATAGATGTTAAAGGAATAGATTTTTATAAAGATCTTTTATGCTATTTCCCTGATAAAGAACTTCATTCTCATGTAAAAAATCAAGATATTATATCAGAATCCGTTATCACTGAAACTGCAAACCCGATTAATAAAAGTGATATACCTACTATAAAGGAACAGTTAAAAGAGTTCAAGGAGATGCTGGACGAAGGGCTTATTACACAAGAAGATTATGATGAAAAGAAAAAAATAATATTGAGTGAATTTAATGAAAACAATCCTGCTTAATGCATAAATGGAAAGCCAAATGAGCAATTCTTCTTAACCGCGTTTACGCGGTTTTTTTGTATATATGTATGTTTATATTTATTTACAATCCTTTTTTATTTGACAAATTAAATATATAATTTACTGAGTTTAATCACGTTACGATTATTAATTGTAAATATTTTGTAAATATTTCTTTATTATCAAACAAAAATAATATATAATTACAATTTAGATAATAACGACTTACTATTAATCCTTACGGAGAAGATATATGAATAAATTTAAATTAGCATACAGACGCTCGGGAGCAGCCCAGTCAATTGAACTTGCTGCCCTTGAAAGATATGAAGATAAAAATATTATTTTGGAGTTTTCTTCCATGGCAGCGGAGCTAGGCAACAGAATATCGGTTGTGCTCAGGCCGAAAGCTCCCGTGGTAATAGACGAATGCAGTTTTAAATTTGACATGATATATGATTATAAAACTATAACTACAAACGGCTATCAGTCCAGCAGTGAGTCTCTTGAAAGTGATTATAATTTTAAACTATATAAATTAAACTTTGTCGCGAAATTTTTTTCGATAGCGAATTTCGGCGATTATAAAACTGAAAAAATATTCGAAAACAAAGGTCTGCTTTCTCACACTTACATTCAATTCAATAAAGAAGACGGTAAAAATATAAGATTTTACGGTTCTGTAAACGAAGAAAACGCGTATACTATTTTCAATTTTGATAAAGATAAAAATTCTATGTTCATTTATTCTGACTGCAAAAACAGGCTTGTAGATGATAATTTCGTTTTATTGGACTTTATAATCGCGGAAGGCGAACCGCATAAAATTTACGATAATTACGTGGATTATTTTCCCGTTAACAAACCCTCGGGAAAAGGAAAAAATATATGGGTGACTCCGCACAAAATAAGCCATAAAGTTAAGCCGATAACACAGGAAGAGCTCGAAAAGAATATATCGGAAATTAAGGCTAATAGATTGCCTATAAACACAATACTTATAAACGACAGCTATCAGACAAAGCTCGGCGATTTTAATATAACAGATGAAAAACGCTTCCCCGAAGGCATGAAAGCCGCCGCGGACGCAATCAAAGAAAACGGTTTTGAGGCGGGTATATGGATAGCGCCGTTCGTAGCTGAGAAAAAGTCCAAGCTGTATAAAGAGCATCCCGACTGGTTTTTAAAGAAAGTTATGAAATTTAATGTATCGGGCGGTTACAATCCCGACTGGAGCAGCAAGTTCTTTGTTTTGGACATATACAAAGACGAGGTCGCAGCATACATCAACGATATGTTCAAAACAATAATGTACGAATGGGGTTTTGAAGTAATTTACATCGATCTTATATACGCCGCGGCAATTGAGCCTCGTGTTGACAGAACAAGAGCGGAAATTATAAGCGATGTTGCGAATTTTATAAATAAACTTTGTATGGGAAGAACCCTAATTGTGTCTTCTGTTCCGATAGGCAGCGCGATGGGCAAATGCGATTACTGTAAAATAAGCGTTGATAATGCTCCGTTCTGGGAAGATAAAGTTATGAAGAGGGCAGGGTATAAAGAAAGAGTATCAACCCTCAATGCCTTGAACTCTGTAATAGCAAGAAGATATTTTAATGAGAATATTTTTAAAAATGTATCAACAAGTTTCTTTATAGGAAGTGAAGACACTCATTTAAATCTGCTTGAAAAACATTCGGTGCTTACTTTGAATTCCATTTTAAGCAGCTGTACTTTAGTATCGGATAAAATCTCATCATATGACGATGTAGAGATGCCTCTGCTTAAAAAAGCTTTTCCTAATCCCGAAATTAAAAACGTTATTCATAAGGAAACAAACGGCGTTCATACATTCGAATTCGCGAAAAATTCAATTCATTATCTTGTCATTTTTAATTCTAACAGTAATGATAGTGAATATACAATACAGCAGGGAATATACTGCGGCAAATACGGAGCTTTGCTTGCAAGCAACAGTGCGCTTACAATAAACGCGCATCAAACGCAAGTGCTGGTAAGAGTTGACGTAAAAAAACAAATACAGCCAATATATTCCGAAGCGCATCTGCTGCCTTTATTTGAAATTGACAAAATAAAATATGACAATGATAGCAGCATTGAAATAACTTTCAATAAAAACATCAAAGAATTAGGTCCTATCTACATTATTGCTCCCAATGAGAAGTTAAATGTAAACGGAGAGGAATGCAAACTTGTTCAGAATTACGGAAAAAGAAGTATTTTTATCTTTGAAAACGAAAGAAATAAGTTTTATAACAATATGTCGATTGTAAGATATACTGATAATACAAGCTCAACTGCAAATAATTCTGTTAAACGCAGAAACAGAAAATAATATAAGCAAAAATAATGGCAATGCAAAAACCTGTTCATAATATAATACATAAAAAAAATAAAGCATACGCTTGCGGAGGAATTTACAATTGTCTTACTATTCTTTTTTTCAAAATAAAGAATGCGAGTATTTTCCGTGCCATAAAGATATAGATACAGAAGAGTTTAATTGTCTGTTTTGTTATTGTCCGCTTTATTTTTTGCAATGCGAGGGCAGCTATAAAATACTTGACGGAAATATCAAAGACTGCTCAAATTGCACATTCCCGCATCATAAAAAAAATTACGAAAAAATGATTACAATTTTAAAAGACCGTTATTGACAAGACTATAAACATAATGTATACTTACTAATGCACTTTACTTTACGGGCGCATAGCTCAGCTGGGAGAG
>DIVZ01000005.1:382427-777810 GCA_002423395.1 Eubacteriaceae bacterium UBA6119
AGTTCGAATCTCGTCTTTCGCTCCATGGCGGCATAGCCAAGTGGCAAGGCAAAGGTCTGCAAAACCTCTATCCCCGGTTCAAATCCGGGTGCCGCCTCCACAAATGCCGGAGTGGCGGAATCGGCAGACGCTCAGGACTTAAAATCCTGTGGGAGCATTCTCGTGCGGGTTCAAGTCCCGCCTCCGGCACCATTTTTATTTAAAAACATTAAAATACTGATTAATGTCGGTATTTTTTTATTTCTTATAATTTTTTTAAATTAGATATAAAAAGAGACCGACATAAAGGGATCTGCGCCGCAAGCGCTTTCCCGAGTCAGCCTCTGGTAGCATAGTATTGACTAAATACGATGCAATTATATTATTTGCATGACTAAAAGCAAATAAACTATGCAATTTTTGGAGATTGCATTTAAAGCAATATTTTTCATGAAATTAAAACAAAATTAATTTAGCTGAAATTTCATACCTGCAGTAATCTGCATAGCGTCGTCTTCGCTTATAGGTTCGCTTTCAAGCCATGAACGCAACAGTCCTTGATATACAGTCCATTTATTTCCTCTGTATTCGTAGATAAAATCGTCTGTTGTAGGCGCAAATACAAACAATCTTCCACGGCAGTCAATAGTATAAGATAAATCTTTCATTTTATTTAAACTCCTATTAATATGTTTTATTATTTTATCCAGTTTTTACTAAATTATACAAAAAAGCTGTTATATAAAATAACAGCTTTTTAAATACAATATAAAAGGGAGAACTGGAAAAGGTGGGCAGAAAAAATGAATTAATGGATAATTACGTTGGTTGTTCTCCCTTTTGGGAATAAGTATACTATAATACTATAAAAAATCAATATTTTTTTTAAAAAAAATATAAGTTTTTTTAAAATGAAAGTTAAAAGAAAATAACAAAATAATTTTTTTATTCATATAATCGAAATAATATTATCGATATTAATTTTTTAATTAATATAATCAATATTTATCGTAATTTGGGATTTGTTGACAAATAAGGGCAAAAAATATACAATTGTCTCCACAAAGAATAAAATAATGTAAGCAGACGGGAATTAAATAAAGAAAGGTAATACTAATAGTTTTTGGGTGGACTATTATGATGATTTACGAGTGTAAAAATTCCGTGCTTGCAAGTTTTATAAGCGCTTCTAAACAAACAGATTTAGCGAAAGTAAACCAAGAATTTATTGACGATATGCTGATACTTATATGCAATTATCTGCAAAACATGAAGCAAAAAGAAGAAGAATATGAAAACTTGGAATATCTTAGAAGAAGGTTAAATAAGCATATAGTTAAATATCAAAACGTTGGATTTGATAATAATGATATTGTGGATTATCTGAGACTTTATATATAAATTAAACTTTATACGTCACAAAAGAACTGCACCCCTAAAGTTAGACAGTATTATATACTATAAATAACTTTGGAGGTGTTTTTATGCCAGAAGGAACTCCGTTTATAGGGGAGTTTAAGCAAAAAGCAGAAAATCGTTTCCTTTGTTTTATTGAGGTTCGACTTATGAATGAAGATGCAAATGGCAATTAATAATTACATCAATTTTTTATTGATATGTTTTATTTGCAATGTGTGTGATATGGGAAGAGGCAAACACCGTTCGTCCTTCGGTTTTGTGGTAATTTATAAGAGGTCGGGAGAGTTTTATCATAAAAAGGCAATATAAAAGAAAGTTTTACGAGAGTTTGTGGATAGTTAAAACTAATTATTTGCATTGTTTTTTATAATTCTTAAAAAATTATTCTAAAGATGCTTATTTAAGTTCTGTAATTTTTACAAATCTGTATCCTTTGTTTTTCAATTCGTCGACAAGCTGATGAAGAGTTGAGTCCGAAGCATAGGTGCATGACGGATATCCATCCTTGCCTCTTTGCAGGGCGATATTGTCAAATTCAAGATACGGGTGGTAAAAAAAGCTCGCTAAAACATGCGGATCAAGATTTTTCGCCACATTGATGATGTTGCTCTCATCGTTACTTCCGTTAAGAAAATTAATCGGCGCCGGAATATAAGTGATGTTTCTATCCTCGTCTTTGACTACCTTAACTTTGTAAAGATATCTCTTGAGATGTCTGGGATAAGCCTCATAAATATAGTCAAAATTCGCCTCAACAACTAAAAGCTGTTTTGTTGAAATGGAGTAATGAGGTACAGTAAAGAAAGTATAAGGAATATCCAGTCTTTGCGCTGTGAACTTGGCCGCGTCAATTCGCTCCTGCGCATATACTTTTGAAGAAGGGATATTAACCGTGTTCTTCTTGCGGTCAAACTCATACCCGTTTCCGCTGACGGTATAGCCATATTGGTGAGTGTAGCCGTGCAAGCCGATAACTCCGTTCCTATCTATGAGGTAATCCAGAGTATATAAAAAATCCGCATTCGCCATGCTGTATTGATTTGAAATGTCAATATCCGAATATGAAGATGGTCTCGGGTCGATATATCTGGGTATCCAAGTTACATGAAAAGGCACATTTTCGGCATAAAGATAATCGCTTACTATGCGAAGTTTTTCCAAAGAATCGGAAGACAGATAAAAAGGAGAACTGCAAAGATCTTCTAACCTTACAAGGGCAGGCTTTCCAGACGCGGGGCGCTGCCGGCTTACAGTATTATCACGGTTATAATAGAAGCTTAATGACTTTGCATCTGTATTCCAAGTAACTTTAAGGTCAAATAACTTTGTAAAATCAAGCAGGCTGATATACACGGCGTTATCCATTAAAATTACTTTCTTTTTTAGATTAACGATTTGATTGTTAAGCAGGTATGTGTTTTTTGTTAAATCAATGACTCTCTTTCTCTTGCCCAAAATTAAGGTTACTGAGTCATCTTTTAATATAGTTTTTCCGCCAAGCTGCGTGACAATTTCTGATGCGGGCAGGTAATATCTGTTTGTGTCATAATAAATAGGATGAGAAAGATCCATACGTTTGTTTTCAAAAAACAATGCTATGTTATCCTGACCCCACTGAATTTCATGAATTTGTGTAATTTCTTCATTTATAGCATTATCATTATCTTCATTATTCCGACATAAAATCCAGGTAAACACTGTACTTGCCGAAAAAAGTGCAATCAATGAAATGATAAAAATAATTTTTTTCGTCATCTTAGCCATTGATGGATTCACCTGTTAACACTTAGTTTTGAATATGTAAATTCATGTGTTAAACTACATTTTAATCATAATATCAATTTTAAATATAGATATCAACAACCAGTTTTGTTTGGTATAAGAAAAGCAATATATAATATGCGGCTGAAAATTGCAGAGTATTGTTTACTTAATGAAAAAATAGGTTGATATCTATAGTTATTAAATATATTCTTATTCAAGAACCGCAGTTGAAGGTTTTTGTTTAACTATTTGTGACTATTAAAATATTTGATATTTTATATAAGATAATATAAAATCAATAAGTAAGCAAATTCGACAAATTTGGAAATTTATTTTAAAATCGGAAAAGGTATAAGTTAAACAAAATTTACAAAAAAGGAAAAGACTTATGGGACGAAAAATATTAATTATAGGCGGAGTAGCCGGCGGCGCATCAGCGGCGGCAAGACTGAGAAGAAATAATGAAGATGATGAAATAATTATGTTTGAAAGAGGACCGCATGTCTCATTTTCAAACTGCGCGCTTCCTTATCATTTAAGCGGAATTATAAAAGACGCGGAAGATTTGGTTTTAATGAACCCCGAGATTTTTTTAAAACGGTTTAATATTGAGGCAAGAGTTAATAACGAAGTAATTTCTATTAACAGAAAGAATAAAAATGTTGTCGTTAAAAACGTGTTAACAAGCGATACATATACTGAAAAATACGATAAGCTCATTCTCTCTCCCGGAGCCAGACCGATAAGAGAAAACATTGACGGACTGGATAGCGCAAATGTATTCTTCGTAAGAAATGTAGTTGATATTGACAGCTTAAATAAATTCATAAAGCAAAACAACGCAAAAGACGTGCTTGTAGTAGGCGGTGGGTTTATCGGCATAGAAACTGCCGAAAATTTAAGAAAAGCAGGATATAACGTTTCAATAGTAATCGCGTCAAAGCAGGTTTTAAATACATTTGACTACGATATGGTGCAGATATTGCATAAAGAGATATTTGATAAAGGCATTAAATTATATATCGGTGAAAAGATAGCAAAAATAGAAAACAACAAAGCTTTTTTATCATCGGGAACGATTATAGACGCAAAAGTTATTGTAATGGCTAAAGGTGTAATACCTGAAATCGGTTTAGCGGAAGAAGCGGAGCTGAAAATAGGACAGACGGGAGCCATAAAGGTAGATGAAAATTACAGAACGAGTGATAAGGACATATATGCTGTAGGCGATGCGATAGAGGTGCAAAACGCACTTTCGCATTCCGCAATGAAACTGCCGCTTGCGGGACCGGCATTAAAAGCGGCAAGAATAGCCGCGGATGATATTAACGGCAAACGCACTTTTAATAAGGGATTTATTTGTTCTTCGGCAATAAAAGTATTTGATTATAACGGCGCTTCAACAGGTTTATGCGAAGCTGTGATTAAATCGCAGAAGTTAAAAATTAATTATGATATTGTATATCTGGTTCTCTCGGATAAGGTAGGATTAATGCCTGACGCTTCGCCTTTGTTTTTAAAGCTTATTTTCCAGGTTCCGAGCGGAAAAGTTTTAGGTGCGCAGGCCATAGGAAAAGGCGACGCTACAAAGAGAATTGATATAATAGCAACGCTTATTAAATTCTCAGGCACGGTGGAAGATTTAAAAGATTTGGAGCTTTGTTACGCTCCTCCGTTCTCAACGGCTAAAGACGTTGTTAATTACGCGGGATATATCGGTTCTAACTTACTCAACAAAGACTTCAGGCAAGTAAGTTTTAACAAGGTAAGAGAGCTTGTTGAAAACGGGGCATATATTTTGGATGTAAGAGAAAAATGCGAATACGATGCGGGGCATATAAAAGGCGCGGTTAATATTCCGTTAAGCGAGCTGAGAGGAAGAACCTCGGAGGTGCCCAAAGATGTTGACGTGTATATACATTGCAGAACAGGGCAGAGAAGTTATTACGCAGTTACGATGCTGCAGCACTTAGGGTTTAAAAATGTGTATAACGTTACGGGAAGCTTCCTTGCGCTTTCTTTCTATGAATATTTTAACGATAAAACCACAGGCAGAGAAAGCATTGTGACGCAATATAATTTTAATTAATAGTCTTCATCAGTCTAATATTATTTGTTTTATAGATAAAAACCGCTTAATGCGGTTTTTTTTATGTCTGTTACAAAAATCAGCGCCAATCAGAACAAAACAATTATCTTATTATCTACAGCAAATGCAGATGTATCATACAACCTTAATTTATATAATGTATTAATTTATTTATTCTTCAAAAACTAAATGATATTATGGTTTTAGCAATCAATATTAAGCTTAAAAACGTCTGACATATAAAAAAATGATTGAAGGATTTATATCATGGCTGAGCAATTAAATGAGTATAATAAAAAACGCAATTTTGAAATAACGCATGAGCCCGAAGGCAGAGCAAGGAAATCGGAAGAACGGAGCAGGTTTGCGGTGCAGCACCATATGGCGCGAAGAGACCATTATGATTTTCGTATTGAGCACAACGGCGTTTTATTAAGCTGGGCTGTGCCTAAAGGGCCTTCATATAATACTTCCGATAAAAGGCTCGCCGTTCATGTGGAAGACCATCCTGTTGAGTACAGAGATTTTGAAGGGACAATACCTAAAGGGCAGTACGGCGGGGGAGTTGTAATGCTTTGGGATGAAGGTACTTATGAGCCTTACGGAGATGTTGACGAAGGGGTAAAGAACGGCGCGCTTAAATTTGTTTTAAACGGAAGGCGTCTAAAGGGAAAATGGGCTTTGATACGTCTGAAAAGTAAAGAAAGCGAGAAAGCTGATAACTGGCTTTTGCTTAAAGAAAAAGATGAATACGCAAGAGATGACGACGGAATTTACGAGTTTAATACCAGCATAAAAACAGGACGCACTATGGCTGAAATTGAAGCAGGCGTAGAAGAAAAAAAAGCAAGGAATCCTTTTGATAAGGCAGACGTACAGCTCGCAAAACTCGTAAATACTATTCCAAAATGTGATGAATGGCTGTATGAAATGAAATATGACGGGTACAGGATAACGGCGTTTGCGCAGAGCGGCAGCGTAAGACTGCTTACAAGAAACGGCAGCGATTATACAAAGCGGTTTGCAGATATTGCGCAGGCAGTAATCGAGTTATCCGCCACAAGGGCAATGGTTTTGGACGGAGAAGTAATATGCGCGGATGAGACGGGAAAGTCTGATTTTCAGGCGCTGCAAAATTATATAAAAAACCCCGAACATAAAAGTTTAACATATATTGTATTTGATTTGCTAGCGCTGGACGGAGTGGATTTAAGAGGACGGCGTTTGATTGAAAGAAAAGAAAAGCTTGAAGCGTTGCTTGAGAATGCGCCTGAAAGTATCTACTACAGCAGGCATGTAAAAGGTAACGGTAAAGCAAGTTTTGACGTGGCATGCAAGGCGGGTATGGAAGGAATAATAGGTAAGAAAATTGATTCTTTATACAGCGGAGATCGAGGTGGGGACTGGATTAAGCTGAAATGCGATAAAAGGCAGGAATTTGTGATAGGCGGGTATACGCTTTCTGATAAAAAAACAAGCGGAGTAAGCTCGCTATTGCTGGGTGTCTATGAGAATGAAGATTTGGTTTACGCGGGGCGCGCGGGAACGGGGTTTAGCGAAAGCGATATAAGAGAGCTTGAGGGAAAATTTAAAAGTTTAATTAAGTCAGAGCCACCGTTTAAAATTGCGCCTAAGCAAAAGTCAAATGAAAAAATAATATGGATTGAGCCCAAATATGCAGCGGAAATTAAATTCAGGGAATGGACAAAAGATAATCAGTTAAGGCAGGCAAGCTTTAAAGGCCTGCGCACGGATAAGAACATAAAAGATATAAAAAGGGAAGAAGCGGAAAAAGAAAAGGAGAAACAAGTGAAAGCGGACAAAAAAAGCATTATCATAGAAGGAATAAAAATTACTAACCCCGATAAGGTTATATTTGACGAACCAGTGGTTACTAAAGCTGATATTGTACGGTATTATTCACAAGTGTCACAGCGTATGATGCCATATGTTTCTAATAGGTTGCTCAGCATTGTGCGCTGCCCTAAAGGGATATCGCAGTCATGCTTTTATAAAAAGCATCCCGGACCGTCAAGTAGTGGCATAGTGACTATGAACGTCTTAAGCAGCAGCGGAGAGAGGGAAGAGTACTTTTATATTAATAACGAACAAGGGCTTATAAGCGAAGCGCAGATGGGTACTATTGAATTTCACACGTGGGGCAGCAGTATTAATGATATTGAAAAGCCTGATATAATGGTGTTTGATTTGGATCCTGACGAAGAGATGGATATAGAAAGGCTGCGCCGAGGCGTTAGGGATACAAAAAGCGTGCTTGACGAGCTTATGCTGAAATCATACCTTAAAACAAGCGGCGGCAAAGGATATCATGTGGTCGTGCCGTTAAAGCCATCAAGTACATGGGATGCATTTCATGATTTCGCGAGGCGAGTCGCGGAAGTAATGGAGCAGAAATGGTCCGAACGTTACACTAGCAATGTACGTAAATCCAGCCGCAGCAATAAGATATTTATTGACTGGATAAGAAACGGCAGAGGCGCAACAAGCATTGCACCGTATTCCATAAGAGCGAGAAAAGGGGCTAAAGTTTCAATGCCCATTGCATGGGAGGAACTTGATACTGTCGCTCCTGACGGCGTGGATATTGCGGACGCTTTTTTAAGAACAGGCAAAGCTGACCCGTGGGAAGACTTTTTTAATAATAGTCAGGTGTTGAGGTAAAAACCGGACATTTATCTTTAATATATAAAGTAATTATTAATCTAATAATAAAAATAATATAAAAATCCGCTGTAAGCTAAAATTGAGCTGCTCAACGGATTTATTACATCTGATATACATTGGTTAAAATTAAATCAGATTTTTATGTTATTTAGCGGGCTGATAATCCGATGATATGAAAACCTCAAAGGTTTTTAACATATTGTCAAAGCGCGCTCCGTGTCCCTCTTCAGCTTCCACAAAAAGTTTCTGATGAATTACAAAGCTTCCGCCGTCATTGTTTGATACTATAAAAATTTTCTCATAAACATCTCTTGAGGAGCTTCCTTTTATAAGAGTAATTTTTAAGCTTTTTATCGGATATGTCACTTCGCCGTCATTTCGCACGGTTTTGTATTTACCTTGATTTTCAGACATATATTGAGTAAGCAATTCATCAGGCGTTTTAGAAAGAACCTGGAAAATTTCCATTTGTACAGAAGGGTAGGTATCGGGTATATTTTTTGCCTTTATAATATCTTTATCATCTGTTTTTTCGACGGTATAAAGCTCTGTGTCAATATAAATTGCGTATCCTATTTTGTTAACAGTATTAATAAATAAATCAGCGTTAACAAAACCCCTTTGACCTTCTACTTCGTTTTCTATTTGTTTTTCCGGCGCAAAATATTTTATTATGTTTTGCGCAAGAACTCTGCCTGTGGGGGTAACTGTAAAAAATATTATAAGCACCGCAACAAAAACAGCGGCTACTGTTAAAACTTTCTTTATTGGTCTGTTCTTTCTCATATCATAATATCCTTTCGCATTAATATCATTTATTAATTTATCGTAAACAATATCTTTTTGCATAGCGGAGTTATCTGTTCCGCGCAATAATGAGTCTTTTATTTTTACTTCAAAATTATCCATTGTCAGTCATTCTCCCTTTGCAGAATTAATCTCAATTTTTCCTTGCCTCGTTTAATGCGCGCTTTTACTGTTGTTAAATTTAACCTGAGTATTACGGCGATTTCCTTGTCGGAATAGCCCGATAAATATCGCAGTATTATTGGAATGCGCTGAGATTTTTTTAGTTCGCCTATTGCCTCATAGAGATAATCGTACTCTGATTTAATGGGCTGAGCGAGTTCGCTTAAGTCCTCAATTGGAGAAGTCTCATATTTTCTGCCGTAAGCTCTTCTGCATTCGTTTATTAATATACGATAAAACCATGGCTCAAAGTTTTTAGTGTTATCAAATTTATGCATGTTAAGATAAACGCGCAGAAATGTCTCCTGAACCACATCGGCGGCAGCGGCGTCCGAACGCACAACAGCCGCGGCTACGCGCAAAGCGTTATTTGCATGTTTTTGATAATAAACTTCAAAACTGTCTTTATTAAGCTTCAAAGGTGTTTTTTGTTCAGCCATATTTTCTCCGATTGTTTAGTATTCACTAATTATACCTTTTAAATATATAAAAAGAGACAGCCGCTTATAAATTTTTTATAAATTGTATCTGTCAGCCACGCAAAGCTGAAGTTTAATTTACAGACTATATAACTGTTACTTTGATTGTTTCTTGTTTATAGTTCTACAGTATAAATAATATTTACTTTAATTTTTAATATTACCTTATATAGTGTATAATATTTTTTAATATACACACACGATTAAAACATTAATAATTGTTTATTAAAGGAAGCGGATGAATACTGAATATAAAAAACTAAAACGCAAAATGTATAAAATTATATTTGAATCTGATACGCCTAAGGGTAAAGCATTTGATATTGCTTTACTGATAGCTATCTTGTTAAGCACATTTGTTGTGCTGCTGCAAAGCGTTGAAAGAATAAACATTGAATACGGAGCATTTTTTTCGGTATTGGAATGGTTTTTTCTTATCGTATTTACTGTGGAATACATTTTAAGGATTATATGCGTTGATAAGCCAGTACGCTATATTAAAAGTTTTTTCGGCATTATTGACCTTTTGGCGATATTGCCAATGTTTATAGGTATGTTCATTACAGCCTCGCAAATTTTATTGATTGTACGCGTTTTACGTCTGTTCAGGCTTTTGCGAATTTTAAAAATGTCTCGTTTTCTTGCGGAATCAAACTTCCTATTAAAAGCGCTGAAATCAAGCATGCCCAAAATTATTCTTTTTATATCCACTATGGTGTTTGCTATTATTATCGCGGGTTCTATAATGTATGTAATTGAAGGACCGCAGCGAGGATACACAAGCATACCGCAGTCAATGTACTGGGCTGTAGTGACGGTCACTACCGTAGGATACGGGGACATTTCGCCTCAGACTACATTAGGCAAACTTATCGCAAGCTTGCTGATGATTTCTTCCTACGGAATTTTAGCGGTGCCTACCGGAATTATTACTTACGAATTAGCCCAGACTCAAAGAAAAGCAACCTCAAATAAAGATAAAGCGCCATTACGAAGAAATGAAGAAAAGACTAAAACATGCCCCGAGTGCCGGGCTGAAGGACTTAGTGAAAATGCAGTATATTGCAGCCAATGCGGAAAAAAAATATAAACAGTTGAATTTACATTTAATTTAGTAAATATGAAAGAGAAATTAAATATTTACAAGTCTTATTGAAAATTATATAATTATATAAATAAACTAATAAAATTTTATCAAAATTTAGCGTTAACTCTTTTGTTAAGTAAAAATATAAAAATTATTTTGTGGTGACAAGGAGTTGAGAATATTAACACATTTATTAATTCGCATCAAATAATATCGTGGATCATTTTAATTTTCATTTTATTTTCGATCGTATCAGCAAAATTCAGATATGATTTGGCGGCTTTTAGCGGCTTGCTCCTTCTTGGACTATTAGGAGTTGCTAAGCCGTCTTTTATTTTTTCGGGATTCGCATCGCCCGCATTGTATACCGTTATTACAGTCCTTGTAATGAGCGAGGGCATTGTAAGATCCGGAGTTTTAACCGGTCTTGGAAAAAGCATAGCGAAAAAAATAAAAAAGCCCAAAAAACAAATGCTGGCGATTTCTGTCACAACGTGGGTATTATCAACGTTTATGAATAATGTCGGGGCAGTGGGATTAATGCTGCCTACCACAAAAAGAATGGCGCGACGCGCAGGGTTAGATGCGGCAAAATTCGGTATGCCGCTTGTATATGCTTCAATATTAGGAGGCTCGGTGACGTTGATTGGAACCGCCTCCAACCTTATTGTATCGGCTTATAGATACCAGGTCTTTGGCAAAGCTTTTAAAATGTTTGATTTTGCAGCACATGGACTTGCTATGTCTATAACGGGGTTGTTTGTTATTGTTTTTTATCACATTTTGGGGCGGGATATGATAATTTCAGATAAAAAGCAATATGATGAAGATACTCACGGCAGGAACACTATTGCGCTTGAGCCTGCCGCTGAGAGAAACCTCAAAAACACGCTTATGGTGCTGTTTACGCTGATACCGGCAATAGTGGTTACCGCAGCAGGATTGGTGCATCCTGCAATAGCATTTGGTCTTGTTGTGATGTTATGGCTTATTTTAAAAATTTTTACTTATAATGACGCCTTAGGGGCGGTAAATGTGCCTATTTTTATATTTTTAGGAAGCATGTTAAGCATATCCGCTATTTTAAATGAAACGGGAGCTCTCAAAAATGCCGTTGATTTTATTTTGCCTCATATTCTTACTATGCCGCCTTTTTTATTAGTATTCAGCATAATAGCCATTACGGCAATTGTTGCCAATATTCTTGACAATTCAGTATCTGCGGTGCTTTTGGCGCCTGCAGTAATAATACTTTTTCAATCAGGAGAGATTAATATAAGCTCTGACGCTCTTTTAATGGCTGTTAGCGCGGGAGCCGGGTTAGGAATTGTGCTTCCTACTCATCAAGCTACCATTGTGGCAATGAACAGCCTGGGATTTGACAGAAAGAAATTCATAAAAATTGGAGCTCTGACTGCGTTGCCGGCAAGTTTAATGGCCGCGTTTATTATTGTTTTAATTTGGATTTAAATATATATACAAGGAGTGTAAGATTATGGAATTCAAACAGATTTATACACCGGGACTGGCTCATTTATCATACGTTATAGGAGGAAGAAATGTTTGTTTGGTTGTTGACCCCGCAAGGGAAGTTGACCAATATATTGAAATAGCAGCCTCATTCAAATTGCCCATTGCGGGCATTATTGAAACTCATCTGCATGCTGATTTTGTATCAGGGCATATTGAGCTGGCTCAAAAAACGAAAGCCCCGATATACATAACCAAAAAAGCCAACGCGGATTTTGAACATTACGGATTGGAAGACGGGGAAGAAATTATAATTGATACTCTTAAAATAAAGATGATTGACACCCCCGGTCACACGCCGGACTGCTCTGTATTTATTGTATCGGATTTGGAACGGGGAAGTGAAGCTGCACTTGCGTTTACAGGAGATACTCTATTAGTGGGAGACGCCGGCAGGCCGGATCTGTTTCCTGATATTAAAGAACAGCTTGCGTCAAACCTTTTTGACAGCCTTAGGAAAATAGAGAAAACAGGTGATCATGTGGAAGTATACCCTGCCCACGGCGCAGGCTCGTTATGCGGAAAAGCGCTCTCGTCAAAACTTCTTTCTACAATAGGCACGGAAAGAATGTATAATTCGGCATTTACAATATCTTCAAAAGAAGAATTTCTATTAAATTTTTTACAAGACATGCCTGAGGCTCCCGACCATTTTTCAAGATGTTCAGAGATAAACAGAAAAGGTCCCGCTATTACGGCAAACTTAAATAAACCTTTAGCATTATCGCCGCATGAGTTTTACAAACACGCACAGTCAGGTATGCCTGTAGTGGATACCCGGGATCAGCTCGCTTTCGCATCTGCTCATATTCCGGGAGCATACGGACTTAGCATCAAAGGAAATTTCGCTACATTTTCCGGATGGGTTTTGCCGCCCGACAAACCGCTGCTTATAGTTGCCGACAATGATAAAGATTTGGCTGAAGCTGTTAAAATGCTGTACAGAGTAGGGCTTGACAATATATTCGGTTACTTGAAAGGGGGCATGTCTGAGTATGCTCAGAGCGGACTGATAACATCGCGTATGGAAAGCATATCCGTAGAAGAGCTAAAAGAACGCATGGTTAAGGACGAGCTGATTTTGGTGGATACAAGACTTAAAAGCGAATACGATACCGAGCATATAAAAGGCTCTATGCACGCGCCAGCGCCTGATGTGCGCAAACGCTATCGCGAATGGATAGGAGACAAAACTGTCGCATTCATATGCAATACCGGAAACCGCTCATTGCTGGCGGCGAGTTTGATGCTCAATTTAAGCGGCATGAAAAACATTATAAATGTAATAGGAGGCACGACAGCCTGGGTAAAGGCAGGATACCCCATAATTAAAGGAGGAGAATAAAATGAAAATTTTGCAACTCATATTTGTAGAACCTTGGCCGTGGTGGATTGGCGGCATAATAATAGGGCTTTTGGTGCCGGCTATGTATTATTTTCTAAACACTGCGTTGGGAGTATCAACCGGTTATGGAAATATCGCGAAACTGATATTTCCGAAAACTAAGCTTAAGTGGCTTAATTCCGATAAATTTAAAGACATTTTCAACTGGAGATTTTTCTTTATATTGGGAATAATAATCGGAGGTTTCATTTCAGCGCGATTATCGGGCGGCAGATTATTAATAATTGATATGGGGATATTCACGCAAAGTTTGAACTGGCCGTATATAGCTTATATGGGATGGTTTTTGCTGGGGGGCATATTGCTCGGCTTAGGCTCGCGCATAGCGGGAGGCTGCACTTCGGGGCACAGCATACACGGCATAGCCAATTTGCATCCTTCAAGCATGCTTTCTACTTTTTTCTTCCTATTGCTCGGTGCGATAACAGTCAATTTGATACGAATATTTATTTTGGGAGGTGTATGAAATGAAGAAAAAAATAGCATTTCTTTGTTTCGGTATAATTTTCGGATTTACGCTGAGCAGAGTGGGTGCGTCCGAATATGACCTTATTTACACCATGTTTACGGCAGAGAATTTAAAACTGGCTCTCGTTATACTCACAGCGATTATAATTGGAGCTGTTGGAATGAGACTACTTATTTTAAACGGCGGCAAAGACTATAAGGGAAAGAGTTTGGAGATAAAAAAGAAACCGCTTAATAAGTATAATGTTTACGGGGGCATAATATTCGGAATAGGATGGGCAATATCCGGTGCGTGTCCTGGCACTGTTTTAGCGCAAGTGGGAGAAGGCAAGCTTCTGGGTCTATTTACAATGGCAGGATTGGCGCTGGGTACATATATATATGCGCTGATTGCTGAAAAAAACCATAATATTGTGTCAGATTAATATTTAATAGCATATAAGGTTAAATTTCCAAATCTTTAATGTTATTAAGTAAAGAGATTATTAAACCATGCTAATTCGGTTTAATAATCTCAACTTCTATGTAAAGTGTTTATATATGTATAATAGGAGGAAATAAAAATGAATAGAATTGCAATAGTTTGGGTTTATTTAAAAACCCAATAGGAAGTGTTATTAATATGTTAAACATTAGTATCGCACTAAAATACTTTTTATTTATGATGATAGAATTAACATTGCTCTTTTTATTGATTGGAGCAATTATTTCGTATATCCTAATGCATATGCCTCATAATAAAATTCATAACTGGATGGCAAACAAAGGATTCGGGGGGTATATTATAGGGGCATTAGCAGGGGCTATCGCCCCGCTCTGGTCTTATACAACTATTCCGCTTACACTTGCTTTTATTGAGGCCGGAGTGCCTATCGGAGCAGTTATAACATTTACAGTTGCTGCTCCATTGATAAATCCGATTATCATGGCTAAAATTGCGTCGTTAATGGGGGGCGCTGTCGCTCAATGGTATTTTGTTATTATTATTGTTTTATCTATTTTGTCGGGAGTGATTGTAGAGAAAAAAGGCGGAGAGAAATACATTAAATCTTACTATGCAGGATTTGAGGCAGAACGGACAACGACAGAAATTCCTAAAACTATTATTGAAAAAGTTAAAAAAAGCTGTTATAAATCCTGGCAGGATTATAAACACGTATTTCTATTTTTGGTGATAGGTTCTGCAATAGGAGCGGCAATTAACACTTTTATGCCCGAATATATTTTATCGAGAATATCGGATAAAAATAATTTGGCAGCCATACCCGTTGCCGCTGTTGCAGGCGCTCCATATTTTCTGCGAGCCGAAGTTGCGATTCCTATTGGAAGCTCCTTAATAAACAAAGGAATGAGCGCAGGAGTAGTCATAGCAATGATAATAAGCGGAGCGGGGATAGACATTCCGGCGGTCAGCTTGCTTGCCGGTATTTTTAAGAAAAAATTAGTTGCAGCGTATTGCTTCATAATAATCTTTATTGCTATCTCTGTTGGTTTTATAATTGAGATTGTTTAACTGGCTGATATTAGTTAATACTAAATTTTAATTGCTTCAATATTTAACATTTATAATAGCATTTCTTTGTTTTGAAATTTATTTCGTGCCTTAGTATGTTTTAAATCTTTGATTTCAGTTTGTATATATATTTTGTATAATAAAAATGTAATATCTTACTTTAAGAATTTAAGATAATTATATTTTAATAAAATATTTATATTTATTGGTGCGGATATAGTAAAATTGAAGTTAGAGGATATACTTTTATTTATGGATAATGGTGCAAACAATGAATACACAAAAACGACTGATAAAAGCATATGAAAATGCAAGAGTTGAATATTTTGATGAAAATGACAAATATGTATTTTTCAGCGACTGCCACAGAGGCAACGGCAGCCATCAGGATGAATTTGTAAAAAATCGCATTGTATACATGTACGCTCTGGATTATTACTACAAAGAAGGATATACGCTTGTTGAGGTGGGAGACGGTGACGAATTATGGGAATATCCGAAATTCAGGATTATAAAAAAAGCTCATTACAGAGTTTTTCAATCCATGAAACGTTTTTTTAATGAAGGCAGATTTATACTGCTTTACGGTAACCACAATATTTATCTGAAAAATCCTGAGTATGTAGAAAATAATTATTATATGTATTATGACGAATACAGGAAAAAGGAAAACGTTTTTTTTGAAGGTTTGAAACCGTGTGAAGCTCTGGTTTTAAAAAATAAGCAGACAGGTCAGGAAATATTCGTTGTCCATGGACATCAGGGAGATTTTGCGAACGATCAGTTTCGGCATTTTACTATGCTGACCGTGAAACATTTTTGGAAGTATTTACATGCTTTCGGAATAAAAAATCCCGCAAGTCCCGTAAAGAACGAACACAAAAGGCATAAGATTGAAAAAAGATTTAATAAATGGATTGAAAAGAATGAAACTATGGTAATTTGTGGTCATACGCACCGATATAAGTATCCAAGAGAAGGTGAGTTGCCGTATTTTAATACAGGATGCTGCATTTATCCGACTACTATTACAGGAATAGAAATTGCAGGAGGAACGGTACAGCTCGTGAGGTGGCGTACGCATTATAATGAAGACGGCTTGCTTCAAATTAAAAAAGAGGTCTTAAGAGGACCGGGGAATTTGGAGAAGTTTGATATACGAACCATATAATAAATAAACCGCGCTGACGCGCGGTTTTATAATGCTTATATTACTTTAGTTATATCATTCTAAATGACAGGGCCAAGCATATGTATATCGATAGAACCGTAATATTGAAGCGCTTCGTTTTTAGTCATTTCTCCGTTTAATACTCGCAGAGCCATGGCAAAAGCTTCTTCGCCCACTTCTTCTATTGATTTTTTCCCGGTGATTATTAACCCGGCGTTTAAGTCCATGTCATATTTCATGTTTTCGTATGTTAGGGGGTTGCCGCATATTTTTATGACGGGCATTGAGGGGAAACCCTGCGGAGCGCCTCTGCCTGTTGAAAACATCATAAACTGCGCACCCGTGCACGCCATGCCGGTAAGTATCTCCGGTTCTCTTCCGGGTGTATCTTTTATCCAGAGACCTTTTTGAGTTGTTATCATGTCGGTATAGTCAAGTACGCCCTGAATAGGTCTTGTGCCTGATTTGGCAATGGCTCCTAGTGATTTTTCTTCTATACTTGAAAGCCCGCCTGCTATATTGCCCGGAGTCGGTTGACCCTGCCGCATATCGCAGCCTACTGACAGCGCTCTTGCTTCCATTTGATTTACAATATCTATGATTTTTTTGCCGACTTCCGGCGTTACCGCTCTGCGCGCCAAAATATGCTCCGCGCCTATGAATTCGGTTGTTTCGCCGAAGATTACAGTTGCGCCGAGATCGACAAATTTGTCTGAAACATAACCTATTGCGCAGTTTGAGGCCATGCCGCTTGTAGCGTCCGAGCCACCGCATTTTATTGACATGACAACATTTGAAATGTCTGTCTCTTCACGCTGCAACCCTGATATTTTCATTACAAGCGCCTGCGCGGCGTCTATGCCCGCCTGTATCGCTCTGCTTGTTCCGCCTAGCTGCTGTATGCGGATTATTTCCACCGGTTTGCCTGTTGCAGCTATTTCTTCAACTAAACGAGCATGATCTGTGCCTTCGCAGCCAAGGCTTACCACAAGAGCGGCGCCTACGTTCGGGCTTGAACCCAGTGAAATGAGAGCATCAGTGACTCGTTTTAAATCAGGCGGCAATTGGCAGCAGCCCTGATGATGAAAATATCCAATAGTACCTTGCACCTGACGCACTATCGCTTGTGCCACATCATTGGCGCATACAACGCTTGGTATTACCGCAACAAGATTGCGGGAACCGACTTTACCGTTTGGCCTTACGTATCCTTTGAATTTCATTGTTTGCTCCTTTCTAAATCGCCGCGTCCGCGCATGCTGTCAAGATTATGCACATGCACATGTTCGCCCGGAGTGATATCCTTAGAAGCGATGCCTATCTCTTCACCGTATTTATTTATTAATTCGCCTTTGTTAATTGCTATAACTGCTACCTTATGCCCGTAAGGTATATCGTTAAGAACAGTCAGCATCTGGGTATTGCCGCTTTTGTCGCGTATTTGTACTTGCGTGCCTTTTAATATGCCTTCGGCAAATATTGTCGCCACATTGTCGGCTTCATGTACTTTTAAACCTAATTTTAATTCCATTTTTTCTTCCTTTTCTTTTTTGATTTATTTATTAACCGCAAGAACAGAGACGCCATCGGGTATAACTACGACTTTTGCGTCTCTGCCTTTGATACCGTACGCAATTTCAAGCGCCTCATCGGGACTTGAAGCGGGGATCATATTCGCTTTTTTAATCAGCTCGTGATCAAGATAAGTGGTTACGATGATAACGGGATGCTTTTTTAAAATGCGGTTATAGATTTGTACGCACCATTGCTCGGGAATAGTTTCTTTGGGCGGTATTGCGCTGAGTTTGGTTTCTATTTCCTCTAAAGTCCCGGACGTTACAAGCTTTGCAAAATAAGTGCCGCCCATACCGTCTATGCATGAAGCGCACATAATAATTACGCCGTCATCTCCCGCGCAAGCCTGCGCAGTCGAGACTGCTTTTGGCGTTTGATAAAGATTTTGATCAAGAGGAAAACCGCCGTTGGAGGTGATGACAATATCTGCGGTAACGGGCTCGCACAGGGAAAGACTGTTTATAAACTCACAGCCTTTTTCATGCGCTTTGATGAGATCGCCGGCAAATGCCGCGATTATTTTTTTTTCGGCATCCTGCGCCACATTGAATATAAACTGCACATTCATTTTTTGGGCGGCATAAATCATATCCTCATGTATGGGATTGTTTTTAAGAACGCCGCCTGTAGAGTAGGGGCTTGCAATGGCTTTGTACGAGTGGTTTTCATTCACCGTTTCAGCTGAACATATTCCAGGCAGTATGCTTTTTCTGCCGCCCGAAAATCCTGCGAAAAAGTGAGGTTCAATAAAACCCTCAGTAACAAGCAGGTCGCAATTTACCGCAAGCTTGTTCACATTAAAACCGGCGCCAGAGGGAAGAGTGCAAATATGCACAAAATCATCAGCGCGGAATGCATCATTTACAGCTATTTTTTCGTTGTCTACTATTTTGTCTCCAAACATTTTGCGCTGTTCTTCTTCTGTTGTAGCGCGGTGAAGCCCTGTGGCTATCAAAATTGTGATGTCAGCATCGGGATTACCTGAACGGATTTCATTAAGAAGTATCGGCAATGTGATTTTGCTGGGCACTGCGCGCGTGTGGTCGCTTGTTATAAGTACGACTTTGTTTTTATTACGGGCAAGTTCTCTGAGTCTAGGCGTTCCTATAGGGTTTGCTAAAGCCTGATAAATCAAATCCTCTTCGCTGAGATCACTTTTGTAATCTGCGATTTTTGCTGTTATTACTGAAAGAAGATTTTTTTCATCAATATGTAAGTCAAGCGATGAAGTGTAGTAAGGCAGTTTAATAGTTTTAATAATAATTCCTCCATTCTTGTTTTGATATACGTTTACATTTTAACATAGCAAATATGGCAAATCAAGGAAGCAATACAACATAAAATTTGGCAAAATAATTTTATTCAAATTTAAATGTGATTAGGTCACGGATTAGAATGTACGTTTTTATTAAAATATTAAAAAATAAACATTATTATGAATAACCATAAAAAGAGTTTATTTAATTGGAGAAAAATAAATGATAAAAAACATAAAATTAATTTTTAATAAAATTAACAGGTATAAAAGCTGCTCAATTTTCTTGGAGCAAGGTGATTATACAAAATTTAAATGTCCGTATCGCACCGAAAAAAAAGAGGACGGCGGATTAAAAGAAAGCATAAAACAAATTATTAAAGCGGTAGAGGCGAACCGACTTTGCAGTATACGTATTGAAAATAAAAAACAGGAAGTATCAGATAAATAATGTGATTAAATCACTGATAAAAAAAAGTTCTTATGTTATTTTATAAAAAACAAATCTATTGACTTAAAACAGTAAGGAGAAAATAATAATGGGAATATTTACAAGAAATAAAATAAGTGAGCAAGAGCTTGAAAATATGAGACTTGTAGTAAAGACATCCCGATGTCCTCAAAACCATGTGTGTCCGTCAATGAGAGTATGCCCTGTCGGCGCGCTTTCGCAAAAAGGATACAAAGCACCTGTTGTGGATAAAAGTAAATGTATTAAGTGCGGCAAATGTGTTAAATTCTGTCCGATGCGAGCTTTGGCGCTTGAATAAAACAGAAATAAAACTTTATATAAGGATATATAATAAAAGTAAAGGTTAGGTGATTGTTATGAAAAAAAATTCATTAAACACCGTTAAATCAATATTAAACAGGGTTAACAAATACCGATGCTGCTCCCTGGGCGCAGCCGCTGGGGCGTTTGAAAGATATGAAATCAAAGAAGAAAAAGCTGAAAAACCTGAAAACAGGAAAATAAAATAATGGCATATTTTATATCTTTCTTGGAAGGCGTAATTACATTTATATCACCGTGCCTGCTTCCGATGCTGCCTATATACATCTCATACTTCGCAGGGCAGGAAAGCAGTGAGGGTAAAAGTAAAACGCTAAAAAATTCTTTAGGGTTTGTTTTGGGCTTCTCAATAATATTTATAGTGCTGGGAGCGTTTGCGGGCTCAATAGGAGGGCTGTTAAAGCAGTACGGCACGACGGTTAATATAATAACGGGAAGCATTGTAGTTATTTTCGGTCTCAATTTTATGGGTGTATTCAAAATAGGGTTTTTAAACACAAGCAAACGCATAAATTCATCAGAGGTCAAATCAGGATTTATCCCATCTATGCTCTTCGGGATTATTTTCTCTATAGGCTGGACGCCGTGCGCAGGAGCGTTTTTAGGCTCGGCTTTAATGCTAGCGGCTTCAAGCTCCGATGTGAGTAAAGGGATAATAATGCTTTTGTGCTATTCGCTTGGGCTCGGAATACCGTTTATTATAAGCGCAGTTATAATACAAAGGCTTAAAACGGCATTTGACTTTATAAAAAAACATAACCGTGTCATCAGTATAATCTCGGGCGGCTTGCTTATCATTGTAGGAATACTGATGATAACGGGGCTGATGAGCAAATATTTTTGGGCGATAACATTTTAGGAGGTATTTATGAAAAGCAGAACAAAAACAATTATACTAGTAATAGCGCTGGCGTTGTTTATATTCGTTGCTTATACATTATATAATTTCTTATCAGACAGATACAGCGATAATAATCAAAGTGGGAACACAAGCACAACAGCCGCGCAAGACTTTACAGTGTATGACATAAACGGCAAAGCTGTAAAACTATCTGATTTTAAAGGCAAACCTATAGTGCTTAATTTCTGGGCTTCATGGTGTCCGCCGTGCAAAGCGGAGCTTCCCGATTTTAATGATGCTTATAAAGAATACGGTGATTGCGTGATGTTTTTAATGGTTGATATGGTTGACGGAGGAAGGGAGACTAGCACGAGCGGCGTTGATTATATAAACAGCCAGGGATATATTTTTGACATTTATCTGGATACAAAACAAAACGCGGCGATAACGTATGAAGTATCTTCGATACCGACAACATATTTTATAGACGCGCAGGGCAATATAGTATCAAAACATATCGGTATGATTGATGCCAAGACATTGACTGACGGTATAAAATCAATATATAACGGTAAATGTTTGTATTAACAAATAATAAAATATAAAGCAAAAAAAGCAGGAGTAATTGCTCCTGTTTTTTTGTTTGTACAATATGTGATGTATAGCAGGCAGATTGTATTAACATAAGTTGTTGTGGTTGAATAAATAATTATTTGTTATTGCAATATTTATTTGGATATTTTATTATGTATCTGTGTGATAAATGCAATTTCGTCGTCATATAATGTAATCGGCGTTGTGTTTAGTATATAACTGAGTGAGGGTAAGAATGAAGGTTAGGAAAATTATTTGTCTGCTGGTGTTTGTGTTCTTTTTATTTTTGGTTCCGAGTGCGGTAAATGCTTATGATTATAATGGAGTTACGTATAATGACAATGATTTTTATAAGCTGCAGACATTTTTAAACCAACCTTCGGCTGTTGAGGGGAAAACAAACGGACAGCAATTGAATGCGGCGTATGATGCAAATGACCCGACTACATGGACCGGTGTTACATGGGGGAATGGGAGGGTTACAAAAGTTGACTTTAGTTATAAAAATTATATATCAGGGGAATTAAATCTTAGTGATTTTACCGAGCTTTCAATTATAAACTGTTATAGTAATTCTATTGATTCAATTGATTTGAATAATGATATAAAATTAAAATCATTAAACTGTCAAAATAATAATATAAAAGAAATACGTGGCATTAATCAAACAACATCTATAACTACTACAGGCTGCGGTTATTTTAATCTTAATACTTCAACATATCCTAAAGCTTATGTGAATGCTTATACATCATCATATTCAAAATTTTTAAATTGGACTATTGACGGAACAATTGTATCTACTTCAAAAGAATATGCAATGAATTCCGATATATCAGGTAATTTATCAGCTAATTTTTCAAATCCATATTATAGCGTTTATTTTAATTGCAACGGCGGGAGTATAATTGAAAGCAGGATGGTCGAGCAAGGTTCTAAGACTGCGAAGCCAGAAGCGCCCACTAAAACAAATTATATTTTTGACGGCTGGTATAAAGATGCAGATCTTACAACTTTATGGGACTTTGAGAGTGATACAATTACGCAAAATACCATACTTTATGCCAAATGGAAAGGTATTGATTGCACAGTAAATTTTGTTCATAACGATGGAACCGGTAATATAACAAGCGTCACAGCGAAGTACGGCGCATTAATTACTCCTCCATCCAATCTTCCGCAAAGAGAAGACTGCATAATTGGAGGCTGGTTTACAATTTCTGATACTGGCACATATTGGAACTTTAACATAAATAAAGTAATAACAACCGATGTAACTTTATATGCAGGTTGGTATGACAAAAATGATTTTAATAAAATAAAAACCTTCTTAAGTATGCCTTCAGCACAAGAAGGGAAAACAAACGCTCAATGTTTTAATTTAAACTCGAATTATTTCAGCATAGAAATTCCTGCTACATGGCCGGGTGTTATTTGGAGCGCAACACCGATAAAAAAAGTTCAATCTATAAATTGGTCAGATAAAGCTTTTTGGGGTATTTTAGACTTAAGTAATATGAGCACTCTTAGCAGTGTCAGTATTATTAATTGCTCCATAAGCGGCATTAATGTAGACGGGGTAAGCGGATTAAAATCTTTAATATGCAGTAATGATAATTTATCTGAAATTAATTTCGGGACTAATTTATCACTGGAAACTTTAGATTGTTCACATAATCTGATAACATCATTAGATTTAAGTCAAAATATATCATTGAAAGAGCTTAACTGCACTGGTAATCGGTTATCTACATTAAATGTAAGCTCTAATAAAGCGCTGTCTATATTAAATTGCTCGGCAAATCTGCTGACTTCATTAAATTTAGCTCAAAATACAGTACTAACAAGTTTAACTTGCACATGGAATAAATTAACTGCTTTGGATGTAAGTTATAATAAAAACTTGACTTACTTAAACTGTAGTTATAATTATTTAATTGATATTAATACAAGTCAGAATAATTATTTAAATTATATTGACTGTTCATCAAATAATATAAATTCAATCGACGTTTCTGGAACGGTTTTACTAGATACATTGCATTGTGAACACAATAATCTTACATCATTAAATTTCAGTTATAATATATATTTAAAATATTTATATTGTTGGGATAATAATATATCATCTTTAGATTTAAGCAATAACAGGCAATTACTAGAATTATATTGCGGCGACAATTTAATAACATCATTAAATTTAACAACCAATACATTATTAGCGAAGCTAAGCTGTTATTCAAATAGTTTAACCTCGTTAAATATAAGTCAAAATGTAAATTTAGTTTATATAGAATGCTATTTAAATCAATTAACCAAATTAGATGTTACAAATAATATTAAATTAATATCTATAGTATGCTATGACAATAATTTAACATCATTGAATTTAAGTCAGAATACAGCATTGGTAGGGTTGTATTGCCAATCGAATAAAATTACGTCATTGGATTTAAGCCATAATACCGTATTAAGATATCTAAAATGCTATTCAAACAAATTGGAATCTTTAAACTTACTACATTGCGCTAAGTTAGATGAGATAAACTGTTCAAAAAATCTGCTTACCCAGTTAGATGTAAGTAGAATTGAGTTGTTAGATGATCTTTATTGCAATGATAATCAATTATCTTCATTAAAGATAAATGAATACCTACGTAAACTATATTGCAATAACAATAAACTTGCTACATTAGATTTAAGCACAAACAGAGGTTATTTACATGAATTAGACTGTACAAATAACCAACTTAAAACATTAGATTTTCTTGGCTTCAATTGGAATCATTTAAAATGTTCAGGCAACCAGTTTAAAAATATTACAGCTCCAATAGGTTCACTTTATAATATTATAAATATAATTTCAAAAAGCAATGGATATGTAAGTATAGAGTACAAAAACAGCCAATTATCACTAATAGCAGAACCATATCCAGATACATCTTTGGTAAACTGGACTGTCGAAAATAATATTATTTCAGATAGCAATACTTATATTAATACATCTTTTTTAAATGGAGAAACAATAACAGCAAATTTTTCAAAAGCAAGTGTTACTTTTAACAGCTTAGGCGGAAGTGAAGTGGATGTCATTACAACAGAATGCGCTAGCGCTATTACGGCACCTGCAGCGCCTGTTAAATCAGGTTATGCTTTTGCGGGATGGTATAAAGAGCATGAGTATATAAATGAATGGAATTTTGAAACGGATGTCGTAACAGAAAATACAACGCTTTACGCGAAATGGAATAACAACGAGAATATTTGTACTGTAATATTTGATACTAACGGCGGAGGCGTGATATATGATATCGGGGTTGAAACCGGCGCTACATTAACACGACCTGCAGAACTTGTTAGAGACGGATTTGTTTTTTGCGGATGGTATAAGGAAGAGACTTTCGATAATTTATGGGATTTTGAAAATGATAAAGTAACAACAACAACTACGCTATACGCCAGCTGGTGCCCTATAGGCTATAAGGAATATGATTACTTTAAAATTCAGCGAATTTTTAATAGACCATCATCTACTCAAGGCATGACAATAGGCGAATGTCTGAATTACTCATATTATTATATTTCGGGAAAGTATAATATAGAAGATCCTTCGACATGGGATTCTGTAACATGGCAAATAATTAATAATAAAAAATATGTAAAAAAAATCCATTGGGGATATCATTTAAATGGCGATATTGATTTAAGTAATTTATCAGCTTTAACTGAGTTGAATATATATAATAGCAATATAAATGTATTAGATTTAAGTAATAATACTGCTCTAACTTATATAATGTGCAATAATAATAATATAACATCATTAAATTTAAATAATGATAGCGCTCTTACATATTTAGATTGCAGTGATAATCTTTTAACATCAATTAATTTAAGCAATTTTCCACTGCTTCAAACTTTTGAATGCATAGAGAATAATATAACAACGCTTGACTTAAGCAACAATAAAAAATTGTCAAAAATAGACTGTAGCTGGAATAAACTTATTTTAATTAAAATAAGCAACAACAATAAAATACAAGATTTTATTTCTAATGGGAATGGATATTTATATATTAATACTGATTCATATCCTGAATGCAGTGTTAATATTTGGGAATATGCAGGTTCTAATTTTAATAGCTGGACTTATGCGAATGGTGCACAGATTTCCACATATAGAAGTTATATAATAACATCAAATTCAAACGAAAATATATACGCTAATTTTTATCAAACGATAACTTTTTATAACGGAACAGGAGGCGTATATGCAAGCGCAAAATTACCTTACAATTCGAAGGTCACTTTGCCAAATGAGCCAATAAGAACCGGCTATAAATTTGCAGGTTGGTATAAAGAATCAGAATGCATAAATCCGTTTGATTTCAATATGGAAACTGTTACTCAAAATATTAATTTATACGCAAAATGGAGTATAAACAATTATACAGTAATATTTAAAAACGGAGAGACAATATTAAATAGTATAACGGTTGATTATAATACAAAACTTAATGAACCAGAGCAACCAACAAAAGAAGGTTCTACATTTGCAGGTTGGTATTATAGCGAATTAAACAAAATTTGGGATTTTAATTTAAATGCAGTTTCAAAAAATGTAACTTTATATGCAATTTGGGAATCAAACTATATCGTTATTTTTAATAGTCAAGGGGGTAGCGCTATTGATATTGTTTCGGCTCCTGCGTCATCACTATTAATTGAGCCTTCTCAACCAACACGCGAGAATAATACATTTTTAGGTTGGTATAAAGAGTCTCAATGTATAAATGAATGGAATTTCGACACTAATATAGTTAGTAATAGCATGACGCTTTACGCAAAATGGAACACTAATAAAGTTACTTTTGAAAGTAATGGGGGAAGCGCGGCGGACAGCGTCTGGGTGCCGTTCGGAGAAGCTGTAACCCAACCGAATATTGAAAAAACAGGATATACGCTTGCAGGGTGGTATAAGGAATCAAATTTTGTTAACAAGTGGAATTTTACTAACAACAAAGTAACATTTGATACAACACTTTATGCAAAATGGAATATAAATAATTATACAGTATCATTTGACTCTAAAGGCGGAAACACTATAAATAATTTAATTGCAAACTATGATTCAACATTATCAGCACCTACAATACCATCTAAAACCGGATATACATTTGCGGGTTGGTATAAAGATGATGAGTTTACATCGGCTTGGAATTTTGCAAATGACACTGTTTTGGAAAATATAACACTTTATGCAAAATGGAATATCAATTCCTATAAAGTAACATTTAGCAGTAACGGGAGCAGTACAGGAACTCTTATAATTAATTATAATTCGAAAATTACTGAGCCAATAACGCCAAAAAGATCAAGCTATACTTTTTTTGGATGGTATAAAGAAAGTTCGCTCATAAATCAATGGAATTTCAATGAGGATTTAATGCCGGCAAATAATATAATACTTTATGCCAAATGGATTTATAATTCGGAGCAAATAACAGCTTTGCCCAATTATATTTCATTTGGTACAGTAACAGGTGCAGGAAAGTATGCGCCAAACGCATCTGCAACTTTAATAGCAACTCCAAGCGACGGATACTATTTTGTCCACTGGCTTGAAGGAACTAATGTAGTATCAACCGATAGCACATATACATTTACTGTAACGAACGAAAGAGCACTGACGGCAGTGTTCACGAAAGTTCAGATTCCTATATTAACTTCAGTTCAATCTGCAGGGTATAACAGTATAAAACTTTCATGGAATGGGGTTGAAGGAGCAACAGGATACGATATATACCGCTCAACTTCGAGCTCGGGAACATACTCTAAGATAGGGACGTCTTCAGTTATCTCCTATACAGACACTGCTCTTACAGCAGGAAAGTATTATTATTATAAAATAAAAGCGGCATATACTTCGGGTTCTCAGACAACATACAGCAGTTTTTCTGCTGTTAAGTACGCAAAGCCGATACCCGCAACGCCTGTTATAACATCTATTGCTTCTACCGGCTATGACAGAATAAAACTAGGTTGGAACGCGGTAGAAGGGGCAACGGGGTATAGGATTTACAGAGCGACATCAAGCTCAGGGACATACGCTTATCTAGGCGTGACGACTTCTACATCGTATACAAGTAAAGGACTTATATCAGGTAAATATTATTATTATAAAGTTTTGGCATACACTACAGCAAACGGCGTTACAACTTACAGCGCGTATTCATCGGTTAAATACGCAAAAGTTATACCTTCAATACCTACAGCTTCGGCAGCGTCTTATAACTATAACAGCATAAGAGTAGGATGGAGCGCAGTTTCCGGCGCAAGCGGGTACGAATTATATAAAGCAGCATCTGAAACAGGAAGTTATACATTATTAAAAGCTACAACTTCCAGTTATTATATACATACATCATTATCAACAGGAAGTAATTATTATTATAAGGTAAGAGCATACCGTCTTGTAGGCAGGACAAAAGTATACGGAGCTTTTTCATCCGTGACTTCAGCAATGCCTGTGCCGTCCGCTCCTACGCCTGCAGCTGTGAGCGCAGGATATACGAGCAATAAAATAAGCTGGGCTGCAGTAAGCGGAGCAAGCGGTTATGAATTGTATAAGACAGACGTAAACGGCGAGATACAAAGTCAATTGGATATTGCGCCTGAAACGGCTATAAGCTATACGCATGAAGGCCTTACAACAAATACGCCTTATTACTATAAAGTTAAGGCATACAGAACAGTAAACGGAAATAAGGTATATGGTCCGTACAGTAAAATAGTTACGGCAATACCGGTACCGTCCGCACCGACTGTTAAAGTAACGCTTAATTCTTACAACAGTTTAAACATTACATGGAATGAAATAGACGGAGCAGATAAGTACGAAATAAGCCGCTCAACATCAAGCGCAAGCGGGTATGCTCCGATATATACAACCGATACTTTAAGTTATACAGATGCCGGTCTTGCAACAGGAAAAACTTATTATTATAAAGTAAGAGCATTAGTTGAAGACACTCCTATTGTATACGGAGATTATTCTAAAGTAACAAGCTTAAAAGTAATACCAACGACACCTGTAATAAAGGTAAGTGTTTATACATACACAAGTCTTAAAATAAGCTGGAACGAGGTAGAAGGGGCAACGGGATACAGGGTATACAGAGCCACGTCGAGCTCGGGAACATACACTTATCTTGGTGCGACAACTTCTACATCATATACAAGTACAGGGCTTGCAACGGGTAAATATTATTACTATAAAGTTTTGGCATACACTACAGCAAACGGCGTTACTACTTACAGCGCTTATTCATCGGTTAAGTACGCTAAAGTTACACCTTCAACGCCTACAGCCTCGGCTGAGTCTTATAGCAGTAACAGCATAAAAATAAGTTGGGGAGCTGTAAGCGGTGCTACTATGTATGAGCTTTATTGGGCGGCATCCGAGAGCGGAAACTATACGTTTTTAAAATCGACAACAGCAGCATACTTTATTCATAAACAATTATCTGAAGGAAGCGTTTATTACTATAAAGTAAGAGCGTATCATCTGGAAGGAAGTACGAAAGTGTACAGTTCGTATTCGCAGGTTGTATACGCTACGCCTGCCCCGTAATTTCCGATAAATAAGTTATATAGATAAATAATATTAATTGAATGTATCCTAAAAATATACGAAATGAAAGCAGCCGCATTATGCGGCTGTGTTTATATATAAGAATTATGATCTGTTAAATAGATTAAGAGTTTTTTCGAACGGTTCGTAGCGGTATTCGCTAAGGACAAACAGGTGCTCACCTACATCCATCATTAACAGTTCTTTATCTTTGGATTTTATATGTTCATACAGATACTCGGAGCTTTTCGGATAAACTATTGTGTCGTCGAGAGTATGAACAATAAGCGCGGGGGCAGTGATTTTTTCCGACATATTATTTTCCATGAAATTACGTCCCATTGCGCCGATTTGTTTGTAGAAACCTATCGGGATATATTCATAATGAACATGATATTGTCTATACAATCCGACTTTTCCTTCCATTGTTCTGAAAACATAGTCAGTGCCTGTCGCTTCTCCCATTCCCGGAGGCACTTCGCCTATTGGCATAAGTCCTGCCGCGTATGTAGCAAAACCTGAAAGCTCAGGATGAGATGCCGCAAGATAGGCGGCTGTGAGGCCTCCTAAAGATATGCCTGCCACAAATAGCTTGTCATAGTTCTTTGCTTTCATTTTTTCAAAATCTTTTTCCGCTTTATCTATTATGTCCTGGTATTTTGTTTTTGCCAGATCTTCTTTGGTTGTGCCGTGTCCAGCCATGTTTACTCCGTAAACTGTATAGCCGTGGCAATTGAGAAAATTGGCAAGAGGACGCAATTGAGATGATCCAGAAGTCGCACCGTGAATAAGCATTACGGCTTTATTATTCCAGCCGTTAAAAATGTATTCCTTGTTTCTAAACATAATATACCTCCGAATTAGTATACTCTTATATTAACACGTAAGCATGTTATTGACAATAAACGGATATTGTTTTATTTCAATAAGTTTGACAATTTCTACAAACGGAAATACAATTAATTAAAAGCTATATGATATTAAGTTTATTACAACAAATGAGGAATAGAGCAGTATGCCTAAAATTGCAGTAATAGCAGATGATTTAACGGGGGCAAACGCAACAAGCGTTTTACTTACAAAGCAGGGTTTTTCCGCAATTACATACCTTAATGAGAGTAAATTTATCAGCGATACAAATAAAACGGCGGACGTGATTTCTATAAGCACAAGCTCAAGGGGCATGGGCGAAAAAGAAGCATACGAGGCAGTAATAAAAGCTGTTAATAAATTTGCAGAAGAAAAAGTAGCTGTATACAGCAAAAGAATAGACAGCACTTTAAGAGGAAATATAGGGGCTGAAATTAAAGCAATGCTGGATTATCTTAAAGATTATACCGCAATTACGGTACCTGCGTATCCTGCTTCTAAAAGGACATGCGTTAAAAGTGCGGTTTATGTAAACGGCTTATTGTTAGAAGAAACAGACGCGGCAAAAGATACTAAAACGCCTGTAAATTGTTCAAATGTCTGCGAAATAATAAAAAAGCAGTATAACGGCGCTGTCACTTCGATTACTATAGATTTTGTAAGCAAAGGCGTTTGTTTTATAAAAGAAAAGATAATATCCGCAAAAAGGGAGGGATACAGGGTTATTGTTATTGATGCGGTTAATGATGAAGATATAGAGCTCATTGCTCAGGCAGTAAAAGAGACCGCGGTTAAAGTATTCCCGGTTGACCCGGGACCATTTACTGCTGCGCTTGCGAGAGAATTATTGCCAAAGAAGAATAAAAAGATTTTTTTAGCAATAGGAAGCGTAACAGAGCTTACTAAAATACAAGTTGACAGCCTTAAAAAGGCGCATAGCGCTCTTTTAGCAAAAATTAATTGCAGAAATTTATTAACCAGTGAAGGCTTTGAGACGGAACTTATAAAAGCAGATGAATTAATAACGAAAAAAATAAATGACTGCAGAATTATGGGAATTATTGCAGATTCGGCAGAAATGATAAATTTAAAAAGCGAGTCGGAAAAACTAAACATAACGCAGGATGAATTGTCGGGATTAATTTCAAACAGAATTGCTCAAATCGCTAAGACAATAATGGACAAATTGTCAAATAGTATTGGCGGCATATACACAAGCGGAGGAGATATTACCGTAGCGGTGTTAGAAGCTTCTAATGCAGACGGGATTTATATAAAGAATGAGGTGCTGCCGCTCGCGGTATACGGAAGTGTTATAGGCGGGTCATACGATAATCTTTTAATAATAACCAAAGGCGGACTTGTCGGAGACGAGCAGGCATTAGTTGAATGCGTAAATTATATGCTATTAAGAATATAAAGGAGCGGATAAAATAAATGACAAAACCTTTTGTAGGCGTATCGACAGGGGACCCCAGCGGCGTGGGGCCTGAAATTACTGTTAAAGCTCTTGCGCACAGTGAAATATACGATATTTGCAAACCCGTTATATGCGGGGACGAGCGAGTTGTAAAAAAAGCGATTAATATATGCGGACTAGATTTAAGTATTAACATTACAGACAATCCGCAAGACGGGTTATACAAAAAAGGGACTATTGACATTGTCAATATTGAAAACATAGATATGTCAAGGTTTGAATACGGACAGATTTCCGCACAGTGCGGAAGGGCCGCTTATGAATATATCGAAAAAATAACGCGTTTTGCCATTGATAAGAAGCTTAATGCTATAGTGACTGCTCCTATTAACAAGGAGGCGCTTAAAGCGGCGGACATTCCTTTTATAGGACATACTGAGATACTTCAAAATTTGACTGGAACTTATAACCCGCTGACAATGTTTCAGGTATATGATTTGCGCGTGTTTTTCCTCTCGAGGCATGTTTCGTTAAAAAATGCTTGCGAAATGGTTAAAAAAGACAGAGTATATGAGTTCATAAAAAGATGTAACGAAGCCTTGATAAGGCTTGGAGTTGAGAAACCCAAACTCGCGGTATCGGGATTAAATCCGCATAGCGGCGAACACGGTCTTTTCGGAGATGAGGAAGTAAAAGAGATAATGCCCGCAATTGAGCTAGCAAAAGATGATGGAGTGGACGTATGCGGACCGGTGCCTGCAGATAGCGTTTTTGTATTCGGTCTTAGAGGCAGGTATGACGCGGTGTTGTCGCTTTATCATGACCAAGGACATATTGCTGCTAAGATGGTTGATTTTGAACGCACAATATCAATTACAAACAATATGCCGTTTATAAGAACGTCTGTAGATCACGGAACCGCATTTGATATTGCGGGAAAGGCAATTGCAAGCGAAGTTAGCATGGTCGAGGCGATAATACTCGCGGCTAAGTACGGAAAATATTTTAATTAATATCAATGAAATAAGATTAATTCAAATATAATTTTTTAATATCGGCTGCATAAAGCCGATATTTTTTTATATTTATAAAAAATGAACGTTAAATTTTTATTAAAATTGATTTGTAATAATTTGCATATTAATTTTAATATATTTTTTTTAGAAATTTGTAAAAAAAAATAAAAAAATGACTAATTTATGACTAGACAAAACTATAATTCAAATACAAAGGTATTATTATACGTTAAATTTATTTAATTCCTGGATATATAAGGAGGAAATTTATGAAAGCGAAGAAAATAACGGCGATATTATTGATAGTGTTAATGCTTCTAAGCTTTAGCCCGACCAATATATACGCTTGTGTAACACCAGATCCGACACCTATAACCGTAACGGTTAATGTTGATCAGAAACACGGCAACGATACACATGATTTTGCTAATTATACACTGCATTTAAATCAGGCGCAGTCAGACGCGCTGGCTTTGCTAAGCAATATTTCATTATCTAACTCATTGTACAATTCGTACGGAGTGCTTGCTGATAAATTTTCACAACCTGTTAACGCAAGCGATTTGTACGGAGATGGGCAGATAGTATATCAGCAGATTGATGCTACGCACTATTATGTTTATATTTTGCTGAAAGAAGGCGGACCATTTTATACGGTAACGTTCTTAACTAGCGCAGGGGGTTCGTTCGCTGCAGGAGCGCAAACGGTATTTGGCGGTATAGAAAACGGCACAAGATGGAACAGTGTTCCGATAGTTGTGCCTGCAACCGTAGCTAATGCCGGTTATGTATTTGATTCGTGGACTCCGAGCATACCGACTAATAATCCGAAAATCAGGCAGGATCTTACATATACAGCGAGCTTTGTAAAAGATCCAGCGCAATGGAATACGATAAATTTTGTATCTAACGGAAACGGGACACTTTCCGGAACAACAACATACTCAGATATCTTAGACGGCACAACATGGAGCAGCGCAATAACGGCATTACCTACTCCGGTCGCGGCTGCAGGATTCAAGTTTGACCACTGGAGCCCTTCAATACCGGAAGGTTCGAGCGCAATAAATGACAGCGCAACATATACAGCATACTTTGTAATAGATCCAGACCAATATAATACGATAAACTTCGTATCAGCCGGAAACGGAACTCTTAGCGGTACAACAACATACTCAGATATCTTAGACGGCACAACATGGAGCAGCGCAATAACGGTATTACCTACTCCGGTTGCAGCTATAGGATTTGAGTTTGACTACTGGAGTCCGTCAATACCGACAGGCTCAAGCGCAATAAACGACAGCGCAACATACACAGCATACTTTGTTGCGATTGACTATACAATAACATACAACAACATACTTCCTACAGATACGAATACTAACCCTGCAAGCTATGTAAAAGCTGATACACCAATAACATTAGCTGACGCGGCAAGACTGGGTTACACATTCGGCGGCTGGTATGATAACGTAGGACTTACAGGCTCTGCAGTAACAAGCATAGCAGACGGAACAACAGGCAACTTAACATACTGGGCAAAATGGACTCAGGATGAATATACAATCACATATAACAATATACTTCCTACAGATACGAATACTAACCCCGCAAGCTATGTTGAAGCTGATACACCAATTACATTAGCTGACGCATCAAGACTTGGTTATACATTCGGCGGCTGGTATGATAACGTAGGACTTACAGGCTCTGCAGTAACAAGCATAGCTGACGGAACAACTGGCAACTTAACATACTGGGCGAAATGGACTCAGGATGAATATAGCATAACATACAACAACATACTTCCTACAGATACCAATAGTAACCCGGCAACATACAAAGAAGATCAGACATCATTTGCACTTAATAACGCAGTAAGATTTGGCTGGACATTCTTAGGCTGGTATGATAACGCGGAACTTAGCGGAGCACCGATAACTGCCGTAGCCGAAGGAACAACAGGAAGCCTTACATACTGGGCTAAATGGGAAAAAGACGCAAGTTTGTGGTATGATGTAAACTTTACTACAAACGGTCACGGAACACTAAGCGGAACGGCAAGCTATAACGATATTTTGGATGGAACAGTATGGAATACTGTTATAACAGTACCTACTCCGATACCGAATGTAGGATATAAATTAGGTGCGTGGTCTCCGAATATCCCCAACGGAACATCACAGATTAAATCTGATTTGACATTTACATATAATTTTAAAGCCATTAAATATGATATTAATTATGTACTCAACGGCGGAATAAATGATTGGCGCAATCCTAATAAATATACAATAGAAGATACAGTAAATTTCCATAATCCTTACAGATTAGGATATACATTCCAAGGCTGGTATGCGACATCAGATTTCACAGGTTCGCCTGTTACAGGCATTTCTCAAGGAACTACAGATAATGTAAAACTGTATGCGAAATGGGAAAAAGATCCGGCTTACTGGAACGATGTTAACTTTACAACGGACGGACACGGAACTTTAAGCGGAACAACAAGCTATACAGATATATTTATAGGAACGCCATGGTTCTTGGCAATAGATTCAGTACCGACGCCTATAGCTGATGCGGGATATGAATTTAACGTATGGAGCCCCAAACTTCCAAAATGGTATAATCTGATATGGGCAGACGCAACATATATGGCAGACTTTGTTCCGATTGATTACAGTATATCTTATGTACTTAACGGCGGTATAAACAATGCAGGAAACTTGACGACATACAATATCGAAAGCAGCACAATAACTCTGCTTGACCCGTCATACTACGGTTACACATTCCTGGGATGGTATGACAATGAAGAACTTACAGGTGCTGCGGTAACAACCATTCCGACAGGCAGCACGGGAGACAAGACATTCTATGCTAAATGGGAAAAAGACGCAAGTCTGTGGTATGATGTAAACTTCACAACAGACGGCAACGGCACACTTACAGGCACAACAAGTTTTGCTGATATACTTAACGGAACGATATGGAATACAGTCGTAACAATACCGACAGCAACACCCAAAGCTGGATATGTATTTAACGGCTGGACTCCGGTTCTTCCGGCGGCAACATCAGCTATAACAAAAGATGTAACGTATAAAGCAAACTTTAGAGCCATAGTTTATGACATAACATATATATTAAACGACGGAACAAACAGCGCAGATAATCCCGCAACATATACAGTAAACAGCGGAACAATTACTTTTGCTGATCCGACAAGAGAAGGATATACCTTCGACGGCTGGTATAATAACGCAGACTTTACTGGAGATAAAGTAACAAGAATAGCTGCGGGAAGCACGGGAGATGTAACACTTTACGCAAAATGGACGGCAAACACGATTATTGATGATAATCCTGTACCGTTGACACCCGGAACACCGGTGCTTACACTTATTGACCTGTTCTGCGCAATACTTACATTACTGGGCATGATATACATGTTAACATCCAAGAAAAATACAGATGATGAAAACGCGGCCCGCAGAAGAAAAACAACAAGAATAACAGGCGTAGTGTTAGCGGCAGTAGGGGTAATATTATTCTTCATAACACAGCCTCTTGTATGGAACTTCAGATGGGTAGATAAATGGACAGTACTGTTCATAGTAGTAACACTTGCACAGGCAGCAGCAATTTACATTAAAAATAAAGCAAATAAAGCTGAAGCTACACAAGAATAATTTGCAATACAATGAAACAAAAAAGCGCCTTTTATAAGGCGCTTTTTTTATAAAAAAACATATTTATCAGTATTTTAATTGATTAATTTAAAATAAAATAATATAATGATAATGTTTTTTAAATAAATACAATTGTGCGTATTATAGAAATAAGGAGATTATATATGAAAGCAGTACTTGTAGATAATTTTTGGAAGTTTGATCCTGAAAAAGAAAAAAAGATGTTTGAAAAAGAAGGAATAGAATTTGTCGTAGCTAATGTTACGGATGATGATGACTACGTAGCTAAATGCAAAGATGCCGATGCAGTACTTATAGGAATGCGCAAGACGCCTCCTGCGGTTATTGAAAAGCTTGAGAATTGCAAAGTTATGGTTAGGTACGGAATAGGTTATGATGTAATAGATGTGGATGCATGCAATAAAAAGAAAATAGCTGTTTGCAACATACCTGACTATTGCATTGAAGAAGTTGCGGCTCATACCGCGGCTTTAGCGCTTGACTGCTTAAGGCAGATTACATACCGCAACAGACTTGTTCATCAAGCTAAATGGATAGGGGAAGCGCACGGATACTCAGTGAAAAGGCTGTCCACTTTAACATACGGTTTATGCGGTTTTGGGAATATTGCCAGAAAAACAGCCGAACATATGAAAAGCTTCGGGTTTAAATTAGTTGCTTACGATCCATTTGTTAAAGAAGAAGTGTTCGAGGCGGCAGGAGTAAAAAAAGTAAGCTTGGATGAATTGTGCAAAATATCAGATATTATATCAGTTCATGTGCCGCTTTCAAAAGAAACATTTCATTTAATAGCAAAACCGCAGTTTGATATTATGAAAAAAGGCGTTATTATAATTAATACTTCAAGGGGCGGACTTGTATGTCAGGAAGATTTGCTTGACGCAATTGATGCGGGCATAGTAAAAGCCGCAGGGCTTGACGTTTTGGAAACAGAGCCGCTTACAAACATAAATGAAAGAATTTTAAAATACGATAGCATTCTACTTACTCCTCATTTCGCTTTTAACAGCGATGAATCGTTTGAAGAGCTGAGAGAAAAAGTAGTATTAAGTGCAATAAAAGTACTTAAAGGCGAACTGCCAAACAATGTTGTTAACAAAAAGAACTTAATTTAATTGTTATATATAAATCACTTTTTAAACCGCTGTAAAGCGGTTTTATTTTGCTTTATAATATTATATAATAAATATAACGTTATTATATGGAGCTATATTATGATATTGGTTTTTGGCCATAATTTTTCTTATACTGATATTGACAGCATCACATCTTCAATTGCTCTTACGTACATTTTAAAAGCAGAGGGCAAGGATGCAAAAGCGGTTATTATAAACAAAGACGCCATACAGGATTCAGATAAAAATATTATTTTACAAATTCGCGGTTTAGAGATACCGGAGTTTGTATCAAAAGAAACGATTTTAAATAATGATATAGCTATTGCAGATCACAATGACCCTGATGAGTCATTCGGCGCGATTGGTATTAACAAAACGCCTGTTTTCTGTATTGACCACCACCTTGACACGGGGATAAAGGCTGGTGTAAAAATTATAAAGAAAGTCGGAGCGGCGGCTACGCTTGTCGCTCAACTGGCTAAGGATAAAGGAATTAAATTGCCTGACAGCATAGCTGAGGCGCTGGTGTTTGGCATTTTATGCGATACGAAAGGTTTTAAAAGCAAAAAAACGACACAGGATGATAAAGATATGGTTGAGTATCTGTATTCCGCTTATAATATCTCAAAAACAATTGAGGAAATAATATTGCTTGTAATTGCGGATACGGATATAAGCAATATGACTATAGAAGAGATACTGAATAATGATTTAAAGGAATACAACAATGATTTAATAGGTATTGCGTCAATGGAAGTTACGGATGACGACTATCTGCTGAAAATAGATGAAATATTAAAAGAAGGATGGAACACAAAGTACGAGTTATATGTTTTTATGCTTTTTAAATTTCACAAGGATGAAACGACAGTTTATTATTTTGATAAAAAATATAAATGTTTTCCAGATATTAAAAACTACAATTCAATAATATCAAGAGGGCAGGATATTGTGCCTGAAGTTTTTGAGAAAATCGGCAAACAATAACAGGAGATAGTGTGATGGAGAGTGAAAAGAAATTTATAACAGCAGCGGCACTGCCTGAAAATAAAAACTGGGATAAGTTGATTAAAAGAGAATCAGAATTATACAAGAGATACGATGACATAAGAAATGCATTTGAAAGAGACTATACGAGAATACTACATTCGCTTGCCTTTAGAAGGCTAAAACACAAAACACAGGTTTATTCAAATATTGATAATGACCATGTATGCACAAGAGTGGAACATGTTATTCATGTTGATTCAGTCAGCCATACAATAGCAACAAAGTTAGGTCTAAATACAGATTTGACAAAAGCAATATCAAATGGTCATGATTTAGGGCACGCGCCATTTGGGCATAGAGGGGAGAAAATACTAGCAAAGATTGCTACTAAATATTTAAAAGAAAATTTTTGGCATGAAAAAAACGGTCTTCATTTTGTTGATGATGTAGAATTATTAGAAGATTATACTAAAACATATAAAAATCTTTATCTAACCTATGCGGTAAGAGACGGGATTATTTCACATTGCGGAGAAGTAGATGAAAATGGGCTTAGGCCAAGAGACAGTTTTATCGACCTTAAAGATTTTTATAAATCCGGTCAATTTCAGCCTGTTACATGGGAAGGTTGCATAGTAAAAATATCTGATAAAATTGCTTATTTAGGAAGAGATATAGAAGATGCTATAAGATTGGGAATGATTTCTGGTAAAGAATTAAAAAGATTAGAAGATTTGGCTGCAAGAACTAACATTAAAAACGCTATAAATACAACAGTAATAATTAATAGCATGATTATTGACATATGTAAAAATAGTTCTCCGGAAAAAGGGATATGTTTAAGTTATGAAACTAATAGTTTAATGAATGAAATTAAATTATTTAATTCAAAATATATTTATAAAAATAAAAGATTAATAACGTTTGAAAAATTTTCAAAATTAATTATAGAGGAATTATTTAAAGTTTTATTTAATATATATAAGAACGAAAAAACACTTGAAGAAATTGAAAAAAAAATAAAAATATACCCAGATTTGATGAGTGGTTTTCTAAAATGGTTAGTCTGCTATTGTACTATTGATTACAATACAGATTTAATTAATACAAATAATTATAGATATGATAATAAAAAAATATATAAAAATCTTGAAACAGAAGATTTGTATATCAGAGCGATTTTGGACTACATATCGGGAATGACCGACGCTTATGCTATTAAGGTGTTTAACGGGCTGCTTAAATATTAAGCAATCAACTGCCTTTTTTAGATAAGATATGCATATTCTCAAGCGACTTGTAAGCTTTTTTGCGTATATCCTCGTCAATTATAATTTCGTTGTCGCCATTTTTAAGTGAATGATATATATCATGCAAAGTAGTTTTTTTCATATTGACGCATGTCATTGTAACGCCGGGCACATAAAAGTGTTTATGCGGGCTTCTTTTTTTCATTTCATGCAGAACACCCGATTCAGTGACTATTATAAATTCATCGGAAGAAGATGTCTGCGTATATTTAATAATTTCTCCCGTGCTTCCTATAAAATCGGCGATATCGCGGATTTCTTTTTCACATTCGGGATGAACAAGTATTTTAGCGTTTGGCTTAAGCTCCTCGGCGGCAAGGATATTTTCTTTTTTTACTTTTACGTGAGTTATGCAATGGCCTTCCCAGAGATAAAATGTTTTATCGGGAAATTTTTCCGCGATAAATTCTCCAAGGTTTTTGTCGGGCAGGAATATTATTTCTTTATTGGGAATGTTTTTTATTATATCGACTGCCGAAGATGAGGTAACGCAGACATCGCATAGCGCTTTGACATCTGTGTTTGAGTTGATGTAGCATACAACAGCGGCGGCAGGATGAGCTTTTTTTAATTCAGTCAGTTTTTCCGCGTCCGCCATATCAGCCATAGGGCAGCCTGCGGTAGGATTGGGCAGTATTATCCTTTTTTCTGGAGATAGAATTTTTGCGCTTTCGGCCATGAATTTCACTCCGCAGAAAACAATCGTTTTATTGGAGCTGTTTTTGGCTAATTCGCTTAGATAATATGAATCGCCGACATAATCGGCAATATCCTGAACTTCATCTATTTGATAATAATGCGCCAGTATCAGCGCGTCTTTTTCTTTTTTTAACTTATTTATTTCGGCTGATAAATCCATAATTTTTTTCTCCAAGAAATTATTGTAGTATGAATTAAATTATGCCCTTATTAAATATCTTTATTAAAATATTTTAGGCAATTATTTTGCCGATATCAATCTGATTAGCTCTGCAAATAAAAAAAAGCTGCAAGTTAATGCAGCTTTTTTAAATAATAATTTTTTATTTTGCTTCTATAGCTTTTTTCTTAAACAATGTTTGGATGCCTTCTATCGCCATAATAACAGCAAGTATTACTAATAATACGCCGAATATAGCCTGAAGACCGTCAACTCCCATTGTGCCGGTGCCTGCGCTGAGCGCTTTGAACTTAGCTATTAAAGTTATGATAAGCGCTGAGATGGTTGCGACAAGCATAAATGCCATCGGGAAGTAGAACATTTTGTTATTTTTACCGATGTTACCCAGCCAAGCGGCAACAGCGAGAAGAGCAAGGCCTGCAAGCAGCTGGTTGGCAGCGCCGAACAAAGGCCAAATTTTAGCGTAGCCGCCTTTGGCCATTAAGCCGCCGATTGCTACAGTTATAAATGTTGTAATATAAGGATTGGTAATTGCTTTTTTCCAGCCTGCAACATTTTTTCTGTCTTCTTCGCCAAGCAGGAAGAATTCGGTAAACATATATCTTCCTAGACGAGTCCCGGTATCCAATGATGTTAAGCAGAATACCGATACAGAAAGAATTATCAGAGCGTAAGCCACGGCGTATGAAGATTCACCCGCGAAGCTCTTAATCATTGTCGCTACGCCGGAAGCCATTACTGCGGTAGGCGCAAGTGTTGAAACAGCGCCGTTTTTAAACATAACGCCGGCAGCAATCAAAGCTATCGTTGCGAGTGCGCATTCAATAAGCATTCCGCCGTAGCCGATTACTTTCGCGTCTTTTTCCGTGTTAAGCTGTTTGGCTGTTGTTCCGGAAGCAACCAAACTATGGAAGCCTGAAATAGCGCCACAGGCAACAGTAATAAACAGCATCGGGAAAAGCTGGCTTTTTCCTGTCAATCCGGTAAATCCTCCAAATGCAGGAAGATCTATTGTCGGATGCGCCACGACAAGACCAAGTATAGCTGCGAACATCATACCATAAAGCAAGAAAGAGCTTAAGTAATCTCTTGGCTGCAACAGAATCCAAACAGGGGTAACTGAAGCAACATAGATGTAGATTAATACTATTATTAACCATATATTTCCGGACATATAGATCGGGAATTTAATACCGATTATAAGCGATATCACAATTGCAATAATTCCGGTAATAGTCATGATGCCTAACGGCGCTTTTTTGCGGTATACAAAGAAACCGAATATAACAGCCATTACAATAAACAATACAGATACCATTGCGGTTGTTCCGTTTGCGGGAACTTTAGTTCCATCGGCGGCGAAACCGTTGAAGGTGCTTACAACAATGCTTGCAAAAGCTGCAACTACAAGAAGTAGTGTCAGATATGCAAATAAAAGAAACAGCCTTTTTGCTCTGACGCCGATATTTTTTTCAATTACATATCCGATAGACTGACCTTTGTGACGGATTGATGCAAACAATGATGAAAAGTCCTGTACCGCACCAAAGAAAATTCCGCCGATAATAATCCATAGCAATACCGGCACCCAACCGAAAATTGCTGCAAGTATAGGCCCGTTAATAGGTCCTGCACCCGCGATAGATGAAAAATGATGCCCCATTAATACGGCACTTTTTGCTGGCACATAATCAAGACCATCTGTTTGAGTATGAGCCGGAGTTGGACGATTGGGGTCAACACCCCACTGTTTTGCCAGCCAACTTCCATAGAATACATAGCCTAAGACTAAGCATACTAAGGAAATAAGTAGAATGACAAGTGCGTTCATATTATTCCTCCTAATTTATATAAAAATTTTTTAGAGACTTTTTAAAGTTTCTGGCAATTTCTTTTCCGCAAGAATTGGTTATAATTCTTTTATTAGATACGTCCAAGAGCGCTAACCGAAATTCTGTCCAGCCGTGCAAAGAAAATTTAAAATTTTTTCTAAAAGAAAGCTTCGCGGTTTCTTTTAAAACATCTTGCTGCGGACTTTCAGTTATTATAACCATTGATATATATGAAAACATATGTTCGTTATGAGGTTTGATTTTTGTTAAAGAATAATTTATTGCTTCAGAAAATAATTTTTTTAAAGTTTCTGCATCCAAATTCTCGCAGATTATAAAATAAACATATTCGTTAGTTTCGGCAGCCCACAATTTTGCTTTTTTTGTTAAGAAGTATTTTTCTCCGCGCGAATGGAATTCAGCGATTGCATTATACGATATACCGTTGATTGTAACGTCATTCTCTACAGTGAAATAACTTAAATATGTTCTAATAAGTTTATCGAATACTTCCTGTTTAGTTAGTCCAATTTCGTCTGACATAAGCCACCATTACTAAATTGAATAATATTTATTTATGAATTAAAATTATTATAAACCTTTATTAAGAAAATGTTAAGTATTTTTTATTAAATTATATAGTTTTTTTTTTATCAATATGTATATATATGTGATTTTGCATAAATATTTGTTTAATTATCTCATTATATAAGTAAATATATTGTGATATTATGTCGTAAATTTAAATATTTTGATTTCCAAAATAAATATCAATCATATGATGTTATTGGAAGGGAATCAATTTAGATATGAAGAAAATAAAATCCAATATAAAAAATTATAAAAATATGATCGGTTCAGGCAAAGCTGACGCAATGGCTTTTATACGGGGAGGCGCAGACAATAAGAATTTGTTCGGAACGGCAAGCTTTACTCAAAAACTAAACGGTGTTCTTGTGACGACAGAAGTGTTTAATCTGCCTGCAGATCAACAATATGGAGGCGCTTTTCACGGATATCATATTCATACAGGAAGCAGATGCATTGGGAATGAACAAGATGAATTTGCAGACACAGGCGGGCATTATAATCCTAAAAATTATCCGCACCCTTATCACGCTGGAGACATGCCGCCGCTTCTTTCAAATAACGGATATGCGTACTCGTCGTTTCTTACCAACAGATTTGATGTAGCAGATATTATAGGAAGAACGGTAATAATTCACGCAGACGCTGACGATTTTACAACGCAGCCGTCAGGAAATTCGGGCAAAAAAATAGCCTGCGGAGAAATTGTTAAAATATAAAGATATTTCGCTTCTTTGCAAATAAGCCTTCATTTTTGAAGGCTTATTTATTTCACATATAATTTTTAGTCACATATACTGCAATAGAATTTAACTGAGGTTAAAGGTTTATTTGGCAGGAGGTAATTTTAAAGGTGAAAATTATTCTTAAAATCTTTATTGTTTTATTAATACTTATTACACTTTCATTTACGCTGATTTCGTGCGCAGGCAAACAAAGCGGCGAGCTGAAAGAGATTAAACTTACGGAAGTTACACGCAGCGTTTTTTACGCGCCGCAATATGCCGCGCTGGCGCTGGGCTATTTTGAAGACGAAGGATTAAAAGTTGAACTTACAACTTCGGCAGGCGCAGACAAGGTAACTGCGGCAGTGCTGTCGGGTGAGGCTGACATAGGATTTTGCGGACCGGAATCGACCGTCTATGTATACAATGAAGGAAAACAAAACTATATTATAACATTTGCTCAGCTTACAAAACGAGACGGCTCTTTTTTAGTTGCAAGACAGCCTGATCCCAATTTTACATTTGATAAACTAAGAGGCAAATACATCATTGGCGGAAGAAAAGGCGGAATGCCCGAAATGAGCTTGGAATGGGTATTAAGAGAAAACGGACTTGAGCCAGGGGTGGACGTCACCGTAGATACGAGCATACAATTCGCAGCTATGACGGGGGCTTTCCTGCAGGGAACAGGGGATTATGTAACGCTGTTTGAACCGGCTGCGCTTGCCGTTGAAAAACAAGGCAAAGGCTATATTGTAGCTTCAATAGGCAAAGAAAGCGGAGTTGTGCCCTACACTTGCTATAATGCAACAAAAGATTATATAGAGCAAAATCCCGATGTTATCCAGGCGTTTACAAACGGATTATACAAAGGAATGAAGTGGGTTGAAAAAAGTTCTCCTCAAAAAATAGCGGAAGCAATACACCCGTATTTTCCGGATATGAGCATAGAAGATTTAACAAAGGTTGTTCAAAGATATAAAGACCAGGATTCGTGGAATGCAGATCCTACTCTTACGAAAGAATCTTATGAACATATGCTTGACATAGTTATCCGCGCGGGGATACTAACCGATAATGACAGAGTGCCTTATGAAACATTATTTAATCCGTCATTTGCTCAAAAGGTGAAATAAAAAAACAAATATAGGTGATGATGTGAGCGAGCTTGTAAAAATAAGCAATTTATCAAAAACATATTTTGATAATAACGGCATGACTATGGCTGTGAAAAATTTTACAGCTACAATTAAAAAAGGCGAATTTGTTGCTCTTATAGGACCAAGCGGTTGCGGCAAAAGCACTATACTGTCAATATTATCAGGACTGCTTGAAAAGACGAGCGGTGAGATTGAATATTCAAAAGACATAAAAATAGGCTATATGCTGCAGAGCGACCAGCTTTTTAACTGGAGAACAGTTTATAAAAATGCAGTACTTGGTCTTGAAGTGCAGCGAATGATGAATAAAGAGAATATAAGCCGTGTGGAAAAAATGCTTATGGAATACGGGCTTTATGAATTTAAAAACCATTATCCCAATCAGCTGTCGGGAGGAATGAAACAGCGGGCGGCATTGATACGCACGCTTGCTGTTTCTCCTGATTTGCTGCTTTTAGACGAACCTTTTTCTGCGCTTGATTATCAAAGCAGGATTGCTGTGAGCGATGATATTTTCAGAAAAATAAGGAAAGAAGAAAAGACTGTTATTATGGTAAGCCATGATATAAATGAAGCAATAAGCGCATCAGACAGAGTAATTGTACTCACAAAAAGGCCAGCTGAAATTAAAAGTATTTATGAAATAAATTTAAATACAAATTCCGACAGCTTAATTGAAAAAAGAAAAGCGCCGGAATTTTCGCAATACTTTAATATGATTTGGGGAGATTTAGATATTCATGTTTGATGAAATAACTAGATATAAGTATAAGCAATTTTTATCTGAAGAAAAAAAGCACAAGAGAAAAATATTCGCGGCTAAGATAACAATTCTTATTTTATTTATATTGTTTTGGGAATTATCTGCAAGAATAGGGCTTTCCGATCCGTTTTTAACATCCAGTCCCAGCGCGATTGTAAAGACGATAATAAATTTGATAAAAAGCAATGCATTATTTATACATATTATAGTAACTACCGCTGAAACGCTTATAGGCTTTTTTGTAGGCACAGCGCTGGGTGTTGCTATTGCATCAATCTTATGGTATTTTCCTACAGCCAGCAAAGTATGCGAACCCTATTTAATAACTTTAAACGCGCTTCCCAAAATTGCACTAGGTCCGATAATAATAGTTTGGGCAGGCGCAAATTACAGCGCTATTATTTTCATGACTCTTTTAATTTCGTTAATAGTAACCATAATAAGCGTATACGGTTCATTTACAACGGCAGACAATGAAAAACTTACTCTGATGAAGACTTTTAATGCAACCCGGATTCAGATGCTTACAAAAGTTGTGCTTCCTTGGTCGGTTCCCGGTATTTTTAATGCGTTGAAGATTAATGTGGGAATGTCTTGGGTGGGAGTTATTATGGGTGAATTCTTGGTATCAAAAGCAGGGCTTGGCTATCTTATAATATATGGAAGCAATGTCTTTAATTTAAGCCTTGTTATGACGGGAGTTTTGCTGCTTGCCGTAATTGCGGCTCTTATGTATTTCGTAGTGGCTTTTTTTGAGAGAAAAGCTATGAAAAACAGATAAGTATATATTTTAAAATATGTGCTATAATACAGTTTATCAATTATAAGATTAATGGAATAAAAATCCTTGTATTAGATTTTGTTGTAATATATAATGTTATAAGTTTAATAAAAATACTAATCAATCGTTTTAGTTTAGGAATAATCTTTATATATGAATAAATTGGGAAGAAATAAAAAATACGTAGTTCTTTTAATAGATATTTTTATATGTACTTTAGTATATGCATTCTCTTATATTATTGCCGACGATAAGTTTAATTTAACATATCTTAAGCAGTTTTCTTTTTATGTTCCGTTTATTATTGCAAATGTTTTATTCATTTGCGTTTTTCTGATCTTTGACATTTACAATATAATCTGGAGTTATATTAATGTTAAAGAGCTGTTCAACATAATAATTGCTTGTCTTATATCAACATCAATATTTGTCATTATTGTTTATTTATTTGAATTGCATATCAGACTCAGGTCGTGCCTTTTATTTGCTGCGACATTTACCCTAAGCGTAGTATTGTCAAGGTCGGCGTATTATCTTTTAAGGCATTCGCTGTTTAAATACAAAAATATCGTTAAAAAAAGACTGCTGATTGTAGGGGGCGGAGAAGCATGCAATATTTTGCTGAGGGAGATCTGGCAGAATAAAAGAAATGAATTTCTTCCCATAGGAATAGTAGATGACGAAAAAGTAAAACAAGGAAGAAATATACTGGGAGTAAAAATACTTGGAAACACGAAACAGATTAAACAAATCGTAGAAGCGCACGAAGTTGAAACTATTATTTTCTGCATTGTAAATATTTCCGATAAAAAAAGAAAAGAAATCCTGGATTTATGCATGGAAGTGTGTACGGATGTTAAAATAATTCCGGGAGTATACAACAGCTTGGTTTCTGTAAACGGAAACGGTATTTTCCCTAAACTTAAAAACGTTACTATGGAAGATCTGCTTTTCAGAGATTCTATAAATATTTTAGAAAATCAGGATATAAGCTATATCAAAGAAAAGATAGTAATGATTACCGGCGGAGGCGGCAGCATAGGCAGCGAACTTTGCATGCAGATTGCAAAACTTAATCCGAAAAAATTAATTATTTGCGATATATATGAAAACAATGTATATTCTCTTGAGCAGAAGTTAAAAAGGCAATACGCAGAAAAGTTAAATCTTGTAATTGAGATTGCTTCAGTAAGAGACAATAAAAAGATAGAACTGCTTATTAGAAATTATAGTCCGCAGGTTATTTTTCATGCGGCAGCCCATAAACATGTTCCTCTTATGGAAACAAATCCTGAAGAAGCCGTTAAAAATAATGTCGAAGGAACACTTAATATTGTTGCTTCGGCGCAGAAATACGGAGTCGAGAAATTTGTTTTAATATCAACGGATAAAGCAGTAAATCCGACAAATGTAATGGGCGCGACTAAACGCGTATGTGAAAAAATTGTATTAGCAGCATCTTCGAAAAGCAAAAAAACAGTTTTTTCTGCAGTAAGATTCGGCAATGTGCTCGGATCAAGCGGTTCTGTTATTCCATTATTTAAAGAGCAGCTTGAAATGGGCGGACCGTTAACGGTTACCCATCCGGAAGTCACAAGATATTTTATGACAATACCTGAGGCCGTTTCTTTGGTAATTACGACCGGTCAGCTAGCAAAAGGCGGAGAAATATTTGTTTTAGACATGGGTACGCCTGTTAAAATTAAAGACCTCGCAGAAAATTTGATAAAACTTGCAGGCAAGGTTCCGCACAGAGACATAGATATTAAATATATAGGGCTAAGACCGGGTGAAAAGTTATACGAAGAGCTTTTGGTTGACACAGAAGTTCTTACTAAGACTATTTATGACAAAATATTTATTGAGAAATTTGAAGAAATAAACAATACACAATTGCAGTCGGATATAAAAGAACTTGTAGATTTTGCAAAAGATAATGACTACATAAAAGTTAAAGAAAAATTAAAGATAATTGTTCCCGAATATATTGAAACAAAAAATAATTAGGTAAACAGGTAATAATCACAATGTCGAGAAATATTAAATTTTCTCCGCCTGATATAACGCAGGATGAGATTGATGAAGTTATTGATACATTAAAATCAGGATGGATAACAACAGGACCTAAAACAAAGTTATTTGAAAAACGTATTGCCCAGTACTGCAATACGTCGAAAGCTGTTACTCTTAATTCCGCGACTGCATGTATGGAGCTTACTTTAAGACTGCTTGGAATAGGCGCCGGCGACGAAGTAATAACTTGCGCGTATACTTATACCGCTTCCGCAAGCGTAATAGATCATGTGGGAGCTAAAATTGTACTAACAGACTGCGGCAAAGACTCATTTCATATTGACTATGAAGCAATAGATGCTGCTATTACAGAAAAAACAAAAGCGATTATTCCTGTAGATATTGCGGGGGTAATGTGCGATTACGATAAAATATATGAAATACTTGAAAATAAAAAAAATCTTTTCAAGCCTGCAAATGATATTCAGAAGGCAATAGGAAGAGTTATAATACTCGCCGATGCCGCGCATTCTTTCGGAGCATCATATAAAGGTAAAATGAGCGGAGAGGCTGCAGATTTTACATCTTTTTCTTTTCATGCGGTAAAGAACATTACCACCGCAGAAGGCGGAGCGGTAACATGGAGAGATATTAACGGGTTTAACAATGAAGACATTTATAAGCAATATATGCTGCTTTCGCTTCATGGTCAGGACAAAGACGCACTTGCAAAAACAAAACTCGGCAGCTGGGAATATGATATTATAGCTCCGTATTATAAATGCAACATGACAGATATTATGGCATCAATCGGATTAGTGCAATTAAAAAGATACCAGGGTATATTAGAGCGAAGAAAACATATGATTTATATGTATAATGATTTATTAAAAGATATAAATATCGGATATTTGATGCACTATACTAAAGATTATTCATCGTCGGGGCACTTATATATGGCTAGACTGAAAGGCAGAGATGTTGAATACAGAAACAATATAATAAGCAAATTAGGCCAAATGGGAGTGTCTGCTAACGTTCACTACAAGCCGCTTCCACTTCTTAAGGCATATAAAAATTTGGGCTTTAAAATGCAGGATTATCCTAGTGCATATGACATGTATAAAAATGAGATTACGCTGCCGTTACATACCCTATTAACGGATGATGACATAGAATATATTGCTTATAGTTTGAAAAAAGTTTTAATATAGTCGGGCAAAATAACAGAGGTAATTAAATTTGAAAGCTGCTGATAATTTAAATCCGCTTGATGTAAACAGAATACTTGAAAGAAAGAAGGGTCAGCTGATACTGAAAAGATTATTTGATATTATAGTATCATCGCTGGGGATTATTATATTAAGCCCTTTTTTATTATTAACAGCAGTAACAATAAAACTTGATTCAAAAGGCCCTGTTTTCTTTAAGCAAACTAGAGTGGGTAAAGACGAAAAACAATTTAATATATATAAATTCAGAACAATGGTGACAGACGCGGAAAAACAAGGAATGCAAATAACAGTAGGCGATGATCCGAGGATAACAAAAATAGGCAGGTTTTTAAGAAAGTATAAGCTAGATGAGTTCCCGCAGCTGTTCAACGTTTTTATAGGAAATATGTCATTTGTCGGGCCCAGACCTGAAGTTCCTAAGTATATTGCGCTGTATGACAGCAAACAAAAAAGCATATTAAAAGTTAGACCCGGCATTACAGAGGAAGCGTCTATAAAATACAAAGATGAAAGTGAAATACTTGCGAAAAGCAGCTGCCCGGAAAAAACATATATAGAAGAAATAATGCCGAAAAAGATTGAGCTTAATTTAAATTATATTAAAAATATTTCATTGCTTTATGACATAAGCTTAATGCTGAAAACAATTTTTTCTATTAATAAATAATAAAGATTTACAGCAGATTTTAAAGGAAAATATAAATGAAAGAAAGCGTTTGGATTATAAATCATTTTGCCATACCTCCCTCAATGGGCGGGCTTGTACGGCATACTTATTTTTCAAAATATCTTATACAAAAGGGATATGAAGTAAAAATATTTACATCCAGCAAGATACACAATACAAATATTAATATGATAGAAGATGACTCTCTTTATAAAGAAATTGAATTAGAAGGGACAAAATATACTTTTATAAAATCAGGCAATTATACAAATAACGGTTTAGCCAGAATAAAAAATTTATTTGAGTTTCCGATGAATTTAGGAAAGACTGTAAAGAGATTTAATAGCCCCGATATTATTTACACTTCATCGCCTGACATTTTTACGGCATATAAGTCAATAAACATTGCACGTAAATTTAATGTTCCGTGCATAACCGAAATAAGAGATTTATGGCCGGAATCTATTATATGCTATAATAAAATATCAAAAAATAATCCTGCCATTAAAATTTTATTCAGGCTTGAAAAAAGCATATACAAAAAATCTGATGCTTTGATTTTTACTATGGAAGGCGGCAAAGATTATATTATTGAAAAAGGGTGGGACAAGGTTGTCGAGTTAAAAAAGATATATAATATAAATAACGGCATTGATATAAAAGAATTTAAATATAATAAAGACAATTATATAATAAATGACGATGATTTAAATGATACAGATAAATTTAAAATAATATATACAGGTTCTATAAGAAAAGTTAATAATTTAATCGCGATAATTAATACAGCAAAATATTTGCAGAATGAAAATTATCAAGATATAATCTTTATTATATATGGAGACGGCATCGAGAAAAATGATTTAATTAAACGATGTTGCGATGAGAATATAGGCAATGTAGTATTTAAAGGAAGAGTTGAGAAAAAGCATATACCATATATATTATCAAAAGCGGATTTAAATTTATATCACTGGATGCAGACTCCTTTGATGCGTTTCGGGAGCAGCGGCAATAAGCTTTTTGATTATCTTGCAAGCGGAAAACCGATATTATCTACAGTTAATTCAAAATATGATATTATTGCGAAAAACAATGCAGGGATGATTTCTAAAGATCAAACCCCCTGTGAAATTGCAAAAACTATTTTAAAGGTGTATAATGCTTCGAACAAAGAATACACGGTGCTTTGCAATAATGCATTGAATTTGGCGAAAGACTTTGATTATGAAACATTGACTGATAAATTGATAAGCATTATAGAAAATATCATATAAAGAGGTTTATTATGAGAATTCAGTTATTAGATTTACAGAAACAATATGAAGAGATAAAAAAAGAAACAGATGAAGCTGTAATTAATGTTGTGTCAAGCGGCGCTTATATTATGGGACAGAATGTAAAAAGTTTTGAGAATGAATTCGCTCAATATACAGGTGTAAAACATGCAATATCAGTAGGAAACGGAACTGATGCGCTTGTAATTGCATTAAAAGCCATGAGTATAGGGCAAGGAGATGAAGTTATTACAACTGCTTATACATTTTTCGCAACCGCGGAAGCGATAAGCTTTGTAGGCGCTATTCCTGTTTTTGTGGATGTATGCCTTGATACATATAATATAGATGTTACTAAAATAGAAGAAAAAATCACGAATAAAACAAAAGCAATAATGCCTGTGCACATATTCGGTCTATGCGCGGATATGGATGAGATAAACGCAATAGCAAAAAAACATAACTTATATGTCATAGAGGATGCGTGCCAGGCGGCGGGAGCGATGTACAAAAGCAAAAAAGCAGGCGCGCTTTGCGATATTGCCTGTTTTTCGTTTTTCCCTACGAAAAATTTGGGATGCGCAGGCGACGGCGGAATGATAACTACCGATAATGATGAACTTGCGGTAATATGCAAGGCGCTCAGAGTTCACGGCAGCGGAGAGATGGGCCAGCGCGCTTATAATTGTTTAAATAATATAAGTGCAGAGGTTGAAGAAGACACAGCAACGGACAATACAGTATACAATGCAAAAAAATATTATAATTATCTAATCGGTCATAATTCAAGACTCGATGAAATTCAGGCTGCGATGCTTAGAATAAAGCTGAAAAAGCTTGATGAGTATGTAAGCAAGCGAAGAAAAAATGCTGAGTTTTATACTGAAAAATTAAAAAAATCGGATAAATATGTAACTCCGATAGAAGAGGTTAATAATTTACACGCTTATCATCAATATATATTGCAGTCGGAACATAGAGAAGAGATAATTACTAAGTTAGAAAAGAAACATATCGGGACGGGAATTTATTATCCGATTCCGCTTCATTTGCAAAAATGTTATAATTCACTGGGATATAAAACCGGCGATTTACCTAATGCGGAATATTTATCGCACAGAACATTTGCGATTCCGGTATTTCCGGAGCTTACAAAAGATGAAGCTGAATATATAGTAAACGCTTTATTGGAGGAATAAAGATGGAAAAAGATTACTTTGTTCACGAGTCAAGTTATGTTGACGAGCCATGTAAAATAGGAAAAGGAACAAAGATATGGCACTTTTCTCATATAATGAGAGACAGTGAAATAGGTCAAAATTGTAATATCGGGCAAAACGTTGTAATTTCCCCTCGAGTTAAACTGGGAAACGGCGTTAAAATTCAAAACAATGTATCTGTATATACCGGTGTTGTATGTGAAGACAATGTTTTTTTGGGACCGTCCTGCGTATTTACCAACGTTATAAACCCCAGAGCGTTTGTTGAAAGAAAAGATGAATACAGACAGACATTGATAAAAATAGGCGCAAGTATAGGAGCGAATTCAACCATAGTCTGCGGCAACATGATAGGGAAATACGCCCTTATCGGCGCAGGAGCAGTAGTCACAAAAAATGTGCCTGATTATTGTACAGTGGTGGGAAATCCTGGCAGAATTGTGGGATACATGTGCCAATGCGGAGAAAAAATAGTGTTTGAAAACAATTATGCAAAATGCAAACATTGCAATAATGAATATATAAAAGATAAAAACGGTATAGTAAAAGAAAAGGATAAATGATAATGAAGCAAACATTGCTGAACAAAATAAAAAACAAAGATGTAATTGTTGGTGTTGTAGGATTAGGATATGTCGGACTTCCGCTTGCAGTAGAAAAAGCGAAAGCGGGTTTTAAAACGATAGGCTTTGACGTACAAAAAGACAAAGTGGAGCTTGTTAACATGGGCGAAAACTACATCGGCGATGTTGTGGACAGCGATCTTAAGTCAATAGTTAGAAGCGGAATGTTTTCCGCAACCACTGATTTCAGTTTTGTACGCGACGTAGATTTTATTGCTATCTGCGTACCGACGCCGCTTAATGATTATAAAGAGCCTGATATAAGCTATGTTGAATCATCCGCAAAAGAAATAGCAAAACATTTAAAAAAGAATACCATTGTTGTGCTTGAGTCTACAACTTATCCGGGCACGACCGAAGAATTAATTATGCCTATTTTAGAAAAAGGCTCCGGACTTAAATGTGGAGAAAATTTTTATTTGGGGTTTTCGCCGGAAAGAGTAGACCCGGGCAACTTGATATATAAAACAAAAAATACGCCGAAAGTAGTGGGCGGAATTGGCAAAGATGCAACGGAAGTAATTGCCGCGATGTACAGAGCGGTTCTGGAGAGCGATATTAAAGAAGTTTCTTCTCCGGCAATAGCGGAAATGGAAAAAATACTTGAAAATACTTATCGAAACATCAACATTGCTCTTGTAAACCAATTGGCAATTTTATGCAATAAAATGGATATAAATATCTGGGAAGTAATTGACGCTGCAAAAACGAAACCTTACGGCTTTCAGGCATTTTATCCTGGACCCGGGCTTGGAGGACATTGTATTCCGCTTGACCCGTACTATCTGTCATGGAGAGCAAAAAAATATGATTTTCATATATCGATGATAGAAACATCAGGAATGATTAATGACAAAATGCCCGAATATTGCGTTGAACGCGCAGGTAAAATTTTAAACAGATTTAAAAAAGCGTTAAACGGATCAAAAGTGCTAATTCTCGGTGTAGCATATAAGCAGAACATAGATGATTACCGTGAAAGTCCGGCTTTAAAAGTAATTGAAGAGTTTGAAAAAAGCGGTTCAATTGTGGATTTCTACGACCCTTATATAAGCCAATATAAATACAAGGGGAATATATTTAAAGGAATTTCTGCTATTGATAAAAATATTATTAAAAATTATGACATTATAGTAATAACAACATCTCATACAAATATCGACTATGATATGGTAGCGGATAATGCAATTGCGGTATTTGATACTAAAAACGCAATGAAAGACGTAAAAAACAGAGATAAAGTTGAACTGTTATAGAAGGTGTTTTAATGAAAATAGCTACAGTAGTAGGTGCAAGACCGCAGTTTATTAAAGCTGCTGCAGTATCAAGAATACTAAGAGATTTTCATAGTGAAATTTTAATTCATTCTGGTCAGCATTATGATCAAAATATGTCTGATGTATTTTTTAATGAATTAAGCATACCTAAACCTGATTACAATTTAGGAGTGGGTTCAGGCAGCCACGCAAGGCAAACTGCAGATATGCTTGTAGGGATAGAGGATGTTTTGTTCAAAGAGAAACCCGATTTACTGATGGTATATGGCGACACTAACTCTACTCTGGCAGCAGCTTTAGCTGCAAGTAAAATTCACATACCTATAGCACATGTTGAAGCAGGACTGCGTTCTTTTAATATGAAAATGCCCGAAGAACAAAATCGAATTTTAACAGACAGAATATCAGCATTTCTTTTTTGCCCTACAGATACAGCAGTCTTAAATCTCGCAAATGAAGGCATAAAAGATGGCGTTTATAATGTCGGAGACGTAATGTGTGATGCAGTTCTGTATTATAAAAATAATCTTGAAAAATATTCTCCTGAGTATTTCTTTTCAAGACTTAACGGATTATTCAAAAAAGTTGCAAAGACGGATAATTGGTACATGACAACAATTCATAGAGTTGAAAATACAGATGGCATAAATAATATACGAGAAATTTTAAAAGCACTTGACAGCCTTGATGAGAAAGTAATATTTCCGGTGCATCCAAGAACGAAACCGCTTATAAAAAGCTTGTATGATGAAAACATTTATAGAAATATTTTATTTGTAGAGCCTGTAGGTTATTTGGACATGCTCTATTTTACAAAAAATGCAATAAAAGTCATTACAGATTCAGGAGGGCTTCAAAAAGAAGCCTACATCCTAAATACACCCTGTATAACAATTAGAGACCAAACAGAATGGGTGGAAACATTAATCGGCAGCCATAATATTTTATGCAAGCCACATAGCCAAGATATAATATATAAAGTAAAAAACACGAAAGCGGATTACTCCAAGAAGCAAAATTACTATGGGAACGGAGACGCAGCAAGCAAAATATCAGCGCTGCTGTAAGTAAATTAAAATGAATTACGCATTAATAGGCTGCGGCAGAATTTCCTCAAATCATATAAAAGCTGCGATGGAAAACGGTTTAGAAATATCGGCATTATGCGATATAAATGAAACAATAATCGATAATTTAATAAATTTAAATGGGCTTGATATATCAAGAATAAAAAAATATACAAATCATAAAGAGATGCTTGAAAAAGAAAACCTTGATTTAATAAGCATAGCTGCAAAAAGCGGTCTTCACGCGTTGATAGCGCTTGATTGCATTGATGCCGGGGTTAATATCATTGTTGAAAAACCTTTAGCATTGTCACTGGAAGAAGCAGATGAAATAATAAGACGAAGTGAAAAGATGAATGTTAAAGTCTGCTGCTGCCATCAGAACAGGTTCAATCCGTCCGTTCAAAATGTGTATAAAGCAATGAGCGAAGGTAAATTCGGACTACTCTCTCACGGAACGGTTCATGTAAGATGGAACAGAAATGAAGATTATTATAAGCAGGCTTCATGGAGAGGCACATGGGCGGAAGACGGCGGCACGCTTATGAATCAATGTATTCACAGCATAGATATATTCCGATGGATGATGGGCAGTGAAATTGACGAAGTCTTTGCCTATACAAAAAATCAATTTCATGATTTTATAGAAACAGAAGATTTGGCGCTGGCAGTAGTTAAATTCAAAAACGGCGCAATCGGCACAATTGAAGGAACTGTTAATGTTTATCCTTCAAATCTGGAGGAAACACTTTTTATATTCGGGCAAACAGGAACAGCAAAACTAGGGGGGAAGTCTTTAAATGCAATTGACATATGGAAATTTGAAGACGAAAAGTTTGTCGCAAATGGTTTATCCGATACAAAGCATTCTGGGCATACTGCAGTTTTTAAAGATATGAAGGATGCAATAGAGAATAACAGAGCTCCTTATATTGAGGCTAAAGCCGGCAGGGACGCGCTTGAATTGATACTTGCGATACATAAGTCATCTAAAGAATGCAGAGCGATTAAATTGCCTTTAAGCAATGGAAAATCTAAAGATTTTAAAGATATGTTCTAATAGGTAGAATATGAAAATATTACACATTAATTCATATTATTTAGCGGGTAAATTCTATAAGCACTTATATGATAGCCAAGTAAAACAAAGCTTGGATGTCAGCGTTTATGTACCCGTGCCAGATAATATAGACTGCGATGATAGAAATTATGGAGCTTATACTTTAATATCTAAAAACCATACAAATTACGACCGATTTTTATTCTCGTTAAAACACAGTAAAATACTTAAAGATATTAAGCAAAAGTATGACATTGCGAACTTTGATATAATGCATGCTCACTCGTTATTTTCAAATGGTTTTATTGCTTATAAATTAAACATTAAGTATAAAGTTCCTTATATAGTGGCAGTAAGAAATACCGATATAAATGTGTTTTTTAAACGAATTGTGCATTTAAGAAAACTGGGCATTAAAATTTTAAAAAATGCAAGCGGTATAGTATTTTTATCGGAATCATACAAAGATATGACGATAAGAGAATATGTACCCGATTATTTGAAAAGCGAAACTTTAAATAAGAGCATTGTTTTGCCTAATGGCATTGATGAATTCTGGCTTAAAAACATAAACAGTTCAAAAAAAATATTAGACAAAGGAGAAGTTAATATCATCTATGCAGGAGCCATTGACAAAAACAAGAATCTTATATCGGCAGTAAAAGCGATAGATATACTTATAAGAAAAGGATATAAGATAAAATATACTGCTGTGGGAAAAATCTCGAATAAAAGTGTGTATGATTGCATAACTAAGTATTCGTTTGTAAAATACATCTCACAGCAGCCCAAAGAAGAGTTGATTAAATTATACAGGGGAAACGATATGTTTGTAATGCCGTCAATTACTGAAACATTCGGGCTTGTTTACGCAGAAGCGATGAGCCAGGGATTGCCGATAATATACAGCAAAGGTCAGGGCTTCGATAGACAATTTGATGAGGGACTTATCGGATATCATGTTGACTGTTTTAATGCAGAAGAAATTGCAGATAAAATAGAGGTTATATTAAGAAATTATCAGCTTATATCACAAAACTGTATTAAATTATGCAAAAAATTTGATTGGGAAACAATTGCTCAGAAATATAAGAATATTTATGAAAATATTATTTTAATTAGGTAAATAATGAAAATCTTAATAATTTCACGTGGATATCCAACAGATAAATATAAAACAAACGGCATTTTTGAATTTGATCAGGCTAAGGCACTGGCGCAAGCAGGCCATAAAGTTATATATGCTGCAATTGATATGCGTTCAATAAGACGAACACGAAAATTCGGATTTGAAAGCCTTATTAAAGATAATGTACAAATTGAAGCCGTAAATGTTCCGTGCGGGAGAATTCCCAATTGTATATTAAATAGAATAAGTATTTTTTCACTTAAAAGACTTTATAAAAAAATTATAGAAAAATACGGAAAGCCGGATATAATACATGCTCATTTTATACAATACGGATATGCGGCTGTAAATGCGCATGCAAAAGAAAATATACCGATTATTTTGACTGAACATTATTCTGCGATGAATGAGGGCAATATAAGCTCATATTATATGAAACTTGGCTATTATACTTATCATAATGTCAATAAAGTATTATCAGTAAGCAAAGCACTTGCGGATAATATTAAAGATAAATTTAATGTGGGTGTTGATGTTGTTCCTAATATAGTTGACATCAGTGCATTTGAATACAGAAAAAAAGAAAAAGAAAAAAAAATATTTTATTTTGTATCGACAGGAAATTTGAACATTAATAAAAGAATGGATTTACTGATAAGGTCGTTTTACAATTGTTTTAATAATTATGAAAATGTAAAACTATATATTTTTGGAGAAGGACCGGAACGTAATAATTTAGAAAAACTGATTTCGCAGCTGCAGTTAAATGATCAAGTATTTTTACCGGGTTTAAAATCAAGGGAAGAAATAGCTGATAAATATAGCGAGAGCGACTGTTTTGTGCTGGCATCCAGACGTGAAACATTTGGCGTTGCTTATATAGAAGCAATGGCAATGGGACTTGCGGTTATCGCAACAAAATGCGGAGGGCCTGAAGACTTTATAAATGAAAATAATGGATTGTTAGTAGATATGGATAATGAAACTGAGTTATCAACAGCTATGCTAGATATATATAACGAGATTGATAAATATGAAGGTTATGAAATATCATCTGAAATAAAGGGAAAATATTCACCTGAAGTGATAGCAGACAGATTAACCGAAATCTATAATGGAATCACTAAGGAAAATCAAAGTAAATGATTTAATTTATGCATACTTAGCAGTACTAACAGAAATTTTAATCAAATTAGTGTTTATGCATTTATAACTTTTAATGATATATTTATAATATTAATTTGCACAACATTATGTACACAGAAAGAACAACAATATACAATTTATTGATATCTCAAACCATTTATATTATAATGTCCCAATGAAAGGAAATATTACAATGGATTTAATAAAAATTAAAAATGAAATTTCTCGAAGATATTCAAAAGCGATGGTTACAGGCGGTGCAGGATTTATAGGAAGCCATGTGATTGAAGCGTTATTGGATACGGGAATTGATGTAGTAAGCATAGATAGTTTTATTGCCGGTAAAGAAGGAAACATCGCACAGTTTGAGAAGAATCCTCATTTTAAAAGCGTTCGCTGCGACGTGACAGATTATGATACGTTGAAGAAACATTTCGATGGAGTCGATGTAGTATTTCATCAGGCAGCTTCAAAGAAAAATGTATGTATACGTGATCCGCGAATGGATTTGAAGGTAAACGGAGAAGGCGCCTTTAATATGCTTGAGCTTGCAAGGGATAAGGGCGTTAAAAAGTATGTACATGCTTCAACAGGGTCTGTTTATGGAGAAGCCCAAATAACGCCTCAGGATGAAACACATCCGCTATGTCCTGTATCGTATTACGGAGTGAGCAAGCTCGCAGGCGAAAGGTATGTAAAAACGTTTGATCAATTATATGAGCTAAATACTACCGTGCTTCGTTATTTCCATGTATATGGACCGCGTCAAGAATCAGGAGAATTTGGTGGTGTAATAGCAATTTTTGCGCGCGCTATATTAGAAGGCAGAAATCCTACAATATTTGGGGACGGTTCGCAAGAACGTTCTTTCACATATGTAAAAGATTGTGCCAACGCCAATTTATTCGTAGCGGTGACAGACGGCACTAAAGGTGAGGTATACAACTGCGCATCGGGTATAAATGTAACTGTCAACGAGCTGGCGGAAGCATTATTAAAACTGATGGGACGACCCGATTTACAACCTGAATATAAAGAATGGCTTATAGGGGATATTAAGAAATTTGATATATCACACGCAAAACTTCGCGGACTCGGCTTTGAGTTTCAAACCGGTTTTGAAGAAGGCTTGCAAAAGACGTTAGAATATTATAAAACGCTTTTTTAATATATCGTAAATTAATAAATAATGAAATTTTTATCGCTCTAATATAGTGAATACACTTCTATAAACAGGTATTTTTACAACCAGTACCTGTTTATTATGAAAGGGATGGAAAGAGATAAAATTCTATGGGAGTAAAGCATAACAGATATAATGTGTTTTCCAATATGGGTTGGAAATTTGGAACAAATGTTGGGTTACAAGGTGTTCAGATTATTGTATCTATAATACTTGCGAGGCTTATACTTCCTCAAAATTACGGTATAATCGCCATAGTAATGGTGATTATTTCGCTTTGCAGCGTTTTTGTGGATTTTGGTCTCGGAAGCGCACTTATACAGAAAAAAGATGCCACGCAAACAGACTATTCTTCGGTTTTTTATATTAATTTATTTGTTTCGGTAATTATATATGCGGGACTTTTTTTCTTAGCACCATTAATATCAAGGTTTTATGGGGAAGAGTATGCAAATCTGACAATATATATTCGCGTACTAGGCTTAACACTTATATTTTTGGGGATAAATTCAGTGCAAAATGCTTATGTATTTAAGAATTTGCTGTTTAAGAAAACTTTCATTATTACTTGTTTTGGAAGTGTTTTGTCCGGGATTGCGGGCATTGTTTTGGCGTATACTCTGCCTGCGGAACAGAAGATATGGGCGCTTATTGCACAATCTGTAGTTAGTTCGTTTTTGGTTACTACGGGATTGTGGATATATGTAGGATGGAGACCAAAGCTTATTTTTTCAAAAAACGCGGCAATGCCGTTATTTAGATTTGGGTGGAAGATATTAGCGAAAGGCACACTAAATATGCTTTGCGCTAATATGAGAAAGCTTATAATCGGAAAAATATATACACCCGGGGATCTTGCTTATTTTGACAGAGGCAGACAATATCCTCTGACAATAGCAAAGACGGTTGACAACTCACTTAGTGACGTATTATTTCCGGTACTTGCAAATGCACAAGATGATATAAAAAGTCTTAAAAGTATGGTACGCAGAACAGTACAAGTCTGCACATATCTGACGTTTCCTATGTTGGCAGGGTTTGCCGTCGTTTCACAGAAGTTTGTTTTAGTTCTTTTAACAGAAACATGGCTTCCCGCAGTTCCTTTTCTGCGAATTTTTTGCATAGCTCAATTGTTCAGACCGCTGACAGGTATACAATTCCGTTCTCTGCTTGCACTAGGACGCAGCGATATAGCGCTGAGGAATGAAATTATAAGAGGTATTGCCGATGTTTTAATTTTGGTAATAACTATATGGTGGGGAGTACTCTGGGTTGCTATTGGTGTTTTATTTGCTGTTTTAATAGAATTTTTAGCATACTATTTACCAAATAGGAGGTTAATAAAATATAAATTCAAAGAATTGTTTTTTGACATTAAGTCAACTTGTATAATGACGTTAATTATGGCAGGAATTACATTTACTGCCGGGTTTTTAAAATTTGAGCCAGGGATTGTATTAATACTTCAGATTATTACAGGAGCTGTAACTTATATAGCCTTATCATATATAACAAAAAATAAAAGTTTTATATATATACTTGATATAATTATGCACAAAGCATCAAAAAATAAAAAGTTAGACAATAAGTGATGTTGGAGAAAGTAATGTCAAAGAATGAAAATATAACTTTTCGTAAAAAAATAAGAAAGATACCCGGCGTATATAACGCGTATTTAAAAATAAATAATTTCATGATAAAACCCAAAGAGTTTTATCGTTCTTTGAGATTTGGTTTTTTGGCAAAATATTTTCCGAAAAGACATTGCCGGCTTATGACCAAACCCGGTGCAAGAAAGGAAACACCTTTTAAAATAGACCTAAAGAATCCCATTTACTTCAATGAAAAATTATTATGGCTAAAATATTATGTTTATAACAAAAGCTCATTAGTTGCAAAATGCTACGATAAATATCTGGTTAGGGAATATGTAAAAAAATGCGGCTGTGAAAATATACTTAATGATTTATATGGCGTTTGGGATTCAATAGACGAGATAAACTGGGATAGTTTACCAGAAGAGTACGTATTAAAAATAACAAACGGAAATTCATATCATATATTTAAAACTAAAGAGCAAGACGCTGATATTGATAGATATAAGGATACACTACTTGTGCCGGCAAAGAAACGCAATATTATATATAGAAGTTCGGGTGATTTATTTGCCTTGAAATGCCCACAAAGATTTATATGCGAAAAGCTGTTGAAAAATCCTGCAAATAATAAAGCGTTAGATGACTGGAAGTTTTATTGCTTTAACGGGGAGCCTAAATACCTTCTTTATGTTTATGACCGAATAATAGTAGACGGCACACAAAATGCCAGCCAAGAAAAAGTATTTATGACTGTAGATTTTAAAAATAAGATGGATTATTATAAGGATTCAAAATCAAAAGTACCCGAAAAGCCAGCTTGCTATAATGAAATGCTGGAATGCGCGAGAAAATTATCAAAAGATTTTCCTTTTGTAAGAGTAGATTTTTATATTAGTGAAAATAAGCCTGTATTTGGAGAACTAACATTTACCCCAGCCGGCGGATATGTAAAAAATCTTTTGCATAACAAAGAAGGGTTGATCGAAATGGGGAATTGTCTTTGTTTAGATAACATTAATGAATATACTAAACTGAAAAAAAGTTATAATGTTTAATAAGTATTAAATATTCTATATTAGTAAAAAAGCCACAGATTGTATATTGAAATTTGGAAGGACTATGCAAATGTTTATTAAAATAATCAAGTCTTTTAAAAATTTGGTTTTAAGCTTACTTGAATATATATTATTCCCGCTATTGGTTTTTGGCTGCTTTTTAATTAGAATGAAAAAAAACAGAATTGATATCGGCATTGGTATAAACCCAAATATAAACCATATCCGATGGGCAAACGCTTTGAAAAAATTCGGGTACACTGTTGAAACTTTTGTGCTGGGCAAGCCGTTTTACATTACCAGCGACTTCAACCATATATATTCAGACGCCTTCAACTCTTCATTTCCGATGTATCTTTTCTTAAAATGCGCAGGAAAATACAGAATACAGATACTTAGGATGAACGGCGGAGTGCTTTCTAAATGCAATAGCGCAATAAAGTATCATGAGCCTCGCTTGTTAAAGCTTGCAGGAGTTAAAACAATAGCTATACCGTACGGGAGCGACTGCAGGATTTTGGAGAGGACACCGAACAAGTATTATGCTTATACGATATTGCAGGATGCGCCTCTAAGATCTAATAAAGTTATAATCAAAAAAGTTGATACTTGGTGCAGATATGCGGATGTTGTTGTGGGGCAGATGGATCACGTAGACTATCTTCCTTTTTGGAACTGTATGCGCCAATCGCTTCATGCTATAGATACAAATAGTATAGAGCCCGCATATCCAAGACCTAACGGAAATATCAAAATAGTGCATATATATAATCACCCTGCATGTAAAGGCTCGAATGCGGTTTTTAACGCTGTAGCTGAATTGCAGAAAGAGGGGTATGAAATTGAACTTTTATCTAAATGCGGAATATCCAACGATGAAGTTTTAAAACATATTTCAGAGGCTGATATAGTTGTTGACCAGCTTGTCATCGGCTGGTATGCGAGTTTTTCAGTAGAATCCATGGCATATGGTAAGCCGACCATTTGTTATTTAAGAGAAGATCTGGTTGAGCTGTTTGAAAAGACAGGCAATGTTGAAAAAAATGAGGTCCCGGTAATTTCTGCTGACGTACTTACAATAAAAAATGTTCTTATAGATTTGATAGAGAGAAAAGAAGAATTGTATGAAATAGGCAAAAAGACGCGGCAGTACTGCGAAAAATATCATTCTCTTGAGTCTGTAGGAAAATGGTTTGATGACATAATAAGAACTAAGTGTATAAAATCTTTTAAATAGGAGCTTAAATAATGAGAGTGCTGCATTTGCCATCCTCAACCGGAGGGAATGCTTGGAATTTATCGCAGGCAGAGCGTAAGATAGGTATAGATAGCCGCGTACTTGTTACGGACCAAAATTATTTTGGTTTTAATGCGGACATGCACGCGGATTGGAATAAAAATAAATACACGTATCCTTTGAAGGCACTGAGGTTTTATCAAAAAGAACTTGATAATTATGATGTATTTCATTTTAATTTCGGACGCACGCTTTTTAATTATCAACATACCCAGTTGGATATGCTGGATTTGCATTTACTGAAACGTAAGAAAAAGGCAATCGTATTTACTTATCAGGGAACTGACGCGCGGCTTGCAGGCTACAGTCTGCAAAATTATGATATATCGTTCTATCAGCAATTATCAGAAGCTGAACTGAATAAAGAAATTGAAGCCGACGCACGCAGGATATACCGCATGAATAAAGCCGATAAATTTGCTGACTTGATTTATACGATAAATCCGGATTTAAAAAACGTATTGCCGCAAAGGACAATATTCAGACCTTATACAAAATTACAATTGGAAGAATGGGAGCCCAAATACAGCGCATACGAAAAAGACGAACTAGTTTTTGCGCATGCGCCTACAAGCCGTTCTAAAAAAGGAACGGATGAAATAATAAAGGCAATAGAGCAGCTGCGTAAGGAAGGCAAAAAAGTTACTTTTGACCTGATTGAAAATGTGCCGAATATAGAGGCACGCAGAAGACTGGAACGCGCCGATGTTGTGATTGATCAGATATATATCGGCTGGTATGGCGGGCTTGCTGTAGAAAGCATGGCTCTCGGAAAGCCCGTTGTTGCTTATATCCGCGAGTCAGACCTTATCCATATACCCAAAGAGATGGCAAAGTCTATTCCAATAATAAGGGTTACTCCTCAAAGTTTATATAATACATTGGAATATATCATTAATCATAAGGAAAATTTAAGGAAAATTGCCCGTGATTCTCGGGATTATGTGGAAAAGTGGCATGATTCTAAAAATATTGCTGCGAGTATTGTAAAAGACTATCAAAATATATTGGACAACATAAAAGCTAATATTTAGCTTATAATAGTGAGAACATAAAAACCTGAAAAAGAGGGCGTAAAGAATTGAATATACTTTATATAACATACATTGATTTTGGTAATTTTACTTCTGGAAGCATGGTAAGACCGCAAAAAATCTACGATGCCTTTTTGAAATCAGGGCATAATATAAAATTACTGAAAGGGCAGCAAAATATAGGAAGCAAAGAACGAGAGAAGAATGTTGACGAGATTAATAAGTGGCTTGATAATAACAAGCCTGATTTATGTTATATAGAATCATCTACTTATCCTATATTAAATGGATATGACAGGAAATTAATTAAAAGAATTAATAAAATGGGAGTAAAAATAGGATATTTTTTAAGAGATGCATATTATAAATTCCCAAAAGAGGTTTACGAGAAAGACCAAAATATTATTAAAAAAATAAAAAAGTTAATTTTGAAATTGATGTACCTCAATGACGAGAAATTACTTAAGAAATATGCAAGCATAGTATATTTACCGACAATTAAAATGTCTACTTACTTTAATTTTAAAAATATTAAAATACTTCCGCCTGCCGGAGAAAATCTTTTGCAAAAGCATAATTTCGAAGATAAAACTTGTATATATGTTGGAGGGGTCTCAGGATTATACGGAGGCAATTTACTGTTAAAAAGTTTTCAATTACTAAATAAACAATGCAGTAAATATAAACTTATTTTAGTGTGCAGAGAAAGCGAATTAAAATATATAGATAAAGAAATACTTGAAAATGCCACGTGGCTTGAGATTCATCATGTTTCAAGTCAAAAAAATCTCGCTCCGTTATACAAACGCACCAGTATCGCTTTGCTTCCCAGACTCTCTAATAAATATAGCGACCTTAGTATTTCTGTTAAATTTTTTGAGTATATGAGTTATGGTTTGCCAATTGTAGCAATGTATGCGGAAGAGATGTCAAAAATTATAAAAAAATATGATATAGGTATTGTAACAGAAAATAACGAAGATTGCTTTTCTAAAGCAATTTCGGACCTATTCAGCGACGAGAACCTATATAAAAGCCTGTGTAATAATGTAGAGAATGCTTTATTAAATAATAACTTGTGGCAGCATAGAGTAGAACAGATTATTGAAAATCTAAGTTAATAATAAACAGTAAAAACATGAAATAATTATATGTTTTTATTGCGTGGTTATATTTTAATAGAATAAAACATTTTTATATATAACACAATAATGCTATTTTAATAAGTGGTACGTTTTGTGTTATTTTTAAACAATAAATATATTATATTTAATAATTACTAAGTAATTTACAATTTAACTTAAAAATATTATAATTATCAATATGGTTTTGTGTAGAAGGGGATTTTAACACATGATTAAATTCATACATACAGGCGATTTGCATTTGGGGAGCGTTTTTGAAAATGCTTCATTTCCCGCTGATGTTGCAAAGTTAAGGCGTGAAGAGCTGTTTAAAACATTTAACAGCATCGTAAAAGCTGCAGTTTCTTTAAAAGATAATTTTTTGCTTATATGCGGAGATTTGTTTGAGGAAAAATTCTGCACTGCACACGATATAAAAAGGGTGTTTGATACGCTTGCTTCGCTTACTGATATTGAAGTTTTAATAATTGCCGGAAATCATGATTTATATTCTTCCACATACAGACATTACGCAAATAAATATCCCAATATACACATATTCCGACACGAAAAAATAGAAAAGAAATCATTTGAAAAGTTTAATGCCGATATTTACGCTATAAGCTGGGACAAGGCGGCATATTACGCAGAACCGGATTTTTCAAATATTAAGCTTGACGAAAATAAAATAAACATACTTATGCTGCATGCCGACTGCGCACCCAATTCAACATATATGCCGATAAATATAAAGGCAATATCCGATATAGGATTTGACTATATCGCACTTGGTCATATTCATAAACCAAGACAGGTGACAGGCAGGGCGTATTACTGCGGTTCAGCAGAACCTCTTGATTTTAAGGAAACGGGAGAGCACGGAATTTATCACATAGAAGCGGACAAGGACGCTTTTAAAATCGACTTTGTTAAATTGGCAAGCAGAAATTTTGTTGTAAGCAAAGTAAACATAACTCCCGATATGGGGTATCTCGATATTTTAAGGGCGCTTACTGCAAATATCAGCCATGAAAGCCTTAACAATGATATGCACAGGCTTGCGATTAGCGGCATGGTAAATTCGGCTATTAATTTAGATGAAATTATCGCTCAAGCAAAACCGTCGTTTTTTTATATGGAATATTCAAACGACACTATACCCGATTTTGATGTTGATTATATTAAACAGCAGAATGAAAATAATATAATAGGCAAATTTATTGAAAAAATGCAGCAATATGATATGACTGATGAAAAATACAGACGCGCATTATACAAAGGTTTGGCGTTACTTTTAAGTGAAGGAGATAAATAATGATTTATAAAAAATTAAGTCTTTTATCTTTCGGGAAATTCAAAAATAAACATATTTATCTTCAAGACGGGCTGAATTTAATTATGGGGAGCAACGAAGCGGGCAAGAGCACCATACATTATTTTATTGAAGGCATGTTTTACGGCTTTTTTTCGTACGGGAAAAAGAAAAAAAGCTATGAAGAGCTGCAGCAAAAATATAAACCATGGAGCAGTGATGATTATATCGGAACGCTAGCGTATGAGAATGACAAGAGCATGTTTTTAATTGAACGGAACTTTTCTGAAATAAACGGCCGCGTTAAAGTTTCAAACTATACTACGGGCGAAGACATTACGAATAAATTTAATTTCAATGAAGTAACAAGAATGTACGAGCCTACAAATCATATTAATCTAAGCAAAATTATGTACAGAAACACCGTAAGCATAGGTCAGATGAATACAAAAACCGAGAAAAATTTATCAGAAGAAGTAAACAGTTTGATGGCAAATATTGACACGGGCTTTTCTGATATATCCGTAGTATCGGCTATAAAAAAACTTCGCGAAGAGGCGGAAAAAATAGCAGGCAAAAAAGGTGAAGTAAAGCAGATAGGCCAAATTAATCAGATACTTGAAAAAACAGTGGCGGAAAAAGAGGAAGCGCAAAAAGTTATAAACGACAGCAAAAATCTCAAGCTAAGAATGGATAAGCTTACAGAGGAACTTGATAATATTAAAAAACATGAAGCATACGACAAGCTGAAAAGCATAAAAAGATATGAGGATTTGTGCGACGAAATAAATAAGGCAAAAAGAACGATTGCCGGAATGCAGCTTGTTGAAGGTTTTGATGAAGATAAATTTGAAAAAATAATACTTTTAGACAGCGAGGTTAATAACCAGGCTGAAAAGTTAAGTGATTTAAAACAAAAACTAAGTGAAATGCAAAATGGAATAGAAGATATAAAATCGGAAATGTATAAAAATATGCCGATAGATAATATTGAAGAATTGAAACAGGATTACGCAACGTATAACCAAATGAAAGAGGGAACATACAAGCAGCCGTCAAAAAAAGCGGATATAATTTTCTTAATAATGTTTATTTTATTCGGCGGGGCAGGAGCGTATCTGTATTTGAATGATATGCTTACATACTCTTTAATTTCAGCGTCGGCAGCATTAATTATGCTTATAATATTTATAATTAAGAAAATAAAAAATAAAAGAATAGATACAGACAGCATATATACAAAATACGGTTTTAAAAACGAGTATGAATATGAAAAGTACTGCTCGTCAAAAAACAGGGAAAACGAAAAACATGAAGAAGCCAAAATAATGCTTCAAATCAGAACAGATGAATATGAAAAACTAAAACAAGAAATAGAACAAGCTAAAGCGGAATATGACGGCAAAAGCAATACATTTGGCAGAACTGTAAACGAAATGGGACTTGATAACAATACTCCGTACAGAGACGCGCTCAAAGCCAACAAAACATACCAGGAGTTAAAAAACAAAATCTCAGCGTTAGAAATGCTCAGAGACGAAACACTGAGTGAAGACGAATATAATTCATACAAAGAAAAATTAGGCGATTTTGATATAAATATGCTAAAAATAGCAGAAGAAAGACCGCAGGAAGACAAAGATACAGTCCTTGCGGAATTGTCCCGTCTTCAGGGAATATATGAAAATAATATTAATAATATCAGAAGCATTACGGAAATAATGTCGCAGATTAAAGAGCTAACCGATAAAAGAGACGAATTGCTTATAGAATACAGCGCACTAAATATTGCGGCGGACGTTATAGAAGAAACGGCAAAAGAAATGCACAGCCAGAACTCGCCGGTGTTAAATAAGAAAATATCAGATATGATATTTGACATTACAAACAGGTACAAAAATATTAAGCTGACAAACGAACTTGATTTAAATGTAGAATATCCCGAAACAGGGCTTTTAGTAAACGTGGAGGAGTTAAGTCAGGGCACGCTCGAACAACTGTATTTTTCATTACGAATAGCTCTTGCGGATATGTTTGCGCCGGACACTCCATTAATACTAGACGACAGTTTTGTTATGTATGATACTTGCAGACTTGAAAATATTATCAGAATTCTATATAATATCTCTAAAAAAAGGCAGGTATTATTATTAAGCTGCAGCAGCAGAGAAAAAGAGATACTGGACAGAATGAACATAATCTATAATTTAGTAACTCTCTAAAATTGCGAGGCAATTAAAAACTGAGGATTAACAATAAAAATGAATATAAAAGTAGCGGTAGGAATGAGCGGGGGAGTAGACAGTTCCGTTGCGGCGCTTATGCTGAAAAATGCAGGGTATGACGTTGCGGGAATATTCATGAAAAATTGGGATGACGATAAAAACGGCGAATGTTGTGCGGAAGAAGATTATTCCGATATTTCCAGCGTTTGCAATAAAATAGGCATACCATACTACACGGTGAATTTCTCCAAAGAATATTGGGACAGGGTTTTTAAGTATTTTTTAGACGAATATAGCAGCGGCAGGACACCCAACCCGGATGTGCTGTGCAACAGCGAAATAAAATTTAAAGCATTTATGGATTACGCGCTTGATGTTATGGGTGCGGATTATATAGCGACAGGTCATTATGTTCAAAAAAGAGAAGAATCCGGCGAATCTTATTTGCTCAGAGGAGCTGATGAAAATAAAGACCAAAGCTATTTTTTATGTATGCTAAACCAGAATCAGCTGAGTAAATCGCTGTTTCCCATAGGACATATGCAAAAAAGCCAAGTCAGAGAAATCGCTTCAGACGCAGGGCTCAGGACGGCTTTTAAAAAAGACAGTACAGGCATATGCTTTATAGGAGAGAGAAATTTCACTGAATTTCTATCAAATTATCTTCCCAATAAAAAAGGATTTATTAGAGATATTAACGGTGAAGTTGTAGGGCATCACATAGGGCTTATGTATTACACGCTCGGTCAGAGAAGAGGACTTGGAATAGGCGGTGCGGGCAACGGCGGAAGATGGTATGTTGCAGATAAGGATTTAATAAACAACGAACTGATAGTTGTGCAGGATCCCAACCATCCCGTTTTATTTTCTAAAGCATTAACTGCGAAAAAATTTTCGTTTATTTCGGGCGCGCCGCCGGGAGAAGAATTTAGATGCAGCATAAAATACAGATACAGGCAGCCGGATAAACAGGCTGTTGTAACTATTAAGAACAATGTTTTAACGGCAGAATTTGATAATCCGCAAAAAGCCGTATGTCCGGGACAGTATGCAGTATTTTATTACGGTGAGGTTTGTCTTGGCGGAGCGGAAATAGACAGTATAATAAAGATTTGAAAGATGGTGTTTTTATGAAGAAAAAAGTTCTAACAATTATTTTAATTTTAATATTATTAACTATGTTAAGCGCATGCGGGGCAACAAAGACAAGCACGAGTTACAGCGATTTGCAGGGCCCGTGGCAGCTCGACAGCAAATATGTTGACAGCGGCGCTCAAACAATAAAATGGACAATACTCGATTTTAAATCGGATAAAACAGTTGATATTTATGAATATCCCCAGCAAGCAGAGACACAGCAAAATGAATTTACAACCAAAAAAGAATATGTGCCGGATAAAAGCCAATTTACACTGATGGGCTCCTCGCCTGTTGAGGTTAACGGCAATACGATTTCTTATCAGTATAACGGAAGCACAATTACAGCTAAATTTTCAGTAGATTTAAACAGCTATACAATGCATTTATATATTAATAACACAACAAACAATGTAATACATGAAATTTATAAAACCGCAGATAAATCAAAACGACCGTAAAAAAGCAAAAGAAAGCTGCATTATGCAGCTTTCTTTGTTTTGAGGCAATATAAACATTATTATTTTATTGGACTTGGAGCTATGTTATAATATACGGCGGAGGTTTTTATGGCATCAAATTTTACTCATTTGCATCTGCATACACAATACTCTTTGCTGGACGGGTTTGTAAGAATTGAACAGTTAGTGACCCGTGTAAAAGAACTGGGTATGAACAGCATAGCGATAACGGATCACGGAAATATGTTCGGTGTTGCTATGTTTTATGACTGCTGCAAAAAAGAAGGCATAAAACCTATTATAGGCTGCGAAGTATATATATCAAGACGGGGTATGCTTGATAAAGAAGCGAAATTTGATACGGAACCTTACCATTTAATATTGCTTGCAAAAAATGATATCGGCTATAAAAACCTAATGAAAATTGTATCGGCAGGATATATTGAAGGTTTTTATTACAGACCGAGAGTTGACAAAAATTATTTAAAAAAGCACAGCGAAGGCTTAATTGCTTTAAGCGCATGTCTTGCAGGCGAAATTCCTTCTTATATAATATCTGAAAATGCCGACAAAGCTAAAGAATCAGCAAAAGAATATATTGAAATATTCGGCAGAGAAAATTTTTTCTTTGAATTGCAGGAAAACGGCATATACGAACAGAAAATAGTAAACTTTAATTTGAAGCAAATGGCAAAAGAATTAGGAGTAGGGCTTGTTGCTACCAATGACGTTCATTATATTAACAGGGAAGACGCAAAAGCTCACGACGTGCTGCTTTGCATACAAACAAACGCTAAGGTTAATGACGAGTCCAGAATGCGGTTTTCTTCGGATACATTTTATTTAAGAAGCCAACAGGAAATGGAAGAACTATTTGCAGACTGTCCGCAGGCGATAACAAATACATCTAAAATCGCCGAAAAGTGCAACGTGGAATTTAAATACGGACAGTATCATATGCCGCATTTTATAACGCCGGATAATATTGAAGCTGAAAAATACCTTCAATCGCTTGCGTATGAAGGTCTTATGAAAAAGGCAATAAATAAAACGCCGGAAGAGTTGTCAGCATATAAAAACAGGCTTGAAGGCGAGATAAAAGTTATTTGCGAAATGGGCTTTACCGACTATTTTTTAATAGTGTGGGATTTTATAAAATTCGCGAAAGATGCCGGCATCGCGGTAGGTCCGGGCAGAGGTTCTGCTGTAGGAAGTCTTGTCAGTTATTGCCTTAACATAACGGGAGTTGATCCTATTGAATATAACTTGCTGTTTGAAAGATTTTTAAACAGTGAAAGAATAAGCATGCCTGATATAGATATTGATTTTTGCGTAAGAAGGCGACAGGAAGTAATAGATTACGTCACTGATAAATACGGAAGTAAGAGCGTAGCGCAGATTATAACATTCGGTACAATGGCTTCAAAGGCTGCGATAAGAGACGCAGCCAGAGCTATGGATTATTCATATTCCATTGCCGACAGTATAGCGAAAATGATTCCAAATGTACTTAATATAACGCTTGACAAAGCTGTTGATATGAATGACAGGCTAAGAGAGCTGATACAAAACGATTCTGATGTTGCGCAGATAATAGAAATGGCGCATAAAATGGAAGGGCTATGCAGGCACGCATCTACACACGCGGCAGGCGTGGTTATTGCAAGAGGGGATATTACCGACTACGTGCCTCTTTACGCCGCTGTGGACAGTAAAAAAGGGCAGGTTATATCAACACAGTTTACAATGGGTTATTTAGAAAGACTCGGTCTTTTAAAGATGGACTTTTTGGGTCTGCGAAACCTGACGATGATACAGGACTGCATTAAAAACGTTAAAAAAAATAAAGGCATTGATATAGATATAGATAGTATTGGTTTTAATGAAGAAAAAGTGTACGAGCTCTTATCTTCGGGTGATACGCTCGGAGTGTTTCAGCTTGAAGGAAGCGGCATGAGGCAGTTTTTACTTGAAATGAAACCGAACTGTTTTGAAGACATTATTGCCGCAGTCGCACTTTACAGACCCGGACCGATGGATTCAATACCCGAATATATAAACAACAAAAAGAACAAAGACGATATACATTATGTACATCAGAAACTCGAAAACATACTTAATGTAACGTACGGCTGCATAGTCTATCAAGAACAGGTTATGCAGATAGTGCGTGAAATAGCCGGGTATTCTATGGGTCAGGCAGACATAGTAAGAAGAGCAATGAGCAAGAAGCAGGCTGACGTTATGGAAAAAAACAGGGATGTGTTTATAAACGGACAGACAGATGATGACGGCAATATTATAATTGAAGGTGCGGAAAGAAGAGGCGTTGATAAAAAAGCAGCTGAAAAAATATACGCTCAGATGCTTACGTTTGCTCAGTATGCGTTTAATAAGTCACACGCTGTTGCGTACGCCGTTTTGGCGTACCAGACCGCATGGCTCAAATGCATTTATCCTATTGAATATATGGCGTCTTTATTATCAAGCGTTATGGACAGCGAAGGTAAAATATCTTCGTATATACAAAACTGCAAGAGTATGGGAATAAAAGTGCTTTCTCCGGATATTAACGAAAGCGCCGATGATTTTACCGCGGTGGGCGATAATATAAGGTTTGGACTGCGGGCGGTTAAAAATGTTGGCGACAGTTTGGTATCAGAGATTATACATGAAAGGGAAAGCGGCGGTAAATTTACAAATTTTCATAATTTTGTAAACAGAATGTCAGGCAAAATTAATAAAAAAGCGTTAGAATATTTAATCAAGGCGGGAGCATTTGATTTTTCGTCCCCCGACATACGAAGCGCCTTATACTTCGGATATGAGCAGATAATGGCAGAAGCCAAATCTAACATAAAAGGGCAGATGTCGCTGTTCGGAACGGCAATAGACGACCCTGTGGAAGCAGATATCAACAGGGTAAAACCGTGGGATACTAAGACTGCTATTACTTATGAAAAAGAAGCTACCGGCATATACATTACGGCTCATCCGCTTGAAGAATATTCTCACGCGCTTAAATATATGTCTATTACGGACAGTTTAAAGCTCGCAGATGAGGACTACTGTTTTGAACACGATAATCAAAGCGTTTGCGTTGTCGGCATTGTAGCTGCAATACAAAACAAAGTCACTAAAAAGGGAAACCCAATGGCGTTTGTTACGGCAGAGGATTTGTACGGCAACATTGAGATTGTAGTGTTTAACGAAGCATACAGACAAAATGCATCTTTGCTGCAAAAAGAAAAAGTGCTTTTTGTTTGCGGCAAAGTAAGCGCCAAAGAAAATCAGAGCGCAAGCATAATAGCCCAAAGCATAAAAGAATTTGACAATGCCGATTTAAAACTGTTAATAAAAATTTCGCAAAAAGATTATGAAAAATATGCAGCAGATATAAAAGAAATTCTTTCAAAAAGCCCGGGTGAGGCTAAAGTATATTTATATTTTACCGACACAGGAAAAAAAATGCTTGCAGAAAAAAGTTTGTTTGTTAAAATTACAAATGAGGTTATGGAAAAACTTACAAAGATTGCAGGTTTTGACAATGTAACTTTGTTTGTATAAAATAAAATAAAAAAGGTAGCACAATATGAAGAAAAAATTACTTATAACAGTCATAATATTAGTTGCATTATTAATTGTTTCGGTTTTAGTTTTTACACTGAGCATAGGTCCGGTAAATAAAAGCAACACAGAAATTGTAAAATTTGTCGTTGAAAAAGGCGACACTTACAGCAACCTTTCTACTAAATTAAAAGACGCTAATTTGATAAGGTCGGAAATGTTTTATAAAGCTTATATTAAAATTACCAGACCCAGCGATTTGCAGATAGGCAAATACCCTATGATTCAAAGCATGTCGCTTATAGACGTTGTTAATATGCTTAAAAACCATAATACATATAATCCCGACGCGGTTACTATTACATTCCCCGAAGGCATAAACGTTAACCGGATAGCGAAAATAATTGCCGCTAATACAAACAATACTGAAGACAGCGTATATGCGCTGTTAAAAGACAACACATTTTTAGATGAAATGATAGCAAAATATTGGTTTTTGTCTAAAGATATAAAAAACCCTAACATATATTATTCACTTGAAGGGTATTTATTCCCCAACACATATGAATTTGAGGATAAAAATGTTCCTGTACGAGATATATTCATAAAAATGCTGGATGAGACAGGGAAACAGCTTGGGCCGTATAAAACGGATATAGAAGCAAATAAAATGTCAGTGCACCAGCTGCTTACTCTTGCGTCAATAGTAGAGCTTGAATCGTGGAGCGAGACCGATAGGCAGACAGTTGCGGGAGTGTTTTACAATAGAATCAACTCGGGCTGGACACTGGGAAGCTGCGTTACAACGTATTACGCTTCAAAAGTGCAGATGGGTGAGAGAGATTTAAAAGTTTCTGAAATAAACGCGTTTAACAGCTATAATACAAGAAACTCTAAAATGGCAGGCAAACTGCCTATAGGTCCTATTTGCAACCCGAGCATTGTCTCAATAAAAGCCGCACTGTATCCAAACAAAAATGATTATTTCTATTTTGTATCAGATAAAAATAAAAAGCTTTATTTTAATAAAACATACGCAGCTCATGAGCAATCCATACAGGATTTGAAAAATCAGGGACTGTGGCTTGAATACTAATAAAACCGGAAATAAAAATGGATAAAAACATAGAATATATCCGCTCATTAATAAAAGAGAACGAAGATACTTATATCTTCAGAAAACAAGAAGAAAAAAACTATATACCGATTATACGTCCTGAGGTTATGCAGTTTATATCTGTTATAATAAATATTGCCGGAATTAAAAAAATACTGGAAATAGGCACGGCAGACGGATACTCCTCAATATGTTTTTGTAAAACTATCGGCCGGGACGCTGATGTTACAACTATTGAATCTGACGAACAGAGAGTTTGTACGGCCAGAAAAAATATTGAGTCGTTTAATTTGAACAAAAATATAACGGTAATACACGATGACGCGGTTAACGCTCTTTTATACATGACGGGGCAGAATGTGTTTGATATGATATTTTTAGACGGACCGAAGACACATTATTTAGAAATGCTGCCGGGCTGCGTAAGACTTTTAAAAGAAGGCGGAATATTAATTGCCGATAATGTTTTATATTTTGGAATGACATCGGGCCAGAAGGAAATTCCGAAAAAGAAAAGAACATCGGCGTATCATTTAAGAGATTTTTTAGAAGCTGTAAGCCACAGCAGCGAACTTGATACATCAATAATAAATTTTGAGGACGGACTTTCGATAAGCGTAAAGAAAGGCAAAAAAATTAATGAAAAAACCTAAACTGCTTGCCCCTGCGGGTGATGTGGAAAAATTAAAAACGGCATTTGATTACGGCGCAGACGCCGTATATTTCGGCGGCAAAATGTACGGGCTTAGAGCAAATGCCGCCAATTTTGATTTTGATGACATGAAAAAGGGAGCCCAGTATGCCCACAGCCTGAAAAGGCAAGTATTTGTTACGATAAACATACTTGCGCATAATGCCGATATCGAGAATATGCGCTCATATATTAAAGATGTGATAGCTACCGGCATAGACGGAATAATAGCGGCTGATCCCGGAATTATATCAATTATCAGAAGCGTTGATAAGAACATTCATATTACGCTGTCAACACAGTCAAGCTGTACGAATTACGAAACGGCGAATTTCTGGCACAGAGCAGGTGTAAATCGAGTAGTACTTGCAAGAGAGCTTAGTAAAGATGAAATTGCGGATATTATAAAAAAGACGCCGGATGCGCTTCAAATTGAAATATTCGGGCATGGAGCTATGTGCATAGCATATTCCGGCAGATGCCTTTTAAGTAACATTATGACTGCCAGAAACGCAAATGGCGGCGATTGCGCGCAAAGCTGCAGATGGAATTATCACTTAATGGAAGAGAGCAGAAAAGGCGAATATTTCCCTGTTTTCGAAGATGAGAGAGGCACATATATATTTAATTCAAAAGATCTGTGTCTTATTAAGCATATTGACGAAATTGCGAATATGGGTGTTGACGTTATAAAAATTGAAGGCAGGATGAAGACCGAATTTTATATAGCAACTGTCGTGGGAGCGTACCGCAACGCAATTGACGCGTACTGCGATAATCCGTGTGATTATAAATTTAATGAAGAATGGTTAAATGAGCTTAAAAAAATAAGTTACAGAGAATATACTACAGGCTTTTTCAACGCAAGAGCAGACAGTACAAGCCAGAATTACGAAAGCTCGAGTTACGTACGCGACTGGGAATTTGCCGGCGTTATTATTGATTATAACGAAAAAACAAAAGTCGCAACAGTTCAGCAGCGCAACAAAGTAATAACAGGTGCATATATAGAAATAATCGGTCCGTACCGCGATTATATACCTCATACAATAGACCAAATGCGCGATAAGGACGGGAATATAATACAGTCGGCACCAAACGCTATGCAGATATTCTGCTTTAATATTGACGCTCCGGTTAAAAAAGGCGATTTTATAAGGCAGAAAAAGAACAAGTGACAAATTATAAAACAAGGATTTTTATTTGGAAATTATTAAGCTAAGCGAAAAACATATAAAAAGCGCGCTTTCTTTGGTATGGGAAGTATTTGATGAATTTGAGTCACCCGATTATGAACACGAAGGAATTGAAGAATTTAAAAAATTTATTGAATATAATTCAATAATGGAAATGTATGAAAAAGGGCAGATAAAATTTTGGGGAAGCTTGGATAAAGATAAATTAACGGGCATAATAGCAATGCTTAATGAAAACCATATTAGCTTGCTGTTTGTAAGAAAAGAATACCACAAAAAAGGAATAGCGAAAGAACTGGTAAATACAATAAAAGATTTATGTAAAATTCAGAACTATAAGAGTATAACGGTTAATTCTTCTCCTTATGCCGCTGATGCTTATCATCATTTAGGATTTGAATATACTGACAACGAGAAAATATTAAATGGGATACGGTTTATTCCAATGATTTATTATATTAAATAAAAAAAGGGCTTTTAAAAGCCCTTTTTTTATTTTTGTTTATACAGAGGCAAAACCTTTTTTGAAAGCAGCTGTGTTAGCTTCTTCATATTTATTTTTGCCTTTTTTGCCGAACATATCGTTCATGCCGTCAATAGCTTCTTTTTCAGAAAAGTCGCCCATCAATTTTACCATAGCGCCAAGCATAATGATATTTAACGCTTTGGGATTTTTGAGTTCGTTTGCTATTGTGGTGCCGGGGATTTTTACTACTTTAACATCAGAACGCACGCTTGTGTCGCATGTTACGATGTCAGAGTCTATAAGCATTACTCCGCCCGGTTTAACCATGTTGATGAACTTGTTAAACGAAGGAATATTAAGAGCCATAATAACATCTGGTGCTTCCTGGCCGGGAGAATAAATTCTGCTATCACTGTATTTAACTGTACAGTTAGCTGTGCCGCCTCTCATAGCAGGACCATAAGAAGGCATCCATGTTGCTTTTTTGCCGCTGAACAATGCTACTTGTGATAAAACCAGACCGGCTGTGAGTACGCCTTGTCCGCCAAAACCCGCAAATACTATCTCTTTCATATTATTTGCCTCCCTTATTCTTGATTTCGCCGAGTGGGAAGTATGGAACCAGTTCATTAACTATTCTTTCCATTGACGCAAGAGGAGTAAGACCCCAGTTTGTCGGGCATGGAGAAAGAACTTCAACTAAAGAGTGTCCTACGCCGTCAATCTGCGCTTGCATTGCTTTTTTAATGTAGCTCTTTGTTTTGTTGATTTCAGCGGGTGTAAATAACGCGCCGCGCGCTACATATGCTGTATCAAAGCTATGAGCTATCATTTCAGGTACTCTTATAGGCATACCGGAAAGTTCTACATTACGGCCGTTAACCGATGTGGAAGTTTTTTGACCCGGCATTGATGTCCAAGCCATTTGTCCGCCTGTCATACCAAAGTTACCGTTATTAACAGCTATTACAGTAAATTTTTCATTTCTGTAAGCAGCGTTCATTGTTTCAGAGAAACCGATATTGTAGCAGTCGCCGTCTCCCTGATAAGAAACAACAAGCATATCGGGTTTAAGTCTTTTAATTGTTGTCATTGAAGCTCCGTTACGACCGTGAGCGCCTGTGAATGTATCAACTGCAAGATTGTTATCAAGCAGAGATGCGCATCCTACCGGTTTTCCAATGAGAACATTATCATTATATCCAAGTTCTTCAATACATTCCATCACAAGTCTTACTATGATGCCATGTCCGCAGCCGGGGCAGAAAGGAACTTGTCTTAATATTTTTTCGGGTGCTTTTTTACCTTTAGCCATATTAGAACACCTCCTTAACTTTGCCAGCTTTAATTGCTTCAAAGTTTTCTAATACATATTTAGATTTCGGTACGCCTGGAGGCGAAGAGATGAAATAGCAGGGAACATTTCCGAAACCTTTTTTCTTAGCGTATAACGCTACGTCTTCAAGCATTTGACCGCTGTCGGCTGTTTCAATTGATATGAAACCTTTAACATTTTTATTTATAGAATCAAAAGCTTTTTGTGGGAAAGGCCAGAGAGAAATAGGTCTGATTATACCTACTTTTTCGCCTTTTTTGCGAAGTTCATCAACTATGCCTAAAACTACTCGTCCGGGGATTCCGTAAGCGAATAATACATATTCTGCATCTTCTACGCCAACAGCTTCCCAACGTTGTTCGTTTTCTGTAATTAATGCTCTTTTTTCATTGTTCTTCATACCTTTGGCATGCAAGTCAACTGCCATTTGTGAAGGGTATGGACCATGAGTATATTTGCCGTCGAATGCCCAATCGTAGAAAGGAACTTCTTTTACAGGCGGATATTCGCAGTCTTCCATCATCTGTCCGAGTGCGCCTTCTGTAAGAATAACAACAATATTTCTGTATTTTTCTGATAAATCAAATGCAAGATATACAAGATCAACAGCTTCCTGAACTGTTGAGGGGGACAGTACTATATTTCTATAGTCGCCGTTTCCGCCGCCTCTTGTTTCACGTTTATAATCTGTTTGTCCTGATTCTAAAGAACCAAGACCATCGCCGTATCGGCAAACGTTAATCATTACAGCCGGATAATCAGCAGCAGCCATATAGGTTACGCCTTCTTGCTTTAATGATATACCCAAGCCTGAAGATGCCGTCAGTACTCTAGAGCCAACAGATGCAGCGCCATATACCATGTACATAGCTTCGCCTTCATTAGCAGCCTGAATAAATTGTCTGCCTGCTTCTTGGGCACGCCATGACAGGTATTCCATTACTTCAGATGAAGGTGTGATTGGATAGCCGCAGTAAATGTGCATGCCAGCTCTGATGGCAGCTTCGCCCATGGCTATGTTTCCTTTTACCATATCTCCCATAGTAGTACCTCCTTTATTCCGTTATTTCAAATACGCAGTCAGGACATGTTGTGTAGCACATTCCGCATGCGATACACTTTGAGTCGTCAACTACAGCGTATTTGAAACCGGAAGAATTAAAATCAGCTGAAAAACTGATCGCTTGCTTTGGGCAATGTTTGACACAAAACCCGCATTGTTTGCATTTGTCTTTGCTAACAATTACTTTGCTCATGTAATCTCCTCCGTTTCTTTTCCACATTGTTTATATAAAAAATTTATAAATAGTGGTCGAATTAAGAAAAAAATTGTTTTTAAATTAATTAATTATTTATAAAAAACATTTAAAATGCTTTTAAAATACATAATAAATTATGTCCAAAAGCCTTTTTATAATCCCAGTTAATATTTTAACATAATAATGAAGAATTGCAATAAAAAATAAAAAGGATTTTAAAATTATGAGTATATAAATATACTAAATAGATACATTTCTATTTACAAAGTTTAATTACTTTATTATAATTTGTCTGTTCAGTTTATTTAGGAGGAAAATTTAATGGACAAAGTAAAAAACAAAGCTTATACATACAGATGGTTTGTGTTTGCCTTATTAATACTGGCATATTTTTTTGTATTTTTTCATAGGCTGTCACCTGCTGTAGTTAAAATAAATCTGCAGGAAGCATTCGGAATGACGGCAATGCAATATGCGAATTTAAACTCCGCGTACTTTTATCCTTATGCGATAATGCAAATTCCCGTAGGTATTCTTGCCGATACTCTCGGAGCAAGAAAAACATCGGTCATCGGCTGTGTTTTAATGGCGCTGGGTTCGATATTTTTCGGACTGTCACCGAGTTTCAATTTGATTATAGCCGCAAGAATACTTGTAGGACTGGGAGCAAGCGTTATATTTTTATCTATTCTTAAAATTCAAGCCTCATGGTTTGAAGAAAAAGAATTCGGAACGCTTACAGGGATGACGACATTTATAGGCAATATGGGCGGAGCGGGAGCGCAAGGTCCGCTTGCTTTTATGGTAGGTCTGCTGACATGGAGAATGTCGTTTATAGCAATTGGGGTATTTTCGGTTGTTTTAGCTGTCGCATTATTTATTGTCGTGCGAAATAAGCCTGAAGATAAAGGGTATGAACCAATTGTTGTTATTAAGAAGCGTGAAAATGAACAAGAAGCAGGCATTTTAAAGACTTTAGGCGAGATACTTAAAAATAAATATATGTGGCCTATTATAATTATTAATTTCCTCGCAATGGGAGTTAATTTTACTATAACGGCATGGTCGATACCTTATCTTACCGACGTTTACGGACTGACAGTTAAACAGGCAGGCGGCATTACGTTTTTTTATCCCGTCGCTGCTGCATGCGGATGCATGTTTTTAGGAATTATAACGGACAAAATAAAAATGAGAAAATTACCCGTAATTGTTTTGTCTATAGGGTTTTTAATATGCTGTACGCTAATAGTATTTATAAATAACGGCAAACCGCCGATAGCGCTTTTCAGCATAGCGCTGATATTATCCGGTTTCTTCCTAACTTTTTCCGTGCTTTTCTACAGCGTGGCGAAAGACTTGAACAATCCGAGATTTTCGGGCATGTCAACATCGGTTGCCAATACCGCGGTATTTTTGGGAGCGGCGCTTGTGCCTTTATTTTTCGGTAAAATAATAAGCAAGCTTCTGCCGACTTTGGGCGCACAGGCGGCATATCATAAGGTTTTCTTAATATTTATTTTTGTAGGCATTGTATGCACGATTATTTCATTTTTCTTAATGGAAACCAACTGCAAAAACAGATATTATGAAATAAAAAACGAAGAATATAAAAAGACAATATTTAATCTAAAATAAATATAAACAAAAAGCTATTGCCCGTTTGCAATAGCTTTTTGTTTAATTTTATGGCTGTTGCAATAAAATTTAATTAGGAGAGAATTAAAATGAACAAAATAAAAAACAAAGCTTATACATACAGATGGTTTGTATTTGGGTTATTAATACTGGCATATTTTTTTGTATTTTTTCATAGGCTGTCGCCTGCTGTTGTAAAAATAAATTTGCAGCAGGCATTCGGCATGAGCGCTATGCAGTATGCAAACCTTAATTCCGCATACTTTTATTCATATGCAATTATGCAAATACCGTCGGGCATTCTTGCCGATACTTTGGGAGCCAGAAAAACAGCGGTTTTAGGATGTATATTAATGGCGGCAGGTTCTATTTTCTTCGGGTTAGCGCCTACTTTTTCATTAGTAATTCTAGCCAGAGTAGTAGTAGGACTCGGAGCAAGCGTTATATTCTTATCTATTCTTAAAATACAGTCAACATGGTTTGAGGAAAAAGAATTCGGTACGCTTACGGGAATGACCACGTTTATAGGCAATCTCGGAGGAGCGGGAGCTCAGGGACCTCTGGCATTTTTGGTAGGTCTTTTGACATGGAAGATGTCTTTTATCGCAATAGGAATTTTCTCGATAGTATTAGCGGTTTTATTATTTATTGTTGTAAGGAATAAACCTGAAGACAAAGGATATGAACCCATTATTGTTTTAAAAAAGCGTGAAAATGAGGGTGAAGCAGGAATTTTAAAGACTCTGGGCGAAATATTTAAAAACAAATATATGTGGCCTATTATTATAATAAATTTCTTGGTAGCAGGCATTAACTTTACAATTACCGCATGGTCAATACCTTATTTAACAGACGTATACAAATTATCTGTAACTCAGGCAGGAAGCATCACATTTTTTTATCCTGTTGCGGCAGCGTGCGGCTGCTTGTTTTTAGGTATGTTGACTGATAAGTTAAAAAACAGGAAAATAACTATATTTATAACTTCAGTGTGCCTTATTGTATGTTTTGCGGTAATTGCGTTTGTAAACGGAGGAAAGCCGCCGCTTTTAATATTCAGCGTAACGCTTATATTAACAGGTTTCTTTATTACGCACAATGTGCTTTATTACGGCTCTGCAAAAGATTTAAACAACCCTCGGTATACTGGAATGTCAACATCAATTGCAAATACCGCGGTCTTTGTCGGAGCCGCTATTGTCCCGTTGTTCTTTGGCAAGATAATAAGCAAGTATCTGCCGACAATGGGGGCGCAATTTGCATATAACAGAATATTTTTAATATTTGTGTTTATTACAATAGTAAGCACCATCATTACATTTTTTGTTATGGAAACCAACTGCAAAAACAGATATTATGAAATTAAAAACAAAGAATACAAAAAGAATATTTTAAATTTAAAATAGACAAGATAAAAATTGCCGCCAATTAGGCGGCAATTTTTTTTACGCAATTTAAATTTTATATCCCAGCTTTGCAGATATATTGTTTGTAGCCTCTTTAAGTGAAACGATTATGGCTTCTTTATTTGTAAGCATATGATTAGCTTTACCCGATAAGCTTACCGCCCCGACGCATTTTTTATTTATGTCGAAAATAGGGCAGGCATAACATACAAGTCCGATATCCCTCTCTTCCAAGTCTGCAGCGTAGCCGCACTCGAGTGCTTTACGGTAATCTTTTTTGACTGCTTCGATATTTGTTTTAGTGTTTTCGGTATATTTTACAAATTGAGTTTCGTTAAGTTTTCTATTAATTAAATCCTCGTCCAGATGCGCTGTAATGATTTTTCCGGTCGCAGAACAGAATATATCCATCGCAGCTCCTATTGCGCTTGACATTTGCATAGGCTGAGAGCCGGTTTCTTTATGAATAATAACACAACGGTTATCACTGCTCAGAATAGAAAGATGCGCAGTTTCGTTAAATGTATTGCGAAGATGCTCCAAATACGGTTTAGCAATCATCAAAAGACTTTGATGTTCCAGTAATCTTGCGCCGAATCGTGCAAATTTTATATTAAGAGAGTATTTTCCGCTTTGCGATTTTACAACATAGTTCTTATGCTCAAGCGTATAGAGCAGTCTGAAAGCGGCCGCCTTGCTTACGTTCATATGCTTTAAAATTTGAGCCAACGACAATTCTTCGTAATCGTTAAGCAAGTCAAGTATATCAAGAGCGTGAGAGAGAGAACTTAATAAGTATTTATCATTCTGCATGTTTTTCTCCTGCCGATTATTTTACCATTTTACTAGTATACCTATTGACAATGAAGCGTTTTAATTATAATATATCTGTGGTATATCTTTATAATAAACAGCGTTTCTTATAAAGAAACAAATTTATTATATCACATAATATAAAAAAGGAAAGGGTGAATTTAATGATTAAGCTCAAATTTTATGGATTGGGCGGACAAGGTGTTGTTACAGCATCAAAAATATTGTCAACTGCAGTGTCTCTTCACGAAGGCAGATATGCAATTACAGTTCCTTCATACGGATATGAAAGACGAGGCGCGCCTGTTAATACAAGTATAGTGGTGGATGACATCCCCGTTTTAGTAAACTGCTTTGTATATGAGCCTGATATAGTTGTAGTTTTTGATGCGAGCATTATCGACAAAAACGTAAATATCAGCGAAGGCATACATAAAGACAGCATTTTAGTTTTAAATACCGAAAAGGCAAGCGTACTTGATAAGTACTCAAAATTCGGATTTAAAGAAATATACTTTGCGGACGGAACTGAAATAGCCCATGATGTAACCGGAGTTGCAGTGCCTAACGGATCTATGATGGGTGTGCTTGCAAAAACCGGAGTGGTAGGAATAGAGTCAGCGGAAAAAGCGGTAGAAGAAGTTTTCGGAAAGAAAGTGGGTGAATTAAATGCAAAAGCAGCAAGAAAAGCATACGAAGCAACTAAAAAAATGTAGAGTGCTGGGTCCGGTAGCTACAAAATTCACAGGCGGCAACACGGGCAGCTGGCGGCTTGAGAGACCTGTTGTAGATTTTGATGCGTGCATCAAATGCGGAACATGCGCAATGTATTGCCCGACTGATGTTATAGAAATTGATAAAAACGCTAAAGAATGCGTAAAAATTGATTATTATTACTGCAAAGGCTGCGGCATTTGCGCAAAAGAATGCCCCAAAAAATGCATATCAATAGTGCCTGAAAGGAGTGAGGAATAATGTTTAAAATGTTAGACGGCAACACATCGGCAGTCGAAGCCATGAAGCTTGCAAGAGTTAAAGTAATAGCGGCATACCCCATTACTCCTCAAAGCACTATAAGCGAGAAATTATCCGAAATAGTTGCAAACGGTGAAATGGACGCAAAATACATAAGAGTTGAAAGCGAGCATACCGCAATGTCTGCGTGCATTGGCGCTGCCCTTACAGGCTCAAGAGCAGGCACGGCTACAAGCTCTAACGGACTTGCGCTTATGAATGAAATGATAGTCGCCGCATCGGGGATTAGAGCCCCCATTGTTATGCCTGTTGTAAACAGAGCTATCGCGACTCCGTGGTCGCTTTGGTGTGAGCACATGGACACAATGTCCCAGAGAGATTTGGGCTGGATGCAGTTTTTTACACAAAACTGCCAGGATGTTTTGGATTATACAATAGCGGCTTATAAAATAGCGGAAAACAAAGACATTATGACGCCCGCGATGGTTTGTCTTGACGGATTTTTCCTCTCGCATTCAATGCAGAAAATAGATGTTCCCGCGCAGGAAAAAGTGGATGAATTTTTACCAGAATATGAACTTACCAACAGTTATCTTAATCCCGAAGATCCGATGTTTGTATCAAACGTGGTAGGAATGAACGACTATACTGAAGTTAAATATCAGCAGAAATACGCTATGGATAACGCATTTGGTGTTATTGAAAATGTATTTGATGAATTTGAAAAACAATTCGGAAGAAAATTAAACATAATCGAAGAATACAAAACAGAAGATGCGGATGTTGTTTTAGTATGCATGGGCTCAATGACAGGAACTGTAAAATATGTAGTTGACATAATGAGAGAGCAAGGCAAAAAAGTAGGCATGATAAAAATTGTTGTATTCAGGCCCTTCCCGTACAAATACATTTATGAAGTTTTAAAAGACAAAAAAGTTATAGGCGTATTTGACAGAAACTCGTGCCTCGGCGGACAGTATCCACCGGTATGCACGGAAGTTATAGCCGCGATGAAAGGCGCCGATGCCGATATACGCGACTATGTGGGCGGTCTTGGCGGAAGAGACGTTAACCCGGCTAATATTGAAAAAATATTCAATGAACTTTTAGACATTTACAACGGCAGCAGCGATAAACATACAAACTGGATTGACCTTAAAGAAAATCCGATGGACTCAAGGGAGGTGTTTAAATATGTATGAAATAATTAAAGACAGTAAAGGAACTCTAAATCACGGCATAAGCGCGTGCGCGGGATGCGGCATGGAGTTGCTTGCAAGATGCGTATTTGACGTTTTGGGGCAAGATATTATAATAGTTATTCCTCCCGGATGCGCGGCGCTGCTTACAGGCATGGGCACAGAAAGCGGAATAAAAGCGGCAGGAATGATGTGCAATCTCGAAAACACTGCGTCTACCTGCTCGGGCATAAGAGCATCGCTGGACGCGCAGGGCAATGACCACACAACAGTTGTTGGATTCGCCGGAGACGGCGGCACGCTTGATATAGGACTTCAATCACTTTCGGGTATGATAGAGCGAGGAGATAAGGTGCTCTATATATGCTATGACAACGAAGCTTATATGAACACGGGTATTCAAAGCAGCTCGGCAACCCCGTTCCTTGCGAGCACTACGACACAGCCCGCTGGCAAACCGACCGTAAAAAAAGATTTAATAGGCATTGCCATGGCACACGAAATACCGTATGCGGCAACAGCGTCGCTTCACAATATAGCGGACTTAAAAAAGAAAATACAAAAAGCGAAAGACACAGACGGCCCGAGCCTTCTGCATGTTTTAATACCTTGTCCAACAGGCTGGAGGTCGGATCCGGCTGATACTATTACGCTGGCTAGAGCGGCCGTAAATACCGGCGTATGGGTGCTTTATGAATATGAAGACGGTGAAGTTACTGTTAATTATAAGCCGAAAGAATTAAAACCTATTGAAGAATACATTTCACTTCAGGGCAGATTTAAAAAAGTTACCGATGAAGAGAAAAAAGAAATGCAGAAAATTGTCAAGAAAAGTTATGAACGTAAAATAGCTAAACTGGAAAAATAAATTAAATACAAATTAATTATATAAAAATTTTAGAGATTTGAAAAGTAAATGGGCAGAAATAAAAGACCGATAAACAGTATCGGTCTTTTATTTTTTTAAAACAGCCGCATTTTAATAAATGTAATGGGTAATAATATTTTTGTCACAATGACGAAATAAATCACATTTTATTAAGAGGAATCAGCGTATGAAAAAAATAAGCAATCAAGAATATAAACAGCTTTATGAGCAGAAAAAGCCGAAAGAAAAAATATTTCTCAACTGCGTAAAAGCGTTTGTAGTCGGAGGAATAATATGCATGATAGGGCAGGGAATAAACGATATTTTAGTTAAAGTTATGGATATATCCAAAGAAAACGCGGCTTCTTACACTTCTATTATACTCGTATTCATAGCCGCGCTGCTAACCGGACTTGGAGTATATGATGAAATAGGAAAATTTGCGGGAGCAGGCAGCATTGTTCCGATTACTGGGTTTGCAAATTCGGTAATATCTCCCGCGATGGAATTTAAAAAAGAAGGCATGATATTCGGCACAAGCGCAAAAATATTCACGCTTGCCGGGCCCGTTATTGTATTCGGGCTTTTATCTACCTGGATATGCAGTTTTATTTATTATCTTTACAGGGTGATTGCGCTATGATAAAAAATGGAAATCAATCTTTTAATTTTGAAAAAAAAATATATATTGCGGATACTTACAGCGTTGTAGGACCGAAAGAAAATTCAGGACCATTATCAAGCTATTTTCACAAATATTTTTCTGATGATTTATGCGGAAAAACAAGTTATGAAAACGCGGAACAGTTTATGTGCACTACTGCCGCCGAAGAGCTGCTTATGAAAAACAACACCATAAAGCCAGACATTTATATCGGCGGTGACTTGTTAAACCAGATTATTACGACATCTTTTACAGCGAGAAAATTAAATGTTCCGTACTGGGGCATATATTCCGCGTGCTCTTCGTTCGGGGAGGCTGCGTCTGTTGCTTCAATGTGCGTAGAAGCCGGCATGAAATCGGCTGTTATTACGGCAAGCTCGCATTTTTCTACAGCAGAACGCCAGTACAGAGCGCCGCTTGAACTCGGCAATCAAAGACCTGCCTGGGCGCAATGGACGGTAACAGGCGCAGGAGCCGCGTTAATATCGGATACAGATGTGAATAAAAACGGAGTGATGATAAAAGGCATAACTATAGGAAAAGTAGTTGATTTAGGAGTTACTGATACCGATAATATGAGCGCGGCAATGGTGCCTGCCGCGGCTGATTGTATTGTCGCTCATTTTGAAGACAACAGCATAGATGAAAGCTATTACGATTTTATTATAACAGGAGATCTCACATCATATGGCGGAGAGCTTTTATGCTCACTGCTTGAACAAAACAATATAAAAATAAAAAGCAAGCACTTGGACTGCGGCGCGTTAATATTCGATACCAAAAATCAGCATGTGTATTCCGGAGGCAGCGGATGCGCATGCTTTTCAACTGTTTTTTCAGGTTATTTTTATCAGCTTTTATGCAAAAAAGCTATCAAACGAGTGCTTTGCATACCTACCGGAGCGCTGTTATCGCCTACAAGCTCACAGCAGGGAGAAAGCATACCGGGTGTTGCGCACGCATTTCGGGCGGAGGTGGAATAATGTTTAAGGTTTATTTATCTGTCTTTATTGTAGGCGGTCTGCTTTGCGTAATAGGGCAAATACTGCTGAATAAAACTACATTAAAGCCCGCCAATATATTGGTTGTGTATATAACGGCGGGAGTAATACTTTCTTTTGTCGGACTTTATGAAAAGCTTGTAAATATCGGTTACGCGGGAGCAACGGTTCCGCTTTCGGGATTTGGTTACGCTCTTTATAAAGGCTCCAAAGAAGCAATTATTAACGACGGTTTATTAGGGATATTCACAGGAGGGCTTACAGGAACGGCGGGAGGCATTGCCGCCGCCATAATATTCGGATTCCTTGTCGCCCTTATGTTTAACGCAAAAACTAAAAAGTAATTAAGAAAAGTAAACTTATTTATAAAAGCAGCGGCTACAATACCTCTGCTTTTATATGTTGAATGAATTTATATGAGCTTTTATATGTCTGATACTAAATAAGTTATAAAGCCTTATTTATTATAGAAGTTATCTGACTGTTTTTTAATATGTGAATATTTTAAAATATATTTAGCTGTAAGTCCCGTAAAAATTCCCGTTATTATGCCTAAAAATAAAAGCCACGGCGTAAGAGTCACTATGCTTACCGTGCCAAGTACAAATATAGCAGCGGCAAGCTGCGTCAAGTTATGAAATACAGCGCCTATAATGCTTACTCCTATTATGCTAAGCTTATCTTTTGCGAGCTTTATCGTAAGATACATCGCTATAAGGCTTACAATCCCTCCGCTTAACGAGTAGATTAAAGCCGTAAAATTCGTAAACATAAAAGCGGAAAGTATTATCCTTAAGGCAACTACGGTAAAAGACGTTTTAAAATCAAACAAGTATAACGCCAGCAGAGTCGCGATGCTTGCAAGCCCGAGCTTTGCGCCGGGTATGGGTATCGCGGGAATGAAAGTTTCTATATATGAAAGTATAAGAGAAAAAGCTATTAATAAAGAAACATAGAGCAGTTTTTTTGTTCTCATCAGTCTGCCTTCTCTATTGTTATTATAAGGCGGTGGGGAAGACACACTATAATATCTCCGACTTTATATGCTGCTTTAGTGTGAACGCAGATTTTATCGGGGCAGTCCGCCGAAATGACTTTGACGCTTCCGTCTTTTAATTCAATTGTATTGCTTCCGTATTGTGTGGATACGGTAACTGTGGTATCTCTATTTAAAGGAAGGGTCATATAAGGCCTTTGGTCGACCGTTATTGATGCGACTTTATTATTTGCGTCAGAAGCAGTTATGAGGGTTATTCCCAGCGCAATAAGCGCGACTGCCGCAACAATGATAATAATTAAATTATCGCCTTTTTTCATATGATACCTCTAAACAGAAAATATATCACAAAAAAGCAGTTATGGCAAATAAAAAAAGCGCCGTTAGCGGGCGCTTATATGTCTAAAATTTAATGTTATAACAATGATTTAACGGACCGCTTCCTTTGCCTATATCAAGACCTGCTTTAAGAGCGCCCGTTATATAATCTTTCGCGTTTTTTATGCTTGTCTTGATGTCATATCCCATCGCGAGGTTAGAGGCTATAGCTGATGAGAGAGTACAGCCTGTGCCGTGCGTGTTGGGGTTGTCTATACGCGGAGTACAAAACCAGAATACTTCGCCGTCAGTATACAGCAAATCGTCCGCGTTGCCTTCAAAATGACCGCCTTTTATTAAAATGGAGCCTTTGAAATTTTTAGATATATCTTTTGCGGCTTTTATCATTTCATCGGCTGAATGTATGTCATATCTGACAAGACACTCCGCCTCCATAAGGTTTGGTGTAATTATGTCCGCAAGAGGTATAAGCTTGCCTGTCAGCGCGTCAAGCGCATCAGGGGATAAGAGTTTGCTTCCGCTTGTGGATACCATAACGGGGTCAAGGACTATATTTTTTGCGCTATACTGTTTTAATTTATCTGCGATAATGCCTATTATATCGGCATTGGACACCATTCCTATTTTCACCGCATCGGGATAAATGTCCGTAAAAATAGCGTCAAGCTGTTTCGCCACAAAATCGGGCGCAACATCAAGTATTGCAGTAACTCCTGTTGTATTCTGAGCCGTTAGCGCGGTTATTGCGCTCATTGCGTAGAGTTTATGGGCTGTTATTGTTTTTATATCAGCCTGAATGCCTGCTCCGCCGCTGCAGTCGGAACCGGCTATTGTAAGCACTGTTTTCATTTTTGTCACCTTCTAAACTATTTGTTTCGCAAGTTCCAACAGCTGTTTTGAAGCCTCAAAAATATCAGGTTTTGCGTAAATAGCGGATATTATTGAAACTCCAGCGATACCTGTGTCTTTAAGCTTTAACATATTGGTCTCATTTATGCCGCCTATTGCTACTACGGGAATTGATACGCTGTCGCATACTTTCTTCAGCGCTTCCATACTCATTACACTTGCGTCTGCCTTTGTATTTGTCACAAACATTGCTCCGACTCCCAAATAGTCAGCCCCGTTGTCAATTGCGATTTTGGCTTCTTCTACTGTTTGCACCGATACGCCGAGTATTTTATCATCGCCAATTAAACGGCGCACTCTGCCTGCCTGCATATCAGTCTGTCCGACATGCACACCGTCTGCATTGCACGCAAGAGCGATATCAATATTATCGTTTATTACAAAAGGAATTTTGTACTTGTCTGTGATGGTTTTAATTTCAAAAGCTTCTTTTAAAAACTCCTCATAAGCAAGCTCTTTTTCGCGAAGCTGAAGGAACGTAACGCCTCCCTTAATTGAGTCTTCAACAACATCTACTAAAGTTCTTCCGTTAAGCCAGGTTCTGTCTGTTATGCCGTAAAGGAGTAGAGACTTACTAGATACTTTCAATTTTAGCACCGCCTTTTAAAATATCATAATTCATATTGCTGATGGCATCTATTATAAATGTTCTGTAACTTGAAGTTCCTGCGTTCTGCTGAATTATTTTATCATACGCGATTTCGCCTGCAAGCCCCATTACGCACACGGCGGTTGCCGTAGCATCCAGTATATTGTCGGGATTCGCTCCGATATACGCGCCTATGAGCCCTGAAAGCATACAGCCCGTGCCTGTTATTTTTGACATTAATGCGTTGCCGTTTCGTATAGCGTACGCTTTTTTGCTGTCGGCTATAATATCAATCGCGCCTGAAATTGCAATTATCGCGCCTGTTTTTGCACTTAAAGATTTCGCCAAATTTGCAAAATCTTTATAGTTGTCTTCCGTTATCTTGTCATTGACGTTAACGTCAACGCCTTTTGTAGCCGCTGTTTTTCCGTATACGTTCTTAATCTCCGAGCAATTGCCCCGAATTACTGAAAATTTAATATTATCAAGCAGTTCAAAAGCCGTGCCGGTTCTAAGAGCTGAAGCGCCGATACCCACGGGATCTAAGACAGTTGGATGGTTTAACTCATTGGCTTTTTTGCCCGCGGCAATCATTGAGCCTATGGTTCGGGAATTCAGCGTTCCGATATTTATATTCAATGAATTGCATATAGAAGTTATTTCTTCCACTTCCGCTATATCGTCAGCCATGATGGGAGACGCTCCGCACGCGAGCACTACGTTTGCCACGTCGTTTACGGTAACATAATTTGTTATGTTGTGAACTAAAGGGCATTTTGTATTAACATTATTCATCATTTTTTCAAACATATTTTCCTGCCTCCTTCTACAATTATACATAATATAATAATCGCGATTATGACAGGAACTGTGCTGCCGATAACCGTGTTAACAGACATAAACAGGCGATATATAACAAAGCCTATAACCCATAAAATTATGTTGGTTATGTTAAAGGCTTTAGCCGAGTAATCTTTTTTAAGTATAAAATAATCGGCGATCATTATGGCTATCATAGGAGCGAATACCGAGCCGATAAAATAAAGGAAATTCTGATACTGTTCAATTGGGGTGAATATAGCTATCAGCGTTCCCAATATCAGTACGGCTGTTGATATAATTTTATCCGAGAATTTTTTTGATATGCTTAAAAAGCTTATACCCGCCGAATAAACATCCAAATAAGTTGTGGTTACTGTTGATAACAATACTATTATTATTCCTACAGTGCCAAGACCTACCGATATCATTATTACGGAAATATCCGCCTGCCCTGAATACAACGCTGAGCCGAGCCCTATTATATACATCCAGCAGCTGCCTATAAAATACGCAGTTACGCTAATAAGAGTCGCTTTTTTAGGTTTAGCCGCAGTTTTGGTATAATCCGATATAAGCGGAATCCAAGATAGGGGCATTGCCACGGCAAGCTCAACCGCTAAACCGAAGCTCATAGCGTCGCCGGAAATGTTTGATACGGCGTTTGGACCTTTAAATACTACAAAGCTTAAAACTATGGTTAAAATAAACAATGCGCCGATTGCGAAAACATTAATTTTTTCCAGCTTTTTCAAGCCTGATAAAATCCATATAAATATGAAAAATGCTATTAATATACACCACAGCGCGTTTCTGGATACGCCCATGTAACTTTGAGTTATGATGTCAATCGCTTTTGCGCTGCTGATAATCATAACGGCAGTCCAGCCTAGCAATTGAATTACGTTTAATGACGCGAAAAATATGTTTCCTTTGTTGCCAAACGATATTGCTGCGGTTTCCATAGCTGTTTTTTGAGTAGAGCCGCCGATTACTCCCGCCATATACAACAAGACGCACCCGATTATGTGACCTATTATTAATGCAGCCATGCCTTTCGCCAGCCCGAGCGGTGCGTATAGCGTGCCCGTAAGTATTTCGGCTATTGACACAGCCGCTCCGAACCATAAAAGCCCGTTTGAAAATATGCTTGTTTTGTTGTTCATACTGCCTCCAAAAAATATAATATAAAACGGGGTATGCCAGTATGTACATATCCCGTTAAATTCTTTATAATCTAACAATTAATATCCCTACGTTGGCATTACCCAAATCAGGTTCTAAGGGTATAAGTTCAATAACTTAATCTCAGCCGATAACATCAGCCCCCCTGTGCATATTCAATTTTCAACTCTCACAATAGCACTTTGGGAAAAAAAAGTCAATAAAAATATAACGTATATTCTGTTTATTGATTTTTAAAAAATAAAATATATAATAACTATAATAATTGACGGAGAGAAGTTAATGAAAAAATTATTTGTCATTATTTTTTTAACAGCAATACTTATAAGTTTTAATTCATGCGCAAGCGAAATATCAAAAACTCCTGTAATTACAAAAACCGCTTTCGCGATGGATACTGTATGCACGATAAAAATATATGATAAAAATACCGATGAAAAAATCATTAATGATTCCTTTACCTATGTTCATGACCTTGAAAATCTTCTTAGCAGGTACGTAAGCACAAGCGATATTGCTAAAATAAACGAAAACGCCGGAAAAACCTATGTAAAAGTTGATAAACGTACGCTTGAGCTTTTAAAAGAGTGCGTGTATTATTCCGCTCAAACAGACGGGGCTTTTGATATAACACTCGGTTCTCTTATTGATTTATGGGACATAGAATCGGGCAGAGAGTATATACCCTCAAAAAGTGAAATTGAAAACGCGCGGAAGTACATCGGGTATAAAAATATACTGATAGATGAACAAAACTGCTCTGTGAAACTTGCGAAAAAAGGCGTAATTATTGATTTGGGCGCTGTCGCGAAAGGCTATATAAGCAAAATGACTAAGGAGTATCTTATTGGCAAAGGAATTAAAAGCGCGATTATAGATTTCGGTGGAAACATTGTTTTAATAGGCAAAAATTATAAAGGAGATAATTTCGCTGTCGGTATTCAAAAGCCGTTTAACGATAGAGGAGAGTATTTTGCGGCGGTTCAAAGCGATAAGTGCTCAATGGTGTCTTCGGGTAATTACGAACGATATTTTACGGGAACCGATGGTGTGGTATATCATCATATAATTGATCCTAAAACAGGTTATCCTGCGCAAAACGGACTTGCTCAGGTAACTATTATTTGCGATAATGCAACAGTCGCCGATATATTATCAACAGGAATATATGTAATGGGAGAATCTAAGGGGTATGATCATATAGAAAAAATCGAAAATATCGGAGTGATCTTTGTAATGAGTGATAATAATATAATTATGACAGAAAATATCAAAAATAGTGTAAATATTATAAAATAACCTGGTTTTATCTAAATTTATATTTTTTTATATTGTGTATTTATTTTCACTATGATATATTTATAAGAATTACACTAAGGAGCATATTATGAAAATCGGATTTATTGGATGCGGTAATCTTGCAATTTCTTTAATTGAAGGTTTTAAAAGTAAAAGAGTCATAAAAAGCAGTGATATAGGATTTTACAGCAGTGATTCTGACGACATTAAAAAGTCAATATGCAAAAAATACGGCGTTATTTCGTATTCAACCAACGCGGAAGTTGTTGCAGCCAGCGATCTTATAATAATTGCAATAAAACCTAATATTATTTTCAAAGTGCTTGATGAAATTAAACAATGCGACTTTAAAGACAAAATTATATTAACCGTTGCCGCGGGAGTAAATTCAAAAGATATAGCGGAAAAGCTTTCTTATGACAAAGTAATAAGAATGATGCCCAACATTCTAGGTTCTGTAGGCGAGGGCATGTTTGTAATAGCCGAAAACAGTAATTTAAAAGCTGAAATTGATGTAATTACAAATCTTTTCTGTAAAATAGGAAAGGCCCTTGTTGTAGGCGAACAATATCTTGCGGCTGTAACGGCTATTTCCGGGTCCGCTCCGGCGTACGTGTTCATGTTTATAGAAGCGCTTGCCAACGGCGGAATACGAGAGGGGCTTCCCAGCGGTATTTCTTATGAAATAGCGTCTCAGGTAGTGCTTGGCTCTGCTAAATTGGCGCTTGAGTCCGATATGCACCCGGCCCAACTGCGGGAAAAAGTATGCTCGCCGGCAGGCACTACAATAGAAGCGGTGGCATCGCTTGAAAACGACGGATTTAAAGCGGCGGTTATGAACGCCGTTAAAAAATGCGCGAATAAATCATAAGCTATAAATTTTAAATTTATATATATTATATTTTGTAAAATGGAGGGTTAAAATGAGCAAAAATATAATGATAAACGATCATGCAGTAGGCGTACTTGAATCTGATATTATATTCAAAATCGCGGCTATGGCAAGAGAGGCTACGCAAAAGTTTGGAAGCGACAATGTATATAATGCTTCGATAGGCGCTCTTACCGGCGATGACGGGAATCTGCTGATTAACAACGTTTATTATGAAGTACTGAAAGGCATGCCCAATGTGTTGTTTGCAGATTACGCGCCGATGCCGGGTGAACCCGAATTTTTAAATGCTTCAATTAAAGCCTGCTTTAAAGATGTTGAGGTTGAAGGATATAAGGAAGCGGTTGCCGTAATGGGCGGCACAGCTGCTATTAAACATGTATTCTGGAATTATGCTGATGATAATGACGAAGTGCTGGTAACAGACTGGAACTGGGCTCCTTATAATCAGATAGCGTACGAAAATAAGAGAGTATTAAAAACATTTAATATGTTTACTCCTGACAATACATTTGATACGGGCTCAATGATTGCTGCGATTGAAGAACTCTTCAAAAAGCAGAGAAGCGTTGTAATAATACTTAACTTCCCGGCTCACAACCCGACAGGATACACTCCGTCAGAAAAAGAAGCAAGAGAAATATATGACGAAGTAGAAAAACTTGCGGATAAACATAAAGACAAAAGAATTGTTTTATTATTTGACGTTGCTTATATTGATTTGTCAAAAGACAACGCAAGAGATTTTATGAAAGCGTATAAGCCGCTTCCGAATAATGTTTTATCATTGTTCTCATACAGCTTATCGAAAACAGCGACAGCTTACGGACTTAGAACTGCATCGCTTATATCACTGTCAAGCTCGGCTGAAATAGCGCTTGAAGCAAAAGCGGCGGTTACGTTCTCTACAAGAGGCACATACACCGGATGCGTAAGAGCGGCTCAGCTTGCGTTTGCAAAAGTTTATAATGATGAGGAAATAAGAGCAAAATTCGAAGCTGAAAGAGCTAAACACATCCAGTTAGTTTTATCAAGAGCAGATGCGTTTTTAACTGAAGCTAAAAAAGTGGGGCTTAAACACAGCCCATATCAGAGCGGATTCTTTATAAGTATCCCTTGCGATGCCAGTATGGCAATAACGGAAGCGTTATATGAGAAAAAAACGTTTGTTGCGCCGATGCCCAAGGGCTTGAGACTTGCGATATGCTCGCTTGCCGAATGGAAATGCGCAAAATTGCCTGCAATATTAAAAGATTATGTAAAATAAAAAAAGCAGGGCTTCCTGCTTTTTTATTATGTGTAAATTATATGGACATTATAAATATAAAGCGATACAAATGGATATATTATTAAAATATTGTAAAAGAATGATATAATATAAAATGAAAAACACAATAAATTTAATAACATTAATAATTTTATATATTCCCATAGCATACACTACGCTTCAAATAATAAAAGACAAAAAATTAATATACAAAATTATTTATGCTGCGGCGTCTGCAATACTTGTGTATTATACAAATTATATTTTTCTTGCCGTGAATATAACTTTTCTTTTAATATTATATAAAAAAGACATAATTTCTGCAGATACCGACAAATTAACAAAAAAAATAGGCATAAATGATATAGTTGTATTGACAGCCGGAGTTTTGGGAATTAAAATAATTTTTGCTTTAGTTAATATCGTTTATGTTATTATATTAAAGAAGTTTGACATACCGCTGCAAAGCCAGGAAATAGTGCAGCAGCTTGCCTCAAGCCCGCCGGGACTGTTTATATATTTATCTCTTATCATAATAATATTTGCATCGATTGCAGAGGAATTCTGTTTCAGATATTTTGTATATGACAAAGTTCTGAACAGATATATGAAGATTAATAAATATATATGCGCGACAGTAAGCGCGGCTGTGTTTTCGGCATTGCATGCCAATATAGCGGGAGCGCCAACATTTTTTATGCTGGGAATTGTTTTATGCTATGTATATGAAAAAAAAGGATTTTTAGCAAGCATCATAGTACACGCCGGATTTAATGCTTTTTCAATATTATCAATTTTGTTTTATTCAAAGTTAGGAGGATTTTAAAATGGCAGTAACCATACAGGATGTGGCTAAAGCAGCCAGCGTTTCGGTAGCTACAGTATCAAGAGTAGTCAACAACATACCCCTGGTCAGTGAGGATACACGACAGCGCGTTTTGGCAGCTATTGAAGATTTGGGATATGAGCCTAACGAAGTCGCTAGAAGCTTGAAAGTAAGAAAAACGAATACTATCGGCATAATACTTGACGATATTACAAGACCTCAGTATACGACTGTGTCCCGCGGCGCAACTGACGCGTGCTGGATGTACGGGTACAATGTAATTCTTGCCAATACTGATTCTGATGAAGAAAAAGAAGAGAGCTATTTAAAAGTATTACTGCAAAAACAGTGTGACGGGATTTTGGTTATTAACAGAAAAGTTAACGATAATTTCGCGGAAAAACTTGCATTATCTGGTATACCTGTGGTTTTGGGAACTATTTCGGATAAAGAAAAGAAGTTTACTAGAGTAAGCATTGATAATGTAAAAGCGGGATATGACGCTACAAAATATTTATACGAAAACGGTCATACAGATGTAGGATACATTATGGCAAGCAGAGACTATTATACTGTCTGCGAAGAAAGAATTATCGGATTTAACAAAGCGGCCGAGGAATTCGGGTTAAACGCAAAAGAAGAATGGTGTGTAGAATGCGTAACCACTAAGTTTGCGGATAACGACGCTGTGGAAGGCTATGACGCTATGGAACAGATATTATCCTCAAAGCAGCTTCCTACAGCTATTTTTGCGGCTAACGATGAAATTGCCATAGGAGCGATTAAGTGCATAGAAGCTAAAGGGCTGAAGGTGCCGGCGGATATAAGCGTTATCGGGTTTAACGATTACTGGATAAGCGAATGGTTTAAGCCGCAGATAACAACCGTATCATACCCTATGTACGATGTGGGAGCAGTATGCGCAAGACAATTAATTAAAAAAATCAGCAGCGGAATCAAAGAGCTTAATGCTGATGACAGCATGATAATACCGCACGATATCGTAATAAGGCAATCAGTGAAAAATTTAAATGAATAAATATTGAAAAATAAAAAAAGAGATTTAAACAATCTCTTTTTTATTATCAGTCAAAAGCCAAAGCCAAATATGCCGTATTATCAGCTTTGAAATCAGGAAAATCATCAAGAGGCTTATATGAAGCTGCTAATGCTAAATTTGGCGTTTTGTTTTCTTTAAAATCATAAAGAGGCTTATATAAGGCAAAAGGCCGTATGCTGCCGCCTATATTTGCGCCCATATCCGCCGGAGTGCGAACGATATACTGTCTTGCGGGGAATATGTTTGCAATATGTTTTAAAGCGCTGTGTAAATAAATGTCGGCAAGCAGGATTTCTTTGATAAAAACTTTATCTTCAGACAGCCGCTCTATAACGGCGCATCCGACAGTATTTTCAAATTCGATTTTATATATGTCGGCATTTACTGCCTTTGATAATTTCTTTTGATATGCTATATCGTCATCAAGGTACTCTATATTTGAGTGTTCTTTTAAGATGTTGTTTCTCAGAATGTTATATTCATCTGCATCAATCGGCGCAATTGAGCAGTTATCAGTCGTATTATTTTCAAAACCGTTAATCTGCTCTAATGATAAAATGTTCTCTCTTATATAAAAACCGTCAATATAACCGAGTTTATAATAAAAGCCGAAAAGATTTTCGTTCGCCGGAACTAAAACCGACATGCTTATTTTTTCTTCTTTTAAAAAGTCATTACAGTAATTTATAAGTTTAGATGCAAGCCCTTTACCCTGATAGTGAGGATGAGTTGCTATTGCGTACAGCATTCGCAAGTCAAAAGTGCCATATCCCTGTAATGATAATGAAAGAGGAAGCATTGTAAGCATTGCGGCGATAACGTTATTTTCAAGCAGCAGAACGGTTTGGTCGGGCCTGAATTTATTAGAATAAAAAAAGTCTATATAAGCCTCATCGTCTTTAAAACATAAATCCCATATCTGTTTTAAATTCTCGATATCGGAATACTCCGCAAATCTTATTTGAATCATAATAACACCTGCTTTTTATTTTATTATTTTGCAAGCTGGGCTGTATATTTTTCAAGTAATATATCAGGATAATATGATAATTTGGATTTTCTTAAACCTTCGAACCCCATATCTTCTTCTCTGTTTATATATTCTATATACGGATGGTTTTGCTTAACGGCAGCGGCAAACTGCTGATTAATCATCTGGTATGCGCCTCTTACATCGTTGAAAGCTTTTTCGATATGAATTACATAAGTATTGGAATTAAGCATTTCGCCCATAGTATAGGCGACTATTTTATTATTGGCTATAAGCATGCCGCCTTCAAGTCCGAGTTCTTTAAAATTTTTATAACATTTTCTTACGGAGCAAAGTTCTTCGGAAAGCTCGGGGTCGTCTTTGCAGCCGTTTTTTATGCACCAGTCTACGGTCATATCCCAGCAATCACAAATATTACTGTCATCTATAAGTTCAAAAGACCATTTAAAATTCTGTTTAAAATAGTTGATATGGTTTCTTTTTGAATGAAGTTTATTGCCCGAAAGGCTTACCAATTTATCAATTGAATAAATATAATCAAAAATATCTCTGTTTGGAGTAAATATAAATCTTCCGGGAAAAATTTGTTCTAATTCATCAATATTTTCTTTTTGCAGACCTGCCATTGTGAACTTATGGCCGTTACTTTCAGCGTCTTTTATAAGCTGTTCAATAACCGGGGAAATGTCACTGGAACCCGTAGGATATATATAGTACGGATAGTCTTTATCGTAGTCAGCTTTTACTGCACAAAAATTATTAATTTTAACAGCTCTGTAGTTATAGACATCAGCCCAGGAGAATAAGTTTGTAAAGTTTTGATGACAGCCGTTGAAGTTTGAAACAGTTAAAAGCGGTTTTATCCATTCTTTATCCGATAATTTAACTTTATTAAAATCTAACATTAAGCACCCTATATTTAGCATGAATTTATTATATCATTATACTGATATAAATAAAAATTGCAACAAATAAATATCATATAATCGGTTGACAAATATTAAGCCTATATATATACTAATTAAGGAATTATTAAGGAAATTATATAATTATAATACAAAAACGGAGAATTAAATGATTCGCATAATAACAGACAGTACAAGCGATATTTCGCAAGATCAAGCAAAAGAGATGGGAATTGATATAATTCCTCTTAGAGTAAACTTCGCAGACGGCGCATACAGAGACGGAATTGATATTACAAATGCTGAATTTTATAAAAAGCTTGCGCAGTCGGAAGAGCTTCCCACGACATCACAGATAAACCCATATGAATTTGATAATTTTTTTAAAAAATATACAAATAACGGCGATGAAATAGTATGTATATTAATATCTTCTCATTTGAGCGGAACGTACCAGTCGGCTGTTGCGGCAAGGGAAATGTATAAGAATAATAATATTTATATAATAGATTCACAGAATGTTACTTTTCCGCTCGGCCTTTTAGTACAACATGCTGTAAGACTCAGGGATAGCGGTGTGTCTGCGAAACAGATAGAACAAGAGATAGAAAATCTTAAAAGCCGCGTAAGGCTTGTTGCTGTTGTAAACACTTTGAAGTATTTACAAATGGGCGGAAGAATTTCTGCAGGAACGGCGGTTGTGGGCAGCGTACTTGGCATTAACCCCATAATTGCAATAGTTGACGGTAAAGTTGAGTCGGTAGGCAAAGCAAGGGGAAGAAAGCAGGCGTTTAGATGGATGATAGATTATATAAAAAAAGAAGGCATAGACTACAACTATCCCGTCGCTTTCGGCTCGTCTAACTCGGAAGAAATATTAAATGAATGCATAGAATTTTTTAAACCGCACATAGATACGCAAGATATCTTAATTTCTGATATCGGAAGTATAGTGGGAACTTATGCAGGACCTGACGCGGTTGGCATATCATATATAGCAAAAAATTAAGTCAAGAAAGTCTTGACTTAAAATCATCATATCCGAATTTTTTTATGAGCTTTAGGCCTTCCTTTTCGTTGTACACGTAAATGGAAGGCAAATTTATTCCGTTGAACGTGTTGTTTTTTACCATGCTGTATATTGCCATATCGCAAAACACCAGCTTATCTCCGACAGACAGCGGATTGTTGAAAGAGTAATCGCCGATTATGTCGCCTGCAAGGCAGGTAGGGCCTCCGAGCCTGTAAGAAAACTCAAGCTCATCCATTGCGCCTGCGCCTATAATATTGGGTCTGTAGGGCATTTCGAGCACGTCGGGCATATGGCACGCGGCAGATGTATCTAGTATTGCTATATCCATTTGGTTTTTCACTACATCAACTACGCTTGATGCCAGATATCCCGCGTTTAAAGCTATCGCTTCTCCGGGTTCCAAATAAACTTGTACATTGTATTTATTTTTAATGAAGTTTATACATTCAATAAGCGTTTGTATATCATATCCGGGCGCGGTGATGTGATGACCGCCGCCGAAATTAACCCACTTCATTTTTTCAATGTATTTACCGAATTTCTCGTCTATTACTTTTATGGTGCGTTTTAAAACATCGGAATTCTGCTCGCACATGGTGTGGAAATGAAAACCGTCAATGCCTGATATATCATATTTCTCAAAGATATCAAGCGTTATGCCGAGACGGGAATATTTGAAGCATGGATTGTATATGTCGGTTTTAATTTCGGAGTATTCGGGGTTTATACGTATTCCGCACTGGGATTTTGAATTTTTTATTTTATCTTTAAACTTTTCATATTGTGAGAAAGAATTAAAAATGACATGGTTGCTGTAAACAAGAATTTCATCAAATTCTTCCTCTATATAGGCAGGGGAGAAGATTGCAACTTCTCCGCCCATTTCATCATGTCCGAGTTTTGCCTCATTTAGCGAGCTTGCCGCTGTGCCGTTTAAATATTTTCCTATAAGAGGATATAATGAAAACATTGAAAAAGCTTTCTGCGCAAGCAGAATGCGGCAGCCTGTATTGTCAATTACTTTTTTTAACACTTCAAGGTTTTTTATTATCAAACGCTCGTCCACTACGTAACAAGGCGTAGTGATGTTATCAAAATTTATATCCATTTACACTTCCGTTTTTACAAGTTCGGGAGAAAAATCTTCATGCCATGGAAGACCGAATTTATTCAGCGCTTCCATGAACGGATCAGGGTCGAACTCTTCTATATTAAATACTCCGGGGCCTTTCCATGTGCCGGTCATAAGCATCATCGCGCCTATCATAGCCGGTACGCCGGTTGTGTATGAAATTGCCTGTGATTCGACTTCGGCGTAAGACTCTTCATGATCGCATACATTGTATACATAGTATGTTTTAGGGCATCCGTCTTTAGTACCCTGGAAAATGCAGCCGATATTGGTTTTGCCTTTAGTTCTGGGACCGAGTGACGCAGGGTCGGGCAGAACAGCTTTTAAAAACTGCAGAGGCACTATTTTCTTGCCTTCAAATTCAATAGGCTCAATTGACGTCATGCCTACATTTTCAAGCACTTTTAAGTGATTGAGGTAGTTCTGAGAGAAAGTCATCCAGAATCTTATTTTCTTTATGCCTTTTATGTTAAGCGCAAGCGATTCCATTTCTTCGTGGTGAAGTAGGTATATGTCTTTAGGTCCGATTACGGGGAAGTCATAAACAGTTTTTATTGACATAGGTTCTGTTTCAATGAACTTGCCGTTATCATAGTAACTTCCGTTTGCCGTTACTTCTCGGATGTTGATTTCGGGGTTAAAATTTGTCGCGAAAGGATAACCATGATCGCCCGCATTGGCATCCAGTATATCTATTGTATGGATTTCGTCAAAATAATGTTTCATAGCGTATGCGGAAAAAACTCCCGTAACGCCCGGGTCAAAGCCGCTTCCTAAAAGCGCGGTTATACCTGCTTGTTTGAATTTATCTCTGTATGCCCACTGCCAGCTATATTCAAATTTCGCTGTATCGAGCGGCTCGTAGTTTGCTGTATCAACATAATTTGTTTTCGTGGCAAGGCATGCGTCCATAATAGTTAAATCCTGATAGGGAAGCGCAAGATTAAGCACAACGTCGGGTTTGAATTTATTTATAAGAGCAATTAATTCATCAACATTATCGGCATCAACTTTAGCTGTCTGGATTTTAGTTTTTCCGCCTTGTAATTTTTCCTTAAGAGCGTCGCATTTAGATTTTGTTCTGCTCGCTATTAAAATTTCTTCAAATACTTCAGGGTTCTGGCAGCATTTGTGGATAGCCACTCCGGCAACTCCGCCGCAGCCGATTATTAAAGCTTTTCCCATTTTTTCTTCTCCTTTATTTGTATATATTTAATAATAGCTCCCGTAAAAGCTTGCAAGCAAGAGCTGTTGATGTTCCGCTTATGTCGTACGGCGGAGACAGTTCTACCATATCCGCGCCTATTATGTTAAGTGATGATATCCTTTTTAAAGCGTCTATAAGACTGTTAAAGCTTACGCCGCCAGCTTCCGGCGTTCCCGTTGCGGGAAATTCGGACGGATCAAGCACGTCTAAGTCTATTGAAAGGTATACAGGCGCATCAGCAAGCTGTTTAATTGTATCATCTAACGTATCAAAATTAAACTTGCACATATTTACATGATTTACAGCCCAGCAAAATTCTTCGCGCTCTCCGCTGCGTATGCCGAATTGGTGTATTTTATTGTCTCCCAGTATTTCCCAGCACCGCCTCATTACGCTGGCGTGAGATAATTTCTCGCCCATATAATCATTCCGCAGGTCCGCATGGGCGTCAAAGTGTATTATATGCATGTGGGGATATTTCTTAGTAATAGCTCTAATAACTGATAATGTAACCAGATGTTCGCCTCCGAGCATTAACGACATTTTGTCTTCTGATATGATTTTATCAGCAAAATCTTCAATAATATCAAGCGCTCTTTGCGTATTGCCGAAAGGAAGCTCAATATCACCCGCGTCATATACTGATATATCAGTCAAATCTTTATCTAAATACGGGCTGTATGTTTCAATGCCGTAGCTTTCAGTTCTTATTGCCGAGCTTGCGAATCTCGCACCGGGACGGTAAGAAGTTGTGCCGTCGAACGGCGCGCCGAAAAGCACTATTTTACTTTGCTCGAATTCGCTTTCACAGCCTATAAAAACATTATCATGCCTTTCAAACATTTTTTAAAAGCTCCTTTACGTAGTTTGGTATGGCAAATGAGCCTTTGTGCAAATCTGTGTTGTAGTATTTTGTGCCTATATTTAATCCGTTCCACATATCTTCTTTCAAATCTATAATAGGATCAAATGTTTTTGACGCAAAACCGAACATCCAGTGTCCTGACGGATATGTGGGTATATGCGCCTGATAAATTTTACTTATAGGGAATGTTGATTTTATTTGCTTATGAGCTTTTTGCATTGCTCTTGCGTCATTAGCGTAATATGGGCTTTCGTGTTGGTTTACAAGTATGCCGTTATTTTTTAAGGCGTTATAGCAGTTGCCGTAAAACTCTTTTGTAAAAAGCCCTTCACCCGGACCGAACGGGTCAGTGGAGTCAACTATTATAAGGTCATAAATATCTTTTTTACGGCGTACAAACTTAAGACCGTCTTCGTAAAAAATATTAACCCGCTTATCAGATAAACTGCAGGATATGGAAGGCAGATATTCTCTGCATGCATTCACTACAGCTTTATCAATTTCAACCATATCGATATTTTTAATAGAAGAGTATCTGCAAAGTTCGCGTACAGCTCCGCCGTCGCCCGCGCCGATTAGCAGGATATTTTCTATAGCCGGATTTACCGCCATAGGTACATGCGTAATCATTTCATGATATATGAATTCGTCTTTTTCAGTGACCATCAAAAAACCGTCAAGTATTAAAATTCTTCCGAATTCGTACGAATCGTAAATATCTATTCTCTGAAAATCGCTTTCGCAGCTTAAAAGCTGCCTGTTCATTTTTATACCGAATCTTACATTGTCCGTGTGTTGTTCGTAGTACCAAAGTTCCATTACACGTCCTCCACTACGCATATATAATTAACTTCCATATCGCGCGTCCCCGTCATAAGGCAGTTTTTTTCCTTTGCGTAGGCTATATAATTTATTATATCATGTGTGATAAGCTCTCCGGGCGCTAAAATGGGTATGCCCGGCGGATAGCTCATTACAAATTCTCCGCATATTCTGCCCGCGCTTTGAGTTATAAGTATCGATTTTTTATTTGAATAAAACGCTTTCTGCGGCGATAGCATAAGCCGGGGATTGATGTACTCATAGCTTAGCATGCCTATTTTGTCTTTTTGATACAGTCTCTTTATTTCCGACAGGGCGGATATTAACCGTTCTATTTCCTGCTCTTTATCGCCTGCGGAGATTATCGCAAGAATATTGCCTATATCTCCGAATTCAATTTGTATATTGTACTCGTCTCTAAGTATATCGTAGACTTCAATTCCCGCAAGCCCGATATCCCTTGTGTATACCGAAAGTTTCGTTTTATCAAAGTCATATATATCATCGCCGTTTATAAGTTCTGAGCAGTACGCGTAATATCCGCCTATCTGGTTTATTTCATCGCGGGCGTACTGGGCGTACTTAAGCGTTTTTTTAAATATTTCTTTTCCGTTAAGGTACAGATTTTTTCTTGCTATATCCAGAGACGACAGCAGAAGGTATGAGCTGCTGGTAGTTTGGGTAAGATTTATAATCTGACGTACATAATCGGCATCAATATTCTGCCCTGTTAAAAGCATAGAGCTCTGAGTAAGGGAGCCTCCCGTTTTATGCATGCTCACGGCTGACATGTCTGCGCCTAACGACATAGCGGACGGGGGAAGATCATCGCCGAAATAAAAGTGCGTGCCGTGCGCTTCGTCAACTAAAACTTTCATATCATGCTTATGCGCAAGCGATATTATTTCTTTAAGGTTAGAACAAATGCCGTAGTATGTTGGGTTGTTGATAAAAATCGCTTTGGCGTCCGGGTTTTTTGTAATGACGTCTTTTAAATCGCACAGACTCATGCCCAGTGAAATTCCCAGTTGTTTATTTATTCCGGGGTTGATGTATATGGGCACTGCACCGCAGACGACTAAAGTGTTTATCGCGCTGCGGTGCACATTGCGCGGCATTATTATTTTATCACCCGGAAAACAGCATGACATTATCATCGCCTGAACCGAAGACGTTGTGCCGCCGACCATAAAAAAAGCCTCATTAGCCTTAAAAGCTTGCGCTGATAAGACCTGAGATTCTTTTATTACGGATACGGGATGGCACAGATTGTCGAGAGGCTTCATTGAATTAACGTCCGCTTTAAGACAAGCCTGACCTAAAAAGTCCGTAAGGTATTTATTTCCTCTGCCGCCTTTATGGCCGGGAACATCAAAGTGCACTATTCTGTTGAGATTATGCTCTGAAAGAGCATCAAATAACGGCGCGTCTTTTTGAGTGTATTTTTTCATTTATCTATCAATAAATATTCACTCCGCTGAATATTTCAATCATCTCTTTTCTTAAATTATCGGTGATTTGGAGTCTTTGCTTTGGCGCAAGCTCGTATACGTCTTTATTAAACAGATAATTCTGCAGTTCTATTTCTTTAATTAAGAGTTTTGTGTGAAATATGTTAGACTGATAAACATTAACGTCAATGGCGTCATATTTCGTCAGCGTTTTGTCATTTATATAGTCTTGTATTGAAGTAATGTTATGGTCTATAAAAAATTTTTTCCCTTCAATATCGCGGGTAAAGCCGCGCACTCTGTAATCTATCGTAATAATATCAGACTCAAAGCTGTCGATAAGAAAATCCAGAGTATTAAGCGGGGATACTTCGCCGCACGTGGAAACGTCTATATCCACTCTGAATGTAGATATAGAATTATCTGGATGATATTCGGGGAAAGTATGAACCGTAACATGGCTTTTATCCAGATGAGCATGCACGGTATTTGGTTTATTTGCGTATTTACCCTGATTACACGACTGATCAATATGTTCCGGATTTAATGTTTGCTCCGCAATCAGAATATTTACAGACGCTCCCTGAGGCTCATAATCCTGCTTGGATATATTGAGTATCTGAGCTCCTATCATTTCCGTAACACTGCATAAAATTCTGGTTAGCCTTTCGGAATTGTATTGTTCATCGATATATGCTATATAGTCTTTTTGTTCGCGCTCACTTTTTGCATAGCAAACATCATAAATGTTGAAGCTAAGTGTTTTTGTGAGGTTGTTAAAGCCATACAAAGTCAGCTTTTTTTCCAACCCTAACATCACATCCTTTTTTTATAATCAAAAAATATAATACAATTATTATTATTAAAAAACAATAAATTTTTTATATTATAAACTATTATTTTCATTTTACGTTTAAAACAGTTTTATATTGAGTTTTTAAGTATACTGTTTATTCAATAAATGCCGAGTATATTAAATAAATTCCTAAAATTGTTGTAAAACACCCGAGCATATAATTTATTGATTTTGAAATATAGATATATCTGCCGCTTTGCGTTATTTTGGACACAAAACTAACAGAAGCTGAGGAGGATATAATAATTATGCTGTGTCCTATGGAAAAAAGAATAAGCGCGACTGCTCCGAGTAATATGCTGCCTTTTTGCGCGACAAGTCCCAGAAGTATAACAAGCATTGGAGCCGCATGGTGTGAAGAGAAGAAACCTCCGATAATTCCTGTTAAAAACGCTGCTGTTAACCCTTTTTTTGCGACTCTTGCCACAAAAGGGTGGGTATGGGCGAAATGAAAAATATCAAATATTAAAATAGCCATTAAAATTGACAATATACCTAAAAATATATGCCATCCTCTTTCGGGAAAGTGAATGAGTTTGCCTATTATCGACGCGATAACGCCTAATGTCACATATGAAAATGCCGTACCCGATGCGAATACAAGAGATAATTTAAAAGAAGAATTTTTTTTGTCCGCCACTTTTATATAATTAATAACTAAAGGCACGCTCATTAAAGAGCATGGAGCGAGTGATGTAAGAAAACCTGACAATAATGAGATAACAGGCAAAAACCATATGTTTTGTCCGATTAAAAAAGGATAATTTTCAAACAAATTGTTTATCAAAACTTAACTCCAATATAATAATTAATATATATTATTGTTCAAAATAACAATAATATTAAAAGAATATCTATTGACAAATTATATTATAATATTATAATATTATAATATAATAAAAATAAATAATAAAGGACGCCCCTTTTATGAACTTTTTAAACATAGAAGAAAAAAAACAATTAAAGAAAAAACTTGAAGAGAAAGCCGATTTATTTAAAGCTATATCGCATCCCGTAAGGCTGTGCATACTTGAGATGCTTTTAAGAAACAATAAAATTAAGGTAAATGATATGCAATGCTGCATAGAAGTAAGCCAGTCAACGGTATCCCAGCATTTAGCCAAATTAAAAGCGGCAGGGATAGTTACAGGCAGCAGAGAAGGCGTAGAAATATATTACAGCATATCAAATGAAGAAATTGAAAAAATAATTAAATTGATACTTCAAAATTAATATGGAGGCAAAGTATGAGTAAAAAGAAAATTTTAGTAATAGGCGGAGTAGCTGGCGGAGCAAGCGCGGCTACAAGACTAAGACGGCTTGACGAAGACGCGCAAATTATAATGTTCGAGAGGGGCAAATACATTTCTTACGCAAACTGCGGACTTCCTTACTATATAGGGGACGTAATTAAAGAGCGAAGCTCGCTTACTGTTGTAAGCACGGACAAAATTGTAAACGAATTTAATATTGACGTGCGAGTGGAAAATGAAGTACTATCAATAGACAAAGAAAACAAGACCGTAAAAGTGCTTAACAAAGCAGAAAATAAAGAGTATGAAGAAAGTTATGATACATTGGTTTTGGCAACAGGCTCATCACCGATAAAACCGCCGATAGAAGGGATAAATTCCGAAGGAATATTTACTTTGTGGACTATACCGGATACTGATCGTATTAAAGCATATATACAAGAGAAAAAGCCAAAAAGCGCGGCAGTTATAGGCGGAGGATTTATCGGGCTTGAAATGGCAGAAAACCTGCATGCGGCGGGACTTGACGTGACAGTTATAGAAATGCTTAATCAGGTTATGGCTCCCGTGGATTATGAAATGGCGCAGATTGTACAGGAAAATATGACAATGAACGGTGTTGCGCTTAATTTAGGCGACGGAGTTAAAAAATTTGAGCCGGTTGATAATAAAATTAAAATACACTTAAACAGCGGTGATGCGCCGGAATTTGACATGGTTATGCTCTCAATAGGCGTAAGACCAAACAATGAACTGGCAAAAGGGGCTGGACTTGAATTAAACGAACGCGGAGGCGTTAAAGTAGATGAGTATCTTAAGACGTCGGCGCCTGACATTTACGCTGTAGGAGACGTTATAGAAATAGATGAATTTATAAGCAAGACTAAAGGTATGATACCGCTTGCGGGACCTGCAAACAAACAGGCAAGAATATGCGCAAACAATATAGCAAGCAAAAACGGACAGTTAGAAAAGTATGAAGGAACGCAGGGAACATCGGTAGTAAAAGTATTTGATTTAACGGTTGCGGCTACGGGCGTTAACGAAAAAACGCTTAACAGATGGGGCAAAAAGTATAACGAAGATTATTATACAGTTGTAATTAACCAAAAATCACACGGAGGATATTATCCCGGCGCAACGCCGATGATGATGAAATTGATATTTGACAAAACGGGCAAAATTTACGGCGCGCAGATTGTAGGCCAGGACGGTGTTGACAAACGTATTGACACAATAGCGTCTACTATTAGACTCGGCGGAGACATATATTCACTCAAAAAACTTGAACTCGCGTACGCGCCGCAGTACTCTTCTGCAAAAGATCCCGTAAACATGCTCGGGTTTGTTGCGGAGAATATTATTAATGGGATGGTAAGCTTTATAAATTACAACGAAATTGATGAAAACGGTAAATATACAGGCGATGAAGACCATATAGTTTTGGACATAGGAGAAGACGCCGAAAGAATGGTGTTTGCCATTAACAATTCTGTGCATATACCTCTTAGAGTTTTAAGACAGCGGCTTGACGAACTGGATAGGGAGAAGCTTATAATTGTTTATTGCTCTATTGGGGTAAGATCATACAATGCCGCAAGGGTTTTGATGCAGAACGGGTTTAAAAAAGTGAAGGTATATCCGGGCGGAAGCAGTTTTTATAAATCATACTACTACAAAACATTAAATCAAAGCATGGAGGCGGTAAAACCCATGAAAAAAGAAGAAATAAACTTAAATGACATAAAGGCTAACATAACTGTGGACTGTACGGGAATGCAATGTCCCGGACCTATTATGAAAGTATACGAGACGATGAAAGGCTTAAATGACGGCGATGTTATGCAGGTAACCGCGTCTGATTTCGGTTTTGCAAGAGATGCTGAGGCATGGAGCAAAAGAACGGGCAATACGCTTTTAAAAGCGGAAAAAGAAAGCAATAAAATTGTAGCTTATATACAAAAAGGAACAGGCGATTCAGTTCAGACGGATGTAAAAGCGACAACGGAGATTCCACAGGGAAAAACGATAATAGTATTCAGCGGAGATATGGATAAGGTTATGGCCTCGTTTATTATAGCGAACGGCGCGGCGGCTATGGGAAGGCAGGTAACTATGTTCTTTACTTTCTGGGGACTGAACGTGCTAAGAAAAGAAGAAAACCAGCACGTTAAAAAGCCTTTTATAGACGCAATGTTCGGTAAAATGATGCCAAGAGGCATAGGCAAATTGAAGATATCTAAAATGAACATGGGCGGTATGGGTACTGCCATGATGAAAAAAGTTATGAGAGACAAAAATGTAGATTCGATTGTGGACTTAATTAAAAACGCGATGAATAACGGCGTGAAAATTATAGCATGTACAATGTCTATGGACGTTATGGGAATTACAAAAGAAGAACTGATTGACGGAGTTGATTTCGCGGGAGTTGGAACATATTTAGGCGATGCGGAACAGTCAAATGTAAACTTGTTTATATGATATAGAAAACCTTTTAAATGTTGTTTTAGCGAATATGGCTCAGGTATACCTGAGCCATATTCGTATTATTTTACGTATTTTCCTTTTTTTCTCTGCTTTACGCACTCGGAAAGCAAGTATTCAATTTGGCCGTTTATTGAGCGGAAATCATCCTCGGCCCAAGCTGCAAGTTCTTGCCATAGGGACGGATTGAGTCTTAATAACATTTGTTTTTTTTCTTTTTCTTTATTATCCATAGTCAATCATCCCTTTATTTTATGCATTCTAATACAGTGAACCGCTGTTTACAACGGGTTGCGCTTCCTTGCTTGCGCAGAGAACAACCAAAAGATTGCTTACCATTGCGGCTTTACGCTCCTCGTCTAACTGGACGATGTCATTTTCGTTGAGTTTTGTAAGAGCCATTTCCACCATGCCTACCGCGCCTTCCACTATCATTTGCCTTGCGTCTATTATAGCCGACGCCTGCTGTCTTTGAAGCATTGCGGCCGCTATTTCGGGAGCGTATGCAAGATGAGTTATCTTAGCTTCGAGTATTTCAAGACCGGCTATTTCTACTCTTGACTGAATATCGTTTTTAAGTTTAACAGCTATTTCCTGACTGCTGCCTCTTAAGGTTTTTTCATTTTTATCGCATTCGCTGTCACCCGCGCTTTTGAATATATCATAGGGATATGTGCGCACAACATCGCGCAATGCGGAATCGCATTGAATGGAAAGGTATTCTGTATAATTGTCAACATTAAATACTGCTTTTGCGGTATTTACTACTTTCCATATAACCACAATACCTATGATTATCGGGTTTCCCAGTTCGTCATTTACTTTTTGTTTTTCATTATTAAGAGTAAGCGTTTTTAATGAGATTTTTCTGCTTACAGGCTTTCTGTATTCCTGCGCGGATTTTTTTTCTCGGGTAGCGGCCTCCTGAGTTTTTGTCATGTTTGCCTCGGATTGAACTGAAGGGTTCACAGCTGCCACGAAAGGATTTACAAAATAAAATCCCGGTCCTTTAAGCGTACCGTAGTATTTTCCGAACAATGTAAGAACGTACGCTTCATTGGGCTTTAATATTTTTAAGCCTACAAATAAAATCGGTCCCAGAATAAAAGAATAAACTGCCCCGATTATCATTAATGCTATAGCTAAAGAGACGTCAGTTTGGGTTTCCAATAAAACTGCACCGAAAATAAACGCACCTAAAGAGACTAGAATCAGCAAAATATTTAAAATAAACACCGCCATGCCGTTTATATATGTTGCTTTTATTTCTTCCGTATGCAATTGTTTTTTATCATTACTTTCCATAAATCATATACTCCTTTTAATTGTAAAATATGATATTAATATGATATCATTAATATATTATTAAATTTGTTTTTTGTCAATATAAATTTATTCTGTGTTGCAATTAAAATATTAAAATAGTAAAATAAATTAAATTAACGCGGGAGGGTAATATATGTCTGATAAAAAAATAAAAATTATGAAAAACGGTCCGTATATTGTAACGGGGAATGTGCCGTTAAGTGAAAAAATTGTTGTTCCCGTAGGCAAACATTACGAATATGAAGATGGTCAAGGCTTTCCGCAGGCAGAAACATACGCTTTATGCCGCTGCGGAAAAACAAAAACTCCTCCTTTCTGCGACGGTACACACACGAAAATAAATTTTAGCGGAACAGAAGTCGCGTCAAAAGACAAATTTGAAGACAGGCTTGTAAGAACGGTAAACGGTCCCGAGCTTGATTTGCTCGATGACGGAAGATGTTCTCTGTCCCGTTTCTGCCACAGGGAACTTGGGCATGCGTGGAATTTAACGAAGCAGTCTGATGACCCCGCAAAAAAGAAAGAGGCAATAATAGGAGCAAGCCAGTGCCCCTCGGGCAGGCTTGTGGCGGTTGAAAAAAACGGCGAAGTGCACGAAGACAAGTTTGAGCAGTCTATTGATATATTATACGACAAAGAAAAAGGCGTTATAGGGCCAATATACGTAAAAGGCGGAATACCTATTGAGTCCGCGGACGGGGAAGTATATGAAATAAGAAACAGAGCCGCGCTGTGCCGTTGCGGGCATTCGGATAACAAGCCATTCTGCGACGCGATGCATTTGGGCAGGGAAGAACACGACAGGATATTTAATAAGGATAAAAAATAAAATAAAAATACCGGCATAAAAGCCGGTTTTTTTATTGAGATTGAAAACCTGTATAAGGATATAGTTCTTTATCGGTTTTTATGTTTATTATGCGCCAGAAATTTATTTCTTTTGCAACCGTAAGCGTTGCCTTATAATTTCTGGCAGGACCGGTAGAAGTCGCCGTAGAAAAAGTTAAATAATATACATACATATTCTCAGTCTGTTCGATTTTGTCTATTTCATATCCCGATATCCAAGGGCTTGACATTCCCGTCACCCAATTCGGGAATGTATTCTCAAGCTCTTTTGCGTATTTTTCTTTTAAATTCGCGCTCATAGAAGAATACTGCATAGCCGCGCTTCTTATCATTAAGCCTTCCGCCCAAACTTTAGCAGCATCTTCGGGGCGGCATACGCCTACGTTATCCATAGCTTGCATTAAAAGCTCGCTGCGCACTTCGTATTTGTTAACTTCAGATACAGCTTTTACAACGCTTATATACTTTATGTTAAATACATATCCCGCAAAGTTTAAAAGTACAAGCAGCAATATGAATATAATAAAACTTATAATCCAATTATTCTTAGCGAAACGTAATATTTTCAATCAAATCCCCCGCAATACAGTAACATATATGATTTTATTGCATAAATTATTCGATTCTATTAAAGGATTATTTACAGTAAGCTATAACAATATTATGTTTTCAGAATATTATGAAATAGATAAAATTTAGTGGGGTTTTTTATATGCATATTTTTTTAAACGCAATAAGTTTTGTGACTGAAAATATAAAAAATACAAATTTAATATATATATTTATTTCTGCGGCGATGATATTGACTGCAGCAGTAAAAATCCAAAAATCAAAAAAACAGAAGAAACTAAACGTTTTGTTTATAATTTCCGATGACGGAGAGTATTATGATTCAAATATGAATAAAATACCGCCTCCGCACGGGTTTGAGAAACCGCAGAATGAACAGCCGCAGCAAGAGACGAATCAAAACGATGCGCAGGAAGGCGAAGAAGAAAATAATGAGCCTTCAAGCGGCACGCAGTTAATCACACAGGAAGAAAAACAGAAAATAGAGGATACTATAAGCCTTGCGGGGTACGCTTACGACGTTATACAAGATATATTTTATTCAAGGCTTGATGCGTGGCAGAGAAAATTCGGTTACTGCCAATTGTATGACGAAGCCTGCGCTCCTATGAGCATGATTATTGACTGCGAACCTATATATTTTGACTATGCCAATAAACATTGGCTTATTGAATTCTGGAAAGGTCAGTATGGAATGACTGCGGGATGCGAAGTAGGCGTTTACTCATCCACATGGCCTAATTTGAATATACCGGGAATTTTTAACGGCATTTTTTATAAATGCGCTGATGACGATAATCTGCTTGATATTTCATATACACTTTACAGAAACGGCAAAACTCTGTTTAACCGCCAAGACAAACATTGGTGGCTTACGGGGTTTATTCTGGGTGATTTTATACCGCCACATGAACTTATGATGGATATTAAAATAATATTCAAAAACAGTTTAATGCAGAGCGCTTTTGTGGGCGGACTTAAAAACGCCGGATATAAACCCGGCGAGATAAGGGCAATAAACAATGTGGTTTATATATCTTTCAAAACTCCTCACACAAAACAGCCTAATACCAGAACCGAAGAAATGGAAGAAGTTACGCAGGAAAGAAATGAGCTTATATGCCGTCGGTTTCAAAGCATTACGAAAGGGCTTGACAACATTTACGATAAAATATACGCGGTTAAACAGCATGATCCCGATATATACGAAATGATATTTGATTTCGGTAAGTCAAAGGACGTATACGGTAAATTTAATCTCATTAAAAAAGCGATTGAGTTTTTTACTGACGATGATAATGATGAAGATGGAAAGACACAAACGCCTGCGGATAAAGATGCGCAGACAATACCGCCTGAGTACCATTATGATTTTCCGGAAGATATCGAAGAGGAAAACTCTCAAGATAATCAAACAGATTTTGAATATGACTATGAAGATGAGCCGCGTGGCGAGGACGCACAACAGTATGACGAAAATGATAATGAAACCACGGAGGAAGAAGAACAACCAATATTTGAAGATAATGATGAGGAAGATTTAAATCAGAACGAGGAAGACTTTGCAGACGAAGACATAGAGTCTGTATCACAAGAAGAAAAACAAGAAATTGAAGAAAAATTAAGAATTGCAGGATTTGCATACGATGCTTCCCAGGATATATTTTACTCAATTATGAACGCTTGGCAAAGACAATTCGGATACTGCCGTCTATATGACGAAGCTTGCGCTCCCCTGAGCATGATAATAGACTGCGAACCTATTTATTTTAATTACGGAGGCAAACACTGGCTTATAGAGTTTTGGAAAGGTCAATACGGCATGACTATAGGGTGCGAGGTAGGAATTTTCACGGCTGTCAGCGGTGAGTTAGATATACCAGGTGTCTTTAACGGAACATTTTATAAAGCAACTGATGATGATGACTTCTTAGAAATTTCTTATACAGCATATAAAAATAATAAGCCGATATTTGAACGACACGATAAACATTGGTGGCTTACAGGATTTGTACTGGGAGGGTTTGCGCATCCGGATGAGCTTAAAATGGATATTAAAATAGTATTCAAAAACAGCTTAATGCAAAGTGAGTTTATTAACGGGCTTAGAAATGCCGGATATAGGCAGAGCGAAATAAGAGCTATAAACAATATAGTATATATATCGTTTGCAAAGCCTCATACTGTTCAGCCGTTAACAAGGACCGATGAAATTGACGCTTTAATGCAGGCAAAAAATAAGTTTTTATGCGAGCAATATCAGAACCTTACAAAAGGTCTTAATAATATCTATGAAAAAATAAACGCGTTAAAAGAAAAAGAGCCGGAAATATACAACATGATATTTGATACGGGCAAGACAAAACAGATATTTAAAGAATACGAAATTATTAAGAAATATCTTTAGACAGAATTTATTTTAGCAAACTAACGGGAGCGTAATATGAGCTACGCATCGAAAAATTTAACTAAAGCTTATGAAGAAGCATACAATATTAATTATAATAATGATACAAAAATAGTAATAATGAGCGACTGCCACAGGGGCAACGGAGATAATTCCGATAATTTTTCCAAAAATCAGAACATCGCATTTGTTGCCCTGTCATATTATAATGAGAAAGATTTTATATACATCGAAGCTGGAGACGGGGATGAATTGTGGGAAGGAAGCAGTCAGGCCGACATAGTAGAAATGTACGGCAGCATTTTTTGGATGCTGTCCCAATTCAATAAAGGAAACAGGCTTTATATGCTGTTTGGCAATCACGATATTGCAAAAAAAGACAGCAATTTTGCAAAAGAAAATTACGCAAGCTATTATGATGCGGCGCAGAATAAATATATTCCGCTTTTTGAAGACCTTAAAATTCACGAAAGTGTTATTTTAAACCACATAGTATCAGGCGACAAGATTTTTGTAGTGCACGGTCATCAGGCGGATTTTTTTAATAATTCGCTTTTTTGGCTGTCAAGATTTCTTGTAAGATACTTATGGAAACCTTTAGAAGTGATAGGAGTAAAAAATCCGACGAGCGCGGCAAAGAATTATTTAAAAAAAGAAAGCATCGAAAAGCATATAATAAAATGGGCTAATACAAACCGTCAAATAGTAATAGCCGGCCATACTCACAGGCCTTATATGCCTAAAGCAGGAGAAAACCTATATTTCAATGACGGCAGCTGCGTGCATCCAAGATGCATAACTGCAATAGAAATTGAAAACAACAAAATATCTCTTGTAAAATGGAGCGTTAAAACAAGATATGACGCTGCGCTTTATATAAGAAGGGATGTTTTAATGGGACCCGTAAATATTATAGATTATTACAATGTTTCTAAATTTACGAAAACTAGTGTAATATGATAAACAAGAAAAAAGCTCCGCTGAATGCGGAGCTTAAATATTAGTATTTTAATGCAAGAACGGCGCCAATATTAAAGAAATTGTGCCCATAACTTTTATTAAAGCGTTAAGAGAAGGACCGGACGTATCTTTAAACGGGTCGCCGACAGTATCGCCGATAACCGCGGCAGCATGAGCGTCCGTGCCTTTGCCGCCTAAATTGCCCGCTTCTATATATTTTTTAGCATTATCCCAAGCTCCGCCTGCGTTTGCCATAAAGATAGCCATTAACACGCCGGATACAGTGCCGCCCGCAAGCATTCCGCCCAAAGCGTTTTTGCCAAGAAGCAGACCTACAAGAACAGGCATGCCGACTGCCAAAAGCCCCGGTATTATCATTTCTTTAATAGCAGCTTTTGTAGCAATGTCTACACAGCTTGCATAATCCGCTTTAGCGGAAGGATCGCCTTTTAAAAGCCCCGGTATTTCGCGGAACTGGCGGCGTACTTCTTCTATCATTTTAAAAGCGGCTTTGCCTACTGCTTCCATTGCAAATGCCGAGAATAAGAATGGCAGTGCGCCTCCTATAAACAACCCGACTATTGTTGTCGGATTAAGAATGTCTATTGTCGTAAGGTGTGAAAGTTCAGCATAAGCGTTAAACAATACAAGCGCCGTAAGAGCGGCGGAACCTATCGCAAAACCCTTGGCAACAGCCGCAGTAGTATTGCCTACGCTGTCAAGTTTATCTGTTGTTTTTCTTACTTCCGGGTCAAGTCCCGCCATTTCGGCGATACCGCCCGCGTTGTCTGCAACAGGACCGAAAGAGTCTATAGCAACTATTATACCCGCTGTCGAAAGCATTGACATAGCCGCAATCGCTATACCGAAAACGCCTGCGAAATGGAAAGACACAAGGGTTGCCGCGCAGAAAGTAAGTATTGGAAGAGCCGTGCTTTTAAGTCCTACAGCAAGGCCTTGAATAAGATTTGTAGCAGGTCCGGTAAGGGATGCTTTTGCAATTCCCTGCGCGGGTTTTTTATTGTTGGATGTATAATATTCCGTTATAAGTCCTATTAAAATATTTACCATCAAACCGGCTATTACGCATACAAATACTTTATTTGGCGTAATTGTAATGCTGCCTGCCTGATAAGAAGCCGGAAGCATCAATTTAAGAACAACATACGCGCCTATTGCGGTTATGATGTTTGTTCCCCACAGACCTTTGTTTAATGCCATTTGCGGATTCGCTTTTTCGCCTGTTCTTACAAAGAAGCCCGATATAATTGACGCAAGCAATCCTACTATGCCTATTGCTATGAACAAATATTCTCCCACTCCATGACCTTTGAAAACAGAGTATCCAATAAGCATGCCCGCAATGGTAGTCGCCGCGTATGATTCGAATAAGTCGGCTCCCATACCGGCTGTATCACCTACGTTATCGCCTACGTTGTCGGCAATAACCGCAGGGTTACGCGGATCGTCTTCCGGAATGCCCGCTTCAACTTTACCCACAAGGTCCGCGCCTACGTCGGCAGCCTTTGTAAATATGCCGCCGCCGACACGAGCAAAGAGCGCTATTGCGCTTGCGCCGAAAGCAAAAGAATTAATTGTTTCAGCGTCTCCGAAAATCAAAAACAGAGCTGCAACGCCCATAAGACCAAGTCCCGCAACCGAAAAGCCCATTACCGCTCCGCCTCTGAACGCTACTCCGAGAGCGCTGTTTAAGCTTGTGCGCGCAGCTTCGGTTGTACGGCAGTTAGCTCTTGTTGTGATGCTCATCCCGATATAGCCGGCTAATGCGGATGATACCGCGCCGACTAAAAATGCTGCAGCGCCCTGCCAGCCTTTTGCTATTAAGAGAATAATTGTGACTATAATTGCGAAAGGAATCAATGTTTTATATTGTCTTTTAAGGTACGCCATTGCGCCCTCTTGGACAGCTTTGGAGATTTCCTGCATTTTTTCATTGCCGGGATTTCTTTTTAGCACGTTCTTGGCAAAAAGAAATGCGACAATCAAGGCAAAAATACCAGCCGAAATTCCCCAAACAGATATTGATGTCAAACTCATTTTTTACCTCCAAAATATTGACATATATATATTTAAAATGATTAAAAACCTTATTTATCATACTGTAACTTTTATTAAATGTCAATATTAAACAAAAAACGATAACGTTAACATTAGCGGTTTATATTGTTTTTTATTATTTACCAAAAAATTGGGAAAATTCTCATATTTTTATTAAATATGGGAATTATTTAATTTATCCGAAAAAAAGGGGATAAGATTTGTGAAAAATACTATTGATAATAGAATAAATGAAAATATATTTTATATTGGAATAGACGTAGGCTCCACTACGGTTAAAATCATCGCGCTTGATAAAGACGATAATTTATGCTACAGCAAGTACCTGCGTCACAATGCCGATTTATATAAAACACTTAAAAATATGTGCGAGGAAATGAGCGAAAAATTTTCAGATTCGAACTTATTTGTGTCTGTAACAGGCTCGGGCGGACTTTCGGTATCGGAAAAATTAAACCTTCCGTTTGTTCAGGAGGTTATAGCCGGCTGCAAGGCAATTGAAAAATATATTCCGGCAGTTGATGTAATAATAGAGCTTGGCGGGGAAGACGCAAAGATTACTTTTTATAAGGGCGGTGTTGACCAGAGAATGAACGGCATTTGCGCAGGCGGCACGGGAGCTTTTATTGACCAGATGGCAATACTTTTAAACACTGACGCGTATGGTCTTAATGAACTCGCGAAAAATTACAGCGTAATTTATCCAATAGCGTCCAGGTGCGGAGTATTTGCGAAAACCGACATTCAGCCGCTTTTAAACGAGGGAGCGAGGCGTGAAGATATTGCCGCTTCTATTTTCCAGTCAGTTGTAAACCAGACAATAGGCGGACTCGCGTGCGGAAGGAAGATAAGAGGAAAAGTAGGATTTTTAGGCGGACCGCTGCATTTTTTGCCAGAATTAAGAAAAAGATTCAAAGAAACACTGAATCTTAACAATGATGAAATGATAGTTCCAGATAACGCTGAGGTGTATGTAGCGATTGGCGCCGCTATAAACGCAAAGAGCAATAAAGAATTAATAACACTGTCAGAAATAATAAATCTGCTTAAATCACGTGATAATAACCAGGATAATATAGATCATTTAGAACCTTTGTTTGAAAGTGAAAATGAATATGAAGCATTTATTAAAAGGCATCATGAACATAGTGTATGCAGAAAAAACATTTCTGATATAAACGGTAATTGCTTTTTAGGGCTTGATATCGGCTCTACCACAAGCAAAGCGGTTTTAATAGACGATGAATGCAATCTGATGTTATCCCATTATACAGGCAACGAGGGCAGTCCGTTAAATACCGCGGGGAAAATGCTCTCTGAAATCTACAAAGCTTTGCCGCAAGGGACAGTTATATCATATTCCGCCGTTACGGGATATGGTGAAAACCTGATAAAAGCGGCGTACGGCTGCGATATCGGCGAAGTTGAAACGGTGGCGCATTATAAGGCGGCCGAGCATTTTATGCCCGGGGTCGAATTAATACTCGATATAGGCGGACAGGATATGAAATGCATAAAGGTTCGCAACGGCGTAATAGATAATGTAATATTAAACGAAGCTTGCTCCTCCGGGTGCGGATCGTTTATTGAGACATTCGCAAAATCACTCGGTCTTACCGTGGGAGAATTTGCAAAACAAGGCATAAAAGCGTCTGCCCCTGCTGATTTGGGCACAAGGTGCACCGTGTTTATGAATTCTAAAGTAAAGCAGGCTCAAAAAGAAGGTATAAGCGTAGGAGACATTTCCGCAGGGCTTTGTTATTCAGTTATAAAAAACGCGCTTTATAAAGTAATTAAAATAAAAGACGACCAGCAACTGGGCGATAAGATAATTGTTCAGGGAGGAACATTTTTAAATAACGCTATACTTAGAAGCTTTGAAAAAATAACCGGAAAAGAAGTTGTAAGACCGGACATCGCAGGGCTTATGGGAGCGTTCGGAGCGGCTATTATCGCAAAAGAATCTTATGATAAAGATACAATATCAGCACTAATTAGTCTTACGCAGCTGAAAAACTTCATATATGAAACAAAAATAACACGCTGCAAAAATTGCACGAATAATTGCCTGCTGACAATAAATGTTTTTAACGGCAAAGATAAATTTATAACGGGGAATAAATGCGAGAAAGGCGCGGGGATTGAGGAATGCAAAAAAGTACCCAATATTTTTGAATACAAAACAAACAGAATTTTTCAGTATAAACCGCTTGAATTAATCGAGGCGAAAAGGGGAGTAATGGGTATACCGCGCGTACTTAACATGTTTGAGAATTACCCGTTCTGGCACACGTTTTTTACTGCGCTTAATTTCAGAGTAGAACTATCACCCGTATCAAACAGGGAAATATACGAGCTGGGAATGGACACGGTATCGTCTGATACTGTATGTTATCCCGCAAAACTGGCGCACGGGCATATCGCGGCATTAATAAATAAAGGGGTTAAACATATATTTTACCCGTGTATCTTTAAGGAAAGAGCGGAAATAGTGCAGGCAGACAACTGCTTTAACTGCCCGATAGTTATAGGATACCCTGAAGTAATAAAAGGCAATATGGATATAGTACATGAAAAAGGAATTAAATTCCATAACCCGTATCTGCCTTACAATAATAAGAAAGCGCTCGCCAAAAGGCTATGTGAAGAATTTAAAGAGTTTAATATCACACTGGCAGAGGTTCAAAACGCTGTTAATATTGCATGGGAAGAAGATGTTAGTTTTAAAAAGGATATAAAACGCAAAGGTGAAGAGGTTATTTCCTGGCTTGAAAAAACCGGCGGCAAAGCGATAGTGCTTTCGGGCAGGCCGTATCATTTAGATAATGAGGTAAATCACTCTATACCTTCGCTTATAACATCGCTGGGACTTGCCGTGCTTACGGAGGATTGCGTCGCGCATTTAGGGCATGCAGAAAGGCCATTAAAAGTCCTCGATCAATGGATGTATCATTCAAGACTGTATGAAGCAGCGGATTATGTTTCAAAGCATGACAATATTGAACTTGTGCAGCTTAATTCTTTTGGATGCGGTCCTGATTCAATAGCCTCAGAACAGGCAAGCGAGATACTTTCTAAGACGGGGAAAATATATACTTTGATAAAAATAGACGAGGTGAGCAACTTAGGCGCGGTGAGAATAAGGATGCGCTCGCTGAAAGCGGCGATGGAAGAGAGGGATAAGATTAAAAAAGATAATATAAATAAATCATCAGACAAATTTGCAAAAAGAGCAGTATTTACAAAAGAAATGAGAAATTATACTATACTGGCACCGCAGATGGCGCCTATACATTTTGAACTCGCGGAACAAGCTGCGCGAAGCGAGGGTTATAATTTTAAGGTGCTGAAAAAAGTTACAAAAGAAGATATAGCCGAAGGGCTGAAATATGTGAACAATGATTCGTGCTATCCCTCTATTATTATAATAGGCCAGATAATAAGAGCATTAAAATCCGGGAAGTACGATACCGATAAAACCGCTCTTATAATGAGCCAGACCGGTGGGCCGTGCAGGGCGAGCAATTATCTTCCGCTGCTGCGCAAAGCTTTAAAAGATACGGGTTTTGAAAATATACCTATAATATCGGCAAACACGGGCGCGGGCGGGCTTGAGCAAAACCCGGGATTCAAGCTGACATTATCTTTAGTAAACAAAGCTATTATGGCAATGGTATACGGAGATTTGCTTATGGCGCTTTTGTTGCATGTGCGCCCGTATGAAATAATACCTGGTTCTGCAAACGAGGCGTATGAGAAATGCATGAAGCTATGCAAAAAAAACGTGCGCAGCGCAAACAGGGCGGAATTTAGGCGCAATTTAAAACGTATTGTTGATGAGTTTGAAAGCATAGAAGTATTTAATGTATGCAAACCCAAAGTCGGACTGGTTGGGGAGATACTCGTAAAATATCATCCTGCTGCAAACAACGAGATGACGGATTTTATAGAAAAATCGGGCGCCGAAATGGTGGTTCCCGGGCTTATGGAGTTTTTTTTATACAGCGCGCACGGGTTTGAGACAAATCACATAAACTTAAATAATTCAATTACTCAAAGAATTGCGGGTAATATTTTTATTAAATACGCGGAGAATTATAGAAATGATGTCAGATACGCCCTTAAGAAAAGCGGCAGGTTTTTACCGCCTAAAACAATATACGAAATGGCTGCTGACGTTGAGCCTATTTTATCGCTGTGCAACCATACCGGAGAGGGGTGGCTGCTTACCGCCGAGATGGTGGATTTAATAGAAAAGGGAGCGCATAACATAATCTGCATGCAGCCGTTTGCGTGCCTTCCTAATCATATAACAGGCAAAGGAATGATAAAATCAATCAAAGAGCGGTATCCTCAGACTAACATTGTAGCAGTGGATTACGATCCCGGAGCAAGCGAAGTAAACCAGATAAACAGAATAAAGCTGATGCTCCAAAGAGCCAAGATGAATGCCGATACAAGCAACAATATATTAAGCGGCGTTAATTTGTAATAAATCCCATATAAAAAAGCCGGTTAGTTCTAACCGGCTTTTGATGTTTATTCCGACGCTAATTTTTTAAGCGTTTCATATTTCGTATCGGCTTCTTTTTGTATCTGCGCGATATCATCATCAGTAAGGCTTTTATACTTGCCCATACTTTGCAGGAATTCTTTTACGGGTATGGGTTTTTTATTTTCCACAGTTATATAGTAATTGCCGTTATATTTTTCCCAGAGCGGGAACATATTGGAAGCGACCGCTTTTTTTGCAATCTGTATTGACATATCGGGCTCGAACGACCAGCCTGTGGGGCACGGCGCAATTACATGGATAAAAGCAAAGCCTTTTTTGCTTTCAGCAAGACCTCTCTCTACTTTTGCGACCATATCCTGCATATGGGAAGGAGAGGCTGTTGCGCAATATTGAAGCGCGTGCATTGACATTATTAAGGCTACGTATTTTGAAGGCTGCTGTTTTCCGTTTATAGCTTCGCCAATAGGCGTCGTTGAAGTTCTTGAGCCTTTTGTAGTCGTGGAGCTGCGCTGAAAGCCTGTGTTCATGTATCCTTCATTGTCATAGCATACGTATAACATTTTTTCGTTTCGTTCCGCAGCGCCTGAAAGTGACTGGAAACCGCCGTCGGCAGTTGCTCCGTCACCGGCTACAGCTATCATGTTAACGTCGCCTCGGCCTTTTCGCTGATACATTTGTGATACGCCCGATAAAAATGACGCCGTGTTTGTAAGAAGCGGTATGTGCACCGGTATTTTCATGCCCGTCTGATAGTCCCATCCTACAACGCCCGCTCCGGACATGCATCCGGGAGGAACGCATACAATGGTGTTTTTACCGGATATTTGCAGAATTCTTCTAAGAACAAGTTCTCCGCAGCATCCCTGACACGCTGACATGCCGGGGGTTACCATATCTTCAGATGTTCTGAGTTTTTCTATATAATTCATATTATCTCCTCCCTTAAAATTCTTTCATCAGCCAAAGCGTATCATGCTGGCCTGGCTTAGATTTTACTGATTCCAACTTTTCTATAACTGAAGTCATATGTTTAATTGAGATATCGGCTCCGCCGAGACCGCCTATCGCAGAAAAATGAGAATACTTATCATCTCCGTTAATAAGCGCGGCTCTTACTTCCGTATACATAGGGCCTGCGTTCCAGCCGAAGCACACGCTTCTGTCTACAACTGCAAACGCTTTTTTGCCTTTCAGCGCATTTGCAATTCGGTCTGTGGGGAAAGGACGGACAAAGCGAAGCTTGATGAGACCTGCTTTTATTCCTTTATCTCTTGCCATATCAACGGCGTCTCGTGCCGTGCCTGTCATGCCTCCTATTGCTACTAAAACAATGTCAGCATCGTCGCATTTATATTCTTCTATTGCTCCTCCGTAAGAGCGGCCGAAAGATTTAGCGAATTTTTTATCGACTTCCTCTATTACATCAAGCGTTTTTACCATGGCCTCAAGATGGCCTTTTCTGTATCTTGTAAGCACTTCGCCGCTTGTAAGAGAGTCTACAGCCATGGGATTATCCGGATCCAGTATAGCGTGGTTGAAATGAACAGGAGGCAAAAACGCATCCACTTCCTTTTGAGATGGGACATCCACACCTTCCACCAAATGAGAAAGATAAAATCCGTCATAGCATACGTTTATGGGGATTAAAACATCTTCGTGCTCAGTAATCATGTATCCTTGAATAATCATATCCATAATTTCCTGGTTGTTTTCAACATAGACCTGAAGCCAGCCTGCATCTCTTACCGACATGGCGTCCTGCTGACCCGACCATACGGTGCAGGGGGAGATCATTTCTCTTGTAACTATAGCCATAACCATAGGAAGGCGCATAGTAGACATTTGAAAATACGGCTCATACATCAGAGCAAGCCCCTGACCGCTTGTTGCGGTAAATGTACGGCCGCCCGCGCAGGCAGCGCCCTGAATTACGCTCATAACGGAGTGCTCGGATTCTGTGGTTACATAATTGGTTTGCAATTCACCGCTGTGAACAAGTTCCGAAAGATATTCCGCGACTGAAGACTGCGGAGTAATGGGGTAGGCGGCTATTAAATCAGGCCTGCAAAGCGAAGCCGCAATAGCAGCAGTGGTGTTGCCTGTCATAGCTTTAATTTTCATTATTTTCCGCCTCCTTCCGGGACCATATCTATAGCTTTTTTAGGACATTCAACTGCGCAGATTCCGCAGCCTTTGCAGTAGTTATATGTTATTTTATATTTGTTTTCGTCAAAAATAATTGCATTCACGGGGCAGTATGTTAAGCATAAACCGCACTCGATGCATTTTTCTTTATTCATTACCGGTCTTTCAGTGCGCCAGCTTGCGGTATCCAATATATACATGCCCTCGTTTGCAAGCGGAGAAATATGTACTCTTTTACTCATTTTTGCCCTCCTATTTTTTATTATCGGCAATAGAAACTTCATAATAGCCTGCAATTGCGGCTTCTTTGTTCTTTTCACCGAACTCGCTTGTTATTTCTGCAAGTAAAATCTCCCAGTCGACAAGTCCCGTAACTTTAGCAAAAGCTCCGAGCATTGCAGTATTGGGAATATTTTTTCCGAATAATTTAAGCGATATTCCCGTAGCGTCTACTATTGCTACCTTACCTGCCTGAGACGGGATTTTTAATTCTGATGCAGATTTTTTGGAATTTACTATAATAATTCCGTCTTGTTTTAAACCGTCGTATGTTGTCGGCAAGTCTACCAGCGTGTCATCAAATATTAAAAGTAATTCAGGCTCGTATACCTGTGTGTTTCTGCGTATCGGCTCATCACCCAGTCTTAAAAAACCGAATACGGGAGAGCCTTTTCGCTCAACGCCGAAAAACGGAATAAATTGACCGTACCCGCCGGCGTCTACAGCAGATTTTACTACTATTTGAGAAGCTTTTACAACGCCCTGCCCGCCTCGGCCATGTAAACGAATTTCTTTCATATACTTACTCCTTTAGCATTAATATATTTAAAATTATAACATTGTATTGTAAACATTTAAATACTTATATTAAGTGTACTGAAATGCAAAATTATCATAATTTAATTAATAAAGAAGATAATAAATTATACTTAGGTCAAAACAATATAAAAACAAAAAAATCCGACTTTAAAAAAAGTCAGATTTATAAAATATTTGAAAAATAAAATTTGCGTTAATAATGTATTAAATTGTTTTATATATTACACTTCTTCTTTTTTAATTATCCTGTTTCGTCCCGATTCTTTTGCCCTATACATCATTTTATCGGCTATTTCAATAATTCGCGCTACATCAGATATGTTGTGAATATCAGTTGTATAAACCCCAACGCTGATAGATAAAAAATTGTCCGCTCCCGAATATTTATGGGGAATTTTAAGATTATTGATTTTTGATTTGATTTCTTCCGCAACATTTTGAACATACTTGCTGCTTTTGTTAAAAGCGGCATATAAAAACTCCTCGCCGCCCCATCGCGCTGCGAATTCCAAAGGATTTGAAACAACAGAACTTATTTCGTTTGCCACGGCAATTAAGACTTTGTCACCTTCTACGTGTCCGTAATTGTCGTTATACTCTTTAAAAAAATCTATATCAATCATTATTGCTGAGAAATTCATATTATCTTTACCTAAAGCTTCATATGCCAAATCAATGAAATTGCGGAAGCTTCTTCTATTTGCAATGCCTGTAAGTTCGTCTACTAACGCCAGCTTTTTTAACTGATTATTGGCAATTTCGAGTTTATGGTTTATTTCTTTGTTTTCTTTTACAATATCTTCAAGCATTGAATGCGATTTTTTTAAAAGCTCTTTGTTGCGATATTCTCTGCAATAATTTAAATATATGATTCTGGAAGACACAAAAGAAATAACAATAAATATTGATAAATTTACATAATGACCTATAAGCACATCGCTTGATTTCTGAAAAAAAGGCAGACCGATAATAATAACGGGATGTGCAATCAAATACGGTATTGCTATCTTTTTATTATCGGTAATAAAAATTACGGAACAGGTTATGGTGTTTACCATAAATACCATAAGATGGCCATACAGTCTTTGATCCGCAAGAGACATAACGCTTCCCCATGACATGATAAGCGTCATATATACTATAATAATGTTTTCTGATGTTTTTATATTAAATTTATCGCTTGTACTGATTTGCTTGAGTTTTTCTGCAAACAATATAAATATTATATTAATTAAAATAAAAATTAGATATGCAAACAGATAAAAATCAAATTTGAAGCGAGCATCTATTTGCAAAAAATTTGCAGTTACATCGGAAATAATAAGTATTGATTCTAAAATTATAGTCACATATGCCAGTGATCTAGCTCTGCTCAAGTTAATTAATGACATATCTTTTCTCATTTCAAGATTGTCTGAATTATTAGTAATATCAAAATATTTTTTTATAAACATGGTTCTCCTTATTATATATAAACAATAGTTTTTTTCATTATATAATCAGTCTGGGCATCTGCGCCCATATAAAAAAGATGCGTTGAAAATTTGTAAAAGCCGTTTTAAATACGAGGTCATAATTCTTTACCGGTCAGAAAAATAAAAGAATCTCTATACGTATTGAGTGATATTTATTTTAGTGCCTGCAAATCGGGAAGTTGTACATTTTTTTACATAATTCATTTGAAATTTTTTTAAATTATATATATATTATAAACAAATTTCAAATTTTGTAAAATTTTATTAAAATTTGCAAAAATATGTTGACAAAACAGGGAAATATTTAATAAAACATATATTATAATTTTTGTTAAAATATAAATTATAAAATATACCGAAAATATATACTATAATTGAAATAATGGAAAATAACTGTAATTTATCGGTGAGGTGAAAAAATGTATACAAAAGATGAAGTTATTACTTATATGATACAGGAAGACGTAAAATTTATAAGGCTTGCATTCTGCGATGTGTTTGGTACACAGAAGAACATTGCAATAATGCCCAGTGAACTTAAAAGGGCGTTTGTTGACGGAATGCCGTTTGATTCCTCGGCAATAAAAGGTTTCGGAAAAGTAGAAAAATCCGATATGCTGCTATTTCCGGATCCTTCAACTCTTTCCGACTTGCCGTGGAGGCCGATGCCGGGCAGAGTTGTGCGCCTTTACTGCGATGTTAAATATCCGAATGGACAAGAATATGAGGTCGACGGAAGGCACATTTTAAGACAAGCCGTAAAAACAGCAAAAGATATGGGTATGACTTTTTTATTTGGCGCCGAATACGAATTTTATTTGTTTAAAACCGATGAAAACGGTGATGCGACTAATATACCTCATGATAACGCAGGGTATATGGATATTGCTCCTGAAGATAAAGGGGAAAACATCAGACGCGAGGTTTGTTTTACGCTTGAAAAAATGGGAATTATTCCCGAAAGTTCTCATCATGAGGAAGGGCCTGGTCAGCATGAAATTCATTTTCGATGCAGCGAAGCGCTTTTATCTGCCGATAACGCAACAACATTTAAATCTGTTGTACGGACAATTGCCGCAAGGAACGGGCTTTTCGCATGCTTTGAGCCCAAACCTTTTGACGGGATAAGCGGAAACGGATTTCATATAAATATATCCGCGCAGTCAGAAGACGGAAAAGATTATACGAAAAACATAATAGCAGGGATACTTTCTCACATTGATGAAATTACTTTATTTTTAAATCCCAGCAAGAATTCCTATAAACGCCTCGGAGAAAAGAAAGCCCCCAAATATATAGGATGGGCGGAAGAAAATCGCTCATTGCTTATAAGAATACCTGCGGCTAAAGGCGCATGCGAAAGAATTGAACTTAGAAACCCCGATCCCGGAGCTAATCCTTATATTGCTTACGCGCTGCTTATATACGCAGGACTTGACGGGATTAAAAATAATTTAATGCCGCCTGAAGCTATAAATGAAAATATGTTTGATGAATCTTTAACTAAAAAAGCTTTAAAAACATTGCCTGAAAGTTTGGATGATGCCATTAATATTGCGAAACAAAGCTTATTTGTTAAAAATACAATCGATAATAAAATAATAGAAGCCTATACTAAATTGCCACGCTAATGAAAGGCGGAAAATCAAGTTGCTTACCGACAAACATGTATACAGTGTGCTTATAGTATCAGGAGTCAGCGAGGGAACTGAAATAATAGTTAATTTGCTTCCCAAATCTGAATTTGCTCCTATTATTTCCGCATCAAACGCAGGAGAAGCTAAGCGCCTGTTGATTTCACAAACATTTGATATTATTATTATAAACACCCCGCTTTCAGACGAATTCGGAAGCGAGCTTGCATTGGATATTGCGGAAAACACATATTCAGGCGTTGTTTTAATGGTAAAAGCAGAGCTTTTTGATGAAGTTTCATGCATTGTGGAACAGCAGGGGATATTTACAGTAGTAAAACCCATATCCAGACAGATGGTGTATCAGGCAATAAAATTATTGATAGCAGTCAGAGAAAAAATAAGAAAAACAGAAGAAAAGAATGTTACGCTTAAATCCAAAATGGAAGCAATAAGAATTATTAACCATGCAAAGTGGGTATTAATAGAAAAGCAGAATTTGAATGAAGCGACAGCGCATAGATATATAGAAAAACAGGCAATGGATCAAAGAATATCAAAACGTGAAGTGGCAGAAAACATATTAAAGAAATATAATATTAAATGATAATAATTATATAAAATAATAATAAATTAAATAAATTTTGATAAAGTAGAAATATTTGTTATATATGTGTTTTTTATTATTTTATATTGATTAATATATTTTCAAATGATATAATAATTTGAAAATTAAATAGAAATGTTTTAAAAAAGCGTTCTTCAATGGCGAAGTTTATTATGCTTCGTTTTTTGTACGCTTTTTTTATTTTTTCACAAAGCATCAAGGAGGATTGTAGTAAAGAAAATGGAGAACAAAGCAGAGCAAAATATGATCTACAAAAAATCAATACCGAAAAAGCAGGGATTATATGACCCGACATTTGAACACGATGCTTGCGGGATTGGTTTTGTTGTAAACATAAAAGGCAATAAATCACACAAAATAGTACAGCAAGGCATTAAAATTTTAGATAATCTCACGCACAGAGGCGGCGCCGGCAGTGAAGAAAACACAGGCGACGGCGCAGGAATACTTACGCAGATTCCTCATAAATTTTTTGCTAAAGCATGCGCAGAGATTAGCATAACACTTCCTGATGCGGGGTCTTACGGAGTAGGCATGATGTTTATGCCTCATGACGTAAAACTCAGAGAAAAATGCGAAGAAATTATTATTAACATAATAAAACAGGAAGGCCAGGAATATTTGGGCACAAGAGTAATACCTGTTGATTCGTCGCCTTTAGGCAGCGTCGCTAAGTCTAATATGCCATATATGAAACAGTTGTTTATAGGCAAAGTCGGGGCGTTTAAAGACGAACTTGCTTTTGAGAGAAAACTGTACGTAATAAGAAGACTTATTGAAAAGCAAACAGGCAAGTATCTTGAAGATAAAAACGAGATACTTTATTTTCCGAGCCTTTCATGCAGGACAATTGTTTACAAAGGAATGTTAACGCCGCAGCAGGTTGATGTGTTTTATAAGGAATTGGCTGACGAAGATTTTGTTTCGGCTCTTGCGGTAGTGCACTCAAGATATTCCACAAACACATTTCCAAGCTGGGAGCGTTCTCATCCGTACAGATACATAATACATAACGGAGAAATAAACACTCTTAGAGGCAACGTAAACTGGATGCATGCAAGACAGTCAATACTTGACTCAAACCTTTACGGAGACGATATTAAAAAATTATTTCCGATAATTGATGCCCGCGGAAGTGACTCGGCAATGTTTGACAATACGCTTGAATTCCTCTCGCTTTCAGGATATTCGCTGCCTCAGGCCGCAATGATGATGATACCTGAGCCTTGGTCAAATCACGAATCTATGAGCGAAGAGAAAAAAGCGTTTTACGAATATTACAGCTGCCTTATGGAACCGTGGGACGGACCTGCGGCAGTTGCGTTTACAGACGGCAGCGTAGTAGGAGCGATACTGGACAGAAACGGTCTGCGTCCTTCGAGATATTACGTAACAAAAGATGATATGGTCATAGCGGCTTCCGAAGTAGGCGTTTTGGACATTGAGCCCGAAAATGTTTTATATAAAAGCAGACTTCAGCCGGGCAGGATGTTTTTGGTAGACACAAAGCAAGGAAGAATTATTACCGATGCGGAAATAAAATCCGCTATGGCTGGCGAACACCCGTATAAAGAATGGCTTAAAAAGAATCTTATTACTTTAGACGATTTAGAAGCCGTTAAAGCAAAAGAAGAAACGTCTGAGCTTTTAATACAAAGACAAAAAGCTTTCGGTTATACTTTTGAGGATTTAAACAGTATAATTGCGCCTATGGCAAATACTGCCGCCGAACCGACGGGCGCGATGGGCTACGACGTGCCGATAGCTGTGCTTTCAAAAAAACCGCAGTTAATGTATACATACTTCAAGCAGCTTTTTGCACAGGTAACCAACCCACCGATAGACGCAATAAGAGAAGAAATAATAACAGCTACTTACACGATGTTAGGCAAAAGCGGCAACATTTTAGATATATGCGACAAGAACTGCAGGATGTTAAAGCTTTCGCAGCCTGTTATTAAAAATGAAGAACTTGAAAAAATAAGGAATATAAATATAAAAGATTTTAAAGCAGTGACGCTGCCTATGGTTTATAAAGTAGACGACGGGGAAAAAGGATTAAACGCGGCAATTGAGGCTTTGTTTGCATCTGCCGATAAGGCTATTGAGCAAGGTGCGAATATTATAATTTTATCCGACAGGGATATAGGGCAAGAGGCTGCTCCTATTCCTGCTCTGCTTGCTACGGCGGCTTTGCATCATTATTTGATACGCAGCGAGAACAGAACAAAAGTTTCTATCATCGTGGAAACGGCGGAGCCCAGAGAAGTGCATCATTTTGCGCTGCTTATAGGTTATGGAGCGTCTGCTATTAACCCGTATCTTGCTTATGAATCGATTAAAGATATGACAGAGCAGGGAATGATTGCGAACTTGGATTTTGCTGCTGCTCAGAATAATTTTATAAAAGCGTCAAAAAAAGGTATTGTAAAAATACTTTCAAAAATGGGTATATCAACAATACAAAGCTATCAGGGAGCGCAGATATTTGAAGCAATAGGAATATCTGGTGAAGTAATAGAAAAATATTTCACAAGAACGCCTTCGAGAATTGGCGGCATAGGAATGGCGGAAATAGCGCGTGAAGTAAAAATGCGCCATGACGCCGCTTTTAACAGCGTGGGAGTTGATAAAAATACGCTTGAATCGGGCGGTCAGTACAAATGGATGAAAGACGGAGAAGAGCATATGTTTAATCCTAAGACGGTATCGCTTTTACAGCAGGCGTGCCGAGGCGGGGATTACAAATTGTTTAAAAAGTATTCATCGCTGATAGGCGAAGAAAACGAACAGAAGTACAATATCCGCGGTCTTATGAAGTTTAAAGACTTAAACCCTATACCTATTGAAGAAGTTGAAAGCGTCGATGAGATATGCAAGAGATTTAAAGTAGGGGCGATGTCGTTCGGAGCGTTAAGCAAGGAAGCTCATGAGACGCTTGCTATTGCAATGAACCGAATTGGCGGAAAGAGCAATTGCGGCGAGGGCGGAGAAGATTCCGACAGATTTAAACCGCTTCCTAACGGGGATATTGTGAGCAGCGCTGGAAAACAAGTTGCTTCCGGCAGATTCGGCGTTACAAGCGAATACCTTGTAAACGCGGAAGAAATTCAGATTAAAATGGCGCAGGGAGCAAAACCCGGCGAAGGCGGACAGCTGCCGGGCAAAAAAGTGTACCCGTGGATTGCAAAAGTGCGTTTTTCCACACCGGGCGTAGAACTTATTTCACCGCCGCCTCACCATGACATATATTCCATTGAAGACTTGGCGGAACTTATACATGATTTAAAGAACGCGAACGAAAACGCTAAGATAAATGTAAAACTTGTATCCGAAGTCGGCGTCGGAACAGTTGCCGCAGGCGTTGCCAAAGGCAGAGCCGACGTAGTTCTGATAAGCGGTTACGACGGAGGAACCGGCGCTGCGCCTAAATCAAGCATGCGCCATACAGGGCTTCCGTGGGAGCTTGGTATTGCCGAGACTCATCAGACGCTTGTGCTTAACAATTTGAGAAGCAGAATAAAAATAGAAGTTGACGGAAGATTGATGACAGGCAGAGACATAGCAATCGCTGCGATGCTGGGAGCTGAAGAATACGGTTTCTGCACGGCGGCTTTAATTGCTATAGGATGCGTTATGATGAGAGTTTGCAACCTCGATACATGCCCGGTAGGCATTGCAACGCAAAATCCGAAACTGCGCGCAAAATTTGCGGGCAAACCCGAACACGTTATAAACCTTATGCATTTTATAGCTATGGAATTAAGAGAGATAATGGCATTGCTTGGGTTTAAAACAATTAATGAAATGATAGGAAGAACCGATAAACTTGAGTTAAATGAAGAAGCTAAAGACTGGAAAGCAAAAGGCATTGACATTTCCTCTATTTTATACAGACCGCAAGTAAACGAAAGCGTCGGTACATATCACCAAATACAACAAAACCATCATCTTGAAAAGTCGCTTGACAAAAGCGTTTTGTTAGACCTTTGTATGAAAGCTGTTGAAACTAAAACGCAGGTTATAGCTGATGTTGAAATTAAAAATACAGACAGAGTTGTTGGCACAATTCTGGGAAGCGAAATTTCACGGAGATACGGGGCAGAAGGACTTCCTCAAGATACTATTACACTTAATTTCAAAGGCTCGGCAGGACAAAGCTTTGCGGCGTTTATACCTAAAGGAATGACTATGATACTTGAGGGAGACACAAACGACTATTTGGGCAAAGGCATGTCAGGCGGGAAAATAATAGTTTATCCGCCGAAAAATTCAACGTTTGTTCCGCAGGAAAACATTATAATTGGAAACGTTGCATTTTACGGAGCGACTCAGGGAGAAGCATATATAAGGGGTATGGCAGGCGAGAGATTCTGTGTAAGAAACAGCGGAGTGAATGCGGTTGTTGAAGCCGTAGGGGATCACGGATGCGAGTACATGACAGGCGGATGCGTTGTAGTGCTCGGACCGACAGGCAGAAATTTCGCGGCAGGCATGTCGGGAGGGATTGCCTATATTTACGATATAGACGGCTCATTCCTTACAAAATGCAATATGGGTATGATTGAAATTGAAAAATTAACCGATAAAGATGAAGAAAAAATAAAAGACATGGTAGGCAGGCATATCAAATATACGGGCAGCGATTACGCTGAAAATATCATTGATAACTGGAAGATAAACAAACAGAAATTCATAAAGATTATCCCCAAAATGTATAAAAAAATGATGATTGCTACACAAGAAGCTTATGACAGCGGACTTAAAGGCGAAGAAGCATTGCTTAGCGCTTTTAACAATGTCATAAATAAGTAGAAACGGAGGAATAGTTTAATATGGGCAAACCAACAGGTTTTATGGAATATAAAAGAGAAGTTGCGCCGGATAGGGATATTGCACAAAGAGTAAAAGACTGGGATGAATTTCATCTGCATTTACCGGAAGATAAACAGAGAATACAAGGCGCCAGATGCATGGATTGCGGAACTCCGTTTTGTCACGTGGGGGATGAATTCGGCTGTCCTTTAAGCAACTTAATCCCCGAATTTAACGATATGATGTATAAGGGACTGTGGAAGCAAGCTGTTCAGAGACTTCTGCGAAACAACAATTTTCCTGAGTTCACAGGGCGAGTATGCCCCGCAATTTGCGAAGGTTCGTGCACACTAAGTATAAACGAGCCGCAGGTAACAATTAGAGATAATGAATTTGCTATAATTGAGAAAGCTTTCAGCGAAGGAATAATAAAACCATGTCCGCCTCAGAAAAGAACAGGCAAAAAAGTTGCAGTTGTAGGCTCTGGACCTGCAGGTCTTGCATGCGCGGATATGCTTAACAAAGCAGGTCACAGTGTTACTGTGTTTGAAAGAGAAGACAGAATAGGCGGACTGCTTATATACGGAATACCTGATATGAAACTTGGCAAAGATGTAGTTGCAAGACGTATTAAACTTATGGAAGATGAAGGGATTAAATTTGTAGTTAATACAGAAATAGGCGTTAATTATCTCGCCAAGAAATTAAAAGAGGAATTTGACGCGACGGTGCTTTGCTGCGGCGCTACCATTCCCAGGGATTTGCCTGTTGAAGGCAGGAACTTAAAAGGCGTATACAACGCTATGGATTTTCTTGTTGCAAATGAGAAAAGCTTATTAAACTCTGATTTAAAAGATAATAATTATATATCTGCAAAAGATAAAGATGTAATTGTTGTGGGCGGAGGCGATACGGCGGTTGACTGCATTGCAACTGCAATAAGACACGGTTGTAAAAGCATAAGGCAGTTTATAAGAAAACCACAGCTGCCTATGGAAAGATCAGCGAGTAATCCGTGGCCGCAAACTCCGAGAGTATATAAACAAGATTACGGTCAGGCGGAAGCGCAGGAACTGTTCGGCGCAGATCCGCGTCAACATAAAACAAGGATAACTAAAATGATAGGCGATGAAGCCGGTCAGTTAGTAGAAGTGCAGACAGTTAACTTAGAGTGGCATACGGATGAAAAAGGAAGACTTGTATCTACTGATATAGCCGGTACGGAAAAAACATACAAAGCTGATTTGGTACTTTTGGCACTGGGATTTTCCGGCCCGGAAACCGTAATTATAAAAGAGCTTGGCATATGCCAAGACAGAGCAAATAATGTTGAGGCTAAATTCGGAGACTTTAAAACTAATATCGAAGGCGTATTTGCGGCAGGCGATATGCGAAGAGGGCAAAGTCTTGTAGTGTGGGCGATAAGCGAGGGAAGAGGGGCGGCAAGGGAAGCTGACAGATACTTAATGGGCTCTACTTTATTGCCGTAAAAAATACTTATTTGAAATCGAAAAAAAAGCAGTTGAATATATTCAACTGCTTTTTTATAATAATTGATAAAAAAATAACTTGATTTCTTAATAAAATCTTAATATAATCTTAATTGTGTCTTAATTTTGACACATTTGAAGTATAAATATATAATAAATATAAATTATATTTCAATATACTTAATAAATTATTAATTACGAATATTTTTTTAGATAATTAAATATAAACCGAATAAACAACATCAAGTTATTATCTGCAGATGACTTTTATTTAAGAGCTTTTATTTTTATGTCTGAAAATAATATTCCGATAAATTGACTAAGAAACAAGGGGGTTGCTTAAGTTGATTGAACAAATACTTGCCGTCATTATATTTATTGCTATGTTTATAATGATTGTATTAGACAAATCGGATAGGTACATACCGGCTATGATTGGAGCCGGGCTGGTAATAATTTTCGTATTTCTTCTATGTATGCGCAGCATTGACGCTGTAACGCAGACACTAAACATTGGAAGTATATTTCATACCGCTTTTTGGTATAACAGCGCAGGAACAGCAGAGACTGTCGCAGGGGTAAACTGGACAACAATTATTTTTATTGCAGGTATGATGATAATGGTTGAGGGTATGGGCGAGTCAGGATTTTTTCGCTGGCTGTGCTTATTAATTGCAAAAACAGTACGCTATAAAACAGCGCCTATATTTATTATATTTGCGATAATGTCTGCCGTTTTGTCAATGTTTATAGACAGCATAACAGTTTTATTGTTTCTTGCTATTGTGACGATAGAACTTTCGCGCGTTTTGAAGTTTGACCCCGTTCCAATGATAATTACTGAGATATTCTGTGCTAATTTGGGAGGCGCCGCAACTCTTTGCGGAGATCCTCCGAACATTATAATAGGCACATCATTAGGCTTAACGTTTTTTGACTTTGCCAGTAACACCGGTTTAATTGTAGTGATATGCTTGGCTGTTATAATTCCAATTCTATATTTGTGTTTCAGAAAGTCTTTGAATACAAAAGAAGTTGAACCAGAAAATAAACAATCATTTAAGGTTTTGGCAACCTATCCTCCAAATTTTAAAGGAACAATTATAAACTATAAGTTTGCAAGTATTTTTCATAATATAAAGCAAGGCTTCAGTAAAAGATCAAACAAAGAAAAAGAAGCTGTTAAAGACAAAATTAATGAGCTTATTCCCAGAAATGCCATTACTAATATTGTTCAATTTATAATAAGCATGACCATTTTCTTAATAACGGTAGTACTGTTAATAACGCACGCATCAACAGGTATTTCAGTAGCGTCAATAGGGGTTATAGCAGCTATGCTTACACTGATAACAGCTCGTCGAGAAGCATTAAAATTGATAAAGAAATTTGACTGGAAGACTATTCTGTTTTTCATTGGGTTGTTTATAGTCGTGGGCGGGCTTGAGCAGACGCATGTGCTTGAGATGCTGGCAGGTATTATCGGAAAAATGTGCAACGGTAACATTGTTTTAGTAATTATTATAATTCTATGGTTGTCAGCTATTGCCAGCGCGTTTGTCGACAATATTCCGTTTGCGGCGACAATGGTTCCTGTCATTAAAAACCTGGCAATTACTCAGGGTTTTGATTTAAACATTCTGGCCTGGACGCTAGCCCTCGGAACGGATATTGGAGGCAACGGCACTCCGATAGGCGCATCAGCCAATGTCGTCGGGACAGCAATTGCGGCTAAAGAGGGTTATAACATATCATGGGGCAAATTTTGCAAATATGCCGCTCCCGCTTCGGCTGTAACTCTTTTAATATGCATGGTTTACTTGCTTTTGCGTTATGTATAAATATAATAGAATTTAATATAAAAAAAAGGCATAAATAAAAATGCCTTTTTTTGTTTGCTGTATAATGATAGTTGACGCAATTATGCAGCAGCAGGGGATAGTTGCATTTACAGCACCAAATGCATAGAATCAACAAATCCAAAAAAATGCAGCAGATTTATAATTGTAAAAACGATATACATTAAACTTTGATTTTATATTTTAAACTTATTTTTACAATCAGACCGATATAAATAATGCTCGGATTATTAATTAATAAGTAATTTAGCTTTTTAAAGCAATGGCATGATGTTATAATTAAACAAAGGAGGAGATATTCGCATGAGAATAAAAAAGGTTTTAGCATACGTTTTAATATATTATTTTGCAACTTTTTTGCCTGATTCAAATTCTATTATTCTTGGTAAAGCAAGCAAAAGAATAAGAAACTGCCTTTTTAAATTATATACAGGCAATAAGAGCAAAAATATAAACATTCAAAGAAAATCAAAGTTTTCTTCGAAAGTTATTTTGGGAGATAATTCCGGAATAGGAGCATTTTCTATAATACAGGGACCAACAGAAATAGGGCACAATGTAATGATGGGAGAGCAGACCATAATTTATACTATCAACCATGAAACGAAAGATACAACCATTCCAATGATACAACAAGGTTTCAAGGAACCTAAACCTGTTAAAATAGGGAATGATGTATGGATAGGGTCAAGAGTTACTATACTACCCGGTGTGATAATAGGCAACGGGGTTATAATAGGAGCCGGAGCGGTTGTTACAAAAGATGTCCCGGATTATTCTGTTATTGGCGGCAACCCTGCAAAAATATTGAAAAGCAGATTAGGATAATTAATTAAATACACATAACAAATAAGTAAAATCAACTTAAATAAATTAATTTATAAAAAATTTAATTGTTATTTAATAAAACTGGCTTTTGTAAAAGGTCTGTTTATTATTTTCAAAAGCCCAATCGCCCTTTGAATTTATCTGGTATTTTTTTCATTTTAAATTATTAAAATACATTAAATTTGCCAGTAATATGCGTTTGAATTTCGAAGATATCTAAAAATCCGGATAATGGATAAGCTTTCAGAATATAAATTTATAAAAACCATCAAGTTAAAAGCTTTGGGAAGACGGCATTTATGGAAAGCGGACTATTATTTATTCCTTTATTGCTTTGCGCATGTTGTGCGCTGATTAGTTTCTTATCAATTAACTTTAAACATAAAAAAAAGGCTCTTATTATTTTATGGAGCGTATCTTGTGCTGTTATTTTATTTACTGTTGTTCTGATGCTTAATTATTTAACGAATATAAATTTAAAATATTTATATGTATATAGTCACAGCTCAAAAAGCATGACTTTAATATATAGAATATCATCACTGTGGGCGGGAGAAGAGGGGTGTTTTTTGTTATGGGCTCTTATTATGTGCATAGGCGGATATTTTGTTTTATTTCTAAAGAAAAAATTTGATTATAAAGCATTCGGCATATTTTGCATAATAAGCTTTTTTATAGTTTTAATCTGTTTTATTCTAAACCCTTTTGAGAAAATATCTGTTGTTCCTCACGCGGGGTTGGGAATAGAAAAAATATTGCAGAATCCGTGGATGGCAGTACATCCGCCGCTTATTTTTTTGTCATACGGCTCTATGGCGGTTTTGTTTTCGCTATGGCCTGTATATTCAAAATGTAAAAATGAAGAAACGATAAAACTAATTAAATTATGGATAAATATAAGTATGTTTTTTTTAACCGCAGGTATAATAACCGGCAGTCTTTGGGCGTATTATTCTTATGCGTACGGCAAAGTGTGGACGTGGGACAGTATGGAGAATATTTCCCTTATTACATGGCTTATTATGTGCGGTTTTATTCACAGGGATAAATACGACATGCAGGCTGTGTGCGTGCTTCCTTTTACTTTTGCATGTTTCGGCGTTTTCTTAGCTCGAAGCGGAGCGCTTGACGGCATATCATATCATTTATATACAGAGAGCAATATACTAATTACACAATTTATTCTTTTCTTTATTTTCGGAGCTGTTTTATTTTTGGATGTGCAGAGAAGAAGAAATATTAAAAATAAGAAATATCGCCCAAATGAATTTATTAATTACAAGAATCGAGCGTCAAACGCAATTTTTATGTTTGCGTGTTTTGTTTTACTCGGAACAATTGCGCCGATTATTTCCAAGGCGCATACCTCCGCAATTTATTACATCACCGTAAGCATCATATTTGTTATTGCAGCAATAATTATAATGCTTTCAAAAGAAAAAGAAATAATAAAAAAATGGGCGGCAGTAATAATCGCGTTAAGCGCAGCTGCTGTAGCCGCTATTGGATTTACTGTACATGAATTTAAGCTGGTATGGATGTTATTTTTACTGATATGTTTTATGCCTGTTTTTTTGTTTATAACAAACGGGCAGGCAAGAAAACGCTGGAAATATTATCTGGCGCATATAGGATTTATAATTTTAATAATAGGAGCGGTTGTGTCTAACGCTTTTGGCGCTGAAGGATACGCACTTAAAAATCCCGGATACGATGTTAATATATCAGGCGTTTACGTAAGCTCAGAAGAAATTGAGACATCGGATATTATAATATTATCAAAGTTCAATGAAGATATTTTCATACAGAGTTTAAATAAAATAAGCAATAAACAGGGAGGCATGTTAATTCCTTACACAACAAAGCCGTTGATTATAATATTTTGGGCAGGCTGCATTATATTATTAATGCAGCCCGTAATACAAATTGTATCTCTGTTTAAAAACAAAGATGATAATAATCCGATAGAAGAAGATATTATTGTTTGATTTTTTTCATAAGTTTTATTATCTCATACCAAAAAACTGATACAGCCGCAATTGCAACTGCTAATATAAACTGAGCAAAAGACAGCGGCGCGAGACGCAGGAACGCGTTTAACGGAGTATACAAGATAATTAAAGTAACAGCTATTGTGCAAATACTTATGATACGCATAACTTTGTCTTTTAAAAGACGCTTTACTGACTTTACAGCAAAATCTTTATCGGAGCTGTTTTCGACTACAAGGAAAAGATTTGCAAATATTATTATTAAAATACCCATTGCGCGTGCTGCTGTAATATCGGAATAATTTGCCAATACTGTGTAATATGATCTGAATGAGGCTAAAAATATTGCAATGCCTTGCGTGATGCTTTTTGTAAGAGTTTTAGCTGTAAGCAGCGTTTCTTTAGTATTTCTAGGCTTCCTTTGCATAATATCTTCTTCCGCAGGCTGTCGTTCAAGAACTATTGAGCATGTAGGATCTATTACAAGTTCCAGCAAAACCACATGCAAAGGAAGCAGCAGCAGAGCATCCGGTCTTATACCAAGTATCGGAGCAAGAAGTGAAGCAAGAGCAATGGGTATATGTATAGTAAATACATAGCCTACAGCCTTGCGTATATTGTCATATATTCTTCTCCCGTCTTTTACGGTGTCAACTATTGTAGAGAAGTTATCGTCCATTAAAATTAAATCTGCGGCTTCTCGGCATACTTCTGAACCTCTCTTGCCCATAGCAATGCCTATATCGGCATATTTTAAGGCAGGAGCGTCATTAACGCCGTCGCCCGTCATCGCCACGATTTCTCCTGTATCTTTTAACGCTTTAACTATGCGCATTTTATGCTCGGGTATTACGCGAGAAAAAACACTTACTTTTTTTACTCTTTCCATTAGCTCTAGCTCTGTCATGACATTAAGCTCATCGCCCGTAATTATGTCATCGCTGTTTGGCATTCCTATCTGGCGGGCGATACTGCTTGCAGTAATGCCGTTATCTCCCGTTATCATCACAACGCGTATGCCTGCTTTAGTGCACTTAGCTATATCTTCTTTTACGGATTCTCTCGGCGGATCGGCAAGCCCTATAAGACCGCAGAACGAAAGAGAGCAGGATAAAAGGTCATTTGGTATCTGGTCAGTGCGTTCAGGTTTCATCATTCCCACGCCAATTACACGAAGGCCTTTTGAAGACATTTCGGCTATTTTATCTTCAACCGTCTTTATTTCATTATCAGTAAGTCGTGATATTTTCAAAATTTGTTCCGCTGAGCCTTTCGCGGCTACAATGATTTCATTCTCATGAAACCAGACATGCCCCATCATTTTGAGCTCATTGGTAAAAGCGTATTCGTATATAAGCTCTTCACCGAACAAATGCTGACGTGTAATGCCCAGAGCCTCGCAGTAGGCAAGCATTGCTTTTTCCATCGGGTCATAAGTTTCTGTCTCGCAAGCAAGCCCCGTAGTTTCGCAAAGTTTTAATTCGTCATTATCAATTGCCCAGGTTTGGGTAACGGTCATTTGGTTTTTTGTAATGGTACCGGTTTTATCTACGCATAAAACAGTAACCGCGCCTAAAGTTTCTACAGAGGAAAGCCTTCGCACGAGAGAATTTTTCTTGGCAAGACGCCACGCCCCGAGTGAAAGAAAAACCGTAAGTATGACAGGAAACTCTTCGGGAATCATAGCCATCGCAAGCGTTATACCTGACAAAATGCTTTCGATTAATCTTGCTTTCGGCGCATAATCTGCTAAATTTGCCCAAGTAATCAGACCGACGGCTATAAGTAAAACAGCCGCAAATATTGCAGAGAACTTAACAAGGCTTTTTGTTTGTTTTTCAAGTGGGGTAGGTCTGTCGGGAGCTGATGCTACATCCGCGCCGATTTTGCCGTATTCCGTATTAAGACCGATTTTGTCTACCAGCACATAGCCGCTGCCCTGAGTGACAAGCGTACCCGCATAACAGTAATCTTTGCGCCAGTAGTCATTATCGGAATTTGCGGCTTTGTAGGATTTTTTCCATACGCCTTCCGCTTCTCCGGTAAGAGAGGATTCATCAACGCGCAAATCGCTGGCTTTTAATACGCATCCGTCTGCGGGGATTTTAACACCCTCGTTAATTAGCATAACATCGCCGGGAACTAAATCCACACTGGCAATAACAGTTTCAACATCATCACGTATTACTTTAATACGCGGCTGGGTTAAGTCTTTTAAAGCGTTTAATGTCTTATCTGTTTTAAATTCCTGAATTACATCAATTGATATGATACCGACAACGAAAGCGAGCATTATAGCGCCGTCGCGCGCCTGCCCCAGAACAAAATAAATAACTGCCGCCGCTATTAAAAGCATAAACATAGGTTCGCTTATAATGGTAAGCAGTTTTTTTAGAAATGTTTCTTTTTTTTCAACAGTCAACTCATTTTTTCCGTATTGTTCTGACAGTTTGCGAGCCTGATCGGTTGTAAGCCCTTTAAAAGGCATTTTGTGATTTGTCATATAGTTATCTCCTTTTATTTTTAAGATAGCTCTATGGCACTATTATTACAGTATTTGCTCTTTGAGGTATAAAAAAACACATCAAGGAACATATTTACTGTCCCACAGATGTGATAAAATCTGCTGCCGTATTATACAGCCCAGCCCCATGACCTTTTAATAAAGGTTCATCGCCTGCTCAGTTTGTACTGTAGATTATATATGCAGTGCAAAGAGATTGCTATTATTTTATATATTAATATGCATAATGTCAAGTTTATGATAATAACATTTAATCACGTTATGAAGGACAGCATGTATTAGATACTTAATTATTATATGCCGCAACTAAGATAATATTAAATAATACGTTTGTATTTATTTAATTTAAATCAGAGCGCACCGGCTAAACCAGATAAGCATATTATAAAATATTGAAAAAAATACGCTTTTGGTGATTTTATCACTGAAAAATAAGGAAATTGCGATTATCATATAAAAAAAGAGCTAAAAGGAGTATAAAGGTGAATAAAGATATACGACTTACCGTAAATAAGCAGCGTTGCCCTGCGGATCATAAATGTCCCGCAATAGGTGTATGCCCCGTGGGAGCGATAAAGCAGGAAGGGCATAACGCGCCGACAATAGATCATGAAAAATGTACTAAGTGCGGAAAATGCGCAACTTTTTGCCCAATGAAAGCGCTGAATTTGGAGTAATTAAAAATTAAATAAAATAATCAAGAGATATCAATTATATTGATATCTCTTTTAATTTTTTGATATACTTAATTATATTAAAAAATAAGGATTATTTATGGATAGTAAAGATAAGCAGTTAATTATAAAAACGCTTGATTTCTGGGATAAGTTAAGCGACAGTGAAAAAGAATACATTCTAAATAATACCGTAAAGGTAAACTATAAAAAAGGCGACAGCTTAAGCACAAATTATGAGAACAACTGCATAGGAATTTTTATAGTAAAAAGCGGCGGAGTAAGAATATACATACTCTCCGAAGATGGCAGGGAAGTTACATTATACAGATTGTTTAAAGGCGATGTATGCGTGCTTTCCGCTTCATGCATTTTAGAAAATATTACATTTGGCGTTTTCATAGAAGCAATTGAAGACAGTGAAATATTTTTAATTAATTCGATGGTTTTTAAAAATATATGCCAAAATGTATACGCGCAGAATTATTCGTATAGAATTACTGTTCAGAGATTTTCAGACGTGATGTGGGCTATGCAGCAGATTTTATTTATGAGCTTCGATAAGCGGCTCGCAAGCTTTTTGCTTGATGAATCAGAAAGAAATAAAAGCGACGTCATAGCTTTAACTCATGAGGAAATTGCTGCGTATATAGCTTCTGCGAGGGAAGTAGTGTCAAGAATGCTAAAGTACTTTGAAAATGAAGGATATATTGAACTTGCCAGAGGCAAAATAAAAATAACTCATAAAGAAAACCTTAAAGAGATATTATAAAAAAAGAAAGGGATTATTCTAATCCCTTTCTTTTTAGGTAAGCATTGCGAGGATGTCCGCTTTGGACCTTGCGCCGGCAGAGGTTTTTACAACTTTTCCGTCTTTCATGACCATAAGCGTAGGTATGCTCATTACGTTAAACTTCATTGCAAGCTCAGGCTGTTCGTCAACATTTACTTTACCTACTTTGGCGGTTGTTACTTCACTGGCGATCTGGTCTATAATAGGCGATACAATTCGGCATGGACCGCACCACGAAGCCCAGAAGTCCAAAAGTACAGGCACAGAAGAATTTAATACTTCTCTATCAAAATTATCTTTAGTTATAGTTAAAACACTCATATTTAATTTCTCCTTATATTTTTTTATTATTATAAGCAAAAATTATATTTCAATCAGTAACTTAATCACATAATAAGAATTTTAAATGATACTCTCTATTATTTTTAATTGGACTTAACTGTCTTGACACATGTATAGATATATGCTATACCTAATATAATCTGAAAAAAAGGAAATAATTCTATAATGCATGAAATTTACGAAAAAATTGCGAAATTAAAAAAAGAAAAAGATGCGGTAGTTTTAGCGCACTATTATGTGCCAGGAGAGGTTATGGACGCTGCTGATTATGTCGGCGATTCTTATTACTTAAGCAAAATAGCGGCGCAGGTAAGCAAAAAAGCGATAATCTTTTGCGGAGTTTATTTTATGGGAGAGAGCGCAAAGATTTTAGCGCCTGACAAAACTGTTTTAATGGCAGATATAAGTGCTGATTGTCCTATGGCGCATATGGCAAGCGCGGATGATATTTTAAAGGTACGGAAAGAATATGAAGATGTTGCCGTTGTTTGCTATGTAAACTCTACTGCGGAAATTAAGGCTGACAGTGACGTGTGCGTCACGTCTTCCAATGCATACAATGTGGTCAAGTCCCTTGCGAATAAAAATATTTATTTTATACCCGATGAAAATCTGGGCAGATACATTGCAGGGAAATTACCCGAAAAGACGTTTATTTTCAATGACGGGTATTGCCATGTTCACGCGAAAATAACTGCTCAAGATGTTGTGAGCAAAAAAAGTATATACCCCAAAGCTAAAGTAGCTGCGCATCCTGAGTGCAGGGAAGAGGTTTTAAATCTGGCAGATTATATAGGCAGTACATCGGGCATTATTGAATATGTAAACAAAACTGACGCAAAAGATTTTATTATATGTACGGAGACGGGAGTATTCTATGAAATAAATAAAAAAGCAAAAGGAAAAAACTTATATCCTGCTGCGAACGGACAAATTTGCGAAGGAATGAAAAAAAATACGTTGGACAAACTTTTAAATGTTTTAATTAATTTTGACAATGAAGTTAGATTAAATGAAAGCGTTATAGATAAAGCGGCGTATTCTTTACGCAGAATGCTTACTTTGGCTGAGGAAAAATGAGATGAACGAATATGACGTTATAATTGCGGGTTCGGGAATAGCGGGACTGTTCTGCGCGCTGAATTTAGGCAGAGAAAAAAATATTCTTGTAATTACAAAAGACGCGCTTGACCAAAGCGATTCATTTTTGGCGCAGGGCGGAATATGCGTACAGAGAGACGATGACGACTACGACAGTTTTGTAAATGATACTCTAAAAGCAGGTCATTATGAAAATGACATAAAAGCAGTGCAGACAATGGTTGGTATGTCAAGAGAGATAATATCCGATTTACTGAATATAGGAGTTAATTTTGACCGCGTCGGAGACGATTTTTCATACACAAAGGAAGGCGCGCACAGTAAGCCTAGGATACTTCACTTCAAAGATACTACCGGAGAAGAAATAAACGGCAAGCTTATTAAAAAAACCAGGGATTATGATAATATAACAATTTTAGAAAAAAGCAGAGTTATTGATATACTTGAAAAAAATAATACATGTTACGGAGTTGCTGTAAGAGTAAGCGAAGATAAAACAGAAAATTATTACGCCAATGTAACGGTACTTGCAACCGGCGGAATAGGCGGATTATTTAAACGCTCGACTAATTATCCGCATCTTACGGGAGATGCTGTTGCCATAGCTCTCAAGCACAATGTAGCTGTTAAAAATATTAATTATATTCAAATCCATCCGACTTCTTTGTACACGGAAAAACCCGGAAGGGCGTTTTTGATATCTGAATCAGTAAGGGGAGAAGGCGCCATACTTATTAATAAAGCCGGAGAAAGATTTGTAGATGAACTGCTTCCCAGAGACGTTGTTACAAAAAAAATATATGAACAAATGGATGCAGACAACATGCCTTATGTAAGGCTTTGTATAGCGGGGCATGTTAAAGCAGAAATCAAGGAAAGATTTCCCGGTATTTATAAAAAATGTCTGGAAGAAGGGTTTGACATAACCAAACAGTGCGTGCCGGTTGTGCCCGCTCAGCATTATTTTATGGGCGGAATAGAGGCTGATTTGAACGGCCGTACAAGTATGGACGCACTTTACGCTGTAGGCGAGACAAGCTGCAACGGAGTGCACGGAAAAAACAGACTTGCAAGCAACTCGCTTTTAGAAAGCCTTGTGTTTTCAAAAAGAGCAGCACAGGATATCATGGCAAACTGGCAAGTAAAAACTCATCAGGTTTTTCCGGTTAATTCTTATCCGTCAAACTGGGCAATAGGAGAGGCTGATAAGGGTATGATACTTAACGAAATAAAAAGGCAGGATAATATTAATGCAGTATAATATTGATAATCTTATATTGTCGGCATTGAGTGAGGATATGCCCAGCGAAGACATATCGACAAATTCAATAATTAAAAATTATACTTTAGGCAAAGCCGACTTAATATGCAAACAAGACGGCGTTATTGCTGGGATTGAAGTTTTTAAGCGCGTTTTTGAATTGCTTGATAAAAAGATTGAGTTTGAGTTCTTTTATAAAGACGGCGACGAAGTTAGAAATAAAGACATTGTTGCGGAAATTGTAGGTGACATAAGAGCTATACTATCTGCGGAAAGAACTGCTCTTAATTACCTACAGCGTATGAGCGGGATTGCAAGCTACACCAGAAAAGCCGTAAATTTATTAAAAGATACAAACATAAAACTGCTTGATACCAGAAAAACCACGCCGAACAACCGCATTTTTGAGAAATATGCCGTAAAAGCAGGGGGAGGGCATAATCACCGCTACTGTTTATCTGACGGCGTTATGCTTAAAGACAATCATATAGCGGCAGCGGGAGGAATAAAAAAAGCCGTGCAAATGGCAAGGGATTACGCGCCTGTTACAAGTAAAATTGAGGTTGAAGTTGAAAACCTGGATATGTTGAAAGAAGCTATTGAAGCTAAAGCCGATATTATCATGCTTGACAATATGGATATAGAAACTATAAAAAAAGCCGTTGAGTTAACAGCAAAAAGAGCTTTACTTGAATGTTCGGGCAATGTAACGATAGAAAAGATTGAGAGCCTTAAAAACACAGGTATAGACTTTATTTCATCGGGAGCGCTTACGCATTCTGCGGGGATACTGGATTTGTCGCTTAAAAATTTAAAAAGGCTGTAGGCAGTTTGTAAATGTATTTTATGCTTTTATATTTAAAGCAGTCTGCATATGTCTGCAGCTATCTGCCTATGTCTACGGCCCGATGAAGCTTTATATTATGATTATCAAATATAAAACGGGGGAACATGTATTTCTTTAAATACTCTTCTATCCACTGCTTAACAAGAAGCTGATCTTTAAGGGTTTTCCAGTCCTGCTCTAAAATACGTTGCAGCAATTAATTTATAATTATTATATAGTATCAATAAGTTTTTTCAATTTGTTAATTTGTGATGCGGTACATTCATCATAATCTTTAAGCGGAAAGTCAATTCCCATGGAATTATATTTAGATATACAGATTTTTTTAAAAGGCAGAAGCTCCAGCTTTTTAAAATTGGAAAATTGTTTTGATAAATTATAAATATTTAAAACATTTTCCTCGCTGTCCGTAAGTCCGGGCACTACTACATGGCGTATCCATAGGGGAATATTCATGTCTTCAGTTAATTTTAAAAATTCGATTACTTTTGCAAAGCTGCCTTTTGTATACTTAACGTAATCATCCTCGGTAGAAAACTTTAAGTCGCACAGCACCAAATCGGTGTTTTCTAAAACCTTTTTTGCACCTTCAATATCTCCCACTCCCGAAGTGTCCAGCGCCGTGTGGATGTTATTCTCGTGCAAAATTTTAAAAAGCTCCGATACAAATTCCCACTGCAACAAAGGCTCGCCGCCCGATACTGTAACGCCGCCGCTACGTGCAAAATAAGGTTTATATTTTAAAGCTTTATGAACTACTTGTTCAACGCTGTATTCTTCTCCGCCTTTTATATCCCATGTGTCGGGATTATGGCAGTAAGCACAGCGAAGAGGGCAGCCCTGCATGAATATAACAAATCTGAGTCCGGGGCCGTCAACGGCGCCCAGACTCTGGTAGGAGTGGATTTTGCCCTTCATTACATTGCCTCGTGGAATGTCCTTGATATTACTTCCATCTGCTGTTCTTTCGAAAGCTTGTGGAAGTTTACGGCATAACCGGATACTCTTATTGTAAGGTTAGGATGAGTGTTGGGGTCTTTATATGCTTCCATTAGCGTTTCGCGGTTCAGCACATTAACATTAAGATGATGAGCGTTTTGGATAAAATATCCATCAAGGATTGATATAAGGTTTGCGTGTCTTGTCTGCTCGTCATGCCCTAAAGCCTGAGGCACTATTGAGAATGTGTTTGATATGCCGTCTTTGCACATATCGTAAGGAAGCTTCGCAACGGAATTAAGCGAAGCCAGCGCGCCGTTTTTTTCGCGGTTGTGCATAGGGTTTGCTCCGGGAGCGAAAGGCTCGCCTTTTTTTCTTCCGTCAGGGGTTGAGCCAGTTTTTTTGCCGTAAACTACGTTGGATGTTATGGTAAGCACCGAAACTGTATGAGCAGCATCACGATATGTCGGGTTTTTCTTTAAAGCTTCATAGAACAGTTTTACCTGCTCTACAGCCAGCGAATCAACTCTGTCATCATCGTTTCCGAATGTGGGGTATTGCCCTTCAACTTCGTAATCGGTAATAAGCCCGGATTCATCCCGTATACATTTTACTTTAGCATATTTTATAGCCGAGAGCGAATCGGCAAGAACTGAAAGCCCTGCAATGCCGAAAGCCATAAGTCTTCGCACTTTTGTGTCATGCAGCGCCATTTGTGTTTTTTCGTACGCGTATTTGTCGTGCATATAGTGAATTGTATTCATGGCGTTAACATACGTTTTTGCAAGCCACTGCCTATAGACATCAAGTAAAGCGCATACTTTGTCATATTCAAGGTATTCCCCCGTATACGCTTCATGCTTCGGAGCTGCCTGTATGCCTGTAATTTCGTCTTTTCCGCCGTTTAAGCTCATTAGCAAAAGTTTCGGCAGATTAACGCGCGCACCGAAAAACTGCATGTCTTTTCCGACTGTCATCGCGGATACGCAGCAGGCTATCGCGTAATCATCCCCCAAGCTTTGCCTCATTAAATCGTCGTTTTCATATTGTATTGAGTTTGTATCGCATGATATTTTCGCCGCAAATTGTTTAAACGCAAGCGGCAGGTCTTTTGACCATAGTATTGTAATATTCGGCTCGGGCGACATACCTAAGTTATAAAGGGTATTTAACATTCTGTATGAATTCTTTGTAACCAAGGTTCTTCCGTCAAGTCCCATGCCGCCTACGACTTCGGTAATCCACAGCGGATCGCCCGCGAAAAGCTCGTTGTAATCGGGCGTTCTTAAATGGCGCGCCATACGCAGATGAATTACAAAATCATCCATTATTTCCTGCGCCGCCTGCTCGGTAAGAGTTCCTTCTTCTAAGTCGCGGTTAAAATATATATCCAAGAATGTGCTTACTCTGCCAAGGCTCATTGCCGCGCCGTTTTGTTCTTTAATTGCTGCAAGATATGCAAAATATGTCCATTGAACAGCTTGCTTTGCGTTTATTGCGGGAAGCGATATATCATGTCCGTACATTGCCGCCATCTCTTTTAGATAGCCTAAAAACGTTATCTGCTGGTAGAGCTCTTCAAGCAGGCGTATATTATCTGTATTAAGTGAATCGCTTGCTCCAATAAGTTCTTTATCTTTTTCTTTTTCTTCAATTAATTTATCAATGCCGTAAAGCGCCACTCTTCTATAGTCGCCTATTATTCTTCCTCTGCCATAAGCGTCGGGAAGGCCTGTTATAATTCCTGTGTGGCGTGCTGTTTTAATTTCTTCGGTATATGCTCTGAATACTCCGTCATTATGGGTTGTTCTGTAGCGGAATTCATCTTCGACTTTTTCAGAAAGCGTGTATCCGTATTCCTCACATGCTTTTCTTGTCATATTCAGCCCTCCGAAAGGGTTAACGCCTCTTTTTAAAGGACGGTCGGTTTGAATTCCCACAATAATTTCATTTTCTTTATCAAGGTATCCCGGTTTGTAGCTTTTTAAAGAGCTGACATGAGACGTGTCAATGTCAAGCACGCCTCCGAAAGATTTTTCAAGTTCCATTAAGCCTTGAAGTTTTGCCATTAAATTGCTTGTTCTTTTCGTGGGTTTTTCTAAAAAATCGGGTTCTTTTTCGTAAGGAGTATAATTTGTCTGAATAAAGTTCCTTATGTCAATGCTATCTTGCCATGTGCCTGTTTTGAAATTTCTCCATGCTTCATTTTTCATAATCAACATCTCCTTTAGAATGATTTAAACATTCCGCGCCGCTCTTTCTTAATGTAGTAATGCTTTTAAATAAGCTAAATATACATAAAAAAGAGCAACTGTTTCTTTCGAAATGTTGCCCAGACGGTCGGCTGATACAGCTTTTATTCCACTGTGGTTTTCCACAATTACCCGTCAGTAATAAAAGCATTATATTTTATAAAATAATTTTATTCTATGAAATTTTAGTTGTCAAGAAAATAATTTTTATAAGATGTTATAAAACATATGCAATCGCTGTCAAAATATGTTGAGAAATTGTACTATAAAAGGTCGATATTAGTCTGCAAATATGTACTTTATAAGCCATTGAAATATGAACATTTTATTTGCCGCGGAATATTAATGAAGCGTAAGCCAAAACATTGGAAAGATTTTAAATATCATATGGATGGGGGGAGTTCATATGAATTTTATGATATTTGGAAAAGATCTTAGATACAATTATTTAAAAGAATTGCTGCAAAAATCAGGCTGGAAGGAAAACCAAAGAGAAGAATTGTCCGATAACAGAGCCGATTTGTTAATTCTCAGTCCGAACGAATCTGTTTTAACATATATAAACGCTTCCAAACCGGGAGCTTTGATTTTCGGCGGAAAAAACGCGTCGAGTAGTGAAATAGAAGCCGCAGGCAGAGTAAAGTTTGAACAAAGCAATAAATTCAAAATAAAAAATTCAATAGCCACAGCGGAAGGCGCGCTTAGCATTGCTATTTCAGAGACTAATCATACAATTTATAAAAGCGATGTGTTAGTGCTGGGATATGGGTTTTTGGGCAAAGAAGTTGCAGATTTGTTTAATAAAATGGGAGCAAAAGTAACGGTTTGCTGCAGAAGCCAAGAACAGCTTAAAATAGCAGGGAGCAAAGGGTATGAATGCATTGAGCTGAAAAATTTGTGTGCTTTGTCTTACAACATAATACTCAACACAATTCCCGCGCTTGTTCTTGATGCTGATAAATTTAAATCCACACCGACTGGAGCGATATTAGTTGAGCTTGCAAGCATACCATGCTGCGATGAGACTCAGGAAGGCATAAGGATAATAAAAGCAGGCGGACTGCCGGGAAAGTTCAGCCCGTATTCTGCTGCTTTATTTATGTATGAGGAGATTTTAGATAAAATTTGGGAGGAGAGAAGATAAATGGAGAGTATTTATTCAAAAAGAGTAGGATTTGCAATAACGGCTTCATATTGCACATTTACAAAAATTCTTGAGCCGATAAAAGAAATAATTAAAGCGGGGGGAATTGTTACTCCTATTCTATCTTACAATGCGTCGCAAATTGATACGAGTTATTATAAAGCTGAAGATTTTAAAAGTATATTAAGAGAAATAACAGGCAATGAGATTATTGATACGTTAGTAGGCGCTGAGCCTATCGGCACAAAGGGGCTGTTTGATATAATAATTGTTGCCCCGTGCACAGGAAACACGCTTGCAAAACTTGCCGCCGGCATTACCGACACGCCTGTTACTATGGCTTGTAAGGCGCAGAGAAGAAATGACAGACCTGTGCTGCTCGCGATATCCACAAACGACGCTTTATCGTTAAACGCCGCCAATATCGGAAAGCTGCTTTGTACAAAAGGATACTATTTTGTGCCGCTGGGTCAGGATAACGCAATAAAAAAACCGACTTCGATGATAGCGGATATGGATATGATACTTCCTGCGGCGGGGGAAGCTCTTGGCGGAAAGCAAATTCAACCGCTGCTGCTCTAATATGACTGATAACTTTTAATAAATCTACTCTAATATTAAAGAGGCGCGAATATATGACGCGTCTTTTTAATGTCTATTAAGTTTTATAATTTTGATAATATATATTAATTATAATTAATAAAAATTGCATGTAATAATATATATTTATAATTGAATAATTAAATTTAATGTGTTATATTAATTATATATTTTAGATAATAAACAAAATTTATTACAAAAGGAGATTAATTATGGCAGCAGAAGTAGCACCTATTTTAAGCTGGACGCTTGTATAGGAATGCCCCATTCCAAATGATGTAAATGATATGTTAATAGAAGGGGAAACTGCTATTGCGGCTTATAAAACATTCCGCGACACCGCAATATTTACGACAAAAAGACTTATTGTAAGAGACGCGCAGGGACTTACGGGAAAAAAAGTAGAAATTTATTCTCTTCCGTACAGCTCAATTAACATGTATTCTTCGGAAAACGCCGGCAAAGTGCTTGATTTCAACTCGGAACTGGAACTTTGGACAAGAGCAGGACATATAAAAGTGAAACTTAACAAAGGCATAGACATAAGAAAGCTTGATAAATTAATAGCTTCCAACATTTTGAAATAGTACGTATTTAGCGCCGTTTGATAGCGGCGCTTTTTTTTTGATATAAAAGAATTGGGCTAAATTGTGTTATTTTAAATAGACAAAATTAGGTTTATATTTATACAACTAATATTTAATTATGAAATATTGTATATATAAAATATTTATGTTATATTATTTAGATAAAATTAAATGTGAGGTAGATAAGTGAAATTTGATAATATTAATGTGCCGAATTTTTTAGAATTTGCTGAATCTTTAAAACTTGTAAGAAAAGCAGAGATAGAAATTGATGATACAAATATAATTAATGACGTTTATACAGATTTGCTTCCTAATAATAGTATAATAACAAAATTTAATCTTCCGCGCACTTCAATTTTAATTGGAAGGAAAGGGACAGGGAAATCTACAATAATTCAGAAATCAATTAAAGATATAAAAGATATTAAAAATGTAATAGGTATTTATATTGACGTAAAAACATTGTATGACAGTGCAACGCCTTCGTTAATTTCTGATAATACACTAATCACGCCACATTTAGAAGGAGAAATAGTTAAGTATTTTATTTACAAAAATTTTCTTAAAGAAGTGATAAATAAAACCAAGAAATGCATTAAAGATTTAGTAGATAACTCCGATATATTAACAAAAACTGCACATTATTTTTTAGGCAAAGAAGATTTAATAAATTCAGTATTGAAAAAAATTACTGATTCTACTGATGAAGTGTTTAAAGAAATTGATTTATCTTTATGCACATCAATAAGAACATCAATAGAATCTGGTTCTAATAATACTGATAAATTAAGTGTAAGACTATCTGCAAATCCGGCTTTAGGGATTAATAGCTCCGATAATAATTTCGAAAAATTTAAAAAAGAATTTGATTCAACTATTTTAAAATATCTTGATATTAAAAATTGTTTGATTGATAATTTTTTAGAGATTAGAAAAGTAACAGGCTTAAAATATATATATATTTATTTAGATGATTATTCTGAAATTGATGAAATTGCCCAAAAATTATTTATGGATTGGTTTGTTGCTCCTTTAAATAATTTGTCAGAAGACTTTATTAAATTTAAAATCGCTACTTATCCAAACAGATTTTATTCAGGTAAATTAGATAATCAAAAATATGATGAAATAAACTTAGATTTTTATAGTGCTCTATATACTTATAAAGATATTTCTAGGATGGAAGAAATAGCAACTGATTATATTAAACGTTTAATAGCAAATAGATTTAAAGTTTATCTTCATGGAAAGGCAATTAAAGATTATTTTGATATAACTGAAGATGAATTGTGGGATTTGCTTTTCGAAGTATCAATTAATAATCCGCGAAAGATAGGTTATATTTTATCTTATTGCTATGAGACACATTTAGTCTATGGAAAAAAAATTACATCAGCCGCAATATCATCAGGTGCATTAAGATATTTTGAAGAAGTCATTCAAAAATATTTTGAATCTAATAAATATGTCTTAAGGTCGTTTAATGATATGGCATCTATCGAAAACCAAAAAGAGCTAATAGAAAAAATTATAAATAAGCAAGTGGAAAATAAATCACTTATTTCAAAGTCAACAGCTAAAAAGTTTAAAATACCTTCACCACCAACTAGCCATTTTTTTGTAGCAAATCAGTTGTCAAATTTGCTAGATTCATTGGAACTTAATGGATACATTACTACCTATAATAAATTAAACGATAAATGTAATATTCCTTCAACTTTGTATTCAATTGATTATGGATTTTGTCGTAAACATAATTTATCTTTTGGAAGACCAAAAGATACATATTTAAGAAAATATTATAATGATCATCGTTTTATTTTTAACGCACTTATTAAAGAACATTTCAATAATAGTCAAGTGATTATCTGCGATAATGGTCATGAATTTCCTTTTGAATTCCTACAAGAATTAGAAAAATATGGAATGAATTGCCCAGAGTGTATTAAACAAAGAATATTTTCAACTTGTCATGTTGAAGTTTCTAATAAAGCGATTCTTGACAAAATTAAATCATATGAATCAAATAATATAAGATTAGATGATGATATTGAATACAAAATACTAGATTTTTTAAATAGAAATAAAGATAATTCATATAGTGCAAATGAAATATCACAAGAACTAGATTGTAGTTGGCAACTAGTAAATAAACGAGCAGATAAATTATTAAGCAAATCATTGCTTGAGCTTGATGCCAAGAATGGTCAGCAAAGGAGGTATTACAAAATCACACAAAGCACAGCAAAAATTTTAGAAAATAGTTAAATTTTTTTTATATTCTAACCTATTTTAACGGATATTACTTTATGTACGCTCCGACGCAAAGCATCGGAGCGGATTTTAATCAGCATTGTCTGTTATTACCGATATGGGCGTTATGCGGGTTCAATTTGCCTTCTTCTTTATAATCTTTAATAATCTTCTGATTTTTATTATCTGTTTCTTTGGCTTTTGAATTTTTTCCGTCATGAAGTTTTTCGTTGTCTTTCAAAGGATCATATTGTTTAATATCCATATTAATCCCTCCTCATTGACTGCTGCGATATATCGGAATAGCAGACAATAAATATTATATCCAACAAAATAAAATTAAATATTATAAAACACATTGTCAATATATGTCTGCCATAAAAAAATACCGATTTATCTGTTTAAACGGTATTTATCGTTTTAATATTTATTTTTATTTTTCGCTTGTTTCATCAGCTGTTTCATTTCAGATTTGCTTCCGAACATTTTTTTTATTTTTTCATTTTCAAGCTGGCGGGAGTTAAGCCCTTCATAGCTTATTTCGCTTTGAAGCTTTTTATAGCTGTCAAAGCGTTTTTGCGATAACTGACCTGACTCTATGGCTTGCTTTACGGCGCAGCCAGGTTCTTTATCGTGAGTGCAATCTTTAAATCTGCACATCTGAGCGAGCTGCTCAATATCTTCAAAAGTGCGCGATAAATCCGCCGATTCAAGCCCCAGCTCACGCATACCGGGAGTGTCTATAACAATGCCTCCGCCGGGCAGGGCTATCATCTGTCTGCGCGTGGTTGTGTGAGCGCCTTTGTCGTCATTGCCTGTCTGTTTTGTCACCAGAATATCTGCGCCCATAAGCCTGTTAATAAGAGTAGATTTGCCTACTCCCGATGAGCCTATAAACGCTATAGTTTTGCCTTGCGTTATATATTTCAGAACTTCACTGTAGCCGTCATCTGAAATACTCGAGCACACTATAACGTCAGCGCCTGCGCTGACGGATGAGATTTCCGATAATTTTGAGGCAATGTCATCGCACAAATCAGCTTTTGTTAGCACAATTACCGGCTCTGCCATGCTGTTAAATGCAACAGATAAATACCTTTCAACTCTGCGAAGGTTGAAATTTAAGTTTAGAGACATGCATATAAATACGGTATCAATATTTGACGCTATTATCTGCGCCTCGTTTGAAGTGCCTGCAGCTTTGCGTTCAAATACGCTTCTGCGGGTAAGGACATGGTGTATGACAGCATTTCCCGAGTTGTTATCTTCTCTGTCAATAATAACCCAGTCGCCTACAACAGGGTAGTGGGTATTGTCTTTTGCATCGTAAGAAAATTTTCCCGAAACGGATGCTAAAATTTCACCGCCTGTGCAGATTACGTTGTAAATGTCTCTGTGCTGCTGCATTACTCTTGCGATATACATATTTTCATACATTGATGCTTCTTGCTCAAAGCGAGGTGTAAGTCCGTAATTTTTTAAATCAATTTTCTGCATTTTTACTCCGAATTAAAACTAAATCTATTCTTTTTTCTCTATTAGCGAACGCACAATATCGTCATGCTCAAACAAAACGCATCCGCCTGTGTGTTCCTGAGTTAATACGTCTGTAGAACGAATTTTATTAAAAAGAGGGGAGAGCATCGCTTTTTTAAGCGTGATGTTTCTCAAGTTCGTGTCTGAATACGGTGAGAAAGGGCATGGTTCCGCGTCACCTGTCGAACTGATATGTATAAAACCTCTGCCTGCCGCAAGACAGCCTCCCGAAAGTTTTTCGTCGCCGGGAAAAGAGACAAACAATATATCGGCAAATTTTTCTCTTAAAGCAACAAGCCTGTCTTCAAGGAACATTCTTTGCTCATCATCTATTGCCAAATTTTTTGTGCTTGCGTCAGTAGGCACGTATTCTATATAGAATATAACCCTGCATCCTTTTGAGTATATTTCATCCAAAAAAACATCAGACGCCGTTTGCTCAATATTTTTGCTTGTAACGGTAATGGATGAGCCGAATATAATATCGTTTCTTTTCAGTTCATCCATTGCGGTAAGCAGTTTTTCATAAACGCCCTCACCGCGTCTTTCGTCTGTTGCGTCCTCGCCGCCTTCAATGCTTACAATAGGAACAAGGTTACGGTTTTTTGAAAACACATGTATATATTCGCTGTCAATAAGCGTGCCGTTTGTAAAGACGGGGAAGAGTATATCTTTAATTCTGCCGGCTGACGTTATAAGACTGCGCCGCATAAGAGGCTCCCCGCCCGCAAGAAGTATAAACGAGACGCCTAGTTTTGCGGCCTGCTTAAAAATGCTTATCCATTCGCTGTCTGTAAGTTCATTAGCCGACTTATCATCCGCGCATATGTTGTTTTGCCTTGCATAGCATCCTTTGCAGCGGAGATTGCACGCGCTTGATATGCTTGCTATAAGAAATGGAGGAATATGCTCGCCTTTTAAGTCTGCCTGTCTGCGCTTATTTTCTGCTTTTTTGCAAGCGAGGGCGAATTTTATCATAAAAACGCTCATCGAAGGATTATAAAGGGCGATTTTTTTCATATCCCTTAAAATATCTTCAATGCCGTCATTTAAATATTTGTCAAGTTCAAAATTTTCAGTCATTATTTTCTCCGTAGAATTTAGTTAATATTAATTTATATTTACTTTATTGATTATATAAAACCTTTAACATTTATTTCAAGGATAATTTTGTATATAAATTAATTAGGTAACAAAAAACCGCAATTAAATTGCGGTTTTTGCATAATAAATATCTGATTATATATAATAAATAATCGTCTCTCGTTTTATTCTTTAATTTCGCTTATCTCTTCAAGCGTTTTGCCCATTGTTTCTTTTCCGAATATGCCTACTACTACCGCTACTGCAGCAAATACTCCGGCAAGAAGAGCGAACACGTAGATAAATCCGTTTATTCCGCCGTAAAGCTTATAAATTACCGGAACAATAAACGGTGCAATGAAAGCGCCGAAGCGTCCGAATGCCGCAGCCCAGCCTGCGCCGCTTGCGCGCAGAGCAGTAGGGTAAACTTCGGGAGTATATGCGTAAACGCAGCCCCAAGCTCCTAAACTGAAAAAGTAAAGCAGAGAGCCGTATGTTAAAACTGCTGAAGTTGTTGCCGCATGACCAAAAAGCCAAGCCGCAACGGCTGTACCCAAAAAGTAAATGGAAAGCACTTTTTTGCGCCCTATTTTTTCAACAAGGTAAGCCGCGCTGAAATAACCTGGAAGTTGAGCCAAGCACATTATTAAAGTGAACTGAAAGCTTTTTACTAAAGCGAAACCTTTAGCGACTAAAAGAGTAGGAGTCCACAGAACAAAACCGTAGTATCCAAAATTTATACCGAACCATATAATCCAAAGGACTATTGTAGTTTTTATGAACTTTCTTGTCCATAAGTCTTTTATTGTTACTTTTACATTTGATACCAGTGTATCTGCGGTATCTTTAATATCTGAGCTTTCCACTCCTGCCTGAGCTTCCATTATTTTAACAAGAGCGTCAGCTTGGGAATGTTTGCCTTTAATTTCCAGATATCGCGGTGATTCCGGAACCGCAAAACGAAGCACTGCCGCAAATAAAGCAGGGATGCCGCCTACAAAGAACGCTGTTCTCCAGCCGTACTGCGGTATAAGCAAATAAGCGACAAGCGCTGCGAGAATCCAGCCCCATGCCCAGAAACTTTCCAATATAATTACGTTGCGTCCTCTTATTTTTGTCGGAGAATATTCGCTTACTAGAGTAGAAGCTGCGGGAAGTTCTCCGCCCAAACCGAAACCGGTTAAAAACCGTAAAATTAAAAGCGTATAAAAGCTGTTTGCAAATCCCGAAAGTATACTTGCAACGCCGTATATTATGAGAGTGGCCGTAATAACTGTTCTGCGTCCCCATTTGTCTGCAGCCATGCCTGAAAGAGCTGCTCCCAGCCCCATACCAAGCATGCCTATGCTTCCTATAAGTCCTAGCTGGGAAGTTGATAATGCCCAGTCTTTTCCGATTGCCGCCATTACGCCCGATACCATGCCTTGGTCCATTGCGTCAAACATCCAGCCGATACCTGTGAGAAGAAGAACTCTGAAAAGCAACGGTGTAAATGGGAGTTTGTCTATACGTTTTGATATGTTCATGTAATACTCCTCTCTGCCATATTATTATTGGCAGGAAAATATAAAAATAGTTATAAATAATTTCTGCGATTAATTACAATTTAAAATTTTACATTAAAATAATATAAGTGTCAATGCTTTTGTCTTGACACTTATATTATTTTAATATTCAGCAGGCTTTTTACGTCTTAAAATAAAAAAAGAATAAAGTTTAAAGCCTTATTCTTTTTTATAAATATATTTTATTTAAAATATCTGTCTAGTAATCCTTTAAAAGCTTTACCGTGTCTTGCTTCGTCTCTTGCCATTTCGTGAACTGTATCGTGTATAGCGTCAAGATTTGCAGCTTTTGCTCTTTTCGCTATGTCGGTTTTGCCTGCGGTTGCGCCGCATTCGGCTTCAACGCGCATTTGAAGGTTTTTCTTAGTGGAATCTGTTACGACTTCTCCTAAGAGTTCTGCAAATTTTGCGGCGTGTTCCGCTTCTTCGAATGCCGCTTTTTCATAATAGATGCCTATTTCGGGATAACCTTCTCTATGAGCAACTCTTGCCATTGCAAGATACATTCCAACTTCTGTGCATTCCCCCATAAAATGCGCTCTTAAATCTGATATTATATCATCGCTTGCGCCTTTGGCAACTCCGAGTACGTGTTCTGCTACCCAAGTCATTTCACCCGATTGTTCTGTAAATTTATTAGAGGGCGCTTTGCACTGGGGGCAGGCAGCTGGAGCCATGTCTCCTTCATAAACGTAACCGCATACTGAACATACAAATTTTTTCATATTAATCTTCTCCTTTTGAAATATAAATTTTTATATTTAAAAGCTGTTTTAGCTTTATTTTAATGTTTATTTTCAATGCAATTTTTGCATAATCCTTTAAAATAGACGTTTTTATCATTTATTTTAAAGCCGTTTAAATCTTTAAAATTTAAGTTATTTATGTCTATGTCAAAGTCATATATCGCGCCGCATTTTTCGCATTTAAAATGACCGTGATCTGAAACATTATATTCGTATCTTATTTCATTGTCTTCTATCGTGATTTCACGCAGAATACCGGCTTTTACAAAAGCATTTAAAGTCTTGTATATCGTAGATTTTGATAGGGTGGGAAGTTCGTTTTTTATTTCAGATAAAACCATATCCGCAGTCGGATGGCAAAAATTATTTGCAAGATAATTAAAAATAATAAATCTCTGATGAGAGGCTCTTAAATTATTCTGTTCAAATATCTCATAATATTTTTGATTCATAAAATTATTCCTAAGTAATAATTAATATTAAATCATACTAAGTATGATTTATATATTTTATTATACATATAAAAAATATAAATGCAATATAAAATAAATAAATTTTACAAAAAAATAAAAACCTTCTGATTTTAAATCAAAAGGTTTTTATATATCTGATTTAATAAACTACAACTGGAGTGCCTACCGAAATGTTGTTATATATATTTTTAGCAACATAATAGGGTAAATTAACACATCCGTGGGAGCCGTTATAACGGTAAATTGAACCTCCGAAATAACTGCGCCAAGGAGCGTCATGAAGTCCTATTCCTCTGTCAAAAGGCATCCAATAGGAAACATCTACTTCATAATCATCTCCAACAAGCGTAGTGTTTCGAGATTTTGATCTTAAATAAAACGCGCCTTTTCTTGTTTGAGTATGATTTTTAACACTGCCGGTAACTATACTGCCATCGATAATTAATGTACCGTTTTTATAATACCAAATATGCTGTTTTGATAAAGATATCTCAACGTATGTATTTCCTATTTCATTAAAATCCCGTGTTGCAGATACGCCTGATTTTATTGTACTGATAATAAAATCATTTTCTTTGGCAAAAGACATATATCTTCCGTAATTGCCGCCGGTTATTGTAACTATGTCACCTGATGTGGTTTTAAAGTTTCTTTTGTAAGTTATGCTAGAGCTTATATCTTCAAGATTATTGACAAAACTCTGAATTTTATTTTTATTAAATAATATGTTTAATTCATTATCTACAGACATCCAGGCGCATATTTGCGCAGAATTGATAATTATCTGCTCAGTACCGATAATATATGTTATATTAACAGATGCGTATGTATTGAGCAAATTTTGGGTGTCTACAGTTTTTTGAGAACTGGCAGTATATGAGGGTTTTGTGTAACACTCAGCCTTTTGTAGATCAAGACTTGTATTCATAATGCTTACAGAATCAGCGGCCGACGAATATAGGGTATCCATGATTATTTCGTTGCCTATGTTTTCCGGCACAATTTCATAGCTTCCATTAACATAGTTAAAACTGGGGTTCTTAGGTTTTATTATATTTTCGGGCTTAAGGCATGAAAGATTATTAATCTGCCGGTTTAATTGAGCTGTATCGTAAGACATTGCAATTGTCTTCTTACTATTTTTTGAAAATACAGCGCCAACCCAATCAAAACCGTTTTGAGCGTCAATATAAGTCTGTAAATCGTTTAGTGAATTGTAGGACAGGGATATATCCTGTGCTTTGATCTGCTCACTTAAATCTCCTCGCTCAATAATAGTCAGCGTGTAATTTTGCAAGGCGGTATTAAGCTTGATATTGGCGTCTTCTAATGAAAGACCGGCAATACTTATACCGTTTATTGTTGTGCCTAAGTAAAAATGTGTTTTAAAATACTGCGCAAAACCTAAATATACGGCGATTAAGAATAAAGTAATAATTCCGTAAATTAATAAATTTTTCGCTTGCCGAACAGCGTCAAATATTGACTTTTTCTCTTCTGCCTGCGGAACAAAAACAGTGGCATTATTTGGAAGCATTGCCTCCTGACTTATTGCAGTTTGCGCAATTACTGCCGCCTCGCCGGAAGACTCTTCCTGTTCATGCAACTCCAACTTGCTTTCATCAGCAAATACATAGCCGTCAGATATGTCACTGATGGTTATTGTTTGTTCGTTTTGATGTTTTTTTTCATCTGGCTCCGTCATTACTTCAATATCAGGCGCTTCGGACGTTATTAAAGGCTCTAAAACATCTGCAGGCAAAACAGCCTCATTAGCGACTGTTTCATCTTTTACGACTGATTTTTTATCATCAGTAACTTGTTTTTTCTTCGGAGACGCTTTTTTTATAGTTTTGGGTTTCGGTTTTACTTCTTTACCAGAAACAGAAACTTCTTCAGATGTTTTAATATCATCTGTTTTTATAACTTGATCATCGTTATCAATAACAACATCCTCAGATGGGGAATTAAGCGGCTCTTTTTTTGCAGTTGTCTTTTTGACAGCAGCGTTAGTTTTAGGTTTAGCGATTGAATTTTTTGAAGCTGTTTTTTTAATTTCAGTTTCTTGCGTTTCATCCGCTTTTTTTACGCTTTTTTTGCCTTGAGATGATGTGCCTGTTTTATTTGTGTTTTTAGATTGTGAATCTGATTTTTTGCTTGTTGCCTTTTTTACTGGCTGTTTCGTTGACTTTTTAGGTTTTTGCGAAGTTATGTCTTCTATTATTTCATTATTATTTTGTGTTTCAATCTTATTTTCTGCTTCTTTATCCATTTAGTTCACCTCTTTTCCAGCACTTAATTGAATTAAAGATAGCTGATTGTTTTATTTATGCAAATTTAAAATCAGTTCATTATTAAAATTGTATTCCATTCTTTTAGCGGCAGTTTCAGCCGCGTCGGGATTTAATAATTTTGAGACAATATGCAGGCACATATCAATGCCTGAGCTGATGCCTGCCGATGTGATCACCGTAGTTTCATCAACGTATTTTTCACCTTGCAAAACGGTAATTTTATTATACTCGCGTTGAAGTCTGTCTGTATCCATCCAGTGCGTAACGGCTTTTTTATTATCCAAAAGACCTGACTGAGCCAATAAAAATGCGCCCGTACAAACGGATGCAACAATTTCTGCATTTTCAGCCTATGTCTTAATCCAATGCATAAGAATATTATTATGTATTTCAATATGTTCGGCGCCGTATCCGCCGGGTACTATAAGAATATCAAAGCAAGGCGAGTTATTAAACGAATAATCAGATAATATTTTCAGCCCTCCGCGCGCAGTTATGATACCGCCTGTCTGCGATACCGTATTTACGATAAAAGGCTTATCGCCTGCGTCGGTGTCAGTTGCTATCGAAAACACTTCATAAGGTCCCGCAAAATCCAGAACCTCAACCTCGTTAAATAAAAGTATGCCGACTTTATACTGTTTCAAATTGTGTTTTTCTCCTGGTGTGTATCTATATTGTTTATTTTTACACTATACAATAAATTTTATGATATACTTGCTGCTCTTAAAACAATTAATAGTATAAAGATTTATTTAATTAATTATATATTATAATGGTCAATGTTCCAATATAAATATAACAAAATTATATATAATCCGATAAAATTTTTATCCCATTATATTTATACCAAAGCTTGCGACTATATCATCAAGTCCGCTTTTTATTTCATCTCTTGAAAAGCCGCCGGTTTGAAGCTGCTCATCGCCCAAACTATTTAATCGGCTGTAAAATTCAAGGGCAATTTTTAAGTAATTTATATCATCAGTATTTATTTTCTCAAACAGCAGATTTTCCGCTTCATTAATTTTGTTTAATTTAAGCAGAGTATCTATTTCACTATATAATTTGTCTGTGTCTGTTTTGTTTAATTCATTAACAATCTCATATGACGGTATGTCTTTTTTAAAAAACATCCGCATAATCATTTTTATCATGCCTTCAATTTGGCTCATAAGCCAGTCCTGATAATACATAAATCAGTTCCTTAGTGCACTTATTTAAATAATATACAATAACTTATATCATAATGATTTGAGTAATGAGACGGTAATAACATTAAGTCTTCATAAACGAAAATATTCATAATGTATTATGTTGCTATGATTTCGCAATTTCCCAAATTTTTTTAGTGTTCCCTGACAGTAAATTAATAATATCTTCTCCTCGCTAATTTTTATAAAAAAGGATTTTTATTGTCATTTACTTTTTGCATAATTACTATCGGGTCAGAAATAAGACCGTACTTTTCGTCTTGGGGATATGTAACGGCAAGCGTGGGATTCTCGCCAGCATACAATTTTACGGCAGCCATATCGTCCCATAAGGTGCATAAAAAGAAATGGGCGTAAGAGCCTTGAGGGACAACGCTTAAGTATGCCCCTCTGTTTCCCTTAGTCGCTAGTGCGTCTTTTACGCCGGTTTCATATTCGTATTTATAAAACGTGTCTTTGTTTTCTATAGGCACAATACCGTGCCAGGTTCTTGATATCATATGTATTGAAATCGGTCAGCTAAGTATTTTATATTCGCAGGCTACTTCAACGTTATTTTTAATGGCAAGCCATACGGGGGATATGTTTGCCGCAACCGCAATAATTTTATCCATATCTTCAGGGGTGATGTTATCCGATTTTACGCGCACTTCGAAAATTATCTTTTCAAGTGAAAGGGGATTTTCACGCCTTATGCCTGTTGCGGTGCCTTCGTATGATATTATGTTTTTTCCGCTTCTTTTAAGCAGAGCCACAACTGCTGTGCTTACGCACCCGCAGAAGCTTATTATAAGAGCTTCAAGTCCCGCAAGTCCGTCGTTGTCTCCTATAGGCGGTACGAAATCCATTTTGACGGGATATTTCGGATTAGTACGTGAAACTACGTTAAAGCCAACTTTCTGATTTATAAGGGTGAAATCAACATATAAATTCTCCATAATATATCCTTCTTTCTTTTAAAATCCTATTAACTTAATGATAATTAAAAAAAAGATTATTTCAATATAGAAATAATCTCGCAGGCAAATTTTATAGTATTTTCTTCAATTTGTTTCTTCAAAATATCAAAATTATCAAAATCAGGCTCTTTAACAATTATATATTCAATAATAGAATCTATTCCGGGTGAAACTTGCGACAGAGTATACGAACCGATGTTTTTGCCGCCTAACAGTTTTATATAATCTGCCTGAATGCCGCGGTTATTTGCCGCTAGCCACAGCTCAAAGCGGTTTTCTTCATGCAGATATACAACAGCAATTTTAAGTTTCATGTCTTTTAATTCTTGCGGCGTGAAAGCGAAATAAGTCATATCCATATAGCCGAAATATAAAGCGCTGGAGATGTATTGCGGGTATTTGTTTTCAAGGTACGACTTTAATTCGGACATAAAAGTCATAATGCCCCTGTAGGCCTTTTGGATATGGCCGTTTTTTAGCTGGTCGGTGTATTCTTTGATACAATCATTTAGTGAGTTCATAAATCCTCCTATGAATTATTTATATTCTTTATAAAGCTGCGGTATTGTGCAGAATGTATATCCCTGTTTTTTCAGCTCGGGTACTATAATATCAAGAGCGGGCAATACATTATCTGGATTATACATGGGATGAAGAAGAATAATACTGCCGCTTTTTACATTGTCAATTACGAACTGCGCTATTTCTTCAGCCGTGGCGTCAAAACCGAGCACTGTTTCTGGCTCCATGCTCCACATAATAGTTACAGTATCTTTTTTACTTAAATAGTAGGGCAGGAAAAAGAGTTTTTTGCCGTACGGAGGTCTGAAAAATATTGTATCGGTATAACCGCTGTTAATTATCAGACTGTTGGTTTTATCTACTTCCTGTTTTATAAAACCGTATGATTTTGCAATCATTCTGGTATGCGAATACGAATGGTTGCCGACTGCATTGCCTGAATCAACTATCAACTTCATATCATCAGGTCTTTGCTCAATTCCTATTCCGCAAAGGAAAAAAGTAGCTTTTATATTCAGTTCATCGAGTTTGCCTAAAATTATTGATGTATTTTCTGTGGGACCGTCATCAAAAGTGAGAGCGATTTTTTTATCGTTATTGGGAATGGAACTTACAATTTCTCCGAAAAACTGAAAGGTTCTTGATTTTGATAAATTGAATAAAATAAGCAAGCAAGAAAAAAGTATAAGAATAAAAAGTAAAATTATTAATATTCGTTTTCTTGTTTTTGTCATCGGATCCTCCTTATACGGTTACTAAAATATACAATTAACTAATATATCATCTTTTAATTCTTTTAAGTAGCTTTTAATAAGATATTTGTCAAATGGTGTTCCGTATCGGTTACAGCTGAGTACGCAGTTATTATCATAAGTTGAAACCGTTAGTTGGAAATAGGGCTTGTTTTTTATAGCGCCGGTAAGAAAAATTTTATCGACAGCAACAGAGCCGAAGTTTAATAAATTTTTATCTAAAACGCCTAAATTTGAATATGATATTACAGGAATTGTAAAGTAGTTATAAAAGTTGCTTTTTTAAATATCTAAACGAAAGAATTTTAAAAGCAAGCTGCAAATTAATAAGCGGTTTTAGGCATTTATTATTTTTCTTTTGGGTTTTTATCTGCTCTGAAATTTTATAAAGAGTGTCGCAAAAGGTATCTTCTTTTTTTATACTTACATCACAGTAATAATTGCCCGTTAAATTGCATATACCGTGCTTTTGATTTATAGATAAATACTTTCGCAAGTCAACAGGACAGGGCATAACTATTCTGTTTGTTTTAGTATGTTTATGCAAAAATCTGATATATGAAGTTAAGATAATATCATTAATTGTCACATTCATTTGTTTTGAAAATAATATAATTTTATTAAAATCTTCTTTAATAATGACATGTAAGACAAAAAAAGGTTTTCTTTCAACTCTGCTTATCGGAATATTATCTTTAAAAACCTGAACAGGGAAGTGATATTTTGAAAACATCAGATTAATTTTACCTAAAAAATTTATATTTTTAAAAAGCGAATTTATGCTTCTTGAGTTACAATAAGCTGTATTTTATAATCAATGTCATTTTCAAGATGTGCATAAATGTCTGCAAGTAAATACAAATATTCTTTTAATCCAGCCCCATCGCATACCATATGGTTTATTATCAAACACATTTTATCGCAGCCGTTATCGGTTTTTATCAAGAACATTTTTAGCTGCGGCTCATTATATATATCGATAGTTGAAATAAGGAGACGCTCGCATTGCTTTATTTCATTTGGTTCCGCATTTACTACATGGACAATATCTTCTCATTTGAAATTCTGCTTTATCCAGCTTGGGCGGCGGGAGGAGTCGTCAAAGCAACAGCCGATTAAAGGTATAGCGTTAAGAGAACATGTAACGGCTTTTATTAATGTCTTTTCTTCTATAGGAGCGGAAAATTGCATAAGACAGTGTATAAGCGGATCGTGAACCTCACGGTAAAAATATTGCATAATATCAAAAGGTTCCGCTTTAATTCTTTTTTGATGGTTCAATGCTTATTGCTCCTGTTTAATAAGTTAATTTTTGATGTCAACTTGAGAAATTTTGTTTAATTTGAGCAATATATTCTTAATGTAGTGGTTAAAGAGGGATGTTTTTACTTTGTAATTTTCGGGAAGTTTTTGCCACTTTTTTTCTATCAGATACATTTAAATTTAGTATAAAATGATATACAGGCATTTTTAAAAGTGGTCTTTCAGGTAATGTATGATTGCTTATGATTAAATTATTATAAATATCAGATTTGTATATATTAGTTATATTAATACCTTTTTCTTGATAACTTTCTAAAGCATTTATAATGCCATTTTCAACATATTCAATACTACGGTACTTATTGATGGTTATGGTCACACCAAATTTAAATGTATGATTTAAGTAACCAAATAATTGTCCCATTTCATTAAAATTTTTATTAAATAATTTATTCTCGATAATTGCTATATTTTCAAAACCATTTACTTGTCTATATAGATAAATATCTGCTTCACCTAGTGTAATTAATGATAAACCCATCGGGGCTTCACGCGTAACTTCAATTTTATCATTTGTATATAATACTCTTTTCAGCATTTCTTCAATTTTATCACTTATTTGAGATTCTTGTAAAGTACAGTACTCAATGGCGCGATTTTGAATTTGTTGAATAGCACTATTTATTTCTATAATTATACTATCTGTTAAATTATCTATATTAGATTTTTGTCTCATTTTTAAATATGTGTCTCGAAGATCGCGTGACATAATATCAACATATTTATTTAAATCAATTCCCAATAAATAATCTAAACATTCTCCTCTTATATATGATGAAGTTACTAAATCAACAAATTCTTGTTCAAAATCAAAATCTTCAAAAAAGCACTCTGATATAGCATTCAAATCATTTAGAACATTAATTAATAAATTAATATCATCTATATCAAAATTATTTTTTGTCATAGTAGTAATAATTTCGCTTTTTAAATCATTATTAATTTCTTCGCAATCAGTATCATCTAAATTATTTTGAATATCTATATATGCTTGAATAATGTTAAACAAAGCATATTGATAAATAGGTTTTATATATGGGCGAACTGCTTTAGAACTTAACATATCAAATAAATCTAAAATAATTTGTTTAGCTCTTTGAGGGTTATCTTCTAAAAATGTTCTCGGGAAAAAACATTCTAAATATTCTTGTGACCAATCATCATCCTTTAAGAACTGAATTTCACATTCCACAATACTTAGCAATTGTTCATTAATATATTCATGGATTTTATTATTTAAAATTATATCGCCAGTATCAAATGCCATATTATTTAATACAATCATGTTTTAACTCCTATTTAAATCAATAATCATATAAAGTTACCAAGTATGAATAACTGACGGGGAAGTAAAAATACTTTCCAGCTTATTTATAAACGGCGCGATATCGCCAAAGTCAAGCGCGCGGTGATCAAAAGCTATTGTGAACGGAATTATTTTACGTATTCCTATTTGCTGCGATTTATCCTCCGCATAATACACACCCGGTTTTTCCTGCATCGCGCCTATACCGACAACGCACACCTGAGGAGGCACAATATCGAGTATACCGACAAAGCCTTTGGTACCCTTTACGGCAGCACCCAGATTTGATACGGTAATGGTACCCTGATTTAAATCATTTATTGCAAGCTTCTTATCGTGCGCCATAGCCGAATGCGCCCGTTTTTCTGATTTTAAGAATTTATAAGCATTTTTGCGGCTGATAATCAAACCTGTCAGACGTCCTGCTACTTTAAGAAGTCTGAGTTGTTTAAGCTGCTTTACGGTATCATGCAGACCTACGTCCAACAGCGCAAGCTCTGAATTGGTGTTGCTGATTTTATCATTAATGCGGTTAATATATTCAGTCATTTCAGCAAGGGTTTTGCTTTCAAAATTGCGAAGGTTTATTGTTATCATTTCGCCGCCGTCAAGTAAAAAAGGCATATTTATATTTATTTCTTCTTTTATTGCAATCCTGCCTGAAACAAGAAATGGGTTATAGCGGATATGGGCGTTTATCTGCGGAGCGGCTTTTATTCCTTCCACGATAACACTCATCAACAAAGTGTTCAATGAAATATGAGCGGGATAATTGCCGGAAGAATTAAGACGCTTGTACTCTTCATAAAAATCTGTCACATCCGCTTCATAGATATATGAAACGTGAGGGCTTTCCCTCCAGCCTTGTTGTGTTGTGCTTGCTATTACTTTTTTTCGCATATTGAAATGAATGTGTTTTTCTTTGTTGTTCATATTAATTTAATGCCGTCAAGCGCATCTGTTCTCCTTTAAAAATATACATTATTATATCAGATAATTTATGAATAATCAGTTTTCGGGAATTCAACTTATTAAGGCGCGGCATATGACTATTTATTTTCTATATCCCTAAAATCAGCAAATTCAGGTTTATGAAATCTAGCCAATAATAAAACTCTAAGCATTAATCTAAAATCATCCAATTGGTATCCCAGTTATTTTTATGCTTTAATAAACCGCCTGTGCGCTGAGTTGCTTTACTTACCTTTATCATTGAGTTGAACAACTTTTCCATGTTAGGATCGTTTAGTTTATAATTAAAATCAAGGCAGTTACCTTCATATCTTCCCGATTGTTTTAATTTGCGTTCAACTTCCGAGCCTGCAAGCGGCAGAGCTTTTGTGGCAATGAATACGTCCTGTAACTTTCCTTTTGGCATAAGTGATTTTACTTGCTTTATAAAATCCATATTCTCCGAAACTTCCTCAAACGTTGTTTGCTCGTCAAACATAATAAAACCCATTGATACATACACGTCGAGTTTTGAAAGTATTTCTATCGCGCCTATATTGTCCTGCACGGTTACGCCCTTTTTAAATCGGTCAAGCACTGCCTGAGAGCCTGATTCCACGCCCAAGAAAACTCTTCTGAGCCCTGCTTGCTTTAATATCTCAAAAGTATCAATATCAATGTCGTTTACTCTGCATTGTATGCTGAAGTGTATATTGAAATTTCTTTTTATTATCTCCTGTGCTATTTCAATAGTCTGCGCGCGGTTTATAGCTATTCCTCCCGCGAATTCCGCGTCATTGAATATGATATTATGTACGCCGTATGTATTTATGAGCATTTGCATTTCATCAATTATATTTTCTGTGCTTCGCACTCTGCAGCGCGGTCCGAAGGATGAAAAAAACGGTACAACGCTGCAGAAAGAACATCCGCCATAACAGCCGCGCGATGACAGCATTGAAACGGAGGGCTGTCTTTTTAAAACAAGCGGCAAGCTGTCCCTTGCGGGATAGGGGAAATCATCAATATTTTCTGTAAGCGGCCGTAACGGAGTTTTTATTACTTCGCCGTTTTCTACATATGATAAGCCGTGAACATCGCGCCATTCTTCTTTTTCAAGTATCTTCTTTGCAAGTTCATAAAAAGTGATTTCACCTTCGCCGAGTATTATTGAATCAATTTGCGGACACAGAGCAAATAGCTCTTCATACGCAAAGGTGGGGAAAATACCCCCTGCGGTAATATGACATGTAAAACCCGCAGATCTCAACTCGCCAATCAGCTCAAGCGCTTCTTTGGCGTACTGTTGAAACGGAATGCTTATGCCTATTAATTTGCTCGAATATTTTGAAATTTCTGAAACTGCCTGTTTTAAAGTCCAGCTGTTTAGAGGAACGTCTATTATTGCAACGCTTATATTATGAGCGCGGGCATAGGACGCTATATAGCCGAGCCCTAAATGTTCGTCGGCATCTTCATATTTGCTTCCAAGGGGATTAATAAGCAGTACATCACAGTTCACGGCATACACCTTCTTTTGTTAAGTATTTATTGTAAAAATTTGTCATAAAACCAGTATATTATGTATAGCAATAATTTTCAAGAATTATCTAAACATATAAAATATATAACAACAAGTTATCAAAACGCAATTAACATTATATGAATTTTCCGAATACTATATAAAGTAAGTTCTAGATAAAAATATTTCAGGGGATAACAAAATGGCAAATGAAATAAGCGTATACGGCGTTGAGGGTAAAAATATGAAATTATTGGAGACGGTGAGCATACCCGTATCATTATACGAATCAACGCAGGGAAGATACTTTGTAGGGCAGAGCGAAAACTTGTATACTGGCGGAGGACTTAGCGCCTGGGCGGGACTGTTTAATCCGCATAATTCCAATATTAATTTATTCGCGAATGTTTTCACGATATCAAATTTTTCTGAAGATTATTTAACAGTAGAAATATGGCTTAACGCCGAATTTGAGCAGAAGGGGATAGTATCAGATAAAGTTTCACCGGCTAATACCGCTTTAAAACCGAGGCCTAAAAACAGAGTAGAAATAAGATATTTAGAGTCCACAACTATGGCGCCTCAAAGCGGGATAAATGTGTATGAGAGAATAGTTCCGCCCAATACAACATTAGTTGCCGAAGAAGACGGAAAATTTATCGAGTCTGAATGCGGAAACTATACCGTATATATAAAATCAACAAGTGAAAAATTAAACAGGTCGGTAGTGGCTTTCGGCTGGTGGGAGAAGTAATTTAAATTCTATAAAAAAATAAGCCGCCTTAATGGCGGCAATTATTTTTTGTAAAGCTAAATTGAGTCGTTATATATTGCTTCTACTACACTTCTTTCGGCTTTAACAGGCGCCATGCTTAAAAGCAAACCAAGGCTAGGAGTGTTAAAAGCCAAATCAACAAGTTTAGGCACGTCTTCTTTTGTGATGCCAATATCGGGAAGCTTGGTGACAATTCCGAACCTTGCGATCCATTTTTCAATCTCTTTAGAAACATATTCCGCTTCATATGCTTCCGCTTTAAGACCCGGAAGTATGGGTGACAGCACGTCTGCGAGTATTTGCGCTGTTGAAGGATAAATCTGTTTTATAACTGCAGGCAGAATAATAGACAGTCCCAGTCCGTGCGCAAGGTCGGGTTTTACGGCGCTGAGCGGATGCTCAAGCGCATGAGTGAAATGCAAAAGTCCGTTATCAAAACAAATGCCGGCAATCATTGAGGCGTAAGATAGGAAATACCGCGCAGTAAGATCTTCGGGGTTGGAAAGAGCAATTGGCAGATATTTACCGATAAGCCTTACGGTTTCTTTTGCCAGAACAATAGAGAAAGGATTTGTGGCTTTGGATGTGGAAGCTTCTATTATATGGTTTAATGCGTCAATTGAAACATACGCAGTCTGTTTAGACGGAAGTTTTGTCATAAGAGAAGGGTCATCTATTGAATAAAGAGGATAAATTACATCGTATGCAATAGCGGGTTTGTATTCTTTTTCGAGTATGCTCACAACCGCGAATCTGTTGGCTTCTGAGCCTGTTCCATGGGTTAAGTTTATAACAATTATAGGAACGGCTTTTGACGGCGTAAATTTAAATTCATATAAGTCCGCCGCTGTTTTATCTGGATATTTAAGCAGTATCGACGCGCTTTTTCCGGTATCAATAGCACTGCCGCCGCCTATAGCGATAACCGCTTCTGCGCTTATATCAGCTCCCAATTTAACAGCGCGGTCTACCTGCTGTACAGTAGGGTTAGGAGTTACTTCATTAAATAATTCGTATTTTATGTCATACATATTCAAAGCCGCCTGAACATGGTCCCAAGCTCCTGTTTTTATATAAGCTCCTTTGCCTGTGACTATTAACACATTGCATATATTCTTTTCTTTAAGCTCTTTTGCAATGTCGTTAATTTTAGTTATAGCCCCGACGCCTAAATACACATTGCTTTTTACTCTTATTTCTTTTATTTCATCTATTTTTATTCCAGCTTCCCACATAAAAAACCTCCAAATTTTTAATCATATTACGTATGTTTCCAAATTTTATTAATAATATTACTTGATTTTAATATAAAGATTTAAATTGCAGTAATCAGCAAAACCAATACTGTTTTGCATATTTATGAACATCACATAGCAAAGGCGCATAGTGTATATTATATAACAGCTTTTTTGAAGGGATTGAAAAATTTGGATAAAGAAAATATGCCGAAAGGCAATATGGCTATGCCATGGATGAGAGATTACGGTCCTGAACCGATAATATTTGATATTGATAAAGCAACAAGACAAAATGATTATTTTCGTCTGGCATTCTGGACAGGATATCATTTGCAGCTTACGTTAATGAGCATTAATGTCGGAGAAGATATCGGAGTGGAAATGCATGATAACCTTGATCAGTTTATACGCATAGAAGAAGGTCAGGGTCTTGCTAAAATGGGATGCAGTAAAGATAATCTTGATTTGCAGGGAGCAGTGAATGAAAATTACGCAATTATTATACCTGCAGGCACATGGCATAATTTAATAAATACAGGCAATAAGCCGCTTAAATTATATTCCATATACGCACCACCACAGCATCCGAAGGGCACAATACACAAAACTAAAGCAGAAGTGGAAGCGGATGAACATTAATATTAATTAAAATCAAAATGACTGCAAAGAATGCAGTCACTTTTTACTGTATAGGAGTTTCTCTTTGGTAGACTTATTGTCGTCTTTTAAAAAGTCCGCCCATTTATAGTTTATGTCATTAATATTTATTAAATAATTGTTTTAAAAAAACCGCACTTTGGTAATTAAACGAATAAATTATGCTTGCTTTGCGAATAAGTCATGGATTAATTTGAGAGATACTTTGAGAAAACATCCACATACCTTGAGCCGAAAGTAACAGATGTTATTGTTGAATATGGAATTTTATAAGATTCTTCCTTCCAAATCCCATCGGCATCAAAGTGTTTAAAATAAACAAAATTTGAATGAACACTTTCAATGCTGCCAATAAAAAAACTGCCCTTCATCTTCAACAAGAGATTCATCTTCTATTATAATATTTTTGCCGAGGTTCTTTAAACTTGTAAAGATTGCTTTCCAATTAGTTATATTAATTTCAGGAACATATAAATTATTAATGTTTCCTTCCAGAATATTAATTTCAAGACATTTATCGTTTTTTATTTCTACTTTAGCGATATCTCTAATTCGTCTGATTGAATATCCATTTAATATAAAGTCATCTTCTTTCGCGCCAAGAAAAAACTTATTATTTACTTTCAAAGGAAAATAGTAACTGTAATAATAATCATATTTTAGAAATACACCGCATATTTTATTCGGATTAATACTTTCGCTTAATAATTTTATCATTTCTTTCTTTGTCATTATTAAATACTCCTATGCTTTAAAAGTTACGATATATCAATAATCTCTAATTAATCTTATATCTTGAATTAAATGAATTTGTCTAACTTCTCTTTTGTGAGACGCTCTGTCGGATTTATATCTTACGGGTTTTTTAATAAATTATTTCAACGCCTAAATCTTTTAATATTTGCTTCTTTTTTACAAATCTTTCTTTATTCAATACTCCAATATATTCGCACGGGAAAATTGTTTTAAACCCTGCTTTTACGGCGTCTGCCGCGCTTGATGCGACACAGCAGTTTCCGTCTACTCCTATTATTTCTGCTTGAATTATTTTATTATTATTTAATATTTGCATAATTGAAGGATTGGAAATCAGACTTGATTTTTCTTTTTTAAAAATAAAATCAGAGACTACTAAGAGACCATCTGAAAAATCAGATATATGTTCGCTGTTTTTTAATATCTTTTTATTTTTAATATAAATTATCAAATCATTGTTTTTCTGTGCTAATTTAATTCTTTCATTTATTTTTGCTATAAGTTCTACTGAGTCGTATTTGTAGCGGCTGTTTATTCCTACATAATCTTTCTGCATATCAATTACAAACAACACTTTATCTGAGTACATTATTCTACCTCCGAAAATTTAGCTTTTTCAATCTTTTCCCATATAATCAAAATAATCATTGCCGCTAAATAGCATAGTATATCTTTTATATCAAAAGAAGAGCCGATTATTATCGATAGTATTTTATTGTTTTGCAGATTAAGCAGATATACAATTTTAAAATACTGTAAGATTTCGACAATTACGCCGAATAAAAAAAGATAATAGGGAAGGAATTTGACTTTTCGAAAAAAGATTCTTATAAAACAGTACAATAAAATAATAACAAGAACGTCGCCTATGTAAGGTCTTATGAATTTATCGTGCACGAAAAGCGCGATTAATATTTCTGTCGCAAGTAAAATTAAAAAAGAGAATATATATTGTATATTAATTTTCATAATAAATATGCCTTTATATCATAGCATGATTTATTTTTTCTTCTTAGGTTTCGGAATTGAGATATGCGGCTCAAGTAAGTGTATTACTTCTCTGCTTAATTGCGAGTCGTCTATATCCAATATATAATGTTCTTTTGCGCCTTGATACGGGAAGCCTTTTTCGGCGTCTTTCATAATACCTGCGATAATGTCAAGCATTTTTACATAAACCGTATTATCGCATACAAGCAATATGGGTTTTTCATTTACATAAACCACGTATTCGCCGAACATTTTTCTGTATCTGATATTACCTGTGCCGCTTATCTGCTCGCATACGTATTCTATATAGTCAGGGGTGGTTGACATATTGTATTTCCTTTCAACATTTAAAGACTAATATTATGGTAATAATAAATAATCAATTTGAAATTATAAGTATGGTTATGTAAATTTAAATATTAAGCTATATGATTAATTCTCAAATAAATTACTCATTCTAGTTCTATCATAATCTAGCAACATATGATTGAGCTTTTTATAAAACGGTTTAAGAATATCTTTATCAGCTGCAATTAAATCTATCCCTCTGTCATCGTACATATGGAACAGCACATTTATTCTCAAATTAAAAATATAGACAGAATTGCAGTAGTTTTTGCCTTTGCCGAAATCACTTTGAGCTATTCGCTTAAAAATAGACGTTGAAGGGAAATTTCTGCCTTTTAAAAAGTATATATAACGGTAAAAATATGTATCACATTTATTACTTGCTTTATTTAATTTTTTATCGTTTAATTTGATTCTTACTCGTTGCATTATGGCATTTAAGAGTTTTTGCTTAAGTTCTTTGTCAGGTGTTGTATCAATTACAAGCAATATGTCATCGTCGGCAGCAAAAACATCATTAAAAATATTACACGCGCGTCTAACTGATTCGTTAATATATTCATCTTCATCTTCTATAATTTCCATACCAAGCTCGAATCTTAATCCGATACGGAGATTATAAAAAATAGGATAAGTAAATTCATCTATACCGTATAATTGAAATTCCTTATTTAATAAATCTATAAGCTTCTTTCTCAAATTTACCACCTGCATTTAGATACAGTATAACGGATATTACAAAAATGTCTATAATTATTCAAATTAAGCCGTTTCTTTGTAATTTTTACTAATTCGTAAATATATACAGAAGCATAAAAGCAACAAACACACACCGCTTGCTGCCATTAATTTGGAAATAGAGCTTAAATTTAACAGTAAACCAAATACACCGTAAGCAAGGGGAATAGAAAAATTTGCAACCATAGTCGATATGCCGAACACTCTTCCTCTCATATGCTCAGGGGTATAATATTGCAATAATGACTGCCAGAAGACAGACGCGAATGCTATACAGGAGCCTATAGCCGCAAGTAGTGACATGTAAATATATATGGTATTTATTTTTAAGTACTGAGAGATGCTGATTGCAATAAAACAAAAGCCAACTGCCATGATAAATATAATCAGGGTTAGTATGTTTGCGGAGGATTTCTTTTTAATACTCATAAATATTGATCCTGCAAACAATCCGACTCCCAGCATCATTTGCAGGTAACCAAGATTATTCACTCCGTTTCCGTAAAGAGCTTTTGCCAAAAATGGCAGAGAAACCGTTAAATTACCTATAAAAAGATGCGCTAAGGCAATAATTATTAATACTGAAGTTATTTGTTTCTGGGTTTTAATAAAGCTTATGCCTTGCATGATTTCTTTGAAGATACCTGTGTTTTTTTCGGTTTTTTTACAGATTTTATTTACTTTTATAAAACATGCGAGAAACGCGGAAATAAAATAGGATATGCTGTTCGCCAAAAACACCCATGCTAACCCCAGTATACTGACAGCAATTGCCCCGAGAAGAGGGCCTGCCACGGTGCATGCGCCGCCGACCATTTGGCTCATACCGTTTGCTTTAACTAAATTATCTTTTTCTACTATTTGGGGAATAATTGCCTGAATGGCAGGGTCAAAAAAAGCAGCAGCTAAAGACAAACAAAAGCCTATTAAAAAAACATGCCATATTTCAAGCATATTTAATATTGATAAAAAAGATATCGCAAGTACCAGCAAACCTCTAATTATATCAGTGATAATAATAATGTTTTTGCGGTTGTATCTGTCGGTAAGCGCTCCCGCAAAAAAGCCGATGAGTATACCCGGAAGAACTGATGCCAATAAAAAAAATCCCATTATAGAAGGGGAATTTGTCTTTTGTAAAATCCACCACGCAAGCGCTATAGCGTAAAATTTATCTCCTAATTGGGATACTATTTTTCCAATCCAAAGCAAAGTAAAATTTTTATTAATCATGTTTTTTTAACCTTTCTATCTTTATTAGTCATCATAAACTATAAAGTTATAGTCAGGTCAAGTATAATTATTATATTTTTTCCGCTTGAGATCTGCTGAGCTTGCGTATTTGTTTTATATCTTCATCAGATATTCCTAGAAACTCTAAAAAGAACTGATGAGAATCGGGTGAGTTTTTTTCAAACTGAATATGAAAACAGTTCATAGCCTCTTCATCAAGACCTGTTGATTTAAGTATTGAAATAAATGTTTGCTTATCCATGGGCATTTTTTTATCAGTTAAGCATTTTGTCTTTAGCATTTCTATTATTAATTTCTGTTGAAGCCTTAAATATCTTATCTCTTTGTTCAGTTCATTTAAGCGTTTTTCTAAAATGCTGCTTTCGTTTATGCCGTCTGTATTAAGAATATCTGTTATTTCATTTAACGGCACTCCCGCTTCGCGTAAAGAGCATATTTGACTGAGACGTTTTTTATCCTCATCGGAATATTGCCTGTAATTAGCTTCAGTACGCACGGAAGCGGTTAACAAGCCAATGCTTTCGTAATATAGCAAAGCGCTTCTTGAAAGATTAAATTCACGGCATAATTTTCCTATGGAATACATGTATGCACCTCAAAAATTTTTTTGCATGGTTAAACAATAAACATTGTTATTTTTTATCCAATGCTATATTTCTATTTCCTTTGAAGTCAAACTCATCGCTGTGCCTCCAACTTTGACTTGGATAATATCACTTTCATTGACAGTTAAAGAAACCCTTATTTCAGACGGTCTTTTCATAGAATAACCTTGTTCAAAAAGAATGTCTGAAGCGTGGTTCTCCTTAATTATTCCATAGCGGTAAAGGTAACAGGCAAGCGCGCCGCTTGACGTTCCGGTCGCGGATTCTTCAGGTATGCCATATAAGGGTGCAAAGTTTCTGCAATAAGCGTTTGCGGAATGTAAGGACTCCAAAGAAAAAACATGATATCCGACAGCATCGTACTTTTGGCTGATATTTTTTATTTTCTGCATATCCGGTTTAATAGAGTCAAGAATTTTTATGCTTTTTACAGGGACAATTATATCTTTAATCCCTGTTGATACAACTTGAGGAAACAAATTGTCTGAAAGTTGATAAGAGGGGATGTTTAATGAATCTGCTATTTCATTTTTATCTGCAATTTCATAAAATATAGGCGGAGATTGATTCATCATAATAAAATTATCATCGTAAATCTCAACGCCGAGAATTCCCGCCTTAGTTTCTTGTGTATATTTACCTTGTTTTAATAATTTCAAACTCGCCATAGCATAAAACGCCGCAATAGTTGCATGACCGCATAAATCCACTTCTTCATTAGGCGTAAAGAATCTTATTTTAAAATCCGCAGCGTTTGATTTCATAACAAAAGCGGTTTCACTGAATCCTAAAACAGCAGCGATTTTTTTCATTTTATCCGCAGACAAAGAATCCGCATTAAAAACAACGCCTGCCGGGTTTCCGCCTGCTTTTGTTTTAGCAAAAGAATTCAAAGTATATACGTTTATTTTCATTTTTATTCTCCTTCTCAAGGGGGAACTAATTATTAAAGATAAATATGCTGTTATATGTGTAATATTAAAAAATTACGAAAAACTAGTAAACAATCTGTAAATTTTATAACCGACGTAAAAAAACACCTCTCGTGCAAGAAACATAGTTTTACTTTTTGCTGTTATGTATCTTGTCGTCGGAGTGGGGGATGAGTATGCATTAAGTCCGTAATCTTTAGCCATGAGCATTGCGCGCCTCATATGCAGCGGATCGCTTACAATTATCACACTGGAGAAATTGTTTTCTTTTACAATCTGAGCGGCAAAAGATATATTTTCTTGAGTTATTGTAGAATACTCCTCAATTAAGATATCTTCACCGGGTACAGAATTTTCAATCGCATATTTTTTAGCTACGCTTGAATCTGAAATTTTCTCGTTTTGACCCTTGCCACCGGTAAAAATCAATTTACCAACATATCCGTTCTTATATAACCAGATACCATGATTAATTCTTTCTTTAAACACCGGAGAAGGCTCATTTCCCGATATGCCCGCTCCCAATATTATGGCGGCATCAGCTTTTGTTGCCTCATCAACATTGCCATATGAATATATATCGTATGCTACATATGTAACATAACTTAAAATTGCTATTAATACGATAATGGTTATCTTTTTAAAATTATTCATATTATTCAATACCAAGATAAACTAATAGTTCATCATTTCTGGCTTATACTCATTAGGCAATTCTTCCTCAATTAAAAACTTAAAATTATCGTCACGCAGTATCGGCAAAAACACTTCGTACGGAACAGCAGAAAACTCACAGGCGTAATTGCTTGAGCCGAACCATTTGTTTTCTTTCGCGCTTAAATTTAAATCCCTCGCGAATTTTGTATAATTTGAACAGTCATGAACAGCAAAATCCCAGTTTTCTTCGTCTGCTGTTTTCATAAATTTAAGGGTTAATTCTCTGCTCCAAACAGGGGATATATAGCCATGTCTTGTGATGTACATAGGCTCACCGTAATAATTGCTTATATTATTCTCGTTTAAATGCAGTTCCGCGCAATTTATAAAATCAAGTTTTGTATCTAGTATAGCTTGTTTTTTTGCAAAAAACACTTCGTAAAACTCGGGAGTCATAGGGGTTTCTATGCCTACGCTTTTAATATATTTTTTCGCTGTCGCGATATTTTTAATGACTTTATCCGAGCAATTGGAAGCTCCTAAGTTAAAGCGTATCTCGTCAAGACCTGCACGACCTAACGCTTTTAAGTTCTGCTCAGTTGCTAAAGTGCCGTTTGTATATAAATGCTGATGTATGTTGGCATTATGGAATTTTTCTATAACATGATAGTATTTCTCGATTTCCATAAACGGCTCTAAATAAACATAGGAAATGCCTGTAGGTTTTTGCTGTATGGAAAGAAGCAAGTCGATATCTTTATCATAAAATTTTGTGCCGCCTATTTCCCACATGCCTTCGCCGACGGGGGAGATGTTATCAAGTTCTCCGTAATTATAGCAAAACTTGCACTCTAAGTTGCATTTGTTGGTTTTTCTTACAGCGCTTAAGCCTGTGCCGGTAAGGCAGGAGCGGCATCCTGCGGGGAATTTGTTTTCATTGCCGACATAAAAAGTTCTGTTATCTAATGTTTTCAAGCCTTTAATTTTGGACATTAACATATTGTTTCTGTTATCAACCGCCGCCTCGATTTGCGCAAAGACAGAGTAAACAATTTCTTCTTGCATAGGGCTGATTTGCTCGTCTTCGGGCAATACCGAAAAAAACTCAAACCATTTAAGCGCGTCTTTTTTTGATATTTTCATGTGTGTTTACCTCTAATTATTTATTCTATAGACACAATATTAATTGACATCTTCATTCATATCATTATCTTCAAAATATTCATTGATGGTTATTCCATTTTTATAATATAAGGTTCCATCTCTATTAAATATAATTTTGAGAGCATCATTTCTAACTAAAAGTCTAATTGTTAATAACAATAAACAGGCTGCTTTTTCGGCATGTTTATAATATTTAATTTCTTTATAATTCATAATTTTTCTATCATAATAGTTAGGAAAAATAATATCACCATGAACGAAATTGGAACGCATTTTATAGAACATTTCAATATCATTATCATTTATAAACTCAAAGACAAGTGGAATATTTGATTTTAATTGAGCTTTAACATGGTGCTCGTCTTTTGTAAAAACACTTTCTAAACCAATCAATGAGTATAGCAAACATTCAAAAGGAGACCTATTTAACACATAACTTAATGCAGTAAGAACTCTTGGTTCAGAAAAATCTTTATCTTTATTTGACCAATAAGTATTTTCAATCCATTCCCATACTTTTTGAAATGCAATGAATTCTTCTGTATACAACAAAATTTCATCTTTTATTAAACACTCGTTATCAAAAGAGAGATAGTTTCGCGTTACTTCAAATGTTTTTCCACATTCCTCGAAATATATTGTAAATATAGTATTGCGATATTGATTTGCAAAAGCTATAACACCTGTTAAATATATTCTATCTAAATATTTTTTTAGTGTATTATTAAGGAAATCTAAAAAATCATTATAATAGTATATGTCGCGGCAATAATTGTCTTCAATATTTTGATATTTAGAAGCAATCTTCCAACGATCGTTTTTTGTTGATTGTTGCAATTCTTTTACAATATTTGGATATTTCTTCATTGTTCTTTCATCTATATACCCATATTCAAGAAATTCCCCTTTATACTTCAAACAATAACGAACATATACATGATAGGGATTTGAATGACTTTTAACTTTATTGATAAACCTTTTTGCTTGTACTTTATGTTTTCCACCAAGGCAAATAAAATTAATACGAAAATTCTCAAATGCTTTACTAATTTTAATAGCATCCTTATAAGTTTCGCAATATATTATATTTTCAATAATTACTTCCGCCATACTTAATTACCTTGTGTTGTTCATTCCGTATTTAACAGTTTGAAAAACTCTTTTCCAGTATTCTTCTCTATGTCTAATATCTTCTCTCTTAGTTCTCATATCGAAGATTTCAAGGATGGAGTATGTGAAATTATCAATGATATGGTCTGCCCCAGCATTTTTCAGTTCTTCAAAGGTTTTGTTCCCGCCAGTCAGGTTTGTCACATCTGCGTAAGTTGACCATCTTTGCCATATTCCTCCGCCGTCACCAGATGCAGAGCCAATGTAAAGCTGGCCGTTGGACTTGTCAGTAATGCAATAGACTCCCTTGACGCTTGAAAGTGCAGTTTTCCATTCTGGGGCTTCCATATTAATAATGATCTGTAAGTCTTTGTGAGTTAGTAAAACATTTTTATAACCAGTAAAAGCACCAAGTTTTGTAGATGGTGCCAATTCGTATACCTCTGGGTTAAAATCACGTTGCACAGAGGAATAATGCTTATTATAAACATCTCTTCCGATGGGGTGTTCAAGCCTTATTATCAATCGTTTCCTATAATCGGCAAACTCATCCATCAAGGTCAATTTATATCCTGTTTGATAAAAAACCTCTGGCATAATCATTTCTACTTTATACATACCACCAAAAATATAATAATTGGAACCATATGGATAATATTGAGCAAAAGCAAGCACATAATCCGCACGATTCAAATTATTGTTTGCTTGCTTTGTCTTATAAGCATTCATGCCAATCCAGTTAGGGTCTTCTTCGCCCTTAATTAAATAGTCCCACGCAGGATAGTTCGTATCCCCAGCATTCATATTAAATTTAACTTTTGTTTTTTTGGGGTGTTCAACCTGGAAGAACTCATCAAAACTTAACATATGAATCTCACCTCATCTTACAGCAATAGTATATTCTTTGTTTTCTACACCTTTTAGTCTTTTACTAAAGTTATCGGGTTGCAATATCAATTTGGTATCCCATTGTCAGCGGGGCATATTTCAGAACATAATAATATGATACACGCCAGATATTCTAATGTCTACTGGTTTGTATCATAAATGTGCATTTTGAACATATAAAACAAAAAAACTGACTCGATTTACAAATAATCCGTTTTACTGTAGTTAATAATTACAGACGGATCATTCAAATTCTATGAAGCCCATAGCGTTATAGTCTTTTCGCGTAATTGCGTTTTTAACTTCAAGGTTTTTATCCGACTGAAACTTATGAACGGCATTTTTTAAATCTTCTCCATATATTCCTGATACTTTTCCCTTAAAATATTGCAGTTCTTTAAGCCTTTGCTGAACAACCAATACATCCGCGCCCCTGTCTCCGGGCTCTAAATTTCTAAACCCTGTTCCAAACGGACCAAAAATTCCGTTTCTTATTATAACTACAGTGCCTTCCGGAACAGTATTATATAATTCTTTTGCATCCTTTCTGTACATTCTAATACACCCGTGACTGGCAGCACTTCCAATGGAATCTTCTCTTGTTGTTCCATGTATCCCATAAGTTCCCCAAGTTACATTCAACCCCATCCAATACCCGCCAAAACCTTTGCCCCATTTGCCCTTATTTGTTATTTTCCATGTGCCAATGGGGGAAGGCATACTCTGCGTGCCTGAAGCTATCGGGTAACTCTTTATGAGGCTATCATCTTCAAATAAATACAGCCTTTTCTCGTCAATCTCAATTAAAATAGTATATTCCACCTGATTATTTACAGCATTTTTCGTATTATGAACTCTTGTAAAGGCGAAAGTGAATATTAAAGCGACTATAATTAATGTTAAATAAAAAAAAACGCTCTTTTTAATTAGTAACATTGCATTCACCTCTAAAAATATATATGCAGGAAGCAAATGCGGTATCATTAAAAAGAGTTATGCTATAAAATGGTTAGTATTTAATGTGCTGTGTCAAATACGGCGTGCCGAGGTCGTCACGCCCTACGGTGTGTCCAGCATCTAATCTGTCCCCTGGGAATAATATTCATCTTCTACCCATCTTGCAGGATTGTCGTCTATATACTGCCATATTTTTAGGTATTCCTTTTCATTGCGGATTATTCGGTCATAATACGAAGTCTGCCACATATCGAATCCGAATTCTCTGTTCGTCAGTTTCTTCAGTGCCGCAATAATTGTCGGAATTAATGCTGTAGGGCGCGACGACTCCGGCGCGCTGTCTGCAGGAGAAAATAAACCGCTCTTATTTATGATTATTATCAAATGAATATGGTTTGGCATTACGACATATTTATCTAAGGATACGTCTTTGTAATGTGACTCGATCCTGTCAATATATTTACGCACAATGACCCCGTATTCGGATAATTCGAGATACGGCGTGCCGAGGTCGTCGCGCCCTACAGTGATTTCGCCTAGCATTTCACGTTTGTCTTTTACGCAGACAGTAATAAAATACGCACCGTCGCTGCTGTAATCATATTGTTTAAGACGGGGATGTTTTCTTTTAGGCGGGTTCATTCATATATACTCCTCGTGCCTTGCAAAAAGCAACAGACATCTGTGTCTGATTATGCGGAAAAATATCACAGCGGCGAGTTTTGAGATACGGCGTGCCGTGGTAGTCGCGCCCTACAGTGATTTTGCCTAGCATTTCACGTTTGTCTTTTACGCAGACAGTAATAAAATACGCACCGTCGCTGCTGTAATCATATTGTTCCAGCCGGGGATGTTTCCTTTTAGGCAGCTCATTCATATATACATGCAGTTTTGCAAATGGGGTTTCATATTCGTTGGATTTCATTTAATCACATATACGAATTCCTATTTATCGTACTCTTTCACCCTTGACATCAGCACCACCGTCTCCAAATGCGGCGTATGCGGAAACATATCCACAGCGGCGAGCTTGTCTATTTTATATCCACTCTCCGTGAGATATTGCAAATCTTTAATAAGCGTTGTGGGATTGCACGAAATGTACAAAATATGCTCAGAATTGTAATCCGCTATTTTGGCAAGCGCTTTGGGATGAATGCCCGAGCGGGGCGGATCAAGCACGACTATATCAGGTTTCTCTTGTATTTCATGAATGACTTTTAACACATCTCCGCAGATAAAAGAGCAGTTATTAATATCATTAAGTTTTGCGTTCTGCCTTGCCGACAGTACCGCTTCTTCAATTATCTCAACGCCGATAACCTTCTTCGCGCTGATAGCAAGCATCTGCGCAATAGTGCCAGTGCCGCAGTATAAGTCGAATAAAGTATCGCACGGTATATTTTTCAGCATATCAATGCAGACGCCGTAAAGCACTTCCGCGCCTTTGGAATTTGTCTGATAAAACGAGAAAGGGGAGATGATAAAAGTTTTATCGAAGCATTTTTCCTCTATGTAATCAACGCCGTATAATACTCTAATATCTTCCGCGTGAATAAAATCTGATACGGAATCGTTTATCGTGCATATTACGGAAGTGATTTTATTATTGAGCTTAAGGCTTAAAAGCATATCAGCAAAACTTTGTTCGTCAAAGCTTTCCTGCGAAGTTATGACGATATTTACCATTATCTGAGAGGTGTATACGCCTTTTCTTAAAATAAGATGGCGCAAAAGTCCCTTATGAGACCTCCTGTAATAGTAGGTGTAGTTTTTCTCACGGCAGTGATTTATGATGTTTGTAAGTATTATCTGAAAATCATCGTCTATAAGCTCGCAGCTTTCGGCTGATATAATATCATAAATGTTATCTTTAACGTGAAGCCCTGCAGTTACAGGCTGACCTTTTTTAGAATTTCCAAACGCGAATTCCATTTTGTTGCGGTATCCGTATATATCGGGTGACGCAAAAAAACCGAGGTAGTTTTTGTATTCTATATGGTTTTCTTTAAATAAATTTAAAATATAATCTTCCTTAAATTTCACCTGCATTTCGTAAGGCATGCTAAGATAGGCACAGCCGTTGCAGATATTATGCGAGGCGCAACTTGGTATTCTCTCATAATCGGCGGGGGTGAGCACGTTAATTAAATCGGCTTCGCAGATATTGCTTCTTTTTCTTTTAATTTTTACTTCCGCAGTCTGCCCGGGCATGCCGCCTTTTACAAACACCGGAATATTTTCATAATAGCCCAGCGTTCTGTTTAATGTTTTGAATTTTTCTATTTTTAATGGCACTATGTCGTTTTTATTCATTAAAATTCCTTTAGTATATTATTTAAAACACAGTAATAAATATATATGAATAATAACAATTTTACAATATTAAAAAAATATCTTATAATAACAATGAATTTATGAGGTGGAAAATGAAAGATAATAACGAAGATTTTTCAATCGGCGCAGCACTTGGCATAATCGCGGCATGCGCTCTGGGAGCATTTGCCGCGTACGAGCTGATAAGATACAAAAAAAACAAAGATGAAAGCAAAAATCTCGTAAGAGTAAACTATGTGTTCTCAAAAAATTTTGAGTGATATATTTTAAGATATTACGTATAACTTGCCCTTATTTTAAATAAGAATTTTATAAAGGGGGTTTGTATATGTATATATCAAAAAGAATTTTAAAAATAATAATTGTAATTATAGCGGCTGTAATTGTAGTAGCGTTCGCATCAAAGGCTATGTGCAAACAAAGAATACAAGATACCTCAACTAAAGCGCAGAATGTTGTATATAAAGCCGATACCGAATACAAGATAATTTCGGTAACAATAGAAGTAAACGCAAATACACAAGATTACACGGAGCAGATACTAAACGTACTGAATAAAAACAATGTAAAAGCAACTTTTTTTTTAACAGGTCAATGGGTTGAGGCAAACAAAGACCTTGCCAAAAAAATAAGCGATTCAGGTCATGAAATAGGCAACCACTCCAATACGCATAAAGACATGAAAAAAATGATGACTTATAAGATAGAAAAAGAAATAACAGATGCGGACCAAATAATATCACAGGTCTATACAAAACAGATTGAGCTTTTCAAACCGCCGTTTTCATATGCGGGAAGCAACGTTATAAATGCCGCCGATAAAAAAGGCAAAACAGTAATAATACACAGCATAGACTCTCTTGACTGGAAAAGCGCAAACGCGGACTACATAATAAACATAATTAATTCCAACATTAAACCCGGTGATATTATATGCTTTCATAATGACGCTAAATACTGCGCGGACTCGCTTGACAGCCTGATACCGAAACTAAAAGAGCAGGGATTTAAATTTGATACTGTTGGAGAAATTCTAAAATTAAATAACAAATAGACAAGAAGGTTATGACTAAGTGATGCAAATAAGAAAAATGCAAAAAAAAGATTACGATAAAGCGGCGTATATAAAAAGCATTTCGTTTTACGCAGATGAGAAATTATCAGAAAGCGCAGAAAATGTTGTGCAGTCTTTTAAGGAAATGGAAAAGATTAAAGACTGCGATATTTTTGTATGCGAATACGAAGGCGATATTGCGGGGCTTATCACACTGAATAAATTTTCCATGAACTTTTATGGGAAATTTACGGATATATACGCTTTAAGCGGAGTGTCTGTTGATACCGCATACAGAGGCAGGGGAGTTGGGGACGAGCTGATACGCTTCTTTTTAGATTACGCGAAAGAACAAGACGCCGCTATGGTTATGCTTTATCCTTTCAGACCGTCGTTTTATAAAAAGTACGGATTCGGCTGGGGAATAGAAAAATACGAATATACAATAAATACTAAAGACTTAAAATTTTTTGAGAATAAAAATATAATACCATTTGCTAAAGGAAGCGTTGATCACGTAAGAAATATTCAAAACGAATACGCAAAAATCCGTCACGGCATGTGCCTAATGAACGATTATGAATGGCATAATTTTAAAAATGATGTAAGCGATGATGATATCATCCTTATTAAAGACGATGAAGGAAAATATATAGGATACTCAATAATTGAATTTGAGAAAGATACGCGGTATAATCCTTATGACCAGACAATTGTTGTGCAGAGGCTTATTAGCCTCACGCCTGATGCGAACAAATGGTTTTTATCGTATTTACACTGCCTTAAAGACCAGTTTCAGACCGCGAAAATATACACATATGATAAGTATTTTTATTATAATTTAAATAATGCAGGCAGCATATACGATGCTGTTATACACTCAGGCTATCATCATAACTGCAGATGCGGTCTTGGAATTATGTATAAGGCAATTAACGCTCAGAATTTGCTGGATATGATTGATAATAAAGATATGAAAACGAGGTATTGTTTTATTATTTGGGACAAGTATAATAATAGTAATACAAAAGCTTATATAGGCTCAGAAGAAAACTACTTAGAAATTAATATTAATATTGAAGACTTTACATCCTTTATTATGGGGTGCATACCGGCGGAGAAACTGTATGCCTGCGGACTTATAAAATGCGAGGAAAATACCGCAGCTGAGATTGACACAATATTTAAACTCAAACAACCAATATGCATTTCAACATTTTAAAATAAGACAGAGGGAAAGAAATGAGAATTTTATTTGTTGAAGACGAGAAAAAAATAACGGATGCGTTTAAAGCTTTATGCGAAGTGTACGGCTATGAGTGCAATATAGCATCAGACGGAGACGAAGGGCTTTTGCACGCGCTTTCCGATGCCTATGATGTGGTTGTACTGGACATTATGCTTCCGGGAATAAGCGGACTTGACATTGTTAAGAAAATGAGACAGAACAAAAAAAACACGGCTGTTTTAATGCTAACCGCGAAATCCACTATTGACGACAGAGTACTGGGGCTTAAATGCGGAGCGGACGATTATCTTACAAAACCTTTTTCGGCAAAAGAATTGTTTGCCAGAATAGAAGCGCTTCACAGAAGAAGCTACAGCGATTATTCCGACCAGATAGTAACGCTTGAAGAAGTGAGCTATGATATAAAATCAAACTTGGCCACGATAGCAGGTAAAATATATCAGCTGCCGCAAAAAGAAGCCAAGTTGCTTGAGCTTTTACTTAAACATCCCGGACAGGTTTTTTCAAGGGAACAGATTTTAGATAAAATTTGGGGACTTGACAGCTATGTTACCGAAAACAATATTGAAATTCATATACATAATCTCAGAAAAAGATTGTTAAACACCTCTTTAAGCATAAGGACAGTAAGAGGAATAGGCTACGTACTGAAGGTAGATTAAATTGTTAAAAGATTTAAAAATAAAAATAGCAATGCAAAACATACCTATACTGGTATCATTTGTCTGCGTTTTTTGCATCGTTATAATCGCTTTCTTATCCGGAATAATGACTGCTGCATCTCTTAAATTTACAAATAGAATTATTCAGGGCGCATTTACCGTTACTAATGATGAACTTAACATTGATGCCGAGTTCTTAAATGAGTCTTTACTTTCCAGCGAAAATATGTTTTCAAAATATGAACAAAGCTATATTGTATTCGACTCTAATTTAGACGTATATGCAGTTCATAATATCAATGATAAGATGCAGGACAGCATAAAAATATTTGCATACGATGTTTCACAGAATGAAAACAATAAAGTTGACAGTGTAATAATCAGCAAAGTTCCATACAGAATAGTTACGCAGAAAATTAAAGGCGAAAACAAAACGTGGATAGTACAGATAATTCAAAATATTACGCAAGAGAAAAGAATACTTTCTTTATTTGCAAAAGCAATGATAATAATGGGCGGCGCTGGAGTGCTTACCATGATTGCGCTAGGCTGGTATTTTGCCGGTAAAAGGCTCGGGCCTATTACAGAGGTTTATTTAAAGCAGAGGAGATTTATAGCGGACGCGTCGCATGAAATAAAAACGCCGCTTACAATAATTCAGACAAATGTAGATGTTTTAAGGGCAAAAGAGAATTTTCCGATAAAAGAGAATTTAAATTGGCTTGACAATATTGAAAGCGAAGTTTTGGCTATGCGGCGTTTGATTGATGATATGCTTATGCTTGCAAACGCTGAAGATATAGGTCTTGAGCTTGAGCTTGAGCAGATTCGTTTAAGCGAACTTATAAAAGATACCTGCATGCGCCAGATGCCGATGTCAAAATCAAGGGAAGTTAATCTTCATTATTATCAGCAGTGCGATATTGTAGCTACGGCTGATAAAAACAGAATAGAACAGCTTGTTAAAATATTTGTAGACAATGCAAGTAAATATAACAAAAAAGGCGGCAACGTCTGGGTCAGGCTTTATCTTGAGGGCAACAACGTAATACTTGAGATTGAAGACGACGGAATAGGAATGTATCCCGAAGAGGTTATGCATGTTTTCGAACGTTTTTTCAGAGCGGATAAGTCTAGAAAACGAGATAAACAGCCTTCGGGGTTTGGTCTGGGGCTAAATATAGCAAAAGAAATAATTGAGGCTCATGACGGAATAGTACAGGTGGAAAGTGAAAAGTGCAGAGGCACAACATTTAGAATATGTTTTTATAATATGGCGGTAATATAAATATTCTAAATAAAATGAAGAAATAATATTGAATAAATTAAAAATCATTTAATCCTTGAATGAGATATTATAATTTTATATAATGTTTATATAACATAAGAAAGAGGTGGTTAGTATGATAGCTTTCATTGCCGGAGACAAAGGCAGCGGCAAAACAAAAAAACTTATTGATATGGCAAACTTTGAAGCCTCGAAAGACGAAATGAGTTTAGTTTATATCGACAGAAAAGACAATCACAGAAGAGAAATTGTAAACAGTATCAGATTCATAGATTTATCAGAATTCTATATTTTTTCTTGGGAAATGTTTTTTGGTTTTCTTAACGGCTTAATAAGCGGAAATTACGATATCGGAAAAATATATATAGACAATATTGAAAAAACAGCCAATGTAGACAGTGTGGATAAACTAGACGATTTCTTCGCGGCCGCTTCTAAGCTTTCAGACAAATACGGAGTGGAATTTGTTTTTACCATTAACTCAAAGGATATTCCAAAACAATTCAAGGACAGCGCTAAATTATAAGTATTAATGAGCAGACTGTATTATAAATATTCAGATTATCTGGAAAAAAAATACGGAGAGAAAGTATATAAAATACCTTTAAATATTGCCTCTTACTGCCCCAACAGAGACGGAAGCAAAAGCTTGCGCGGCTGTATTTTCTGCGCACCTGACGGAGCTGGTCATGAAAATATGTCTTCAGATATAGACATTGAAAGTCAATATGAAGCTATGAGTCAGCTGCTAATTAAGAAATACAAAGCGCAAAAATATATTGCATATTTTCAAAGTTACAGCAATACGTACATTCAAAACGATAAATTTATATATTATATGAAAAAAGCGGCGCAGCTTACCGGCTGTGTCGCTTTGGCCATTTCAACAAGACCTGATTGTATCGATCAATTCCACATTGACACATTGCTGGAAATAAAAGAAAAATACCCAGTTGATATATGCATAGAGCTGGGACTGCAGACATCAAATGATAATACGCTTAAAATATTAAACAGACATCACACAGTTGATGATGTTATAAAATCTTCGGGAATTATAAAAAACGCGGGGTTCGAATTATGCCTGCACATTATCGCTGATTTACCATGGGACGGTAAAGAAGATATAATAAATGACACAAAAATTATAAACCAAGTCAAAGCCGACAGCATAAAAGTGCACTCTTTATATATCGCAAAAGAAACAGAACTTGAGCGTATGTATAAAAGAGGAGAGGTGAGCCTTTTAAGTCTTGATGAATATATAGACAGAGTTATTCTGCTTTTGGAAAGTATAGACAGCAACATTGCTATACAAAGGCTTGTATCAAGAGTTACGGAAGATAAGAGCGTTATATGCACGTGGGGCAGAAGCTGGCGCAAAGTACTTATAATGATTGAAGATGAGATGATAAAAAGAGAGTCATTTCAAGGAAAAAATATCGAAAAGTTATAAAATTAAATATAACATAACAAAAAAGTGCTATAATTTAATTAATGATTATTTAATTAAAAGGGGATGTGAAAATGGCATTAGTAACTTCAAAAGAAATGTTTAAAAAAGCTTATGAGGGTAAATATGCGGTAGGGGCGTTTAACGTAAACAATATGGAAATTATCCAGGGCATTATGACGGCGGCGCTATCTGAAAAAGCACCGCTCATATTGCAGGTGTCGGCAGGAGCGAGAAAGTACGCTTCGCCGGTATATTTAAGAAAGCTTGTAGAAGCCGCTGTTGAAGACACGGGGCTTGATTTGGTTCTGCACCTTGATCACGGCGAAAGCTTTGAAATTTGCAAGCAATGCATTGACGACGGTTTTACATCGGTTATGATTGACGGCAGCAAGTATCCGCTTAAAGAAAACATTGAGCTTACAAAAAAGGTAGTCGAATATGCCCATGCTCGCGGTATAGTAGTTGAAGCGGAGCTGGGAAAGCTTGCGGGAATTGAAGATAATATAAAAGTTGATGTGCGCAACGCGACTTTTACCGACCCGGATGAGGCTGTAGAATTCGTTGAAAAAACGGGCGTAGATTCTTTGGCAATAGCTATTGGCACAAGCCACGGAGCTTTTAAATTTAAAGGTGAGCCCCGTCTCGATTTTGAAAGACTTGAGACTATATCAAGCCTGCTTCCCGGATTTCCGATAGTTCTGCACGGAGCGTCGAGTGTTCCCGAAGAATTTGTCGCGCTTAACAATAAATACGGCGGTGCGATACCCGGAGCTAAGGGCGTACCCGAAGAAATGCTATTAAAAGCTACAAAATACGGAGTATGCAAAATCAATATTGACACAGACCTTCGGCTTGCTATGACGGCATCAATTCGCAAAGTGTTCGCAGAACAGCCCGAAGCTTTTGACCCGAGAAAATATCTCTCGCCCGCAAGAGACGCAATAGCTGATATGGTTGCCCATAAAATGCGCAACGTGTTAAACTGCAGCGGAAAAGCATAAGTTTTTATATATGCTATATACATAAAAATTATTCTTTATCCGTAAAGTTTTATCAGAGATAAAAATGGATAACGATTTAAACCAAGAAAAAGAAAGTTTTATTATAGAATCATCTTCACCAGATAATAAATGGATAACAGTTTTTGAGGATAATGGCCAAACAGGCTATCTGTATTTATGCTGCGCTAATGAAAATGGAGAATTAGATAATATAATTGATCATTTATGGATTTATAATCAAATAAATCCTCCCATAGAAGAATGTGAAGAAGTCTTTATTATATGGTCAGTTGATTCAGATAGAACCGGGTTAATTGTTGATGATGAATGCTGGGGAATATTTGATTTATCCAGTAATCGAAAGTTAAATGCGCCAAGAGAAAACGATACAATTGTTACAATAAAAAAGCAAGTATTGGATATAGGCATTAGAGAAAATGAAGGTGAACCTTTAAGTTTAGGTTGTAATTAACGAATAACAAAAAAGCATGGAATAAGGGAACCATCAGAGGTTCCCTTAAAAAATGCGTTAATCTTTTTAAATATATAATAACGAGGAAAAATGGAATATATAATTTACTATTTGATATTTATTAATCTACTTGCGTTTGCAGCAGTGCTAATTGATAAAAGCAATGCAAGAAAACACAGATACAGAATATCAGAAAAAACTTTGTTTATATTAGCATTAATAGGCGGAAGCATAGGCGCATACGGCTCAATGTTAATTTTCCGCCATAAAACAAAAAAATGGTATTTCATGCAAGGAATACCATTAATAATAATTATTCAGATAATTGTAACATTTTATTTAATAAAGAATTACTTGTGAAATCTTTTATAAAGCTCATCGAGTATTAAACTTGGATTAACACCCCGGTCTGACAGCATTACCATTGTGTGGTAAATAAGATCGGACGTTTCATAAACAATCTCATCAACACTGTCATTTTTTGCGGCTATTATAACTTCACTTGTTTCTTCGCCGACTTTTTTGAGTATTTTGTCAATTCCCTTATTAAAAAGGTATGTTGTATATGAACCTTCTTTGGGGTCTGCTTTTCTGTCTTCTATAATTTTATACAAGTCTTCAAGCATACCCAGATTTGCTGTATTGTTTTCTTCGTTGACGTAAATATCAGTAAAAAAGCAGCTTTCATTGTTGGTGTGGCATGTAGGGCCGAGGGGAATAGCGTATACAAGCAGGCAGTCGGCATCACAATCAACGGCAATTTTTGCGGTTTTCAAATAGTTCCCTGAGCTCTCGCCCTTGTTCCACAGAGTATTTCTTGATCTGGAGTAAAACCAAACGGTGCCTGTTGATATTGTCTTCTCAAAAGCTTCTTTATTCATGTATCCGACCATCAGCACTTTCAACGTTACCGAATTCTGAATAACAGCAGGAATTAATCCGTTTTTATCGTAACATAATTTATCTATATCAAAGGTAAATTCCATTTTACAACCTCACGCTTATGTGTCTTTCCTGTAAATATTTTTTAAGCTGTCTTATATCTATCTCATTATAATGGAAAACGCTTGCCGCGAGCGCCGCGTCGGCGCAACCCTCTATGAGAGCGTGGGCGAAATGCTGCATTGTACCTGCTCCGCCCGAAGCTATTACAGGTATTGTAAGCACACTATTCAGCGATTTTAATAGCTCTATATCAAAACCGGTCTTCACGCCGTCGGTGTCCATAGAATTCATGCATATTTCGCCAGCGCCTAGTTTTTGCCCGCGCTTTGCCCACTCTATGGCGTTTATGTGAGTGTTTTCTCTGCCGCCTTTTACATACACTTCCCACGAGCCTTTATCGTCAGACATAGCGTCTATTGAAAGAACTACGCATTGGTTTCCAAACCTTCTAGCTGCATCAGTGATAAGAGCGGGGTTTATTACGGCTGATGAATTTACGGAAACTTTATCGGCTCCCGCAAGCAGTATTTTTCTAAAGTCGTCAACGCTTTTTACTCCGCCGCCTATAGTGAACGGAATATCAATAGCCTTTGCGACATTTTCCACTACATTTAAGAAGATATCGCGTTCCTCGTATGATGCGGTTATATCGTAAAACACAAGTTCGTCCGCACCTTCCGCACTATATCGTTTAGCAAGCTCTACAGGATCGGCTACGTCTTTTATATTTTTAAAGTTTTTGCCTTTTACTACTCTTCCGTGGTCTACATCAAGGCAGGGGATTATTCTTTTTGCAAGCATAGGGGTAACTTCTTTCTATTAATTATTTACAAAGTTTAATACTTCTTTTAAATCAAGCGTTTTTTCATATAGCGCTTTGCCTATAATGGCTGCGTACATATCCATCTCTTTTAGAGTTTTTATGTCATCCATTGTGCAAACGCCGCCAGAGGCTATAAAGTTTATATCATAAAGTTTATTTAATTTTTCCATTAGAGAAGTGTTTGAGCCTTCCATCATGCCGTCTTTGGATATGTCGGTAATTACCGCCGCGGAAAGTAGGGAAGTATCAAAGCTGTCTAAAAAATCGTATATTGTTAAGTTCGATTTTACAGTCCAGCCGTTTGTGTATATGTAATCATCTTTTATATCAAGCGATACGGCTACATAGCCGGGAAAAGTTGCAAGAGAGTTTTCTAAAAAAGCTTTATCTTTTATCGCGCCTGTACCCAGTATCACTCTTTTTACTCCGTTGTTAATGTATCGTTCTATTATATCAAGGTTTCTTATTCCGCCGCCTGTCTGAACATACAAACCCGAGTTTTTGGCAAGGTCGCATATTACGTCAAAATTTTCGCTGCTTCCTTTTAGCGCGGCGTCAAGGTCCACGACGTGAAGATAATCAGCTCCGTCAGCTTTATAATTCTGTGCGGCCTGCATTGGGGTTATGTCGTATTTTTTTTCTTTGCCGTAATCGCCTTGCGTAAGCCGTACGCAGCGGCCTGAAATTATGTCTATCGCGGGAAATATTAACACTTACTCATCTCCAGATAATTTTTTAATAGTATTCTTCCGACATCGGAGCTTTTTTCGGGATGGAACTGCATTCCTATAACGTTTCCTTTGCGCACAACGGCAGGGAAGGGGACTTCATATTCGGAATACAGAATAACATCGTTAAAATCGGCAGTTTTCGCGTAATAGGAATGAACAAAATATACGTAATCGCCGGGGTTTATGCCTTTGGCTATATCATCATTTTTATTAAGCACCAGGTTGTTCCAGCCCATGTGCGGCACTTTTAATTTTGTTTCGAATACCACTATGTCGCCTTTAATATAACCAAGACCGTCCCAAATGCCGTTTTCGAAGCTTTTGTCAAATAGAAGCTGCATTCCAAGGCATATTCCTAAAAGATATTTTCCGCTGTTTACCCAGTTATTTAAAAAATCAACCATTTTATATTCGTGCAGAGCTTTTATGCCGTCTTCAAACGCGCCCACGCCTGGAAGGATAAGAGACGCGCACTTATTTAATACGTCAATTTCATCGCTTATTACAGCTTCATACCCGAGTTTTTGAACAGCGTTTTTTACATTCGCAAGATTTCCAATTTTGTAGTCAATTATACCAATCATTTATAAAACACCTTTAGTCGAAGGAATATCGTCAATGTTATTTTTATCTATTGATACAGCTTTTTTAAGCACATACGCAAGCGATTTAAAAACAGCTTCCGCTATGTGATGTGAGTTTGTGCCGGATATCTTCTTAATATGAAGCGTTATTTTGGCGTTGGAAGTAAACGCGTATAAAAATTCTTCTATAAGCTGCATGTCAAAATTGTTTATTTGCGCTGTGGGATATTCCACGTCATATACAAGATACGCTCTTCCGCTTATGTCAACAGAGGCAAGAACTAACGACTCGTCCATTGGAAGAGCAATACTTGCGTAGCGCGTAATTCCTTTTTTGTCTTTTAAGCAATTGTTAAACGCCTGACCGAGTAGTATGCCTATGTCTTCCGTGATATGATGAAAATCAACCTCTACATCGCCTGAAGCCGTGAGAGTAAAATCAAAGCCCGAGTGGTTGCGAAACAGTTCAAGCATGTGATTAAAAAATCCTACGGGAGTGTTTATTTCTCCGCCTTTTTTTCCGTCAAGGTTAAGAGACAGAAATATGTCTGTTTCTTTAGTCTTTCGCGAAAGTTCGCAGGTTCTCATTTTTTGTATACCTCCGAAAATAATTTAATTACTTTTTCGTTTTCTTCTTTAGTACCTACCGATATTCTTATATGGTCAGATAGGGTTTTACTCGAATAATATTTAAAAGATATTTTATGCTCCGTAGCATATATGACGACTTTGTCATAATTATCAGGTTTTATTAAAATAAAATTTGATTTGGAGTCATAGACTTTTATCTGACTGAATTGTTTTAATTTATTCATGAGTTCATCTCTGTTTTTTATAGCAATTTTTAAGTATTCTTTCATAACCGACGGGTTTTCAAGCATAAGCTCCGCCGCCGCCTGTGAAAGTATATTTAAATTATACGGGACTTTTACTTTATATAAATACTGCATGGTGCCTTTTTGCGCAACCGCGAAACCGACTCTTGCCGCCGCAAGCGAAAACGCTTTTGACATTGTTCTAAGCACTATTACTCTTTCGTATGTTTTATACAAAGAAAGATACTGCGCATCGGCGAAATCAGAATACACTTCGTCAAGCACTATTATGCAGTGCGTATTTTCTATAATTTTAATAAGCTGTTCTTTGTTGTATGTATAGCCGGTAGGATTATTGGGGCTGCATAAAAACAGTACTTTGGTGTTATGTTTATTTACCGAATTAATTATATCATCAATATTCGGCACAAAATTCGGGCCGCATGGAATGGATTCGTAGCGTCCGCCTGCAACCGCAGTAAATACGCTGTACATAGAAAATGTAGGCTCTACGCTCATTGTGTATTCGTCTTTTTCAACAAACGCGTCAATTATATTGTTTATTATCTCATCGCACCCAACGCCTACTATAGTCTCTTCAATATCAGCTCCTACATAAGAAGCGAAAAGACTTCGCAGTTTATTGCTGTCGCTGTCGGGGTAACGGTTAAAGTTAAGTTCATCAATTTTTTTGTGAAATTTATCAAGCAGACTATTTTTAAAAATATCAACGGCGTTTTCGTTGGCGTTTAAAATTATTTCATCGGTATTGCTTACTGCTGTGTAGTTTTCAAAGTCTTTTATATTTTTATTAACTAAATTATCTATCATATTATTTTCTCCGAGCTATAGAATTTGCGTGAAAGTAAAAATTTTCGGCTTCGGCAAAAGCTTTAATGTCATGCTGGTCTTTTAAAAAGCCTGCTTTGCTGTAATGAATAATGTTTGAATGCTTAATAAAATCCATTGTGCCCAGAGGCGATGCGAACTTAGCTTTGCCGCATGTTGGTATTGTATGATTTACGCCGACAAAATAATCACCTGCGGGCTCGGGCGAATACTGCCCTACGAATATGCTTCCCGCGTTTTTTATTCTATCCAAATAATCACACGGGCTGTTTATCAAAAGTTCAAGATGTTCGGGCGCTATTTCGTTTGATATATCAAACGCGGTATTTAAGTCTTTTACTATAAAAATTATTCCGTTGTCATCAAGCGCGGTTTTGGCTCTTACGCCGTTAGGGGTGTTGTTTAATTGTTTATTTATTTCATTAAGCACTTTGTCTGCTGTGTTTTTCGATAAGCATACAAGAATACTCATAGCTTGTACGTCATGCTCCGCCTGTGAAAGCAGATCGGCGGCTATGTATTCCGCGTTTGCGTCTTCATCAGCTATTATGAGTATCTCGCTCGGGCCTGCCATCATGTCAATGTCAACTTGCCCGAATACCTGTTTTTTGGCTTCGGCTACATAGGCGTTGCCCGGTCCTGTGATTTTATAAACACTATCTATGCTTTCGGTTCCGTAAGCCAAAGCTGCTATTGCCTGCGCGCCGCCTATTTTGTATATAGTATCCGCGCCGCTAATATATGCCGCGGCGAGTATCAGGTCATTTACTTTGCAGTCTTGCGAGGGCGGAGTCGCTATGCTTATATGCTTAACGCCCGCTATTTTTGCGGGTATTACATTCATTAAAACTGTCGAAGGGTATACCGTATTGCCGCCGGGTATATAAACTCCGACACGCTCTATCGGCGTATAAATTTGCGTAAGTTCCAACCCGTCTTTTTTGAGGTTTATGTTTTTTGGAAGCTGTAAAATATGAAACTGCCTTATGTTTTCGGCAGCTTTGTGCAAAATTTCTATTATATCTATGGATACATTTGACACAGCGGCTGAAATTTCTTCATTTGATACTTTGAAATCATCTATTTTCACTTTATCAAATTTCTGAGTATAATCGCGCAGAGCGTCATCTCCGAACTTTTTTACATTGCCTATTATTTCGGCAACGCTATTTTCAATGCCCGAAAATTTTTCTTCGCTTTCGCTTCGAAGAGCGTTGATTTCGTTTTTTATGTTTTTATCATTTATAATAACAGTTTTCATGAAGTATGTTTATTCCTTATCAGCGTTTGAGAGTTGTATCATGAGGTTATCAATTTCGGGGTAATTGGTCTTTAAGCTTACTTTGTTTGCGATAAAGCATGCGCTTATGTTGTTTATTATAATATCTTTTATTTCAAGACCGTTTTCAAAAAGCGTTTTTCCCGTCTGAACAATATCCACTATTGCGTCCGACATATGTAACAGGGGAGCGAGTTCTATTGCTCCGCTTAAATGAATTATTTTACAGTCAATCCCCGTTTTTTCAAAATGCTTTCTTGCTATATTTGGAAATTTTGTGGCAACCGTTAATGATTTTTTATTATCAAGCGATAAGTCTTTTTTAGCGGCTACGCACATTTTGCATTTTGAAATGTTTAAATTCATAAGAATATGTACGTTTGCTTCGTTTTCCAAAAGTATGTCGTATCCCGCTATGCCGCAGTCGGCCGCTCCGCTTTCAACGTATACCGGCGTGTCTATCGGCTTTACTAAAATGAGTTCAATATTTTTATCGCGGCTTTTAAGTATGAGTTTGCGCGATGTTTCATAGTCATCAAAATGTATGCCGCATGAGGAAAACAGGTTTATAACTTCTTTTGCGGTTCTGCCTTTGGCAACGGCTATTCTTAACATAATTGCGCACCTTTACTTGCGATAATATCAGTAGTTTTATAAGTTTTTGTTTCGTTATTTATTTTTACTTCTGTATTTTCGCCGTCTACGTTTAGGGTTATAAAATTATTAACGTTTTCTTCATAACAGCCGTTAAAATCGACAATGCATTTTAGGTTTCTGCCCCGCAGAGCGGACGCTACCAATGCTTTATTTTGCTCGTCTGAGCCCTTTATATAAATTGTTTTATTATTACTTTCTTCCAATAATTGTTTTTTCAGCATTATATCAATTGTAACGTCTATGTTTTGCCCGAAACCGCAGGCGGATAAGCGATTCGCAAAAGTCTGGGCAAGGGCGTCGTACCTTCCGCCGCTTAATACCGTTTCTCCGTGGCTGTTAACATAGCCTTTAAATATAATACCTGAATAATAATTCATCGGGTTGGAAAACCCCAGATCAAGATGAACATATTTTTCAGCGCCGTATGATTTCAGCGCAGTGAATATATTGCTTATCTCAACTAAGTTCTGCTCCATTTTCGCATTTGAGCATATATTGCCCGCTTTATTCATTACATCGTCATAACTTCCGAAAAGCATGGCAAGGTCGTATATTTTTTCAATATATTTTTTTTCAATATCAGCGCTGTAAAGCGAATTGTTTAACGCGACAATATTTTTATTATCAAGCAGTTTGTGAAAATACGCAATGTCCGCATCCGAGCGTATGCCGATATGTTTTAGGAATGCATGCACAAACTGCGAGTGACCGAGGTCTATATGTATATTTTCTATTCCCAGAGCCTTTAAACTTTCTATTGCGACAGCTATTACTTCTGCATCAGCATAAGGGGAAGAGGAGTCGAATAGCTCTATTCCGCTTTGCAGTACATCGTTTTTTTCAAAATTATTTTCACGGAAACGAAAAACATTAGTCATATAACAGCATCTGTTGAAGACTTCGTCCATATTTTGTATTGTTTTTAAAACATGGAACGTTGCGTCGGGACGTATTACTAAAATATTTCCGCTGCGGTCTATTAATTTTAATAAGCTTTCTTCGCTTACCGCTTTATATTCTATATATTTTTCGTATTTTTCGAAAAGCGGCAGGCGCAGCTCTTCATAACCAAAAATATCATAAATATGCATAAGCTTATTTCTTATTTCTATATATATCTGCTGAGATTTTTTTTGTTGAAAATTCATAAATATCCACTCTGTTTTATAAATATTTTATAATTATATAATATAACAAACAAAAAATAAACATTAAAATAATATTGTTAAAATACTAAAAAAAATAACCCTGATAAATATTTCTAAATATTCAGATTATTTTAAAAAATTTACTTGAATATTTTTCTTAAAAGATATAAAATTAGTGACAAATTTATAAATGGAGGGAAATTATTAATGAAAGCGAAAAAACTTATTACACTACTTCTTGTAGCCGTTTTTGTACTTGTAGCTTTTGCAGGATGTGCAGGCTCTTCCAGCTACAAAGAACCGGAAAAAATAGTTATAGGATGTAACTATGAACTCAGCGGAGCCGTTGCGCAATACGGCCAGATGACTATGGCAGGCATACAGCTCGCAGTAGATGAAATCAATGCTGCAGGCGGTATAAACGGAAAACAGGTACAACTTGTAAAAGTTGACAACAAATCGGACAACAATGAATCCAAAACTGTTGCAACCAGACTCGCAACACAGGATAAAGTGCTTGCGATACTCGGACCGGCAACATCCGGCGCGACAAAAGCGACTATTACAGTATCCGACCAGTACAAAGTGCCTGTAATTACATGCTCGGGCACAGCTGATGACGTAACTGTTTCAAACGGAAAAGTTAACGCTTATGTATTCAGAACTTGCTTTAACGATTCTTTCCAAGGCAACGTTATGGCGAATTTTGTATATAACGATTTAAAACTCAAAAAAGCCGTTGTACTTTCCGACAACAGCAACGACTATTCAATGGGTCTTGCCGCTACATTTAAAACAGTATTCACAAAAGCCGGCGGCACTATTGCTGCTGAAGAAAACTTCACGGCAGGCGATAAAGATTTCTCTGCAATCCTTACAAAAATCAAAGCCAAAGATTATGATGTAATTTATCTTCCGTCTTATTATGAAGAAGCCGGACTTATAATCAAACAAGCAAGAGCAATGGGAATCAATGTTCCTATCTGCGGCGGCGATGGATTTGACGATTCTAAATTAAATGAAATAGCAGGCGACAAAAACCTTAATAATGTATTCTTCTCAGGACATTATTCTTCGCAAGACACAACTAAGGTTGTAGTTGACTTTAACAAAATGTACAAAGAAAAAACAGGCGAAACGCCTAACGCATTCAACGCTTTAGGATATGACCTTGCAAAATTTGTGCTGCAAGGCGTAAAAACAGCAGGCAAATACACAAGTGATGATGTAGCAAAAGCTCTTATGAATGTTAAAGATTTCCAGGGAGTAACAGGAACATTTACACTTGACGCTAACCATAACCCGGTTAAATCTGCTGTAGTTATTGAATTCAAAAACGGAGTACAGAAATTCAGAGCAAGAGTAAATCCGTAATGTATAAAATATTTTAATAATAATTGAATAAAACGACAACTGGACAATAGTTGTCGTTTTATTTATTAAAAACTTAAGAAATTTATCAAAAAAAGCAAAATTATCCTTATTAGATTAAAATATTGTTATAAAGAGCATTTTGTGATAAAATTTTAACTAAATTTAATCTTCCGTACTAATTTAATGAAAGGATGACAGCAATTGGAACTATTTATACAGCAGATTATTAACGGGATATCCATCGGCAGCATTTACGCGTTAATTGCGCTGGGATATACCATGGTTTACGGAATAATCAAACTTATCAATTTTGCACACGGTGATATATTAATGATTGGGGCATACGTTGGGCTGTACTGTGTTTTGCTCTTTAAATTGCCGTTGATACCGTCAATAATAATTGCGATGATTTTATGCGCATTATTAGGAGTTGTGACAGAAAAAGTTGCTTACAGACCTTTAAGAAACGCCCCGAGAATTGCTGTGCTTATCACCGCAATTGGGGTATCTTTTTTACTTGAATACATAATGGTTTATTTTTTCAAAGCAAACTCAAGAACCTATCCGACAGATTTCTTTTCTTTCGGCAGCGCAAACATAGCAGGCATTACCATACCTATAGATAAGATGGTAGTTGCGGGGATTACGATAGCGCTGATGATACTTGTTCAAATTATTATAAAAAAGACCAAACTGGGCAAAAGCATACGCGCGGTTTCGTCAGACCGGGACGCGGCTCAGTTAATGGGAATCAGCGTTGACAGAGCAATATCCTTTACTTTTATTATAGGTTCGGCTTTAGCAGGCGTTGCCGGCGTAATGTACGGCGCTATGTTTACGATAAATCCGCTTATGGGCATCCAGCCCGGTATTAAAGCGTTTGTCGCAGCGGTATTCGGCGGCATTGGAAGCATACCCGGAGCGATACTTGGGGGACTTCTTTTAGGAATAATCGAAACTTTAGTAAGCGCGTATTTTTCAAGCTCTATTAAAGACGCGGTTGCGTTTGCCATATTGATAATTATATTGGTAGTGCGTCCAAGCGGTCTTTTGGGCAAAAATGTTAAGGAAAAAGTATAAGGAGGCATATTATGATATTTGATAAAAAAACAAGAGCAAAATCCAGCATAAAAGCAATAATTGTCGTATGCATAATATATGCTGTTATGAAAATCCTTATGCTTCCGCAGATTAATGTAATAAATCCGTTTTATCAGACAATAGTAATGAAAATTTGCATAGAGATTACACTTGCGCTCGGGCTTAATTTAATTACAGGCATAACAGGTCAGTTTTCTCTTGGACACGCAGGCTTTATGTCGGTGGGAGCTTATACGGCAGCATACATAATGCTGCATTGGACAGTGAATTTGGCGACGATAATTATTTCGGCACTCGCGGGCGGAATAGTTGCGGGCATAATAGCGTTTTTAATAGGAATTCCTACATTAAGGCTTCGAGGAGACTACCTTGCAATAGCGACGCTGGGGTTCGGCGAAATAATAAGAATACTTATTCAGACAACAGATAAAAGCTTTCTTGGCGGAGCTGCGGGACTTAGCCCTATACCAATTTACTCGAATTTTGAACTGGTGTTTATTATGGCTGCTCTCTGCTACGTTTGCATTAACAATATATTAAAATCGTCTTACGGACGGTCGATGGTTTCTGTGCGGGAAGATGAGATAGCGTCAGAATCAATGGGAGTAAATATTACAAACGTAAAATTACTTGCTTTTGTAGCTGGGACATTCTTCGCAGGAATTGCAGGCGCAATGTATTCGGGCTATGTGGGATTTATTCAGCCTAAAGATTTCGGTTTTATGAAATCAATTGAAATACTTATGATAGTGGTGCTCGGAGGACTGGGCAATATTAAAGGCACTGTAGCTGCTACTATTATATTAAACATAATAGGCGTAATACTTCAGGATTTCGCGGAAATAAGAATGATACTTTACGCGCTGCTGCTTATTATAATAATGATTATGATGTGCGGCGAAAGCCCGTGGATAATAAAAATGCGCAATATGCTTAACATAAAGAAGTTTAATTTCAAAGGCAGAGGAAAGGCAGGCGCTTAGTATGAATGTAATGCAGGCAGATCATATCAGTATAGTATTCGGCGGGCTTAAAGCCGTTGATGATGTTACCATATACGCAAAAAAAGGCGAACTGCTGGGACTTATAGGGCCTAACGGAGCAGGTAAAACCACTATATTCAATATGCTTACGGGAGTGTATGCGCCGACAAAAGGAAGTATTGCTTTTGTAAACAATAGCGGTGCGGAAATAAATATCAAAGGCATGCAGCCATATAAAGTTTCCCGCATAGGAGTAAGCAGAACATTTCAGAATATAAGACTGTTTAAAAACCTTTCGGTGCTTGATAATATGCTTATTAGCATGCATAAAGACGTAGGTTATAGCGTATTCGGCGCGATTATAAAATCAGGCAGATATTTAAATATAGAAAAGGAATTTTACGATAAAGCCATAAAAATACTTCAAGCTGTAAAACTTGACGGCAAAAAAGACGAATACGCAAAAAATTTGCCGTACGGTGAACAGCGAAAGCTTGAAATAGCCAGAGCTATCGCAACTGGAGCGGAAATAGTATTTTTAGACGAACCGGCCGCGGGCATGAACCCGTCAGAGACTGAAGAACTTGCAGATTTGATACAGATTTTAAAGAATGAATATAATCTTACAATTGTGCTTATAGAACATGACATGAAATTTGTTATGAAAATATGTCAGCGTATTTACGTTTTAGACTTCGGTATACTAATAGCGGAAGGTGTGCCCAAAGAAATAAAGTCTAATCCGAACGTAATTAAAGCATACTTGGGAGAGGAGATCGAATAATGTTTTTTGCCATAAAAAATCTAAATGTATTTTACGGGGTCATTCATGCGCTTAAAGACATAACAATTAATGTTGAAGAAGGCGAAATTGTAACTTTAATAGGAAGCAACGGAGCAGGCAAGACATCGACTCTTCGAGCAATATCTTCTCTTGTTAAAATAAAGAGCGGTGAAATTATATTCAAAGACAAAAACATTACAGGAAGCAGGGCGGCAGATATTGTTAAAATGGGAATATCGCATGTGCCGGAAGGAAGAAGGATTTTCCCGGATATGACTGTAGCCGAAAATTTATCAATGGGCGCTTATCTGCGTAAAGATAAAGCAGGCATAAAACAAGACCTTGAAATGATTTTTGACAGATTTCCCATACTGAAACAAAGAGAAAAACAACTGGGCGGAACGCTTTCCGGCGGTGAGCAGCAGATGCTCACAATGGGACGTGCGCTTATGTCAAAGCCTAAATTAATGCTTTTGGACGAGCCTTCCATGGGATTGTCTCCCATATACGTTCAGCAGATATTCTCAATAATAAAAGATATAAATAAAACAGGAACGACAATACTGCTTGTTGAGCAAAACGCGAATATGGCGCTGCATTTAGCGCAGAGAGCGTATATACTGGAAACAGGCAATATTGTAAAATCGGGCAAAGCACAAGAACTGCTTAACAGCGATGATGTTAGAAACGCATATCTTGGCGGTAAATAAAAATAAAATAAGACGGATGCCCGTCTTTTTTTATTCCAAAAACTTTATATAAACGCCGTAACCCTCATCCTGCATTTTCTCAAGAGGAATGAATTTAAGGCTTGCGCTGTTTATACAGTAACGCATTCCGCCTTTATCTTTAGGACCGTCTGAAAATATATGCCCCAAGTGAATGTCTCCGTTTCTGCTCCTTACTTCGGTGCGGCGCATGCCGAATGAGTTATCCGTTTTATAATTTACTGCTTTCGGATCAGCGGGAGAAGAAAACGAGGGCCACCCGCAGTGAGAGTCGAATTTATCTTTTGAAAAAAATAAAGGTTCTCCCGTCGTAACATCTACATATATTCCTTTTTTGAAATTATCAAAATACTCATTTTCAAAAGGCGGTTCAGTTCCATTGCTGTATGCGATATATTTCTGATGATCAGTAAGCGAAGAATCATCTTTTTTGCCGTATTTATAAGGATCTATTATATAATCTTTTAATTTTTCCATTTTTGCAGGATTTATATGACAGTACCCGCCGGGATTTTTGTCAAGATAATTTTGGTGATAATCTTCGGCAGGATAATAGTTTTTAAGCTGCGTTACTTCTATTGCTATATCAGAGGAATGTTTCTTTTGAAGACGCGCAATTGATTTAATAATAATCTCCTCATCAGACTTATCGGTATAATAAATTCCGCTTCTATATTGAACACCTATATCAAATCCCTGCCTGTTTAATGAAGTAGGGTCTATCGCCTCGTAAAAAAGGTCAAGTATAAAATCAAGACTTATAATGTCGCTGTCATATTTTACAAAAACAGTTTCCGCAAAACCGGTATTTTTTCTGCACACATCTTCGTATGTGGGGTTTTGCCCTGTGCCGTTGGCATATCCTGCCTGAGTAAAAGTCACGCCATGTATGCTTTTAATATATTTTTCAAGCCCCCAAAAGCATCCGCCTGCGAAATAAATTGATTTTATATTTTGCATAAAAACACCCCGTAAAATAAACTTCAATTAATATTATAATCATTTTTTGCTTTTTAATAAATCCCCGTTTTCGGAATTACTCGTTTAATTTTTGTCAATTTTGTGTTATAATAATTAAAATTTTCGCAACTGATTTAACGAGGGAACTTAATGTATAATAAAGCAATATCAAAAAAAGTAGTTACCGTAATCTGCGCTGCCGCAATGGTAATAATAATTTTATTAGTATTGATGATATATTCGATATTAAAAGACATGAAAATGACAAGACTTTCAATTGCGCTTGACGAAGCTCATGTTCAGGCTGTTACAGAAGCAGGATTTACAAAAGGCGAAGACGGATTTGCATATTATAAAAATGATATAATAATGTCTTTTCAGATTAACACAAAGGGCGACAAACAATACGATTTTCCTTATGTATCAATGGTTTTTGCGAATTCAAGCGAGAATATTCAATCAGAAATATTAATATACGATGCTCGTAATAAACTATATAAATACACGCAAGTAGACGCAAGCGGCAAAAAATATGAACTTACTTTAAATGAAAATCTGGAAGTATCTGAGGTAAAAGTACCGGGTAAAAACGATCAGACAGATACTTCAAAACACAATGAACTGAGAAACGCAATAATAGACAGGCTGCAAAAGTTTTATAACACATTCGGATTCAGCGCCGAAAACGCGCTTGGGTTTAACTGTCCGCAGGAAGTAAGCAACGGCGCGGCGGCAAACACTACGTTTGGGATGGGTTATATTACCAAGTTTTGCACCAAAAGCGATCAAGGATACAAATATTCAAGTCAGGATGAAAAATTGCAGTTGTTGGTATTCCCCGACGGCGGCGAAAGTTACGACTATCCTTACATGACTGTTATTGATAAAACGCTGAATGTAAACACTACATTTGTGCCGCAGACTAACACAATTTTGTGCAATTACGCGCAGGGTGAAACGCTTATAAACGTAGCTTATGATATAAAAAGCGAAACAATAGTGTTGTATAAAGAAGGCGGGCTGAACAAAACAGAAAAATACGCAAACGACGCGGTTACTAAATCAAAAATTAAAAATATTTATGAGACGGAAATAAAGAACATTCAGGATATTTTCAAACTAAGCCCTGACTTGCTGTTAAGACATAATCAGCCTTTTGATTTCTCAGCTTTGCAACAGCAGAACACAGACACTACAACAGATCAGACCACGACAGACCAAACCACAGATCAAACTACTCAACTGCCCAGCTCTGTAGAAGAACAAAACAGATTAGACAGTGAAAATCCGTAAAAGGGTAAAATATTTCATTGAGGTCAGCGTGAAAGAAAATATAATAAATTCTTCAAAAAACGAACATATAAAATATTTAAGCAAACTTAAAATGAAGAAGTACCGCGACGAGTACGGTCTGTATTTAATTGAAGGCATTAAGATAATACAGGAAGCGCGTGACGCGGGACAGGAATTAGTATATATAATATACGATGACAGATATAGTTCGAATACAATAGAAGCCAAATACAAGCTGTTTGTAACTAACAGCATTATTAAAAGCATTTCTTCGCTCGAAAGCCCTCAAGGCATAATAGCCGCTGTAAGAATTAAGAAAAAAGACTATGATATAAACGGCGGAAGATGGGTGTTTCTTGACGAGATAAAAGACCCTTCTAACGCAGCCGCAATTGTACGCAGCGCGGATTGTGCCGGATTTGAAGGCGTAGTATTTGCAAATAACAGCGTCGATATATATAATGAAAAGTTTTTAAGAGCGGCGATGGGCAGTAATTATCATATTAAACTTATTAATTCGGAAAATACAGAAAATACTCTATCGTATTTTAAAGAACATAACTATTATATACTCGGAGCGGATTTGCAGGGATGCGAAAAATGTGAAATAACAAGCGATAGAATTCTTCTTATCATAGGCAACGAGTCAAACGGCATTTCGGACGATGTATTAAAGCAGTGCCACTGCCTTATAAAAATACCTATTTACGGCAAAGCAGAATCATTAAACGCCTCCTGCGCCGCAAGTGTGCTGATGTATAAAATTATCGGATATATTAATTAAAATAATAAAAATTTAATGCGCTTAAAGCGCATTTTTTTATGCAAAAATTATTATTAAACTTGTCATAATTTACCGCTTTTGTAATAAACATATAACAACAGCAGTATACTGGGGGGTAAGTTATGAATGTTTATCAAGATATAGCGCAAAGGACTAACGGCGACATATATATCGGCGTTGTTGGACCTGTAAGAACTGGCAAATCTACGTTTATTAAAAAATTTATGGAAACGCTGGTATTGCCCAATATTCAAAATCCGATAAAAAGAGAACGGGCGCAGGACGAACTCCCTCAAAGCTCTTCGGGCAGAACAATAATGACTGCGGAACCGAAATTCATACCTGCCGAAGCGGTTGAGATAAGTCTTGCAGAAAACGCCAAGATGAAAGTGCGCATGATTGACTGTGTAGGATATATTGTAAAAGACGCAATAAGTTTTGAAGAAAACGGCATACCCAGAATGGTTAACACACCGTGGAGCGCAAGTACTATGCCGTTTGAAAGCGCGGCGGAGATAGGAACAAAAAAAGTAATCTGTGAACACAGTACAATAGGAATACTTGTCACAACAGACGGAACCATCACGGGCATTGCAAGAGGCAGTTATGAAGATGCGGAAAGAAGAGTAGTCGAAGAGCTTAAAGGCATGGGGAAACCTTTTATAATTTTATTGAACAGCACAAACCCGCATGCTCAGGCTACAAATGATTTAGCTCTTGATTTAAACGCAAAATACGGCGTAAGCGTTGTTGTTGCCGACGTTATGAATATGGGCAGAGATAAATTTGAAGAAATATTTGAAAATCTGCTTAACGAATTCTATGTAACAGCTATTAATTACAGAATGCCCGTGTGGTTTAAAGCAATTCCGTCAACATCAAATCTTATGGCATCATATAAAAATATGCTGCTTGGCATAAGCGGCGCAAGCGACAAACTCGGAGCAGTAAAGAAATCACTCGTCAATTTCTCAAGTGACGACACCGAATTTGAAATAAGGGAAATTTCTACGGGAACAGGGGAAATTTATGTTAACGTGTATCCCAATAAAAAAGTATTTTATGATATGCTGTGCGATATATCGGCAGAGAAGATAATAGATGATCTGGCTGTTGTAGAGTACATTAGCGCAATGGCGGAGATAAGAAGGGAATACGAAGTTATAAAAGACGCCCTTAACAGCGCAAAGGCTACAGGATACGGCGTAGTGCTTCCCAAAAGCGATGACATTACCACAAAAGCGCCGCAGAAAGTGTTTAAGTCTAACAGGTACGGCCTTAACATTGTCGCTAAAGCTCCCACTATGCATATAATATCCGCGGATGTTTACGCGCAAGTCTCACCTGTAATAGGCACGGATGAGAGCAGCATACCAATAATTGAGGAAATGATTAAAAAATATGAAGATAATCCCGAAACGCTGTGGAATATGGAGGTGTTCGGTAAAACTTTGGGGGCGATGATTGAAGACAATATATACGCAAAAATGTTTAATCTGTCTCCAAAGAACAAGAAAAAAATACAGGTTGCCGTAAATAGGGCTGCAAACGGAGAAAGCGGTTTAATGCTTATCGTATTATAAATGCAATAAAAAAATCCCTCTGTAAATGAGGGATTTTTATTGCCTATTTTACTACTATTGTATAAATTTTACCTGGAACATAAATTTCTTTAACAACGGTTTTGCCTTCCAGAAACGCAGATATATTTTTATTCTCAATTATTATCTGTTTAATTTCTTCCTGCGTTGCGTCTTTGTCTGCGTCTATGACGCCTCTTAGTTTGCCGTTAATCTGAACGGGTATTTGTATTACATCGTCAATAAGTTTCGCTTCGTCGTATTTCGGCCAGGGTGCGTTATGCAAATACCCTTTAAAACCAAGGTTTTTCCAGATTTCTTCCGTAATATGAGGAGCGGAAGGATTTAAAAGCATTAAGAATGTTTTTATTTCAGCTTTGTTTATTTGATTTTTATTATAAAAATCATTTACAAGCGACATTAATGTGGCGATTGCGGTATTGGCTTTTAAATTTTCGTAATCATATGTTACTTTCTGTATAGCCTTATGCATAGCGGTCATCATGTCCTGTGAATATTCGTCTCCGCCTGCAACAAATTCCTGCATTCTGTATACTCTGTCTAAAAATCTTTTTACTCCTTTAACTCCGTTCATAGACCACGGAGCTGCTTTCTCAAAATCGCCGATAAACATTTCATAAGTTCTAAGCGTATCCGCGCCATATTCTAAAACAATTTCGTCGGGGTTTATAACGTTTCCGCGCGATTTGCTCATTTTTTCATTATTTTCTCCAAGTATCATACCGTGCGATGTGCGCTTTGCATAAGGCTCGCTTGTATTTACATAACCTTTATCGTATAGGAATTTATGCCAAAACCTCGAATAAAGCAGATGAAGGGTTGTGTGCTCCATACCGCCGTTATACCAGTCAACTGGCATCCAGTAATTCATGGCTTCATCCGACGCCATTGCTTCATCGTTATCGGGATCAATATATCTTATAAAATACCAGCTTGAGCCCGCCCATTGAGGCATTGTATCGGTTTCTCTTTCGGCTGCTCCGCCGCATTTGGGGCAGGTGGTATTAATCCAGTCTTTTAAATTGGCAAGGGGAGACTCGCCGCTTTCGGTGGGGATGAAGTTATCTGTGTGCGGAAGCAACAGGGGAAGTTCCGACTCATCGATTGGCACCCAGCCGCACTTTTCGCAGTATACAAGCGGTATAGGTTCGCCCCAGTAACGCTGGCGGGAAAATACCCAGTCGCGCAGCTTAAAGTTTACTCGCTTTTTGCCAAGATTTTTCTCTTCAAGCCAGGCAATCATTTTGGCAATAGCTTCGTCAACTGAAAGACCGTTCAACATCCCCGAGTTTACAAGAACGCCTTTTTCGCAGTCCGTATACGCGCCGACTGCAACATCTCCGCCCTTTACGACTTCAATTATAGGAAGATTAAACGCTTTGGCAAAATCCCAGTCGCGCTCGTCGTGACCCGGAACCGCCATAATCGCGCCTGTTCCGTAAGACATTAATACATAGTCAGAAATGTATATCGGTATGATTTTATTGTTGGCGGGGTTTACCGCGTTTAATCCTTCAAGCTTAACGCCCGTTTTGTCTTTTGCCATTTCCGTGCGTTCAAAATCTGATTTTTTCTCTGTTGCCGCACGGTAGGCGTTAACTTCTTCAAAATTTTTAATATAATCTTTATATTTGTCTACAAAAGGATGTTCGGGAGAGATTACCATATATGTTGCGCCGAACATTGTATCGGGGCGGGTAGTGTATACACTAAGCGCGTCATTATGACCGTTTAAATGAAAATCAACATCCGCGCCTTCGCTTCTGCCTATCCAGTTGGATTGCTGAGTTTTTACTCTTTCTATAAAATTAACGTTATCCAAATCGTCTAAAAGCCTTTGAGCGTATTCGGTTATTTTAAGCATCCATTGGTTTTTTGTTTTTCTTATTACTTCTCCGCCGCAGCGTTCGCATACGCCGTTTACTACTTCCTCATTGGCAAGACCGACTTTGCAGCTCGTGCAGAAATTTATCGGGAATTCCTTTTTATACGCAAGACCAGCTTTAAAGAGCTGTAGGAAAATCCACTGCGTCCACTTGTAATATCCCGGATCAGTTGTGTTAACTTCCCTCGACCAGTCAAACGAATAGCCGAGCGATTTTAACTGCTGTTTAAAATGCTCTATGTTATTCTTTGTAATAATCGCGGGGTGAATGCCCGTTTTTATTGCGTAATTTTCCGTAGGAAGTCCAAATGCGTCCCAGCCTATAGGAAACAGCACATTATGCCCCTGCATTCGCTTCATTCTTGATACTATATCAAGAGCCGTATAAGGACGGGGATGACCTACATGAAGTCCCTGACCTGAAGGGTAGGGGAACTCTATAAGATAATACGCTTTGGGTTTTTCGCTTCCGGTTTCCGCCTTGAAACACTGAACGTCATCCCAGATTTCCTGCCATTTTTTTTCAATCGCTTTAAAATCGTATGCTTTTGCCAATTGTTTTTTCTCCTTTGCATATATAAAAAAAGTCCCTTATATTATTGTAATATAAGGGACGACATTAAGCCGCGGTACCACCCTTTTTGGTTTTTATAAAAAACCCGCTTTAAAGGTATTGCGCTTTTTTACAGGTGAGTTCATATCTTGTCCTTAACGGCTTTCAGCGTCCGCCGTCTCTCTGAAAGGTTACTTAATATTAATACTCCTGTACGCACTGACAATAAATTTATTATAATAGAGTATTATTTATTGTCAATATTTTCTTTCATTTTTTTATATTATATGCGTTTTTTGTATTTTTGCAAATTTTATTTATATTCTATGGCTTTTTCTTCGCCTGTAAGAACTCTTATAGCGCCTTGAGCTAAAGCTATCATTTCATCTTCACCCGGATAGAAGCGGATTTCGCCTAAGAATGAAATTCTGTCTTTAATCCAGCCCATGAGCATTTTGTCATACGCAAGACCGCCCGTAATGCATATAGCGTCTATTTTGCCCTCAAGAACAGTTGCAGCTGCTCCCACTTCTTTTGCTACCTGGTAAGCCATTGCTCTGTAAATAAGTTCAGCTTCTTTATCGCCTTCGGTAACTCTTTTACTTACTTCTCTTCCGTCGCTTGTGTTAAGATACGCAACCATGCCGCCTTTGCGGAAAAGAAGAGTTTTGAGTTCGTCTTTTGAATATTTGCCGGAAAAACAAAGATCAACAAGCTGTCCTGCGGGAAGCGTGCCTGCTCTTTCGGGAGTGAGAGGGCCTTCGCCGTTTAATGCGTTGTTAACATCTATTATCTTGCCGTTTTTATGAACGCCAACCGAAATGCCGCCGCCCATATGAACTACAATCAAGTTTAATTCTTCGTATTTTTTGCCCATTTCTTTTGCCGCTCTTTTAGCTATAGCTTTTTGGTTAAGAGCGTGGAATGCGCTTATTCTGGGAATTAACGGTGATCCTGATATTCTTGCGAGATCTTCCATTTCATCTACAACAGGCGGATCGACTATAAATGAAGGCGCGTTGTTTTTTGACGCTATTTCACTTGCTATTATTGCACCCAGGTTAGAAGCGTGCTGTCCTCTTTCGCCGACTTTTAATTCGTCGATCATAAGCTGATTTACAGCATATGTGCCGCCGATAATAGGCTTTAACATTCCGCCTCTTGCAACGACAGCATCAAGGCTTTCAATCTTTATGCCCGATTCAATAACAGCATCAGTTATAACTTCTTTTCTGAAATCAAGCTGGTCTATTATTGCAGGATATTTAGCTATTTCTTCGCTTGAGTGTCTTAATGTTTTTTCCATTAATTGCTTTTCATTGTCATAAACTGCTATTTTTGTTGAAGTGGAACCCGGGTTTATTGAAAGTATTCTGTATACGTCTTTCATAATTATATCTCCTGTATTAAATATATTATTTATTAGAAGCAACTGCAGCGCAAGCTATTGAGCGGAGTTTGGATGCGGGACTGTCTGAACGGCTTGTAAGAACTATGGGAGCCGCCGCGCCTGCGAGAATGCCTGCCAGACTGCATCCGCCTAAGAATGAGCAGGCTTTATATAATGCGTTGCCTGTCTCAATGTTTGGAACAAGCAGAATATCAGCTTTTCCCGCAACAGGAGAAATTACTCCCTTATGTTTTGCGGCTTCTTCGCTTACTGCGTTGTCAAGCGCCAGCGGTCCGTCTACTATGCAGTTTTTAATCTGTCCTCTCTGACTCATAAGAGCAAGAGCTGCCGCGTCAAGCGTTGCAGGCATATCGGGGTTAACTACTTCTACCGCAGTAATGCATGCTACTTTAGGCGTGTCGATACCGAGCGAACGCGCAACTTTAACGGCATTGTTTATAAGATCAACTTTTTGTTTTAAATCGGGATACATTACCATCGCCGCATCTGTTAAAAAGAAAAACCTGTCATAAGCGGGGGATTGGATAATGCCGATATGGCTTAAAAGACTGCCTGTTCTAAGACCCCATTCTTTGTTTAGAACAGCTTTTAGAAGAGTTGCTGTTCCCAGCAAACCTTTCATTAAAACGTCCGCTTTTCCTTCGCTTACCATTTTAACCGCAATTTCAGCAGATGTCGCAAGGTCGGGTGAGGGTATAATTTCAGTTTTTGCAAGAGCAGTAAGGTTGTTATCTTTGATTAAGGATTCAATTTTCGCCTTATCTCCAACTAATACAGGCGCTGCTACACCCAATGCTGCCGCTTCATTTACAGCTTGTAAAACATCTAAATCTTCCGCTGCGGCAACCGCAAAACGTTTAGGCGCGCCTTGCTGCGCTTTTTTGATAATTTCTTCAAAATTCATTTTTTCATGCCTCCTTGATAATAACAAATAAAAAATATTAAGCGATATTTAATAAAGAATAAAATAAGTTTGTTAAATGATTGTCATATTGTTGTAATTATACTATAAATGAAATAATTGTATAATTCAATAATTTTTTTGAAATACAGGAAATAGTAATCGATTAATATTTAAAAAACACATAAATAACTGAGTTATTTGATAAGTACTCGCAAAGTATTTATCTGCCATTTGCGTTCTTGCTTGACTGAAAAATTATCTTCGGTATATTTTATATTAATTGCTTTAATTGCGTAATCAGACGCAACTATTGCGTGATCTTTCATATGAGCCGTCGCAACTGCGTGACCGGCAACTCTGAGAGCTGCTTTTGTGAGCTTGTCTTCGCTTTTTTTGGCAAGTTCATGAACTTTAAACACGGCTTTGCGAACATCGCCTACGCTTGCGCCGCCGTTCTGCCAATTTTCATTTACAGCAAAACCAGCAAGAACAATTTCATCTGCCTAATAATCGTATTGAGCAAAATCAAGTATGTGCTTTGCTAGAATTACCGACCATTTTGCAAGCGCAGCCTGATTTGCTTTATCGCATAAATCATCTAGTTTTTTTCTAAGTCGGGGGATATCGTCAATTTTAAGTTTAACATCTGAAGGCATATCGTTATAATCCTTTTATAAATTATAATTCCATAGTGATTTCTTGTTTTGAAATAAGCGGGGAAATAAAAGTGAATATGTCGCACTGAGCAAGATAATAATCGTTTTTAGCTTTTTGCTTTTTTGTGATATCAAGGGTGAAGAAAATTTCCTGTTCGGAAAAATTATCCGAAAGACACTGCAAAATAATAAATTCGTTATAAGACTGCAGATAAGAAAGTATAAGACCGTTCATATAAGGAATTATTTTTTCGCGGTTGAATTTATCGAATGTTTGTACTTTAGCTAAATTTAATTTTATAACTTTCGGAGGTTTTTCTTTTGTGACTATTGTAAGATTATCATTGCCTGCGTATAATGCGCACGGCGTGAGATCTTTTACATGGTCTATTCCTTGAAGGTAGTTACACAAAATGACGCAATAGGCATTGTAAAGCTCTAGCATATTGTAATATTTTTTTCGTGCTCTTACGGCGCGCTGTTTCTCACTGAGTAAATATGATAATACAGCGGCGGCTATTAAAACTGCTATTATTAAGCATATGATGATTATATAAAACGTATCCATATGCGTATATTATACGACATAAATCGACAATATTACAAATGATATTTTTGGAAATAAAAATCTTCTATTTTATTACATAGTGCCAATAATTGAATGATTAATTGGGGTGGAGTGATTAAGAGTAATTATAGATATATTAGTAATCAATATGATTATTTTGTTGTATATAATAATTTTTGGCAAGAGTAATCAAATAATGTTAAGTATTCGCCTTCAGAAAAGCCCATTTTTTTGTAGAATCTGCGTGCAGATTTTCCTTTGAGGTCATCATTTCGGTATGTCACTACAAAAATTTCTGTGCCTTTTTCAAATTGAGCAATCATAAATTTAACCATATTGGCAGCAATGCCTTGTTTTCTGTAATCGGGATGTACTGCGAGAAATTCTATTTCTTTATTTTCTTTAGAAAATGTTAACGCGCCAATGACAATATCATCATTTTTAATGGTTACGGCAGATTTATCTTTTATTCGTTGAATTAAATATTGCTTATATTCGTCAATAATCAAACCGGGGAAATTATCTTCTACAAGACTGACCAATTCCATCCAACTGTGCAAATCTGTTTGTTGAGCAAATTTCGACTGCATAACATTCATTTATTTACCTCTTTTTCGTAGCTATATATTAGATAGTGTTATTAAAGTAAGTATATAAAAAAAACTCCTATGCAAGTGCATAAAAGCATTAATTTCAAATGGTGCCGAAGGCGGGACTCGAACCCGCACTCTGTCGCCAGAACCGGATTTTGAGTCCGGCACGTCTGCCAATTCCATCACTTCGGCGCGAAAAAAAGTATAACACGAAAATAAATTCAATGCAATATTTTTTATATATTTTATTCAACCGATTTAAGGCTTTCCACCATGTCTATTTTCTTCAATCTGAAATGCACAAAGAAGTTAACCGTTATGTTAAACAGCAGCGTAAGCGCTCCAGCATATACAAAACTCATAAAGTTAATGCCCGGGGCAAACATTACCGCGTCTATCTCGGCGGATGCTATAATAAACTTTTCAAGAGGTATTCCCGCCAGAAGACCAAGCCCGATGCCTATTAATGAGGAGAGCGTGTTTTCTTTATATATATACGAGCTTACCTCTCTGTCGTAAAAGCCAAGCACTTTAATAGTCGCAAGCTCACGCACACGTTCGTTCACGTTTATGCTGATAAGGTTGTAAAGCACTATGAAGGCAAGCAGGCCTGCCGATACAATTATTACAAGTACAATATAGTTAAGGTTTGACACCACGTCTCTAAATTTACCGCCGCTGTCTTTGGAATACGCCATATAAAGTATATTTTTATTTTCAAGCATCTGAGCGGAAAGCTCGTCGCTCTTGTTATCGTCCGTCATAAGCCCTATAAAAGCGTTAAATTTAGGTTTATCGCCTGTTGCCTTAGTATAGGCATCTTTTGTCATGTATATATAGTTAAGAGTGTAGTTTTCTGTTATGCCTGTAACGAGAGTTGTAAATGTTGAGTTGTCACCGAGGCTTACCGTTATTTCATCTCCGACTTTGATATTTAAAAGCTTAGAAATTTTTTCGGTTATAACGCATCCTTCATCTTGAAGTGTAAGAGGTTCTTTTGTTACGCGGTTCTGCAGTTTAATGTATTTCGGCACATCGGTAGAATTGTCGGCAATCATCATATAAACGTTTTTCTTGGCATTGCCGTATGATACGTCAATAGCTTTTTGCTGAATAAACATATAAGAAGTGATTATGCCGTTTTCATTTATGGTGGATTTAAGCTCAGTCATGCCTTTAGCGCTTACGTCATCGTTATAATAACCCATAAAATCATACAGATATATGTCTTCGTATTGTTTTTGCACTATTGAAGTTATTGAATGCTGAAGCCCGAAGCCCGCAAGAATAAGAGCTGTACAGCCCGCAATGCCTATAATTGTCATAAACAGGCGTTTTTTGTAACGGAACATGTTTCGCAGCGTTACTTTTCGTATAAAGCCGAGCCTGTTCCATATGAAGCCTATTTTTTCAAGCAGTATGCGTTTGCCCGCTTTAGGAGCTTTGGGACGCAGAAGGGAAGCAGGCGAGATTTGCAGTTCCTTTCTGCAGGCAATGTATGACGCAACTGTAGTTACAAGCACTGAGGCAATAGTGCAATAAAACGCGTAATCGAGCCTGAAAGGCGCAATTAAATCAGGAAGAATGTAGAGTATTCTGTATGCGTTGAATATAACAATAGGGAACAGTTTAAAGCCTATCGACAGACCTATAATACTTCCCAAAAAGCTTGCAAGAGCAGCGTAAGTGAGATAAATGCTGATTACTTTAAAGCTAGAATATCCAAGCGAGCGGTATGTGCCAATTTTACCGCGCTGTTCCTCAACCATTCTTGTCATTGTTGTAAGGCAAACTAAAGCAGCTACAATAATAAAGAATATAGGAAACACTACTGTTATTCTGTCAACGCGTTCCGAATCGTCAACATATCCCGTATAGCCGGGGTTGTCGGTGCGGTCGAATATATACCATTTCGGTTGTTTTAATTCATTGAGTTTATCTTTGGAGGAGTCAAGCTTATTCTGAGCGGATACAAGTTTATCGTACGCATCTGCAAACTGCTTAGAGGCAGCGGATATTTCAGCGTTCAGTGTGGTTTTGTTTTGTTCAAGCGATGCGTATCCTGCATCAAGCTGAGTTTTTGCGTTATCAAGTTCCGTCTGTTTATCCGCGAGAAGCTGTTTTGCAGCTGCAAGCTGAACATATCCGTCATCAATGCTTTGCTGCGCGGCAGTAATTTGTCCGTCTGACGCTGAAATGTACGCAGATACTTTTGACATAAATTCCGCTTTTGTATCCGCAGTAAAGTCTAGCATATATAAATTTTCCAAAGCAAGGATAATATTTTGCTTATCCTGCGTTAAAGACGAGTAATACGCCGATGAGTTTACGATATAGAAAAAAGACTGTTTGTATGAAGATGATAAATCTAGCACCTCAGATGCAATATCGTCTGTTAATACAGGCTGAGAAGAATTTATAAAAGATTTAAAGCTCTGCGGAAAACTGGCAGAGTTAACGGCAGATATTATATCATCGGGTATCGTGTAAGTATCAGGAATAGATGATGCCGATATTAAAGTATTTGCAGCTTTGAGCTGACTTAGCTGAGTTTTTTGTATATCAAGAGCCGCTTGTGCGGTAATTAAATCCTGCTCCGATTTTTCCGCATCAGCTATACCCTGATTGTATGCAGCAAGACCGTCGTCATATAATTTCTGATTAGCGTCAAGTGTTTGCTGAGCTTGCTGAACTTGATCAAGAGCAGCTTGAATTGATGAGTCATAAGCGTTTTTTTGGCTATAATAAGCCCTCCATCCGATGTTGAGTTTATTTTCTGCGCTCGAGAGCTCATCGTCTGCGTTGCTTTTAATTTCCGCATAGCGTATTTTGGCGCGATCCTTGCCAAATTTTTCAAGCTGAGTTGTATATTTATTTATTAAATCAGTGTACGCGCTGTCGTAGAAAGCATATTTGCCCGAGTCTTTTAAAGTAAGAAAAACATCTGTGTATACTTCATATTTAAATGCCTGTGCAGGAATATACATAACGCTTGAAATTCTGCCGCTGCCTATGGAGCTTTTACCTTTTTCAAACGTAATGTAATTAGGCGAGCGAACAATGCCAACAATTGTAAATTCGGTGCATTTAAGAGTTTTGTTAATATCTCCCTGTGAGGAGTCGAAAAACAAACTGATTTTTTCGCCTATCTGGTATCTGCTTTTGCCCAGGTCATCGTTTTCTATAACGCATTCATTTAAAGATCGGGGGAGTCTGCCATCCATAAGTATCGGCTTGGAAATATAGTCCGCACTGTCAGCATCTGCACTGTCTATTGAATACGCTCTTATAATCACATCAAGATTGCTGTCTGTTTTTAAAAAAGCGTCAATAGAGTAAAACGGCTGCACATTTTTTAAATAGTTCAGGTTATTAAGAGCGGCTATATCATCATCGGTAAAGCCCATAGTGGATTTTAATTGAAAATCCATTAAATTGCGTTCGACAAAATAGGCTTGTGCTGTTATTTTCATATCAGGGCATGTTGATTTAAGACCGGCAAAAAAACCTGTGCCTAGCGCGATTATAGCAAATATTGACAGAAATCTGCTTTTATTGTTCCAGATTTCACGCAGTAAATCCTTAGCATACGAACTGAGTTTCATTTTAATATTACCATTCTATATCGTCAACAGATACTATGTTATCATTTTTCTTAACCTGCACGGCTTTGCCGTTGCGCATGGTTATAATTTTATCCGCCATAGGGCATATAGCCTGATTGTGAGTAATGACAACGACGGTCATACCGTTTATACGGCAGGTGTCCTGAAGTATTTTAAGTATCGTTTTACCCGTGTTATAATCAAGCGCGCCTGTGGGCTCATCGCAGAGTAACAGTTTGGGACGCTTCGCAAGGGCGCGGGCAATTGCAACTCGCTGCTGCTCGCCGCCCGAAAGCTGAGAGGGAAAGTTGTTTATACGGTCTTTAAGACCTACTTCTGTGAGCATAACGCTTGCGTCTATGGAGTCTTTGCTTATTTGGCTTGCAAGTTCCACATTTTCTTTAGCCGTTAAATTCTGCATTAAGTTGTAGAACTGAAATACAAAGCCAATATCGTAACGGCGGTATTTTGTTAGCTGTTTCTGGTTGTATTTGCTTATGTCCACGCCGTCTATAACAACATTTCCTTCGTCGCAGAAGTCCATGCCGCCCAGAATATTTAAAACGGTGGTTTTGCCCGCGCCGCTGGGACCGACAATGACTGCAAACTCTCCTTTTTCTATTTCAAAATCCACTCCGTCAAGCGCGGTTATTATAACTTCGCCCATAGTGTATCTTTTATAAACTTTTTTCATTGCAATATACATATTAGCAGCTCAACTTTACAAAGAATTAAAGAATATTTTAATTAATAAACGTGAATGTGTCAATAAAATACATTTGTTTAGTTATAAAAATAAATACCCACCTGATTAAAGATGGGTATTTATATAGTTTAGTTTAAAGTTAAATTGTCTGCGGTTTAAAAGTATATGTACTTCTTAACATTTCCGCCGCAGTCTGGATAAGCTGGTCTTCTGTGAGGGCAATGTTAATTTCTCTCTGTTCGACCAAATCAAACATAGAGCCTTTGAGGAATTTTTTAAATATATAACCCTTAAACACTTTGCTTAAAATATGAATTTCAAACGTTTCATCTTCCACAATTGTTTTTAAATTTTCTTTTTTAATATTCATGTCTACTCCCGTTAAAAATATGTTACTATAATATATAATATTATCAAATCTTCTATGCCAAATAATTAAAATGTTAATTATTCTATAATTATATATAAAAAATTTATTAAATCAATAATCAAATTTTGTAAAAAGGAATTTATGTTAAACGAGAAATTAAAAACCCTGCCCGAAAACAGCGGAATATACATTATGAAGGACAAAGACGGCAGCGTAATTTATGTTGGCAAGGCAATAAATTTAAAAAACAGGGTAAAAAGTTATTTTAACAATTTATCGGGTCATGATTATAAAACTAAAACATTAGTTTCAAATATTTGCGACCTTGATTATATTATAACGGATAATGAAGTTGAAGCGCTGATACTCGAAAACTCGCTGATTAAGAAGTATAGACCATATTATAACATAAGGCTCAAAGACGATAAATCATATCCTTATATATGCATAACCGATGAAGAATACCCCAGAATTATAATTACCCGCGAATACAAAAAGAACCTGGGAAAATATTTCGGGCCTTACACAAATGCGCTTAACGCAAGAAAATCGGTAGAAATACTAAATTTTTTATACCCTGTTAAAATGTGCTCGAAAAATTTTAATGGCAAAAAACAAAAACGTCCGTGTCTGAATTACGATATGAATATGTGTCTTGCGCCGTGCGCATACGATATAGATAAACAGTTGTATAATTTATATATAAAAGAAATCGAACATGTGTTAAGCGGAGGGTATGAGCTTTTAAAAGACAAAATAAAGGAAAAAATGACGGCAGCATCCGAAAAACAAGATTATGAAACAGCGGCAATACTGCGTGATTATCTGTTTTCTACGGAGGCTATTTCGGTTAAACAAAAAATCATAGTATCAGACGATACAAGAGCTGATATAATAGCGCTTGCGCATGAAAATGACGAAGCTGTAATTGTTGTATTTGAGCGAGACGAAGGAAGCCTTGCAGACAAAAAAACTATTAGCATGGAAGGCGTGTATCAGAGCAGCCCCGAGAGCATAATGACGGAGTTTGTGAAGCAGTATTACAATACGGACGCGGTTGTGCCTAAAAATATATTTCTGCAATACGAATTAATAGATGATGAAGCAAAAAGCATTGAGCAAATGCTTACGCAAAGGCGCGGAAATAAAGTAAATATTGCGGTTCCAAAAATCGGCGACAAGAAAAGACTAATAGACATGCTTGAGCAAAATGCGCAAAACTCTTTAAGAGTAAGCAGGATGCGACAAGAGGAAAACGCGAAAAAAGAAGAAGAAACGCTTTTAGAGCTTGCGAAGATACTAAACATAGAAAAGCCTATAAATAAAATAGAGGCATTTGATATTTCTAACATAATGGGTGCGGACAATGTAGGGGCTATGGTTGTTTTTAATAAAACTAAAAAAGACAAAAACTTCTACAGAAGATTTTCAATAAAAAGCATAGACGGCGCGGACGATTACGCGGCGATGGGCGAAGTTGTTTTCCGCAGGCTCAAAAGAGCGCAGGAAGAGACGGAAGATGATGATGAAACGAATAAAAAGTTTTTGCCGCTTCCGGATATTATATTTGTTGACGGCGGTGAGGCGCATGTTAAAATAGCAAAAAGCATAGTCGATACATTTGGCTATGACATAGCTGTTGCAGGGCTGAAGAAAGATATAAGCCATAAACTAAGTGCGCTCAGCTTTAATAATGAGAGCATCCCCTTAAGCAAGTTAAAAAAATGCGCAAAATTTTTGTTCAATATATCCGAGGAAGTGCACAGGTACGCATATGAATACCATTCGGTGAAAAGAAGGCAAAATATGCTGTCGTCAGTTCTAGAACAAATACCCCAGATAGGCGAAAAAAGGCGCAAATCGCTGATGGAATATTTCAAAAATATAGAAAGCATTAAAAATGCAACTATAGAAGATATATGCAAAGTCGAGAGAATAAACAAACAAACCGCAAAAATAATATATGAGTATTTCAAAGGTGATAAAAATGGATGAAGATAAAAGAGCAAAACTTAATAATATTTTAAAATCTTACCTGTTTGCAATGATTGTATTAATTGCATATACAACAATATCAATGATAAAAACGATGCCTTCCGATAAAATAACGCAGATAAGTCTTGTATATAAATGCGAAATTGCGGAATTTGCAATGTATATAGTTCTGCTTGTGTGTTATGCGATAACCTTCATTATGAATTTGACAAAAAAATATCACAGAAATATGGCATTATTTACAATAAGGCTGTTTACAATATTCACTCTTGTTGATATGATAATATATATATTGGTTTCCAAGGTCATTATAATAGAAGGCATACAATATATAGCATTTGAAAACATATTGCTGATTATTATCTCTTATCTTATGGATGTAGTGGTAAGAAAAATATACGAAAAATAAATATTGAAACGAAATATTATATTATGAGGTAAAATAATTGATTGATATAAGCAAAGCAAACAGAATAGTGTTAAAAATAGGAAGCTCCACTCTTACGCACCCGCAGGGATTTATAAATATAAGAGCTATTGAGAGTTTAGTTAAAGTAATAAGCGATATAAAAAACTCGGGCAAAGAAATTATTATCGTATCATCAGGCGCGGTAGCGGTAGGCATGGGAAAACTGGGAGGGCTTGCGCGGGCAAGCGATCTTCCGAGCAAGCAGGCATATGCTGCCGTGGGGCAGTGCGAGCTTATGTATTTATACGATAAAATGTTTTCTGTATACCATCATAATGTAGCGCAGATACTTTTAAGCGCGGACATAACCCAATGCGAGAATTTAACAAAAAATGTAGTAAACACATTTAACAGGCTTATAGATTTAAACGTAATACCCATAGTAAACGAAAATGACAGCGTCTATACACAGGAGCTTATGATAGGCGATAACGACAATTTATCGGCGATAGTTGCCGTTATGACAGGCGCGGATTTGCTTATAATACTTTCTGATATTGACGGGCTTTACACAGAAAACCCAAGCATCAACCCTGATGCGCAATTAATAAGCGTAGTGGGTGAGATAGACGAAAAAATACACGCTTTGGCAACAGATGCCGTAAGCAATGTCGGAACAGGCGGTATGGTTACAAAACTGCAAGCCGCAAAATACGCGCAGGATAACGACATTTCAACATATATAATATCGGGCAAAGAACCCGAGACGCTTTACGACTTATTTGAAGGCAAACAAGTCGGCACATACTTTAAAAAAAGGAGTGAGATAAATGATTAATATAGAGCAGATAGGCTTGCGAGCCAAAGAGGCATCTAAAATCTTAGCTTCAAAATCGACTAAGGTAAAAAATGACGCATTATTAAATATCGCGGCGGCAATAGAGGAAAACAGGGAAGCAATAATAGAGTCTAATAAAATCGATATAAAAAAAGCGGTTGAGACAAATTATAAAGCCGCGTTTATAGAAAGGCTTACATTAAACGACAAAAGAATAGACGACATTATAAAAGCCGTTAGATATCTTGTGGAACTTGACGATCCGTGCGGGAAAACTCTGTCCGGAACAACGCGACCCAACGGTCTTATTATAAACAAAGTAACAATCCCCCTGGGCGTTATAGGAATGATTTACGAATCACGTCCTAACGTTACGGTAGACGCGGCAACACTCTGCTTAAAAGCGGGCAACGCGTGCGTACTGCGCGGAGGCAAAGAAACAATAAACACAAACAAAACTCTTGCCGACATTATGCGTGAAGCTATACAAAAAGCAGGACTTCCACAGGACTGCATTATTTTAATAGAAAGCACCGATAGAGAACACACGAACCAGCTTATGAAACTAAACGCTTATATAGACGTTTTAATACCTCGCGGCAGCGGAAGACTAATACACGCCGTTATTGAGAATTCCACAGTGCCTGTAATAGCAACCGGCCTGGGAAACTGCCACACATATATTGACTACAACGCCGACATCGACATGGCGGTATCAATTGCAGACAACGCAAAAAACAGCCGCCCCAGTGTATGCAACGCAATGGAGACACTGCTTGTGCATAGAGACATAGCAAAAAAAGTTCTTCCTTTAATTAAAGTAAAAATGGATGAACATAACACGGAAATGCGATGCTGCCCACTATCGCTTGAGATACTAAAAGGCGGTAAAAACGTGGTTCCTGCAACAGAAGAGGACTATGCCACCGAGTACGAGGACTATATACTTGCGGTAAAAATAGTAAGCGATGTAGACGAAGCTATAGCGCATATAAACAAATATGCAACGGCTCACTCCGAAGCTATAGTTACAAACGATTATGAAAACAGCAGAAAGTTCACATCATTAATAGACAGCTCAACCGTATATGTAAACGCCTCGACGCGTTTTACGGACGGAGGAGAATTCGGTCTCGGAGCTGAAATAGGGATTTCCACGCAGAAGCTTCACGCGAGAGGCCCTATGGGGCTTGACGCGCTTACCACCGTAAAATATATAATACAAGGCAGCGGACAGATAAGATAGCAATTAAAAAAATAACATATAAAATATAAAGAAGGCAGGCAATCGATGAACGAATTATTCAAAAGATATTTTACCAAAGAGTTAGAAAACGACAAAACAAAAACGGTTTACGACTTGTTTGAGTACAAGCTGGTAGATGCTAAAATAAAGGACCACAGAACGGGAAAATATATTCTTGATATGCACGATCTCGAGTTTCCTGCGCATTACTCTCAAAACGCATGCAACATTATAGCCGGAAAATATTTCAGAAAAGCAGGTCTTAATACGCCTGAAGGCTATGAAAACAGCATAAAACAGGTAGTAGAGCGAATGACGGGCTTTTGGGCTGACGCTTTATATGAAGAAAGAATAATACAAACCGAAGAAGAAAAACAGATATTTTACGATGAAATAGCTTACGCACTGCTAAATCAGATGTGGGCTCCAAACTCTCCGCAATGGTTCAATACAGGCATTAAGAGAAGTTATGGCATAACGGGCGAATCCGATGAGCTTTATTATTATGACGAAGCTAAAAGCGATGTAATAAAAAGCCCCGACAGATACAGCAGAACACAATCGTCGGCGTGCTTTATTTTATCAATTGAGGACAAACTTATAGGCAAGCACTCCATATCGGAACAGTATGTAACGGAGACAAAACTATTCAAAGGCGGCAGCGGAGTAGGGACAAACTTTTCTTCTCTGCGGGCTGTTAACGAAGCGCTTTCAAACGGAGGAGCTTCAAGCGGACTTATGAGCTTTGTAAAAGGACTTGATAAAAACGCGGGAGCCATAAAATCGGGCGGCACAACGAGAAGAGCCGCTAAAATGCTTATACTCGATATTGACCATCCCGAAATAGAAGACTTTATTACATGGAAATCCCATGAAGAAGAAAAAGTAAGAGCTCTTGGCAAAATGGGATACGACACATCCATGGACGGCGAAGCGTACCAAACCGTAAGCGGACAAAACGGCAACAACTCGGTACGCGCGAATAAAGATTTTATGAGCAAAGTGCTTGAGCTTGATAAAAACCCCGACAGCGAAATACTGCTTAAGGGCAGAGTGGACGACTCTGTTGACAGAAATTTAAAAGTCAGCGACTTATGGAATAAAATAAATAAATCCTCATGGGAATGCGCTGATCCGGGGCTTCAGTTTGACGATACGTTCAACGCTTGGCATACGTGCCCCGCGGGACTTGACGGGGTCTATAACGCAAAATATAACAGAATTAACGCCACTAACCCTTGCAGCGAATACGCATTTTTAGACGATACCGCATGCAACCTCGCAAGCGTTAACGTGTACGCATTTTACGATAATGAAAAGTCGACTTTCGATGAAGAGGGATATATTCATCTGTGCTCACTTATACAATTAGTATTGGAAGCATCCATTTACTGGGCGCATTTCCCGACGGACGATATAGCAAGAAAGAGCTATATGTTTAGAACAACAGGGCTTGGAATATGCAATGTAGCTTCACTGCTTTTGTCTGCGGGGATACCTTACGACTCTGATGCGGGAAGAAATATCACGGCGGCTCTGTGCTCGCTTATGACTGCGGTGTCTTATAAAACATCCGCTTTAATGGCAAAACAAGTAGGGGCGTTCAAAGCCTATGATATAAACAAGCAATATATGATGCGCGTAATTAAAAACCATGCCTCTGTGGCTGGAGCTACATCGGACGGCCCTGAATGTATTGATTACGACGTGTTTAAAATAAATCATAAAGAAGTAAAAAGCACTAGGTTTGCAAATCTTGCAGGCGCGCTAAAAACGGAATGGGCAAGCGCGCTGAAACTGGGCAATTCTTACGGCTATCGCAACGCGCAGGTAAGCGTTATAGCTCCTACGGGAACAATATCATTCGCTATGGACTGCGCCGCGACATCAATTGAGCCGTTCTACTCTCACGTATTTTACAAGCAATTATCGGGCGGCGGATACATGGAAATTGTTAACCCGTACGTGGAAGTGGCGCTTAAAAACCTTGGGTATAAAGATAACGAAATAGAAGAGATTATAAAATATATGCTTACAAAGGACGATAAAGGAAGGCTTGTAAACACCACACTAGAAAAAGCTCCTCACTTTAAAGCGGAGCATTTAAAAATATTCGAAACGGCAAACGATATAACACCTCAAGGTCATGTTTTAATGGTAGCGGCAATTACCCCAAATATTTCAGGTTCTGTCTCAAAGACTGTTAACCTTCCGAACAGCGCAACCGTTGAGGATATTTCATACATACATTTGCTTGCCTACAAAACAGGCTGCAAAGCAATATCGCTATACCGTGACGGATGCAAAGTAAGCCAGCCGCTTACGATGGGAAAAACAGTTAAGCAGAAAGAGCTTAGTGAATATAGCTACATTGAGCTTTTAGATTACGCGAAAAACTGCGAAAAGCAGATACCGAACAGGAAACGTCCCGCAGGCATGAGAATGAGCAGAACGCATGCTGCGGAAATAGGGGATATTGAGCTATATGTTACAATAGGGTATTATGATGACGGAACAATGGCAGAGCTGTTTGTGTCAAGCGATAAAGAGGGTACGGTAGTAAAAGGGCTGCTTGCTGTGCTGTCAAAATCCATATCAAACATGCTGCAGTACAACATACCGCCTAAAGAAATTTCAAGACTTTTAAGAGGTCAGCAGTTTGAGCCGGCGGGTTTTGTAAGCAGACATCCGTATATAAAAAACGCCACGTCTGTTGCCGACCTTATAAGCAAAATAATTGACATAGAAATGGGCGACTACACGAGAATTCAGATTAAGCCGCAGAATGTACAGTCTGTGCTTGCGGTGAGAGAGATTAAAACGGTTACCGAAACTGTAAAAAGCGATGAAAAAGAAGAACGATTATACGGTGAACGCTGCGCTGTATGCGGAAGCGTAAGAATGTTCAGAAACGGCAACTGCAAAGTATGCAAAGACTGCGGAAGCACTACGGGATGCAGTTAAAGAGGGATTAATGAGCGATAACGTACACATATTAAATATTGATAATAAACAAATAATTTTGCTCGGAACGGCGCACGTTTCCGAGCAAAGCGTCTTAGAAGTGGATGCGTGCATTGAGCAATATAAACCCGATGTTGTATGCGTGGAGCTTGATGACGAGAGATACGCTTCCATTAAAGATAACACAAAGTGGAAAAACACAAACATATACGAAATAATAAAGCAGAAAAAAGGAATGCTTCTGCTCGCCAATATAATACTCGCATCCTATCAGCGCAAAATAGGCGCGCAGCTGGGAATATCTGCTGGCGCGGAAATGATCAGAGCAATAAAATCAGCCGAAGAACATAATATAAAACTTGAGCTTATAGACCGAAATGTAAAAATAACATTTGGCCGCATTTGGAACAGCCTTAAATTCGGAGAGAAATTAAAACTGCTTTTAAGCCTTGTTATGAGTCTTTTTGACGAAACAAAGATAACACAAGAAGACCTCGAAGAAATTAAACAGCAGGACTTTATAGCGTCCGCATTAAACGAAATGGGAAGCGAATTTTCGGGCGTCAAAAAAGTGCTTGTTGACGAGCGTGATACTTACATGGCGCGGAAATTAATGTCTTCAAAGGGCGAGGTAATTCTTGCGGTAATCGGAGCGGCGCACGTAAATGGGATAATAAAAAATATTAACGAGGCGCAAGTAAAAGCAGAGATGCAAACATCTGACGAAAGTAAGCTGTCAAATGATACAAATACTGCCGTAGATATATCAGCCCTTGAGAAAGTACCCGAAAAGAAAAAGATCGGCAAAATTATAAGCTGGTCAATACCTGTTATAATTATTGTTTTAATCGCGCTTACGTTTAAACAGGATGTGTCAATCGGCTTAAAACAGGTGCTGTGGTGGTATGTAATAACGGGAACATGCTCCGCAATAGGGGTATTGCTTGCTCTTGGCCATCCGCTTTCAATGCTGACGGCGTTTATAATGGCGCCTATAGCGGTTTTAAACCCTCTGCTTGCCACAGGATGGTTCGCAGGACTAGTGGAAGCTTATATTAAAAAGCCTGTTGTGAACGATTTTGACAAGCTGTACGATGATGTGGAAACGCTTAAGGGCTTTTGGTCTAATAAAATAACAAAAATACTTTTAGTAACGGCGTTTGCGAACTTAGGCACAATAGCAGGCACAGTAATATCAGGGATGAACATAATAAAAAATTTATTATAAATAAGCATTACGAGAAAGAAGACGATTAGATTGAGTGAGAAAAAAATTTACGAAGTAATACGCTTTGAGTGCGGCGTTGCGATATTTATGGAAGATCATCTCGAGCGGCTTATAAAGTCAGCGAGAACAAACGGTCTTGCAATAAACTTTACGGAAAAAGACATTTACAATAAGTACAATTCTCAGCACTTTAATGACAATAAAATAATAAACATACGCATAGAAGTAGACGAAAACGGGTATTCGCTTAATTTCGCTGAGCCAGTTAAGACCGATAGCAATATGTACATTGACGGAGTGAATGTTAAGACGGTAATGCAGGAGCGAAAAAACCCCAATATTAAATCCAGCGAGCAGTCTTACTTTTCAAGGCTTAGCGAGCAATATAAAGGGCAGAATATATTTGAATTTATACTGTATGACAACAACGTTTTAAAAGAAGGCACGCGCTCAAACTTTTTCGGGGTTAAAAACAGCAGGCTATATACGCAGGATAATAAAGCAGTGCTGATGGGCGTTACGAGAAAAAAAGTGTTTATGCTGGCGGAGTCTTTAAATATACCGATATGCTATGAAGACATATATTTTGACAAGATAGCGGATATGGACGCGTTTTTTATAACGGGAACGTCAATAGGCGTGATGCCCATAGGCAGGATTGACGATACGGCATTTGCAAGCGCGGGCAATGACACGGTGGTAAAGCTGCGCAACGCTTATGATAATTATGTTAAAGAGTATATAAAGATACACAAAAAGCAGGCATAGCCTGCTTTTAAGTATTTAAGGGAAAATTTATAAATCAATAGTAGTTTCTTGCTCCGGTAATCGGGCATTAACAAAATCGAAAATATTGCATTGAGAGAGATAATATTTATTATCAATTCTTTTCATAACAGGGACATCTAATGACAGTAGAATTTCTTTGTGTTTATTATTTGATAAATAACGTATTATAATAAAATGGCTTGTTAATTTTTGTTCTCTTATTGCAAGACCTACCATATGCGGCACCATATCATCACGATTAAATTTTTGGAAAATCTGCACTTTAGAAAGATCTAAATTAATAGTTTTCGGATGTTGTTCTTCAGTAACAATAATTATTTTTTCTGCATTTGCATATATACAGCATGGTGTATTTTCAATTATCTGCTCAATACCATATATAAATGCGCAATATAATATACAATTAGCCTGATACGGCGCTAATTTATCAGAAAGCTCTTGTTTTCTTTTTAAATCGTATTTTGGTCTACCAATACTATATTGTATTGCAAAAATAATAATTGCGGCAAAAATCATTAATATGCCAATTTCAGTTCCGTTCAAAATAACACCTCCAAATATTATATATTATTATATAATATAATAAATAAAATAAAAAGAAAATAGATGTAACTAACTAAAAGAAGATAATAAAATAGCTTAACACTTAACTACCAACAGGCAAAAATTGCCTGTTTTTTTATTGCTGTGAGCACCATATAACGACAAAATTATGATTGTTTAAAAAGATATAATTTAGCTTAATAAATACAAGCAGGTGCAAAATGTATTATGTATATGCGGAATCCGTGATACTTATTAATTTCTGCATTAATCTGATATTGCTCTACATCCTCGCAAAGATAAACAAACGCAAATTCTTAATACTCCGCAGTATCGCCGCAGCGTTAATAGGCGCGGCTTACGCGCTTTTGTTTGTCCTTCAGATAAATGTTTTTACATATCCCGAAATAAAAATATTCATAGCATTACTAATGGTATTCGTCGCCTGCAAAAAACTTAACATAAAAACGTTTCTGCTTTTATCTGCTGAATATTTTCTGCTCGCGTTTATATGCGCGGGGGCAGTTATGGCACTGAGTAACATATTCAAAACAAAAATACAAAGCGTAGGCGGAGTAATAGTGTCGGGAGATGTTACTCTTAACAAGCTGATAACTGCAATATCGGCTGCAGCCGTTATGATAATACTGGTAGTGGAAATATACCGCAACAGACATTTTTATCTGCAAGCCGAAATTGACATAAAATTCGGGGATAAAACGTGCGGCGTATACGCGTTTGCGGATACGGGCAATTTGCTTAAAAGTATAACCGGCAAAAGCGTGATACTTGTATATAAGGAACCTATAAAAAATTACATAAGCAGTTACTTAAACTGCGATATAGACGAGATAGAAGACGACATAACAAAAATAGACGACGCAAGCAAAATAACCATAATAGCGTGCAACACCCCTGCAGGCAGGAAAAATATATTATGCGTAAAACCCAGCGGAATAATAATTAAGTGCGACGGCGTAATACACGATGTGAGCGGCGACGCTTTGATAGGAATAGTAGACGACCCTATAGCAGGCCCCGATAAAAGCACAAACGCCATATTTAACCCAATAATACTAACGAAAGGAAATGTATGCGCAAGTGAGTAAATTAAGATTAAAAATAATTTTAAAAATTTCGCAGATATTATACATATTCAGAAAAGGAGTTTATTTTATAACCGGCACGGAAGTGCTGCCGCCTCCCATGGATACGGAAGAGGAAATGCGGGCTATAGACGGGCTTCGGCACAAAGAAAACTGGGCTAAAAAAGAACTGATTGAGAGGAATTTGCGACTTGTTGTATACATTGCTAAAAAGTTTGAAAACACGAATGCGAACATTGAAGACATGGTATCGCTCGGGAGCATCGGGCTTATAAAAGCGGTAAACACGTTTGATACCGATAAAAATATAAAGTTCGCCACATACGCATCAAAATGTATAGAAAACGAAATGCTTATGCATCTGCGTAAATACACAAAGATAAAAAACGAACTGTCACTTGACGAGCCTTTAAATACGGACAGCGAAGGAAACGAGCTGTTACTCTGCGACATACTAGATTCCGGCGAAGACAGTGTGTTTTTGACTATAGAGAAAAACTCCGACAACGAAATACTGTGGGATCTTATAAATAAATTAAACGAACGCGATCAGGATATTTTAAAAAAGAGATTCGGACTGTGCAACTTATGCGAAATGACGCAAAAAGAAATTGCCGATGAGATGAATATTTCGCAGTCATACATATCCCGCCTTGAAAAGAAACTTATAAATCAGCTAAAAAAAGATATGTGCAAACTAATTTAACTGTCTGTATATTTGATACTTTTCAAGGGGAAAATACAGCACAAAAGATATGCGGGGGAAGAGATGAAAAAAGTTATTATATGCGGAATATGCACAGCGGATCTGCCCAGGCTTTCATCTAAGGAAAGCGAAGAAATGATGAAGAAAATCAAAGAAGGGGACAACGCCGCGCGAAAGCGGTTTATTCAATGCAACTTAAGGCTTGTGCTTTCCGTGCTGCAGAGATTTGATTTAAGATGCGAGAGCAGTGATGATTTGTTTCAGGTCGGCTGCATAGGTATGATAAAGGCTATAGATAATTTTGATTTAAAGCATAACGTAAAGTTTTCCACATACGCAGTACCGATGATAATAGGTGAGATAAGACGCTACCTGCGCGACAACAACTCAATACGAGTTAGCCGCTCGCTTAAAGATATTGCCTACAAAGCTTTGCGTGCGAAAGAAGAGTTAAGCTCGACGCTTAATAGAGAGCCTACAATTTTGGAAATCGCGAATCATATAGAGGTTTTAGAGGAAGACGTGGTAATAGCGCTAGAAGCGATACAAATGCCTGTATCTTTTTATGAGCCGGTATATCAGGACAGCGGTGACAGCATTTATCTTTTGGAGCAGATAAAAGACAACAAAAACGATGATAAAAAATGGGTGGAATACATCGACTTGGAAGAAGCGATGAAAAAACTGACAAAAAAAGAAAAGAGTATTATTGATATGAGGTTCTATCAAGGCAAAACTCAAAGCGAGGTGGCAGAAGATATTGGCATATCGCAGGCGCAGGTGAGCAGACTTGAAAAAAACGCGCTTAGCAGAATTAAAAGCCAGATATAGTTATTTTATTTGGAATTTTGCATATAATAATATGACAGTTTAATTTGGCGGGTGATGAAAAAGATGCATTTTAAAAAATATATAAAAATGCTTAAAAATATTTTAATACAAGAGTTTATTAAATACGAAAATATGGAATACAACGATAATTAAAACATATAAAAAAGAGACGGATAATCCGCCTCTTTTTATATAACAGCATATGTCTGTCAGATATTTTTTGCAAGAGAACCTCTTGCTATATTAGCGGCTACCTGAGCGTTTTTTGCGTAATAAGTCGCTTTTATTTTCTTTGCGTAATCCTCGTCTAATACCGCGCCTCCGACCATAACTTCGCCTTTGTATCCGCCGTTATATAATGCAGTTATAGTTTGTTCCATGCTTTTAAGAGTTGTGGTCATAAGAGCGGATAAGCCCACCAGCTTAGCGCCTGTATTAAGAGCGGTTGAGACAATTAAGTCAATATCCGTGTCATAGCCTAAGTCTATTACTTCAAAACCATAATTTTGCAGAACTACTTTTACTATATTTTTACCTATGTCGTGAACGTCGCCTTTAACGGTCGCCAAAATTATTTGCTTATTTTTATCATTCTGTGAGCCGCTTTTATCAATGTTTTTATTCAAATAATCAAACGCGGCTTTTGCTGCCTCGGATGAAGATATTAATTGAGGAAGGAATATTTTTCCGCTTTCGTACATAAACCCTACTTTATCAAGAACAGGTATTAAATACTCGTCAATTATCTTCAATCCGTCTGTAGTATCCAGCAGTTTTTGAACCTGAGCTTCAACGCCGTCTTTTATGCCGTTTAATATTAGGTATTCAAGACTTTCGTCTTGTTTTATTACCCATGCGGAAGGCTTATCATTTGCGGTACCTGCAAATTTGGATATATAATTTTTACAGCTTTCATCAAGCCCCATAAGAGCTTTATATGAATATATTATTTCCATTACGCCTTCGGCGTTGGGGTTTACTATAGGCATATTAAGCCCGGATTTTAAAGCCATTGATAAGAATGTATTGTTTATATTTTTTCTCTCGGGCAGCCCGAAAGAGATGTTGCTTACACCAAGCAGAGTTTTAACTCCAAGTTTTTGCGATACTTTTTCGATTGCTTGCAAAGTCTTAACAGCGCTTGCGCTGTCTGCCGATATGGTAAGGACAAGGCAGTCTATATACACGTCTTCTTTAGGTATACCGTATTTTGCTGATGTTGCTATAATTTTTTTAGCGACTTCGAATCTTGTCTGTGAAGTTGTCGGTATGCCTTTTTCATCGAGTGTAAGACCAACTACCGCCGCGCCGTATTTTTTAATAATAGGCAGAATGGTATTAAGCGAATGCGCTTCGCCTGTTACGGAGTTTACTATAGCTTTTCCGTTATATACCCTAAGCGCGGCTTCTATTACCTCGGGGTCGTTTGAGTCTATTTGCAAAGGAGTGTTTGTTATGCCTTGCACCGCTTTTATAATTCGTGTAATTGTTTGCCTCTGATCTATATCAGGGATTCCGACGTTGATGTCAAGTATGTCCGCGCCGGCGTTTATCTGCTCTGCGGCTTGTTTTAATATATAGCCCATATCGTTGTTAATAAGAGCCTGTTTTAAAGCTTTTTTGCCCGTGGGGTTAATTCGCTCGCCGATAACCGCGACATTGTCAATAAAAACCGTTTTGCTTCCGCTGCAGACAGAGCTTTTAGCAGTAGGATTAATTCGCTTTACATATGCGTCTTGAGCCTGTTTTTTAGTTAACGAAATAAACTCAGGATCGGTTCCACAGCAGCCGCCCACGATGCACACGCCCATTTGCGCAAAAGCTGTCATGTCATGAGCAAACTCATCGGCTTTAATATCAAACACCGTTTTTTCTCCCGCAATTTTAGGCAGCCCCGCATTGGGTTTCGCTATTAAAGGAAGATGCGTGTGAGCTGATATCTGCTTTAGAATGGGTAAAATTTCTTTTGGTCCTAGCGAGCAGTTTACGCCTATGGCGTCAGCACCAAGAGCGGTAAGAGTAATAGCAACGCTTGCAGCGTCACAGCCTGAAAACGTGCGGCCGTGCGTATCAAAACTCATTGTCGCGAAAACCGGCAAGTTCGAGTTTTCTTTAGCCGCAAGAAGCGCGGCTCGCATTTCGTACAAATCGGACATGGTTTCTATATATATTAAATTCACTCCGCTTGATACGCCCAGTATTACCTGCTCTTTAAATAAGTCGTAGGCATCCTCAAAACAAAGAGTGCCCATAGGCTCAAGCAGCTGACCAAGAGGTCCGATATCCAGCGCTACACAAGCATCGTGTCTATCAGACGCCGCTTTAGCCGCTTTAACGGCTGCGGGTATGACTTCATTTATATTTAGTCCAAACTTATTAAGCTTAGCGGAGCTTGCGCCGAAAGTGTTTGTAAGAATTATATCGCTTCCTGCTTTTAAGTACGCTTCGTGTACTGCTGTAACTGTTTGAGGGGAAAGTATATTTACCTCTTCGGGAGGTCTTCCCAGGCTTAAATTATATGAAGCTTCAAGCATGGTACCCATGGCTCCGTCAAGTGTTATTAATTCTCTGTTTTGCAGTTTTTCTTTAAGTTGCACAGGTTTTGCCTGCCTTTCTGTATTTGCATATATTTTTTGCGGCGCAGTTTTCACAGCCAGCATAATATTTATGATTTATATTATTATCGGTTATGCCGATAACCGCGGTCATGGATTTTTTGGGATAAAGCATGTTGTTATCATCACAATTCAGACCAATTCTCTTTTTTGCACACAGCGCGGATATAATATCGCTCTGATGCGACAGATAAAAATCGCCGTATCCGCACGAAAAACGGTTCGTAAGATTGAAGCTGTCATTTTTAAGTTCTATGGATATATTGTTCAGCACATTATCGGCGTAACTTTCAATAGCCGCCGCGGCACAGCAGTCCATTACTAATGCTTTATTTATTTCCGTATAAGAAAAGCGTTTTATATTCTGCTCAATTTCACTTCCTAAAGTGAAAGCGGCGAGCACTGCTTTTTTTGAATATTTTAACAGCTTATATAAATCCTCGCTTTTTACTTCGAATATGTCAGTAAAATAAATTTTACCGTTATCTAATCTGATATCAAATATACCGTAAACATTTAGCGGCTTAATATATTCATACGAAAGCGCAATAGTATCATCTATCAGCTTTTCAAGCTTATCATCTATCGGCTGGTCGGAATGTCCAAGACAGGCGAGGACATCATTTTTATCAATTACATAATTCATCATATTATCCCAGATAAGAAGTGTTTTCCATACTTATTACGCTGTTTATGTTTTCCGTTATTCGTCTCGCTATGGCTAAATTGTTCATTGTGTATATATGTATGCCTTGAACGTTGTTTTCGACAAGATCCATTATCTGCTCTGTTGCGTATATAATGCCAGCCTGCGTCATGGCTTCTTTATTGCTGCCGTACCTTGCAAGCAGTTTTGAAAGCTTTTGCGGTATTCTTGCGCCCGATAAATATACTATACGCTCTATCTGCTTAGTGCTTGTTATCGGCATAATACCGACCTGAACGGGAGCTGTAACGCCTGTTTTTCTTGCTTTATTTATAAACTCATAAAAAAGACCGTTATCAAAAAACATCTGTGTTATAAAAAACTCAGCTCCGCAATCCTGCTTTTTTTTCATATATTCAATATCTTTATCTAAACATTCACATTCGGGATGACCCTCGGGATAGCATGCGCCAGCTATGTTAAAACCGCCGTTTTGCGCTATAAAATCCATTAAATGATAGGAATATTTAAAATCGTCGGCAACTTGCGTCCCGGGCTGCTTGTCGCCCCTCATCGCAAGTATATTCGTAACGTTGCCGCCTCTTAAAGCGTCAAGCACATCTTTGACTTCGTCTTTTTTTGAGTTTATGCACGTAAGGTGCGATAGCGGCTCAATATTGTATTTATTTTTAATAATTGATGCAATATCGCACGTGCGTGATTTTACATCACTTCCGCCTGCACCGTATGTTACGCTTAAGTAATCGGGTTTTAAATTCTCAAGATGTGAAAGTGTATCATATATTACTTCTATCGGAGAATTCAGCTTGGGAGGGAATATCTCAAACGAGTAAACTATTTTTTTTTCTTTGAATAATTTTGATATTTCCATTTAAATCCTCACAAAAGTATAATTAAAAATTATAATATAATATATATTCAAATTCAATAATATTTTATTTATTGACACATATAAGCATTTATGTTATATTTTTTAAAATATGAGCAATGAAACGGTGTAAGTAGTACTTTCAAATTGCATGAAAAAGAGAAAAAACGCTGTAAGCTGAAAGCGTTTTTATGCTGGTTAGTACGAACATTCAACTGCGGAGCGGAAAATGTTTGCCGCATTAAGGCGTAAAGTGGGTATTAAGCTAATTAGGGTGGTACCGCGGTTTTATAATCGTCCCTTTATATGAAGGGATTTTTTTATGCCCGCTAAAATAAATGAAACATCAGGTCAACAAATGGAAAAAGAGAATAAATATAGAAAGATAAATTATTTATATGATAAACACAATAAAAAGTATTCGGTATTAATACTGTTACTTAATATTAAAGGCGAAATTAATATTTTGTTTGAAGTAAGAAGCAGAAACCTTTCAGAAAATGCTCAGCCTGGCGATATTTCTCTTCCGGGTGGACTGTGCGAGGATGACGACGTTATAGGCGAAGCTCTGCGAGAGACTTATGAAGAAGTTGGGATTTACCCTGCGGAGATTGAGATACTTGGCAGAATGAATCCCATATTTACGGGAGACGAGAGAAAAATAATACCTGTTGTGGGATACGCAGAAGATATAGATATATCAAAACTTAACATCAGCACCGATGAGGTGGAAGAAGTATTTACAGTTCCGCTTGACTTTTTTTTAAACAGCGAGCCTAAAGTGCACTCAATTTGCTATCAGGCGGAATTTGACGAGAAATTTCCGTTTGAGAAAATTTACAAGGGCAGGGATTACAACTGGAAGCCGAGACAGGAAAAAATATATTTTTATTATTATAAAGACTATAACATTTGGGGAATAACGGCAAAGATTATAAATCAATTCGTAAATATACTTAAAAACCAAGAGGAGGAAATATGATAAAGCAGCTAAACACAATAAAAGACGAAACATTGCAGAAAATTATAAAAGCCGAAAATTTATCGGAACTTGAAGATATAAGGGTATCGGTTCTGGGAAAGAAAGGCAACCTTACAAATATACTCCGCTCCATGAACACTCTTTCGGCGGAAGAAAGACCGGTTATAGGCGCAACGGCAAATATTGTGAAAGAAAGTATCGAATTGTCTCTTGCAAATAAAAAAGAGGAGATTGTAAACAAAGCGATGCAGGCAAAGCTTGATAAGGAGTATATAGACATTACTCTTCCGGGGAACAAAGTAGATATAGGCTCTGTTCATCCTATATCAAAAACGGCTATTGAGCTTGTTGAAATATTTGCATCAATCGGTTTCTCTGTTGCGGAAGGACCTGAGATTGACTTTACAAAATACAATTTCGATTACTTAAACACTCCTTCTAATCATCCCGCGCGCTCTCTTACCGATACTTTTTATATAAATGAAGATGTGCTGTTAAGAACGCAGACTTCACCCGTTCAGATAAGAACAATGCTTACAAATAAGCCTCCGATAAAAGTAATATCTCCGGGCAAAGTGTATCGCTGTGATGAAATTGACGCTACGCATTCGCCGCTGTTTAACCAGATGGAAGGAATTATTGTAGATAAAGATATTACTATGAGCGACCTTAAAGGAACGCTTGAGTTTTTTGCAAAACAGCTGTTCGGACCGCAAACAAAAACAAAATTCCGCCATCATCAGTTTTACTTTACGGAACCTGGCGCGGAAATGGACGCGACATGCCCCAAATGCAAGGGCCTTGGCTGCAGGGTATGTTCAAATACGGGCTGGATAGAAATACTAGGCTGCGGGATGCTTCATCCCAATATTATGGAAATATGCGGAATAAGCCATTTAGAATATTCAGGCTACGCATTCGGAATGGGCATTGACAGAATAGCAATGATAAAGTACGGACTTGAAGATTTAAGGCTTGTGTATGAAAATGATATAAGATTCATACAGCAGTTTATAGGGAGGTAGCATATGTTAGTATCACTTGATTGGCTTAAAGAATACACCAAAGTAGATAGAGAAGTAACAGAATATATAGATAGAATGAACCTTACAGGAAGTAAAGTAGAAAATGTAGATTATAAAGATGAAAATCTTAAAGATATAATAGTCGGTAAAATAATAAAAAAAGAAAAGCATCCCAACGCCGATAAATTAAGCGTATGCAAAGTAGACATAGGAGGCGGCACAACAGAGACAATAATCACAGCCGCAGCAAACATTAAAGAAGGCGATGTAATACCGCTTGCGCTTCCCGGCTCTGTGATTATTGATAAGAAAATTGACGTTACCGAATTCAGAGGCATTACATCCAACGGGATGATGTGCTCGGGAGAAGAGCTTGGGCTTGACGCGTCGGTGCTTCCCAAAAACAGTGAAGGCGGAATATACGTATTCTCAGAAGAACTAACACCTGGGCAGGACGCGCTTACTCATTTGGGGCTTCACGATGTGGTAATAGATTTTGAGATAACTAACAACCGACCCGACTGCCAGTCAATAATAGGCATGGCGCGCGAATTCGCGGCGGCGTTTTACAACCCCGTAAAAGTTCCGCAAGCTAAAGTGGAAGAGGCTAAAAATGATATAGACAAATACTTATCTATAGAGATAGCAGACCCCGATTTATGCCACAGATATGTTGCCAGAATGTTGAAAGTAAAAAAAATAGAGCAAAGCCCGCTATGGATGCAAAGAAGGCTTATGGCGTGCGGATTCCGCCCTATTAACAATATAGTAGACGTTACTAACTATATACTTTTAGAAGTAGGTCAGCCGCTCCACGCATTTGACTACAAAATGATTGAAGGCGACAAAATAATTGTGCGCAGAGCGCAAAAAGATGAAAAAATAACAACACTTGACGGAAAAGAAAGAGCGTGCTGTGAAGATTTGCTTTTAATTACCGACACAAAAAAAGGTGTGGGTATTGCCGGTATTATGGGCGGCGCTAACTCGGAAATTACAAATGATACGGAAATGATAGTAATTGAATCAGCTGCGTTTAACGCTGAAAATATACGCAAATCGTCTGTGAAAATGAACATGAACACTGATGCTGCGGCATTGTTTTCAAAGGGTGTTAACGCGAGTATGAGTACTTACGCCGCAACAAGAGCCGCGCAACTGCTTATACAAATTGGAGCGTGCGAGCTTATTGAAGGCATTATTGATATATATCCATACCCTGCAAAACCCGCAAAAATAACGGTAGACGCAGTGTGGGTAAATAAATTTTTGGGTATGGAAATACCACTTGCCGACATGCTGTTATCGCTTAAGAGCCTGGGAATAGAATATACCGAAAAAGACGGAATAATAACAGTTATAAGTCCTCTATTCAGAACGGATATTAACATAAAAGAAGATGTAGCGGAAGAAATAGCGCGAATATACGGATACGAAAAAATGCCGTCTACACTAAACAACGCTTCTAGCTATGTTAGCCCGGTTAACCAGTACTTTAAGTTCAAAACCGACATAAAAAATATTATGGCGTCTATGGGAGCGTTCGAATCGCTGACATACACGTTTACCTCATATGAAAATATTATTAAGCTTAATATGGGCTATAAAAAAGAAGACATTGTAAAAATAATAAATCCGCTTGGCGACGCAACCGCCTATATGAGAACTAGCCTCATGGGAAGTTTATTGGAAGTTGCGGAGCTGAATTTGTCAAGAAAAAACAATAAGGCCATATTCTTTGAAATAGGCAATGTATTTTTCAATGAAAAAGACGAAGAGGGTCTGCCCGTGCAGAAAGAAAAGCTTGCTTTAGTAGCTTACGGCGGTTACGATTTTTATGATATAAAAGGCATTGCGGACGCTTTGTTTAAGGGCCTCGGCATTGCGGATATTTCGTACGCGCGAAGCAAATGCTTATCTGTGCACCCGGGAAAAAGCGCGGATGTTACAGCAGGTGGAAAATATTTAGGATACATCGGGCAGACGCATCCCGCTGTAGCAAAAGAGTTTGACATAGAAGAGGGCACATACGTGTTTGAATTCGACGTTAAACAAATGTTTGCATCAGCTGATAATACATTTATATATACATCTATACCCAAGTATCCGTCAATTGTCCGCGATATGGCGGTAATTGTAGAAGAAGAAATTTTAAGCGGAGATGTGCTTGCTGAAATCAGAAAAAACGGTACTGAGCTTTTGGTAGATGCTTATTTGTTTGACGTATATACGGGGGATCAGATAGAGAGCGGTTATAAGTCTCTTGCATATTCTCTGGAGTTCCGTTCGAAGGAAAGAACTCTTACGGACGCAGAGACAGATAATTTATTCAATATTATATTAAATGTGATTAAAGACAAATTCAATGCGAGATTAAGGCAGTAAATTATATAAAAAAGCCTGAATTTCAGGCTTTTTATTTTTACCGTCATTATAACTTATGCAAATGAATAAAATATTATGGGTGAATGCTTATGTATAAAAAAAGCAGAGCGGTAATATGTTTATTAATTGCAATTTTTTTAGTTAATATTTCAATTTGCGCGCAGGTAAATATAACCGCAAAATCAGCTGTTGTTATGGACGGCCAAAGCAAAAGAATTCTTTATGCCAAAGATGAAAACGAGCAGCTGCCGTTTGCGAGCACTACAAAAATTATGACGGCGATACTTGCTATTGAGATGTGCGATATGGACCAAGTCGTAAAAATTGACGACAGGGCTATAGGCATTGAGGGTTCGTCTATTCATCTGGAAAAAGGCGAGGAATTAAAAGTAATAGATCTTCTGTACGGTCTTATGCTTCATTCAGGCAATGATGCCGCAGTGGCGCTTGCTATATACATATCTGGTGATGTGGATAATTTCGCGGCTCTTATGAACTATAAAGCCAAGGCTATAGGGGCGCAGCACACAAATTTCGCCAATCCCAACGGGCTTCCCAACAGCAGCCATTACACAACGGCGCATGACTTGACATTAATTTCTCAGTACGCGATGAGCAATGATACATTCAGAGAAATTGTATCAACCAAAAGTGTTACAATAAAATCTACCGGTGATACCGTGCGCGTAAGAAACCTTGTTAATAAAAATAAATTGTTATACAGTTACGAAGGAGCCAACGGCATCAAAACAGGCTATACTGACCTTGCGGGCAGATGCTTCTGCGGCGCGGCGGAAAAAAACGGAATGCAATTAGTAAGCGTAGTGCTTAATTCTTCCAATACATATGGCGATACAACAAAATTGTTTGATTACTATTTTGACAATTATTCGTATTATACGTTTTTTGCAAAAGGGGAATATATATTAAGCATTCCTATTACAGGCTCAAAAGCAGGAGAATATAAAGTATACGCACCAAATGATATATTAGTACCGCTTAGCAAAGATGAAGCCGGCACAACACAGGTAAAATATAATTTTCCAAAAATCCTGCAAGCTCCTATGAAAAAAGGTGACAAAATAGGAGAAATACAAATAATATTTAAAGATAACAGCAATATTAATATTGATATAACACTGCAAAAAGATATAAAATATAAAAACACGGTTTTTGATTATATTATTGATTTTTTTAAGGAGTAGGAATTGAGAATAAACAGATATCTTGCCCAAAGCGCGCTTGCGTCAAGACGCAAATGCGAAGAATACATTACATCGGGAAAAGTAAAAGTAAACGGTAGAACTGTTACCGATTTGTCATATGATGTTAAGGAAAACGATTATGTAACAGTCGATAATAAACTGTACAAGCCCGCAAGCCGAAAAATATATTTAATGCTTAATAAACCCAAAGGTTACATTACAACAATGGAAGACGAAAAAGGCAGAAAAACGGTAATGGACTTAATAGAGGATAAATACAAAAAACAGGGCGTATTTCCTATAGGAAGGCTGGACTACGCAACTGAAGGACTGCTGCTGCTTACAAATGACGGAGACTGCGCGTACAGACTTACTCACCCTAAATACGAAAGCGAAAAAGAGTACAAGCTCACAGTTATGGGTGCAGTTGACGCCGCGCAGCTAAACGCGTTGAGAAACCCAATTGACGTTGAAGGCAAAGTAACAAAAGGCGCAAAAATAACGATAATAGATTTTAATAACGATAAAACGGAACTGCTTGTAACAATTACAGAGGGAAAAAACAGGCAGATTAGGCGTATGTGCGAAGCAGCGGGAATAGAAGTATACAGGCTCATAAGAGTGTCTATGGGCGGATTGTATATGAAAGGTCTTCAAAGAGGGGCAAGCAGGCTTCTTACAAAAGAAGAAATAAGTGTTTTAACAGGGAATAAAGTAAACAATACGAAAGGAATAAAACAAAAAAATGATATTCATAAAAAAAACAACACCAGAAAAGCTTAAGGATTATTTTACGCAAAATAACTACACGGCGGGAGAAGAAAAAGAAGCGTTTTTGCTTGCTGATGAAAATGAAATTAAAGCGGTATGCTCATATATAGAAAAAAAACAATATATACTCGTAAAAAAAATAATATGCCCGTCAGATAACAAAATTTTTATTGACGCGGTTATGAGGGCAATGCTTTCAAGCAAACTGGATGAAGGTTTTATATACGCTCTTATTACGCCGGAAAACGCTATTATTGAAGACACGCTTATAAAAATGACGCAATTTAAAAAAGTATATCCCTATTATGAATACACCGAAGGGCTGCTCTTTGAGATAAATGATTTAACACAGAACAGTATTTTTGCAGATATATTCAATCTTTTTATGAACCACGTGTGCAAAAAGGCGATAGAATGAATGTAAGCATATCAGACTTATCACATTTATTTATTCAAAACTTAACAGACGGCAGCGGAATTTATATAGACGCAACGGCTGGAAACGGATATGATACGCTTTTTATAGCGAAAATGCTTAAGCAAGACGGAGCGCTTTATTCATTTGACATATCTGATAAAGCTGTTTTTTATACGAAAAGACTTCTTTGCGATAATGATTTAGAATTAGATAATATAAAAATAATACACGACAGTCATGAAAATATAGATGAGCATATTGCAGATAAGAAAATAAAAGCTGCAATGTTTAATTTAGGGTATCTTCCTAATTCTGATAAAAACACCGCAACAAAAGCTAAAAGCACCATATGCGCGCTTGAAAACATATTAAATATGCTAACAGATAAAGGCGTTGTTACTATTTGCTCATACGTGGGGCACGATGGCGGAGAAGAAGACAGAACGGTAAGCAGCTATCTTTTAAGCCTAGATAAAAAAGCATATGAGATTAGCAGGACTGAAATGATAAATAGGGTAGGTGCGCCCGTTTTGTACTTAATTATAAAAAAGGAAACAATGCAGAATGTATGATGTTATTGTAATAGGAGGGGGAGCAGCCGGTATGATGGCAGCCGTGTTTTGCGCCAAAGGGGGAAAAAAAACCCTGCTTATTGAGAAAAATGAGAAGCTGGGCAAAAAATTATATATAACCGGCAAAGGCAGATGCAACGTAACAAGTTCCTGTGATGAAGACAAACTTTTTGACGGTATTGTTTCTAACCCTAAGTTCTTATACAGCGCGTTTTCGCAGTTTTCAAATAAAGACATGATTGAGTTTTTAAACGTAAACGGTCTTGAAACAGCTTCAGAGCAGGGCGATCGAATTTTTCCGAAAAGCGGAAAATCGAGCGATGTGATAAAACTGTTTTCCAATCTTCTAAATAAATGCAATGTTGAGATAATGCTGAATACCCAAGTTAAAAATATATGCATGCAAGACGGGGAAATATCGGGTGTTGTTATAAATAACAATAAAACGCTTCAGTCAAGCAACGTTATTATAGCTACAGGCGGCGCTAGTTATCCGCTTACGGGAAGCACCGGAGACGGATATAAGTTCGCTCAATTAACCGGACATAATGTTATAAAACCTTACCCTGCGCTTGTACCGATGGAAGTGGAGCAAAAATCACTATATGACCTTGCGGGATTATCGCTTAAAAACGTTGAAGCGACGTTATATGTCGGGAATAAAAAAATCGCGGAAAGATTCGGCGAGATGCTGTTTACGCATGACGGGCTGAGCGGTCCTATAATACTGAATTTAAGCACGCTCATAAGCGAATATAAAGAAGTGAGAGTAGACATAGACTTAAAACCGGCTCTTGATTACGAAAAACTTGACAGCAGGATACTTCGTGATTTTTCTAAGTTTGTAAATAAAGACGTAAGCAACGCGCTTATTGAGCTTCTTCCGTCAAGGCTTATAACTCCCGCATTAAAATTATCCCAAATAAAACCGGATAAGAAAGTAAACCAGATAAGCGCGGAAGAAAGAGGCAGACTTATTAAGATTTTAAAAGCGATGCCTTTTTATATAAAAAAATGCAAAGGTTTTGATGAAGCCATTATTACAGGCGGTGGAGTAAGCACAAAAGATATTAAACCCTCTACCATGGAAAGCAGATTAATAAAAGGTCTGTATTTTGCGGGTGAATTAATTGATCTGCACGCTATAACAGGCGGATACAATTTGCAGATTGCATTTTCTACCGCGTATCTTGCCGCAAGCTCAATAATTAAGGCAGACTAACGTCTGCCTTGTTTTTTATTAAATTTTATATTCTTTTCTTTTGTTTGCTTAGGTCGACCTGATTTAAAATTATCTTTAGGTTTTTTTTCAAAATTGTCTGACCTGTCATAAACGCTGGGCAGGAACATACTGTCCGTACCTGAGTTCATGGCTATTAAAGCCGCCGCTATATTTTGCTCAGTATATCCTTGTTCCGATAAATGTTTTACATGCTTTATATATTTTTCGTAATTATTTTTGCTCATAAATATTTTTAGCTCTTCTATAAAGCTGTCTACCATTTTGTCTTTTATGCTGCCGGGTTTGGGAAGAAAACTTTTTTTAATGTCTGATTTAACTTCTTTTTTAATATCTAAAAGGGATCTTTGCTGAGCAGCGCTTGAAATTAAAGTTATAGCAAGCCCTGTTTTTCCCGCGCGTCCCGTGCGGCCTATTCTGTGCATATAGTATTCGCTGCTTTGGGGTAAATCAAAATTAAAAACTATATCTACGTCGTATATGTCTATACCTCTTGCGGCTACGTCAGTTGCTATTAAAATGCGGTTTTTTGAGGATTTAAAACCCTGCATCGACAGGTTTCTTGCATTCTGGCTCATATCGCCGTGTAAACCTATTGCGTTTATTTTGTTTTGCGTAAGAAAATCCGCAAGCTCGTCTACCATAAGTTTTGTATTGCAGAAAACTATAGCGCGCGAAGGCATATAATAATTTATCAATAGTATCAACGCGTCTTTTTTTCTGCCTTTTTCAATATCAAAATAAAGCTGTTCTATTAAATTAAGAACTTGCGTTTTGTTTTCAATATTGATGTATACAGGGCAGGTGAGATAGTTTGCAATTATATCTTTAATAGCCTGAGGCATGGTCGCCGAAAATAAAAGCGTCTGTCTTTTTTGCGGAACGGATGATAATATGAGCTCAATATCTTCTTTAAATCCCATATTGAGCATTTCGTCGGCTTCGTCCAAAACAAACATTTTTATATTATCCAGCTTAAGAGTTCTTCTGTTTATATGATCTTGCACTCTGCCGGGTGTGCCTATTATTATATTAGCGCCTTTTTTGAGTTCGCCAATCTGTTTTACCATATTTTCACCGCCGTAAATTGCCGCCGCTTTTACGAAGTTGTCGTATGCGTAAAGCTTTTTAAATTCGTTAAATGTCTGTACGGCAAGTTCCCTTGTAGGGCACAGCACCAAAACCTGCGGATGAGAAGAAATGTTTTTATCTATCATCTGAATTGCAGGAATTGCGAAAGCAAGTGTTTTGCCCGTCCCCGTATGCGATACTCCCACGACATCGTTTCCTGCTATAATTTGAGGAATTGCTTCCTGCTGGATTTTCGTCATCTTATCAAAGCCCATTTTATCAATGGCTTTTAAAATAGGTGCGGATATATCAAGATTATTAAATTCACTGTTCACTATATATAATTCTCCCATAAAAAAAGCGGGGATTACACCCCGTTTAATGTAATTTATAAATATAGTATATCATTTTAATAAAATAATACAATAAAATATTAATTTGAAAAATTATAATTTTTTAAAGAGTTAATTGTCTAACCAAAATATTTCTTCAACAGGCATGCGCAGCAGTTTTGAAATTTTTAGAGCCAATTCAAGCGAAGGATTATATTTGCCGTTTTCAACAGCTATTATTGTCTGCCTGGTAACGCCCAGCAAATCCGCCATATCTTCCTGGCGCATGCCAAAATGTTTGCGCAAAGCTCTGATATTATTTTTCATTATTATCACCGGTAATTTTTTTGCCCATATAAAGCTTGCTCGAAAAGAAAATTATGTTTTGCGCAGTAATAATTATTATTAATATAAAAACATTTTCATTTTTATAAATACAAGACATCACAGCCCATATAATTAATGCTATATTTTCAGATATCCAGGCGAGTCTCATAGACTTGAAGTTAATGGACATTTCCATTTCGTCAGCTTTTTTTATCTTTTTCATAATTGTCCTCCAAATTATAAATGTAAATATAACTTTACATTTATAATATACATATAAAAATAAAATGTCAATAACATTTTACATTTTATAATATTAATTGAACATATAACTTAAATATGTTGTATAATTATAAAAGTTATCAAAGATAAGGATTAATAATGAGAGCAGTTTTAATTTTAGCTATTTCAATTCTTATATTGCTTGCTGGATATACATTTTACGGCAAATGGCTCTGCAAAGTGTGGGGAATTGATTCTAATAGAAAAACACCATCGGAAATTTACAGAGATGAAATAGACTATATTCCCACTGATACAAGGGTTTTATTCGGCCATCATTTTGCCTCCATTGCGGGAGCAGGACCTATAAACGGACCCATTCAAGCCGCTATTTTCGGCTGGGCGCCGGTAGTTTTGTGGATAGTATTGGGCGGCATATTTTTCGGCGCAGTGCAGGATGTATCATCGTTACTGGCTTCCGTTCGCAATTACGGCAAATCTTTAGCTTATATTTCCGAAAAAAGTATAGGAAGATACGCAAAGCAGCTTTTTTATGTATTTGCGCTTTTTGCGCTTTTGTTTTTAAACGCGTCGTTCATAGATATGGTGGCATCTTCATATAACGGATTTAATTCAAACGGAATAAAAGTTTTGGAGAACGCTTCATCAGGTACTGCGTCCATAATGTTTGTATTCATGTCTCTTATATTTGGATTTGCGTTTCACCGCAATAAAAATAACGGCAATTTTTTGCTGCTGATAATAGGTGCTGTTTTTATATTTATTTGCATAGCAATGGGTATAAGCTTTCCTGTTTATCTAAATAAAACTACATGGATGATAATAATTATCGCATACATTTTTGCCGCTTCAATAACACCGGTATGGATACTTTTGCAGCCGAGGGATTTTTTGAATTCATGTCTTTTATATGCAATATTTATAATTGCGGCAGCAGGAATAATATTTTTAAATCCTCAAATGCATCTGCCTGCTTTTAACGGTTTTAACGCGGCGGGGGACTCTCTGTTTCCCATGTTGTTCATAACGGTTTCCTGCGGCGCAATTTCGGGCTTTCACAGTCTTGTATGCTCGGGAACTACTTCAAAACAGATAAAATCGGAAGCTGATATAAAAATACTTGCGTTTGGAGGCATGGTGGTTGAGTGCGTTATTGCTGTAATTGCCATAATTGTTGCCGGATGCGTTTTTAATCAGAGCACAATGTATAAGTCAGCTCCGTTTATAATATTTTCGCAGGCAATGGCAAGCCTGTTTGCAAAAGCGGGACTGAACACTAATACTATATATATTATCACTATGCTTACAATATCGGCTTTTGCGCTTACTACTCTTGATACTACAACAAGACTTGCCAGATATTTGATCCAAGAATTTTCTTCGGACATAAAATCCGAAACGATAAAAAAAAGAATTTCCAATCAGTATATTGCAACGGCATTAACAGTAGCTATAACAGGAATACTTGCCTTCGGCGGATTTAAAAACATATGGAGTCTGTTCGGCACGGTAAATCAGCTTCTTGCCGCGATTGCTCTGCTTACGGTAAGCGTATGGCTTGGCAGCAAAGGAAAGAAAATATTTATTTTAATCATACCTATGGCCTTTATGCTTATAGCGGCGATTACATCATTAATATTGCTTTTATATAACAATATTGTTAAACTCGTCGGGGGAATGGGAACATTTATTAGAGAAGGAATTCAAACATTTTTAATTGTACTGTTGATTTACTTCGCAATTAAACTCACAGCAAACTGTTTTAAAGCGCTTTTGGACTATAGAAGCAAGAAGAAAAAAATTGAAAGGAAATACAACAGGTAGCAAAAAATGAAAGCAGTAATATTTGACATGGACGGAACATTGCTTGACTCAATGCAGGTTTGGCGCGAGTTCCGTCACAGGGTAGTTAAAAGATTAAACATAAAAACTGTACCGGAAAATTTATTTGATATATTAAAAGATATGAGCATTGAAGAATCAGCTGAGTATTTTTCGTATCTTGCAGGAAACAGGTCAAAACAGGAAGTGCTGGATATCTACTATGAAATACTTAAAGACTATTATGAAAATGAGGCAGAACTCAAACCTAATGTCAGAGAATTTTTGCAGGCATTATGGGATAAAAATGTATTAATGTGCGTAGCAACGGAGACTGATATTGAATTTTCTAAAGCGGCGCTTGAAAGAAACGATGTTCTTAAGTATTTTGATTTTTTAATATGCGCAAGAGAAGTGGGGAAGGGCAAAAAATATCCCGATATATTTTTAGAGGCATTAAAAAGACTTTGTCTTGACAAAGAAGACGTGATTATATTTGAAGATTCGTATTACGCGGCTAAAACAGCAAAAGAATCAGGATTTAAGGTATATGCAATACACGATGATTACCATAAAAATCCGCAGGAAATTATTGATATTTCGGATAAATACTCTATAGATTTTATAGATTATATAAATATGTTAAAGTAAAAAAATAAGCTGCAAACAGCTTATTTTTATGTAAGTACTATTAAATTTCATTATCCATAATTTCTTTTAATATTGTCATTTCCTCTTCCGAAAGCGTAACGCCTTTGCCCATTTTTTCTCCTTCGGGAGACCATTCCCTGATATCGTACTTTGGACTTCGGTCATTCCAGCTTATTAAATTTAACTCTTTTTTCCATCCGTTTTTTGATTCGCTCAAAACGCCAAGTTTTTTAATGATTTTATAGCTTATTTCCGGCATAAATTCGCCTCCTTTAAAATGTTATACATCCCATAATGCAGTGCTCATATATTTAAGTCCGGTATCATTGGCAAGAATTATTATATTTTTGCCTTTAAGCGGACCTGCAAGCAGTTTTGCTGCCGCGGCAGCGTTGGCTCCGGTTGAATAACCGGCAAATATAGAATCTTCTGAAGATAATATTCTGCATAGATTAATTGTTTCCTCATCAGAAACTTTTACAAATCCATCAAATAAATGCTTTATATTTTCAAAAAAAGATATTTCGCGATAGTATCCTCCGCCCTGAATTATATGGGCGCCATGATATTCTTTATCAGCGTAATATGACGCATTTTGAGGTTCGACTCCGTAACAGAGTATGTTTTTATTCTTATTCTTAAGACCCATGCATATTCCCGCACAACTGCCGCCCGTCCCGATAAAATCGGCAAAAGCGTCAATTTCACCTTTTGTCTGGGAGTATATTTCTTCGGCCGTATCAGCCATATGCGCAAGAGGATTATCTAAATTATCAAACTGCGAAGCCATAAAAGCTCCCGTATCTTTACAAATGCGTCTTGCTTCTTCTTCGGCAAGAGCAAGATCTTTTCCGCTTACTTTGCCTTTTATGCTATCTTTTGCCTGAGGTACCAATACCACATCGGCTCCCAGCGCTTTTATCATTTTTACGCGCTCCATCGAGTTGCCTGATGACATAACAGCCGTAAAAGGATGCCCTGTTTGCTTGCAAACTATAGCAAGGGCTATACCTGTGTTTCCGCTTGTAAGCTCAACTATGGGCTGAGCAGGAGCAAGAACGCCCCGCTCATGTGCTTTATTTATAATGTTTAGCGCAATTCTGTCTTTTTTGCTTCCTCCTGGAAGAAGGTATTCGAGCTTTACATATAAGTTTCCGCTAAGTCCCAAACGCTTTACTGTGTTTGATGCGTTTACTATCGGCGTATCTTTGATTATCTGAGTAACATTATCATATATCATTTATATAAAATCCTTTAATTAAGGAAAGAATCAGCAACCGTGTCGCATACATAATCGCAGAACGCATTGGGAATTATATGCCTAAAATCAAGCTCATTTTCTTTGACGCAGGATGCGATTGCGTATGATGCTTTTTTCATCATTTCGGGAGTTATTTTTTTAATGCCGTATTTTAGCACGCCTTTGAATATGCCGGGATAGGCCAGCACATTGTTAACCTGATTGTCAAAGTCGCTTCGGCCTGTCGCCACAATTTTAGCGCCTGCGGCATAAGCGTCCTGCGGAAGTATTTCCGGCTCGGGATTCGCAAGAGCGAAAATTATACTGTCTCTATTCATTGATTCTATCATATCTTTAGTAAGCAGTTTTGGCTTGGAAAGTCCGATAAAAACGTCTCTGTTTTTAACTGCGTTAGATAAATATCCATCAATATTTGCAAGGTTGGTAACAGAAGCAATTTCTTTTTTGCTTTCATTAAGGTCTTTTCTGTTATTTGAAATGATGCCTTTGCTGTCGCATATTATTATATCTTTTATACCGGCATACAAAAGAAGTTTAGCAGTAGATATACCGGCAGCTCCGGCGCCGTTTATAACGATTTTAAGTTCGTTTAAATCTTTATTCATCAGCTTTGCCGAATTAATAAGTCCTGCTAGAGTAATTATTGCAGTGCCATGCTGATCGTCATGAAAGACAGGGATGTCAAGTTCATCTATAAGGCGGCGCTCTATTTCAAAGCATCTAGGAGCCGAAATATCTTCTAAATTAATCGCTCCGAATGAAGCGCAGATATTTTTTACTATGTTTATTATTTCTTCCGTATCTTGTGAATCTATGCAAATAGGGAACGCGTTTAAGCCTGCGAAACGCTTTAAAAGCAAAGCTTTTCCTTCCATTACGGGAAGGGAAGCGTACGAGCCTATATTGCCCAGCCCAAGCACAGCCGAGCCGTCTGTTATTATAGCGATGGTATTTGCTTTAATGGTATATTTATATACTTCTTCTTTGTTTTCGTGAATTTTAAGACAAGGACCTGCAACTCCCGGAGAATATACAAGCGAAAGCTCATCGGTATTGTTTGCGCTGATTTTCATTTCCGTTGCAATTTTGCCGCCGAGCTGTTCGTGCAGTAGTAATGATTTTTCAAAAATATCCATAAATTTTACAGTCCTTTTTGTACAATATGCTAAATTATATACTTTGGTTAAAAAAAAAACAATGTTTTTATAAACAAAAGAGTATTAATTTAAAATCAATACTCTGCAGTAAAAATGTTAATTATATGTATCGTTTATTCGGCCGTATAAATTATTTCTACAGTTTTAAAATCTTTATCGATCCACAGTCCTATTACTTTTTTATCGGGGTATTTAGCTTTTATAAGTTTCCCAGCGTTAGCAGTTTGTATGTCCTGAGTTTCTTTATTTACAGGATTTCCTGCGCAGTCGTAATGACCTGCTACCGCTATAACATCAGAGCCATGCGAAAAAACGGAGACATCCACTCTTTTAAAAGTATTTTCGACAATCAGTTTAAGGTTGTTTTCCGAAAGAATCTTATTGGGTCCTGGCTCTGTTATGACATCGACATAATCGACAATAAAAGTTTTTTTCATAAATTCGTTTCCCGCGTCCTGAACGCGCCCGTCCATGCATGTTATTAATGTAGCAAATTTTCCGTGAGACATTATTATCACCTTCCGTATATAAATTAAATGTGCTTTTCGTTCTTTTTTAAAATATCGAAAAATAAATCGGGTTTATCATTTATTAAAAGTTCCTCAGGGAACGCAAATTCTTTTAAAATGCCGGCTACAGTTGAAAATTCGCCGACATCCATTGAAAAATGCGCATCAGAGCCAAACGCCGCTAAACAGTTATACTTTTTGCAGCATTCAGCCATTTTAACCATATTATGCTCACCGCCTCTTCGCACACCGTGCAATGAGCCGTTATTAAATTCTATTAATGTATTAGTCTGCGCGGCTTTCTTGATGACCGCGTCGTAATCAATATTAAAAAAAGGAGTATCAATATGACCCAGCATATCAATAAAAGGGTTATCCAGCAGATTAAGTAAAGCCTGTGTTTCGCTGTTTTCTTTGCCTGGACGGAATGTATGCTTGTGCAAAGAAGCGATTACAAATTTTATCGCTTTTTTGGAAAGATTGTCAATATCCGTGCTGCCATGTTCATCTGTTATGTTTGCCTCAATTCCTGCGAGCACTCTAACGTCGTTAATTACCTGCGGTATCCTGTGCAGTTCGGCGTAAAACCAATCGGGCGGAGCATACGGCATTTTCGGACCGTGTTCCGTAAAACATAAAATCTCTATTCCTTTAGAAGCCGCTGCCGCGACATTTTCTTCAAGCGTTGAAAACGCGTGATTGCAAGCTAGTGTGTGAGTGTGTGTATCGATGAGATATTTCATTTAAGCCTCTTTATTATTTATCGAAAATCGACATAAAATCATTTGTAAAATCAAAGCCCATATACAATGCCCTTGTGCGTATAGCTGCGGTTTCAATAAGCACAGCTATATTGCGCCCCACTGATACTGGTATTTTATATACAGGGATATTTGTTCCCAAAATTTCTTCAAACTCAAGCCTGTCGCCTAATCTGTCGTAATTGTCTTCATCATCCATAGGAACAAGGTCTACTATCATATCAAGGTCTTTTCTTATCCTTATGCAGCTTACGCCAAACAGCACTTTAACGTCAATTATTCCCAGCCCTCTTATTTCCATAAAATAAGTGCCTTCTTTCATGCATGAGCCTATGAGATTTCCGTCAGTTGTTTTTACTACTTTTACTAAGTCGTCTGCTACAAATCTTCCGCCTCGCTTTAAAATTTCGAGCGCAGTTTCGCTTTTGCCAATTCCGCTTATGCCGCGTATAAGCACGCCAACTCCGTATACTTCCATCATTACTCCGTGAACACCAACCCATTGATAATTGGTATAGCTAAGGTATGTTGACAGCTTAAATATAAGTGAAAAAGCATCGGCGGATGAGGAAAGCAGTATGCAGTTTTTTTCTTTGCAAATATTTATAAGAAAATCGACATTGCGGATATTATCGCTTATTATAAGCGCGGGAATGTTATGTTCTATTAATGTTATTACAGATTTTTCCCGCGCATCTTTTTTTTGACTCATTAAATATGCGTATTCTTCCTTGCCTATTACGCATATATGCTCGGCATTGAAATTATCATAAAAGCCGGTAAGCTGAAGGCCGCACCTTCTGGCGTTTGTCTGAGTTACTGTAATATCATCATTGCCTGCGCTGTTTAAAATTTTTAAATTGTTGTTTTCACAAAACATGATTAAATTCATTGCTAATACCTCTTTTTTGAATTATATATTATTTATGCGCGCAAATAAACAGTTTTAATTGCATTTTAAGAACATTTGCCTATTAAATTGCTTGATAAAGGCTTTTTTTTATGATAATATTTATTCAACGTTTTTTTCAATGGGGAGGTTGGATAATGAAATACATCGTAGAAAGAGACTTGTTTATGAGCAAACTCAGAAGCTTTATTAACGAAAAAGCTGAAGAAGGCTATGAACTTGTAGAAGTTTTTGTGTCGGAAGAGGATATAAAAAGAGGGGCGGATTGGGAATCTTGCAGAGCGAGCAAGGTAACAGTTATTATGAAAAAGGCAGATTAACATTAATATATAAATTAAAAGGCCATAAAGGTCTTTTTTTATTGCGCGGTTTTAATATAACGATAAAAAATGCAAATAATATTATAAAAAATATTTCGTCACAAATTAATTTAATAGACAAATTATTACTGGTAATATATAATTTCTATATTATTGGAGGTGGTCTTATGAGATGCCCATTTTGCAGTTATGAAGAAAGTAAAGTAATTGATTCAAGGCCTGCCGAAAACGGAACTATTGTAAGACGGCGAAGGGAATGTATTGAATGCAAAAGAAGGTTTACTACGTATGAAAAACTGGAAGCCGTTCCTTTAGTCGTAATTAAGAAAAGCGGAGAGAGACAAACGTTTGACAGAAGCAAAATACTTTCGGGCGTTTTAAAAGCGTGCGAAAAAAGACCGGTATCTGCAGATACCATAGAAAATTTAATAGACATAATTGAATACAAAATATTAACAACTTATGATAAAGAAGTTCAGTCCAAAGACATAGGCGAAATTGTAATGGAAGAGATGAGAAAAATTGACGAGATAGCGTACGTACGCTTTGCTTCCGTTTACAGGCAGTTTAAAGACTTGAACACTTTTATGGACGAACTTAAAATAATTCTTGACGAAAATAAGGAGACAAAACTGTGAACTCAGCGGAAAAAACAATTTCGAGCACTTTAATATACGAAGGCAAAAACATAAAACTCGTAAAAGAAGAAATAGTAACTCCGGACGGGCATAAAAGCGTGAGGGATATTGTAAGGCATAAGGGAGCCTGCGCAATACTTGCAAAAGCCGAAGGAAAATTAATATTCATAAAACAATACCGCAAAGCGCTTGATAAAGTAATATACGAGCTGCCTGCGGGATGCATTGAAAAAGGCGAAGACATCACATTATGCGCATCTCGTGAGCTGAACGAAGAGACGGGATATGAAGCGGATAAGCTTACGCTTTTATCAAGCGTATACACTACGCCCGGATTTTCAGACGAGATAATTCATATATTTTATGCAGAAAACACAAAAAAAGCTGAAGTGAAAAAAGACGCCGACGTTGACGAATATATAGACGTGCTTTTAATAGATGAAGCGGAAGTTGAGAGAATGATAATTGAAGGCGAAATAGTGGACTCTAAAACAATATGCGCGCTTTATTTATATAAAAACAAGAAATAAATTATAGACAAACATTTAAGCAAAGACAGCGGAAAGCTGTCTTTTATATTTATGGGGGCTGTTAAATGAAAAAAGCTGTAAAAATAATATTGATTGTTCTTATAATTTGTATTTCGCTTTGCTTTGCTCCAAGCTTTTTCGAAGATGACTCTTGGCTTTATGAAGAAGAAATGATAGACACAGTTAAAAGCAATACAGAGCTGCTTAATAAAGTGCCTAATCAAATTAAAAATATAGAAGAAACACGATTTTATGTTTACGCGTCAAAGATTAGCAATACTATTAATCTTTCAATAACAAAGACAGCTATAAAAAACTATGTATTATGCGCTCTCGTTAATGCGGATGAGGGTAAAAGATACTATTTTAAAATATTAAAAAGCGAAGCGCTATACAATGTTTTAGAATTACACGGAATACGAAGCGTTGAAAAGCATTACTCACAGAGCGGACGTTCAAGCATAATATTTGATTGCGGCAGTTCAAGCGTGATGTACTATTTTGGATTTTATTATACTGAAGATAATGAACCCACATGCTATAAGGGTGAAGATATGGAGTTTATGCATTATAAAAATAGGTGGATTTGGTCAGAATCAGAAGATCCTAAAAATACTTACAGCACTTTGTTTGCTGATGATTTAATGAATATTTACATTACCGAGAGAATTTGTGATAATTGGTTTTATTTTGTAATGCGCACGTAGTTAAAAAGAAATAGAGGGTAGTTAAATGAAAAAAGCTTTAAAAATAATATTAATTACACTTATTGTTTGTATTTCGATTAGTTTGTCTTCATGCTTTTTTGGTGGAACTGTTGTTTGGATTTCAAAAGAAGAAATAATTGATATAGTAACACAAAATATCGAATTGCTGAATGAAGCTCCTAATGAAATAAAAAGCATAGATAATTCTTCGTTTTATTTAAAAGCCACAAATAAAGAGCAAATAGATTATGTCTCCATATCGCTTGCGCCTGTTTATAACAGGGTATCGGTAAGTCTGATTGATGATAATTCGGAAAAGAAAAATATAACTAAAATAATTAAAAGCAAAGCATTGTTTAAGGTTTTGAAAATAGAAGGCATAAACGCAATTGAAAGATACTATTCAAGCAGCGGAAGAACGTGCATTTTATTTGACTGCGGCGGTTCGGGTATAGGTTATTATTACGGTTTTTATTATACAGAAGATAACCAGCCTATTGGATGGAAAGGCAAAGACGTAAGTTTTAATCAATATAAAAACAGATGGATATATTCAGAAGCAAAGGATACTGAGATAACTGACAGTAGTTATAATCATTTGTTTTCTGATAATGTCAATATATACATAACAGAGAGAATAACGGATAACTGGTTTTATTTTGAGATGCGTGATTAACAGAGAAGAAGTAAGGGATAGTTAAAATAAAAAAAACCAATTATCGGAGAAAGGTTATGAAATCAAGAAAACCTATTATTATTGTGATTTTAATTATACTGTTATGTTTGTCTGCATCATGCATGGCTTCTTCTAATACACGTGACAATAAAAATCCCATAGCCAAAAAACAAATGACGGAAATTACGTCAGAGTGGGCAAGGCTTGCGCCGATACCGGACTTGAAAACTGAATATAATATATATACGGAAGGAAATTCTTTTACAAGAAGCTTTAAATCGAGTTTCTATCTTCCCAAAGCCGACTTGGAAAAGTGGATAAAACAGTCCACGGGTTTATGCGATGCTGAAATTGAAGTAATAGACAATACAAAAAAATATACAATTAAGCCCGGCGGCGGAGCGCAATATGCCGAGGTTGTTATTGATTTTAAAAAATGCTATGTAGAAATATATGTTTGCTGGAGTTAATTTATCAGATTAATATAAAAGCGCAGGGAAGATGCTCTGCTTTTTTTATATCATTAAAATCTAATAAAACCATACAGCTTATTTAGTTTGCACTTGACATAAATAAAATAATTATATTTAATTCATTTAAAGTTTTATTTTCATCTGAGGCTAAATACATATATGGATATTCTAATAGCGTTTATTGTTTTTATTTGCAGCGTAATATTATGTCTGATTATAAATCAGCCTCTTTATTTTGCTCTGGCTGTCGGACTGATATGTTTTTACATAACGGGAAAGCACAGAGGGTACGGAACAAAAGAGCTGTTTAAGATGATTTATACAGGCGGTAAAAAATCATTCGTCGTAATAAAAATACTTCTGCTTATAGGATGCCTTACCGCGCTATGGCGCGCAAGCGGCACAATAGAATTTTTTGTATATTACGGCATTAAATTTATTACGCCTCATTTATTTATAATAATAGCGTTTGCGCTTACGATGGTGCTTTCTTACCTTTTGGGAACAAGTTTCGGCGTAGTGGGAACGGCCGGAGTTATGATGATGATACTAGCGCGCAGCGGCGGTGTGAACCCGATAATTTGCGCGGGGGCTGTTATTTCAGGAGCTTATTTCGGAGAGCGGTGTTCCGCGGCTTCGTCAGCCGCCTTATTAACCGCTGCGGTTGCAGAAGTGGATATAAAGAATTTTCTAACTATAATGCTAAAGACAAGCGTTATACCAACTGCTTTAACGCTTTGTGTATACGCTTTTTTATCTTATCAAAACCCGATAGGCGTTGTAAGCGGCGAAATAACATACGCACTCAAAAGCGGTTTTAATCTTTCGTGGTATATAATTTTGCCTGCCGTAATTCTCATAGTATTGCCGTGGTTTAAAATTAAGATATTTTACGCAATAACAGCAAGCGCAGTAACTGCATTTATTTTGTCTGTGCTATTTCAAGGGCAAACTTTTATAGAAGTATTAAAAACCTGCCTGCTTGGGTACACTCCGTCAATAATTTCGCTTAGCAGTATTTTATCCGGAGGGGGCATGGTTTCTATGTTTGCCGTAATTTTAATAGTGTTTTTATCGAGCGCGTATACAGGCATTTTTGAAAATACGGGCATGATTGACCCTGTGCAAAAAAAATGTAATGCATTATCAAATAAAATCGGTCTGTTCGGCTCTCAGATAATAACTTCAGTTTTGGCATCGGGTGTATTCTGCAATCAGACCATAGGTATTATAATGTCAGTTCAAATGCTTAAAGGATCATACAGCGAAAAAGGAGCTTCCAAAGAGGAGCTCGCAGCAGACGCGGGATGTTCCTCTATTACGATAGCGGGGCTTATTCCATGGTCAATAGCCGCGACAGTCCCTCTGGCAATGCTTGGCGTAGGAGCTAAAGCATTGTTATACAGCGTATTTTTATACGCAGTGCCGCTAACATATCTTTTAACGAAGAGAATATGGTTTAAACATTTATAAATACAATTATAAATAACTGTTGTGAATTAAGAACGGTTATTTTTATTACTGACATGTTCTATGTCCCGATTTTTTATCATAAATTAAAAAAGGGGGACATATGTTAAAGAAAATTAAGCTTAACACTCAAACGAAACGTATAATACTGATATTGTTTATTATGTTCTTAATAGGCATAATAGGGGGGTCTTTTGCCGCCAGATATATGACAAACAATCAAGGACTAAACTTGACGGATTACATAATTAACGATTTATATACATCAAATGAATATGACACGCAGAACATAAGCAGTACAGACCGGCTTATTGCCTACATATTAAACGATTTTAAAACATACGCAGTCACAGCGCTGTTTGCGCTTACAATTTTGGCAGTGCCTTACTGCATGATACTTTGCGCTTATAAAGGTTTTATAATAGGTTTTACTTCGGCTTTCTTAATTAAAATGACTTCTGCCAAAGGAGTTTTATTTATTTTACTCGCCGTTATGCCTCAAAATATTATCAGAATAATTTTGCTGATATTTTGCAGCGTATTTGTGATAAAATATGCATTACAGAAAAAAGAGTTTTCGACTGAAAACAGAAAAAAGAACGCATACAAACTGATTATGATAATAATGCTTGCGGCGTGCGCAAACATAAGCACAAATTTAATAGAAGCTTTTATAACGCCTCATCTTATGAAGTTGTTTTCGCTGTATCTTATATAGGAGAAATATATGAAAAGAGTTATATGGATAGTGCTTGACAGTGTGGGAATAGGGCATATGCCCGATTACGAATATTACCATGACGAAAAAAGCAACACTTTAAAAAATGTTTGCTCAATGGCAAATATAAAGCTAAAAAATCTGCAAAAGCTTGGCATAGGCAATATTGACGGCGTTGACTGCATTGAGCCAAACGACGCGCATACTTCCGCAATAATGCGAGCGGGATTTAAAAATATAGGTAAAGACACGATAACGGGGCACTGGGAAATGGCGGGAGTAATACTGGAAGAGCCTTTTAAGACTTATAAAAACGGATTTGATATGAAGCTTCTGGACGAGCTTTCAAAAAAAATCAGCAGAAAAATTCTTGGCAACAAAGTAGCATCGGGGACAGCTATTATTAACGAGCTTGGGCAGGAAGCAATTAAAGCAGGAGCAATAATTGTATACACCTCAGCCGACAGCGTATTTCAGATAGCGGCGCATGAGGATGTGGTTCCGCTTGAGGAGCTTTATAGCATTTGCAAAACCGCGAGGGAGATGTTAGTCGGAGATAATAATGTAGCGCGCGTTATAGCAAGACCGTTTAGTGGAAGCGCAGGTAAATTTGTGCGAACAGCTAACAGAAAAGACTTCGCGATTAAGCCTCCCGTTAAAACGGCGCTTGAAATACTTGCGCAAAATAATGTAGGCGTATATTCGGTAGGAAAAATTTACGACATATTCTTAGGCGCGGGAATAAAAGACTCGGTTCATACAAACGGAAACACAGACGGGGAAGACCATATTATTAGCTATATGAATTCGGTAAATGAAGATGCGCTTATTTACGCCAATTTAGTTGATTTTGACATGAAATACGGACATAGAAACGATGTAAAAGGTTACGCAGATGCGCTTGTGCAGTTTGATACAAGACTTCCTGATATTATGAACATTATGAGAGATGAAGACATTTTAGTAATTTGCGCAGACCACGGATGCGACCCTACCACGAAATCAACCGACCACAGCAGGGAATATGTGCCGGTTATAATTTACGGACAAGCAGTTAAGCCTGCCAACTTAGGCACGATAGATACGATTTCAAATCTGGGGGCGACTGTATGCGATTATCTTTGCGGGGCAAAGACCGTATACGGCGAAAGTTTTTTATATAAAATAATCAAAACATAATAAAGCGGACAGGAGCATATTTATTTTATATAACAAAATATTATTGCCCGGAGGAGGAATAAATAATGTTTAAAAAAACAGTTATTGTATTTATTCTGTCTGTTTTTTTGTTTTTTAATACTTGTATATGCGCCTCTGCCATGACGCTTAAATCGGAGTGCGCCGTGCTTGTGGACGCGAAGACCGGAAAAGTGCTGTTCTCGCAAAATGAAAACAAAGTCTCTCCGCCGGCGAGCGTTACGAAAGTAATGACAATGCTGCTTGTAATGAAAGCTGTTGATGAAGGAAAAATAACGCTTGACGACGAGGTTACCATAAGCGAGTACGCCTCAAAGATGGGCGGAACGCAGCTGTTTATAGAACCGGGAGAAAAAATAACTGTGCGGGATTTGTTATACGGGGTGTCGGTTGAGAGCGCAAACGACGCGGCAACGGCTCTGGGCGAATATGTTGCGGGCAGCAATGACGCATTTGTAGCCATGATGAACGAAGAAGCCAAACAGTTGGGAATGAAAAACACGGTTTTTAAAAACGCGAACGGCTTGCCTGAAAACGGACACGTCACTACAGCGTACGATATCGCGCTTATGTCATGCGAGCTTGCGAAATACGACCAGATATTTCAGTTTACAAAAACATGGATGGTAGATGTAAAAGTAGGCGTGAACGATGAAATTACAAGAACTCTTGCAAATACCAATAAACTGCTTGTTAAAGATAAAGCGATAGACGGACTTAAGACAGGGTATACAACTGAGGCTATGCACTGCATAAGCGCGACAAAAAAGCAGGGAGATTTGCGTCTTATTGCCGTTATAATGCGAGCGCGGTCAGCGGATGAGAGGTCTTCCGATGTCTTGAGTCTTCTCAATTACGGATTTGCAAATTACGAAGGCAAATATTACGTTAAAAAAGGCGATAAAGTCGCAGACGTTAATGTTGCCCGAGGTCAGATAACAATCGTTGAAGCGGTAGCCGATAATGATATATACGATATAATAACTAAAGGCGCCAAAGATAACGCGGAGATAAAAGTTGATGTGCCGCAAAAAATAAACGCTCCCATAAAAGCAGGGGATGTGCTGGGAACAATAACAATTATAAAAGACGGCATTGAAATGGGTAAATGCAACATAACGGCAAAAACAGACATTGAAAAAACAAATGTTTTTATGCATATAGGAAGAAGCATTAAAAATTTCTTTAAAGTAAATACAGTTAAAAAAACATCTTAAGTTACTTGGTTTTTTAATATATAATAATAAATAGATATAATATTTTAAATGAATGTTGAAATAAATGATAAAATAAAATATAATTTTTACGTTTGAGTATTATATGAGGTTTTGAATGAAAATAGCTTTGGACGGACCTGCCGGAGCAGGTAAAAGTACAGTTGCAAAAAGCCTTGCAAAAAAATTAAATTACACTTATATAAATACGGGAGCGCTGTATAGGGCGTATACTTTAAAAACGCTCCAAGATAACATTGATTTAGATAATTATGAAGTGCTTACAAAATCTTTAGAGAATACAACAATAGACATTGTTGGTGAAGACGTATATCTTGACTGCGAAAATGTAAGCGGCAAAATATATAATCCGACAATAGATAAAAATATATCAAAAATAGCGGACAACAAAACAGTACGTGAGTATTTGAAAATCATCCAAAATGATTTAATTAAAAAAAATGAAAACATTATAATGGAAGGGCGGGATATTGCGACTATAATACTTCCCGATGCGGATTATAAATTTTTCATAACAGCGGATGTAGAGGTGCGCGCTAAAAGGCGAGTTGCGCAAAACGAACAAAAAGGCATAAAAAGCGATTACGACGAAATTTTAAAAGATATTATAAAGCGGGATGAGGACGATAAAAAAAGAGAAATAGCCCCGCTTGTAATTTTGCCCGAAAGTATTGTGCTTGACAGTTCTAATAAAACGCCAGAACAAACGGTAGAAGAAATATTATGCATAATGAAAAAGTAGAAAAAAGGTCGGCATTTTTTATTTTCCTCTCAATAATAGCAAAAGCATTTGAAAAGCTGTTTTTTAATATTAAAATTCAGGGTCTTAATACGCTGCCGCTTGGGCAGAAAGCTATATTATGCCCCAATCATACAAGCAACATAGATTCAATTGTTTTGATGATACGCTGCAATAGAAATATTTATTTCCTTGCGAAGAAAGAATTATTCAAAACAAAGTTTACATCCTGGTTTTTCACAAAGCTTAATATTATTTGCGTGGACAGGCAGGGTTCTGACGCAGCTGCAATAAAAAAAGCGCTGCGTGTTTTAAGAGACGATAAACTGCTCGGAATTTACCCTGAGGGAACTACAAGAAAAGGCGGAAGAGAACTAATAGAGCCCAAAGCCGGCGCGCTGATGATAGCGCTAGCCGCAAAAGCGCCTATTATACCTGTCGCCATATACGGAAAATACAAATTCAGAGGCAAAGTACTTATTAAAGCAGGAGAACCGATATATTTTAACGAATATTACGGTCAAAAATATAAAACCGAAGAGCTTGTACAAATTACTCAGGATAAAGTTATGAGCAAAATAAAATCAATGCTGGACGAGGCGAAAGGCGAAATTAATTGAGGAATGTAACTGTTGCAAAAACTGCGGGGTTTTGTTTCGGAGTGGACAGGGCAATAAAAAAACTGGATGATGTAATAAAACAATATTCTACGCCGATCTATACTATGGGTCCGATTATTCACAATAAACAGGTTATAGAGAAATATGAAAAAGCCGGAGTTAAGACAGCGGATAATATAAATCAAATTACTCCGTCTTCGGTAGTAGTTATACGTTCGCACGGAATAGGCAAGGATCAGTACGAATATCTTAAAGAAAAAAACGTTACAATAATAGACGCCACATGCCCCTATGTTCGCAAAGTTCAGAATATTGTAAACAAATATAAAGAGGGCGGATATAAGATAATAATTATAGGCGACGAGCATCATCCTGAAGTAACAGGAGTAAACGGTTGGTGCGGCGGTGATGCAATTATAATAAATGATAAAAAAAATATTCCAATAATAGAAAAGTATGATAAAATATGCGTTGTGGCTCAAACTACCATTATCGAAAGTTTATTTGAAGATATTACAAATGAAATAAAAAGCAGATGCGCGGACGTTCAAATTTTTAATACAATTTGCGCGGCAACCGAAGAGCGGCAGAAAGAAGCCGCCGAAATTGCAGCGAAGTCTGACATGATGATAGTAGTAGGAGGATACGACAGTTCAAACACAAAGAAACTCGCGGAAATATGCAGAAAATACTGCTGTAAAACAATGCATATTGAAACAGCCGAGGAAATAGATTTAAATATATTAAAAGAATGCAATAAGGTGGGGATAACTGCAGGAGCGTCAAGTCCCGCTTGGATTATTAAGGAGGTTGCAGAAAAAAGCATGGAAGAGCAAAACAACATTTTACAACAGTATGAGGAAACATTCAAAAAATTCAAACCGGGCGATATTATGGAAGGTGAAATTATCTCGGTAAACAGCGACTGCGTTGTTATGAATATAGGCGGCAAGAGCGACGGTATAATTAAAAAAGACGAATTTATGCAGGATTTATATGAAGACCTTATGCGCACGGCAGCCATAGGTGACAGATGCAAAGTAATGGTAATTTCTACAAATGACGGAGCTGGAAATATAGTTTTATCAAAATTAAAAGTAGATGAAATAGAAGCTAAAGAAAAACTTCAGGAGCAGTTTGACGGTGAAGAAATACTTACCGGAACAATTTCAAAAGTAGTAAAAGGCGGGGTAATGGTGGATTTGGGAAGCTTATCCGCATTTATGCCGGCATCATATTATGATATAAAATTTGTTAAAGACCTAAACGCGCTTGTTGGAAAGAGCATAACGGGCAGAATAGTAGAATATAACCCTGCTCAGAACAGAATAATATTCTCTCATAAAGTGCTGCTTGTGGAAGAAATCGAAAAAAGAAAAGCTGAACAAAGGGCAGTAAAAGAAGCAGCTGTAGCGGAACTGGAACTTGGCCAAATTGTACAAGCAAAAGTAAAGAATTTTACGGATTACTGCGTTTTTGTTGACCTTAACGGAGTAGACGGCTTTATTCACATGTCAGACCTTACATGGAAAAGCATTAAAAAGCCTTCAGACGCGTTAAGTGCGGGGCAGGTAGTGCAAGCGAAAATTACAGAGCTTGACAAAGAAAACTTTAAAATTAAATTAAGCATAAAAGAACTTACGCAAAATCCGTGGGAAGTATTTAAAAAGAAATACAAAGAAGGCGAAAAAGCAACGGTAAAAATAACGTCTCTTGCAAATTACGGCGCGTTTGCAGAAATAATCCCAGACCTTGAAGGACTTATCCATATTTCACAGTTTGCGCACACAAAAATCGACAGACCGGAGAGTATGTTAAAAGTCGGCGACGAAGTTGAGGTGCTTATTACAAAAATTGAAGAAGCCAGTAAAAAAATATCACTCAGCATAAAAGACTTAACGCCCGCGCCTAAAAAGAAAATCGAGAAAAACAAAAAAGTCTATTCCGATGACGATAAAGTCACAATCGGAGATTTGTTCGGTAAAATAAAAATAGACTAATTTGAACAAAATAATTGAGGAACTTCATATGTTCCTTTTTTATTTCCCTAAAATTTATGAAAATGAATCTAAATAATACATATAATGCTTCTTTATTTGACAAATATTGGATATATAGTGTAAAATATATAGAAAAGCGCCGAAATATCAATATATAATGTAGTGAATTTATTATTATACGGGAAATGATTATGGCAATATACATTGTAAAAAGAATATTCCAGGCTATCATAATAATATTATTTGTCACTTGTATTACATTTGTTCTAATGAACTTAATACCGGGCGGTCCTTTTTTGAGCGAAAAAGTCCCAAACGCGGAAGTTATAAAAAATTTAGAGTTAAAATACGGGCTTGATAAACCCGTTATTGTTCAGCTTAAGAATTATCTTACCGACCTTTCACACGGCGACATGGGCGTCAGTTATAAAATACAGAAAAACAGAAAAGTAACTGATATAATATCGGAGACATTTCCTATATCATTAAGAGTGGGAATGATTGCTCTTATATGGTCCACCCTTGCCGGCATTTCTTTGGGTTGTGTAAGCGCATACTATAAAGGCTCGCGTACGGATAGGATTGTAAATTTTTTAACGTCACTGGGGACAGCTGTTCCCAGCTTTGTTTTCGCTACGGTGTTATTAATTGTATTCTGTGTAAAAATTAAATTATTCCCGTCAATAGGCCTATACAGCGTCGGCTCATACATTCTGCCTTGCTTTGCACTGGGCTTTTTCCCTATGTGCTACATAACAAGGCTTGAACGCGCGAGCATGGCGGATGAGCTATCCAAAGATTATATAAAAACAGCAAAAGCAAAAGGATTAGAAGAAAATAAAATTATATTCAAGCATGCTTTAAAAAACGCTATTATTCCCGTCCTTTCATACTTAGGGCCGCTTGCAGCAGGAATACTTACAGGCGGCATAGCTGTTGAAAGCATATTCAATATACCGGGGCTTGGAAAATATTTTATATTAAGCATTACCTCAAGGGACTATCCGCTTATTATGGGAACAACAATATTTTTCGCTGCCTTTATTGTGGCAATGACATTAATAATAGATATAGTATGCGCAATTATCGATCCGAGAATAAACTTTGCGGAAGGATCAAAAAAAGCGGCATGAATAAGATTTTAACGTTTCAACCGGATATAACATTTAACAAAGAAGACTTTGTTAAGATAAATAATAAAGACTTTAGCGAAAATGAGTGCTTCGAAGATAATTCTAAAATTCCGAAGTTTTCGCATGCATTGCATATATTATTTAAAAATAAAGCGGCGGCAGTATCCATTTGCATAATATTAATAATCGCGTTATTCGCGTTTTTGGGACCGCTTATATCAAAATACACATACTTCGAGCAATTAAGAGGATTTGAAAATTTATCCCCGAGCTTTTTCCATCCTTTCGGAACGGACGGTCTGGGAAGAGACATAATGGTACGGGCTATGTACGCAACGAGAATATCAATTTTAATAGGTGTTGTATCAAGTGTAATTGTGCTGGTAATAGGAACGATTTACGGCGCGGTTTCGGGTTATTTTGCCGGAGCTGTCGATAATGTGATGATGCGCGTTGCAGACCTTGTATACTCAATACCAGATGTTATTGTTGTTATCCTGCTTTCCATAGTGTTAAAACAGCCGTTGTATGAATTATTTAACAACAGCCAAAGTGCGTTTTTAAAAAATTTCGCGCTATTGGGTCCGGGCGTTATTGCTATATTTGCGGCATTTGCGCTTTTGTACTGGGTTACAAACGCAAGAATTATCAGAGGGCATGTGCTCGTGTTAAGAGAGCAGGATTATATAACAGCCGCAAAAGCGCTAGGGTGTGGCAGAGCAAGAATTATAAGAAAACATATAATACCAAACTGCACAAGCCAGATGATAGTAACCACTTGTTTAATGATACCCAGCGCTATATTTTTAGAATCTTTTCTCTCGTTCTTAGGGCTTGGGGTAAGCGCTCCAATGACATCGCTTGGAAGCATGATAAACGAGGCGATGGACGGGATGTACTCTTACACTTACAGGCTTATAATACCGTGCGTTATTTTATGCGTTCTTATATTATGTTTAAACGTTTTGGGCGATAAATTAAGAGATGCGTTTGATTACGGTCAAAAGGCGACAATAAATGAAAAATAAAAAAAACCCATTGCTTGATATAAAGAATTTAAATATATTGTACAGCACAAAAAACGGCGAAGCTAAAGCTGTTAGGGACGCAAGTATCTGTATTTCAAAAGGAGAAATTGTAGGAATAGCGGGCGAATCGGGAAGCGGTAAAAGCACGCTTGCATACGCGGCGGCAAGACTGCTTGATAAAAGCGCGAAAGTTACAAGCGGAGAGATTACATTTGAATCTACAAATATCTTAAAGCTGTCGGAAATACAAATGCAAAGTATAAGGGGCGCAAAGATAGGAATGATTTTTCAAAATCCGGCATCAAGCTTTAACCCTCTATATAAAATAGGAAACCAGATTATTGAAGTCCTTACTTGCCATGTAAAGATCACAAAAAAACAAGCATATGAAAAAGCCGCAAATATGCTGAAAACAGCAGGGCTTGAAGATGCTAAATATATAATGAAGCAGTATCCGCATCAGTTAAGCGGCGGTATGCTGCAAAGAGCGATGATTGCAATGGCGCTTATGTGTGAGCCCAAGCTGCTTATAGCAGACGAACCTACAACCGCTCTTGACGCCTCTGTGCAGGCGCAGATACTGAAACTTTTAAAAGACATTAATGCAAATACAAACATGAGCGTTATGCTTATTACTCATAACTTATTGGCGGCTGCGAAGATCTGCGACAGAATCGCTATAATGTACGGCGGCAGAATAGTCGAGACAGGCACTAAAGACGAAATATTTAACTCTCCCTCTCATCCGTACACAAAAGGACTCATAGATTGTATGCCTGACATAAATTCGCAGGAAAGATATTTAAAAACAATGCAGGGAGAGCCTGCAGATATAATCAGCGTTTTCAAAGGATGCGAGTTTGCGCAAAGATGCCCTGAATGCATGAAAATATGCGCAAAACATACGCCTCCTGTTATAGAAATAAGCCAAAATCACTTTGCGTCATGCTGGATGCATTATAAGGCGGAGGTGAAAATCAGTGAACAATGCTGAGTTTTTAATCGAAGCCATAGACTTAAGTAAAAAATTTAAAATAAAAACAGGATTTTTTAAAACCGATTACGTAAAAGCGGTCGATAACGCAAGTTTCGGTATAAAAAAAGGAAAAACGCTTGCAATTATAGGAGAATCGGGAAGCGGAAAAACAACATTAGGTCGTACTTTATTAAGGATTGTAGAGCCTGATTGCGGAAAGATAATATACAACGGGAAAGATATTACAAGCATAAAAATGAAACCTTACAGAAAAAAAATGCAGATTATCTTTCAGAATCCCGCTTCAGCTCTCGATCCTAAAATGACCGCTAAACAGATAATTGCCGAAGCTATAGGCGTACATAAACTTGTTAAAGATAAAAAAGAAGAAAATGAAAAAATCGCCAATCTGCTTAACCAGACAGGGCTTGATATAAAATATGCGCAAAAATACCCGCACGAATTTTCAAAAGGACAGCAGCAGAGAATAACGATAGCAAGGGCTCTTGCGGTTGAACCTGAGTTTATAGTATGCGACGAGCCTACAAGCGCGCTTGATATGTCAATTCAGTCGCAGATAATTAATCTGCTTATGAAGCTTCAGCAGGACAAGGGCACTGCGTATATGTTTATATCCCATGACCTTGCGCTTGTTAGATATATTTCGGACGAAACAGCAGTTATGTATATGGGAAGCATTATAGAAAAATCAACAAGCGCTGAAATTTATTCAAACCCGGCTCACCCGTATACTATAGATTTGCTGAACTCATATTCCGCGTGTGATAAAGCATTTAATTTTATGCAGTTCAAGAGTCAGCCGCACGATAGCGCAATAAATAAATCAGCAGAGCAAAAAGGATGCGCATACGCAGTCAAATGCAAATATGCGAAAGATATATGCAGACATATAAAACCGACTATGTCGCAAATTGCTATCAATCATTACTCTGCTTGTCATCTAATATGAAGTTATAATAAATAAAGTATAAATGCAGAAATAAAAGGAGAAAAATATGAAGGTATTTAAAAAACTTATAACATTATTGCTAGTAATATGCTTGGTATTTTCATTTGCGGCATGCAATAAGACAAGCTCATCACAGCTTAACTTAAATGTATGCTTATCAAGCGAACCAGAGACTATTGACCCTGCGCTTAACTCGACAATTGACGCAGCCGTCATGATTAACCATATGTTTGAAGGGTTGATGAAATATAAAGACGACGGCAAGGGCAACGCAACACTTATAACAGGACAGGCGAAAAGCTACAGCGTATCTACAGACGGGAAAGTGTATACATTTACGCTGCGAGACGACGCCAAATGGTCTGACGGAAAAGCGGTAACAGCCGCGGATTTTGTATATTCGTGGCAAAGACTGATTAATCCCGAGACGATGGCAAATTACGGCTATATTCTCGAACCCGTGCAGAATGCTATGTCGATAATGTACGGAGAAAAACTGCCCGAAGAGCTTGGAGTAAAAGCGATTGACGAAAAAACATTTCAGATAACGCTTGAAGAACCGTGCTCATACTTTTTGGATATCTGCGCGTTCCCGGCAACTTTCCCGATAAGGCAGGATATAATTGCTGCAAACGGCGACCAGTGGACATTCAACGCCTCAACCTATATAGGAAACGGACCGTATAAAATGACCAAGTGGGTTCACAACTCCTATATTGAGCTTGCCAAAAACGAAAATTATTACGATTATGCAAAATTAGGTCCTGTCAGCATAAAATTCACATTAATGGATGATTCCAACGCGATGCTAGCGGCATATAACAGCGGAGAGCTGAATTTTATACAAAGCGTGCCTGTAGGGGAAATTAAAACGCTGCTTAACGACAAGAAGCTTACTCTTGCTAAATCACTTTCAACTTACGCGATACTTTTCAATAACGCATCCGCGCCTTTTGATAACGCGAAAGTAAGAAATGCTTTTCTGCTTGCGATTGACAGAAATTACATAACTGATACAGTGCTCGGTACAGAACAGACTCCTGCAAGCGCGTTTGTGCCTTACGGAATATTTGATACAAAAGGCACAAAAGGAAAGGATTTCCGCACAGTAGGAGGCGACAATTACAGCGTTGCCGCTGCTGATTACAAATCAAACTGCGACAAGGCAAGAGCTCTTTTAAAAGATGCTGGATATGAGGGCGGACAAGGACTGCCGGTTGTTGAATATATGTACGTATCAAGCAGTGAAAATAAAGCAATTGCCGAAGCGCTGCAAAATATGTGGCAGACGGAGCTTGGAGTTACTGTCAAACTTGTAAATCAGGAAGGCAGTGTGTACGGAGAATCGCTGTACACGGGAGCGTACCAGATAGCGCCGTTTTACTGGGCGCCTGACTACAACGACCCGATATCATTTTTGGATATTTGGGTAACTGACGGAATGAATAATGTGGCATTTTATTCAAACGCCGCGTATGACAGCTTAATACAGCAAGTAAAAGACTCAAGCAAAACATCACAGAGAATGAGTCTTATGCATCAGGCTGAAAAGATACTGATAGACGACGCTGTTATAGCTCCTGTGTATTTCTTTACGCAACCGTATATGCTTAATTCCGATATTAAAGGAATGTACTATTCTCCTATGGGATACTTCTTCTTTACATATTGTACAAAATAATTTTGGATAAATATGGAAAAAATAAAAGGAAGCGCGAAAACGCTTCTTTTTATTTTGACAAAAAAGATATGTTATTATAATATTATATGAACTCATTATTTAAGGAAGCATATTATGAACAAACTGATTGTACAGAACAGAAAAGCGCGCCATGAATACTTTATAGAAGAAGTCTATGAAGCAGGCATTGCTTTGTTCGGAACAGAAGTAAAAAGCATTAGGGCGGGCAAAGTGAATTTTCTGGACAGTTATGTTCATATAAAAAACAATGAGGCTTTTATTGTCGGAATGCACATAAGTCCTTATGAAAAAGGCAATATTTTCAATAAAGATCCTCTGCGTGAACGAAAACTTCTTTTAAACAAGCGGGAGATAAGAAAACTTGCTCAAAACGTAGCCGTGGAAGGATACACGCTTATTCCGCTTGACTTGCATTTTGAGAAAAGTTATGTTAAAATGAATATCGGTCTTTGCAAAGGCAAAAAACTCTATGATAAGAGAGAGTCTGACGCAAAGAAAAGCGACTTGATGAAAATCAGACGCGCCGTTAGGTAATAACGGGGGCGCAATGGTTTCGACAGGGACGGAAAGCCAAGATAAGCGAGCCGGGATAGCCTGAAACCGTAACTATGATGGCAAATAAATTTAAACGCTAAAAACGAAAAATTAGCTTTCGCGGCATAAAGCCCGCGATGTCCTGAAGTACTCATTCCTGCGTGATATTTCAGGGCATAAAATAATGCAGGATATTCAAAAGATATAATCTTCGGTGTCTTTTGAAACTTTACGAAGATAGCGCTAAATTAAGTCGGTCGCCTGCCTTGATTTGCGCGAAGTGCGAATAGCGACTGCGCTCGGAGAAAATCTTGAGGATGCGTTTTTGGACGCGGGTTCGACTCCCGCCGCCTCCACCATAAAGTAATTATGAATATATGGTGAAGATAAAATATAACAATTGATTTGAGTCAATTGTTTTTTTATTGAATACTTATTATACATAAATAAAATATAATTACCGCCTCACCAAGAAATTATAGTGAAATAAAAGTATAACAATTGATTTTATGTCAGTTGTTTTTTTATTTTATAATTATATAGAATATATGTTGAGAGATATAAATATAATTAAAAATATAATTGATTATTATATTTCAAAAAGATATAATTAATATAAATTTTATTTAAATATATAAATTGTCCTTTTTGGCTTAATTATAAGAAACTATTTGTAGTTAAAGGAGAAAATTCATGAATATAAAAAATACAAGTAAATTGGTAACAGTTCTTATTATAGTTTTTTTATCTCTATCGTTTTTTGCTTGCGGAACAAATTTTGATTACGACAAAGATGCTGCATTATCTAAAGCAAAGCAAGCTGCAGATTGTTTGAATGCTGGTAATTATAAGGCATTACATAATCTGCTTAATGAAGAACTACAGAAAAATTCAATTGATAAATTAAATTCAGTTTTTGAGGAAACAAGATTAAAAGCTGGAAAGTTTATAGAATATAATGATGATACCGAAATGTCAGGGTATATAAAGGACGGTACAAAGTATATAAAAGTTGTATTTACGGAAAAATGTGAAAAAATCAGCATGAAGTATGAAATGATGCTTGATATGGATATGAATATTGCAATGTTAAAATATGCAACATATGTTGATAAAGGCACTATGTCAGTTGAGAATGGCGTCTATATTGCAAGTAATAATCTACTTGGATTACCGCTTCCTGATTTTGATAAAGAGGCGGCAATGAAAAAAGCTAAGGAAGCTACTGATCTTTTAAATATAGGTGATTACACGAAAGTACATAAAATGCTTAGTGAAGATTTTCAATCAGTTTCATCGGTTGATGCTTTGAGCGCTGCTTTTAGTCAAATTTATAATCAATCCGGTACATTTATTAATTACAACGATAATGCACAGATAAATGAATTCAAAAAGTCTGGGGAAAAATATATAAGCATTTTATTCACATCTCAGTGTAAAAAAAATGAGATGGTATATGAAGTTATACTTGATACAAACTTAAAAATTGTTTCATTAGCATATGGAACAGTATATCTTGAGAATGGAACTAAAAAGGCAAACGCAACTTCTATTAGTTTTAATGGAATAAAATATAAATTCAAATAAGTAAATTGAATCATTTTAAGATTAGGGCGGTGAGGGTATGCTTGAGGTTATGTTTTCTGACAGCGCAAAAGGCTCAATGCACATTGCGATAAAAGATGATAAAGAAAACTTTTATAAACATGATGTGGCTTGCATCGGGTTAAATTTGGATATAGGCGATATTTCTGGAGAAATTGACGGAGACGAACGCAAAAAAGAATTCGTAAGAGTGTTCAGCTCCGTAAAGTTTAAAGACGAGGAGATAGAGCAGTTTTTTAAGATGCAGCGTGAAGATTACGAAAAGTTACTGCGATGCGCAAAAAGCGGAGAGAGCATAAGAGTATGGAAAAGCAATGCGGCGTTTAGTGCATGCGCTTATGCTTTTTTATGTTACACGCTTAAAGATGTTGAATGCGACATAAGAGAAGTAACACTGCCTGAATTCTTTGAGATATCTCGTGATACTATTAAGCAATGCGCCGACTGGTCAGAAATCGCGCCTGATGAGTTTAAGCAGTTTTTGCATTTAGAGAAAACAGTATCAGATACGGAAAAAAGATATCAAAGTAATATATGGGACAGCTTAAAAAAAGAAAACGCGCCTCTGCGCGCTGTTGTTAACGGAAAGCTAATATCGGTCTGTGAGGATTTTTACGATCATCTGATTATAAAACATATACCAAAAGATAGTTTTGTTATGGCAAGACTTATAGGCACAGTGCTTGGAAGTTACCCTATAGGGGTAGGCGACGGGTGGTATGTTTTACGCATAAGGAAAATGATTGATGAAAATAAATTAGAAGTTGTTAAAAATGATGACAAGTCCTATCCGTACGGAGCGGTTTTAAAGAAAGCAAAAAGTAAAGAACAAAAAAAAGCATTTTTTAAAATGCTTTTTTTTATTTCCAAAATTGTCTTTATAATAATATCAGTATTATTATATTGCAAATAACTATCTTAGTTATAAGCTTTAGTAGAAGAACTTAAAGAGAGTAGCTGTTTCTTTTTTGACAGCAAAATGTTTGTACTCAATAATATTAAATAAATGTAAAATTTTGTTTATTATTAAAAAATAATGTTGTATTATGATTATAAATATACTTATCGCGATATCGTTGCAGATTGATAACAAATTAAGGTTTATAAGCATAGGCAACGCCGATATAATTTATCGAAAATGAGGGAATTTATGAAAAGACAATTAAATGTTTTTTTAATCGCATTGCTTTTCGCGGCATTGCTTCTCCCGTCACAAGCAGCATTGGCAGCAGCAGGCGACACATACACTGACGGAGTGTTTAATTTCAAGGAACTTTCTGACGGCACATTGTCGGTAACCGGCTATATGGGACCTGATGATGTAGTAATTCCGGCTTCGTACAATCCCGGAAGCGGCGATAAGCAAGTTACAAGAATAGAAAGCGACGTATTTAGAAATAATCTTGCAATTGAAAGCGTAGTAATTCCTGACAGTATTATAACAATTGGAACAGACTCGTTTTCCGGATGTACAAATCTAAATTCCGTAACGATTTCTGCTAACTCTAAATTGGAGACTTTGGAACAAGGAGCTTTTTACGCGACAGGACTTACGTCAATAAATTTTCCAAAGAGCGTAAAAACTATTGGCTACTCAGCTTTCTCGGGATGCGCCAGCCTAGAGACAATTACATTTTCTGATGACGGCAATCTGCAAACAATCGGGACCGGAGCATTTTATCATACAGCAGTTCATACGATATCAATACCCAAAAGCGTTACATTGATAGCAGATGACGCATTTTCCGGCTGCGCGAACCTGACAAGCGTTACATTTGCAGAAGACATCAATCTGTTGAAATTAAACACCGGCGCTTTTTATGCTACAGGGCTGACATCAGTGACTGTTCCAGCAAGTGTTAAATCGATCGGAACAGATACATTTTCATCTTGCGCGAATTTAACAAGCGTAATATTTGAAGAAGGCAGCATACTTCAAACTATACAAACAGGAGCATTTTGGTCTACTGGCATAACGTCAATTACATTGCCAAGACATCTGCAGTCTATAGGAACGCAGGCATTTGAAAATACGCATCTTACAAAAGTAATAATTGAATCAGACAGTGTTACATTCGGCAGCTATGTATTTGCAAATGCGCCAATGACGGACGGAATATATGGTTTTGCGCCATCTACAGCACAAACTTACGCATCTAATAACAGTATACAGTTCAATCAACTGTATAAAGTATTATATGACAGCCAGGGTGGTTCTGATATTGATTTTGATTATACTTCCGTTTTGGGCGACAGTGTTAACCAACCCGATGACCCTTTTTATTCAGATAATATTTTTAAAGGCTGGTTTACTGAACCAGAATGTGTAAATGAGGTAAATTTCCCATATACTGTAGCCGGTAATGTTGCTCTGTATGCTAAATGGATTCCTGTGTTAAAACTTGCATCTTCAGATAGCGACGGTATTATATATAAAGGAGGACGTATAACTTTGACTCCCAATATACAAGGAGGGATATGGAATGTGGATGCGGCATTTCTATCGCAAAATGGTTACACATTTACCGCTCTGAAAGCAGGAACAACTCAAGTAGAATATACCGCCGAAGGACAGAGCGTAGTTTATAATATAACAATAAATCAAACCCAGCTTCCTCAAACAGGGCAGAACTTTACTATAGTATTTGTTCTTGCTGGGGTTGCAATAATCACGGCAGGCATTGCTTGGTATTTTTTGAAACGGAAAAAAGCATAAATGTATAAATGTTTGAGGTGATATTATGATATCCGTATTCTATTTCAGCGGTACGGGAAATACGGCATGGGCAGTGAGACGGCTGTGTGATTATTTGTCTGAACGTGGAGAAGAAACGAAATTGTATTCTATTGATATTAAAGAATGCCCCGGCGATGAGGAACTTTTACATATTATTAAAAATTCAGACATAATAGGAATAGCTTATCCTATATACGGCGCTAATATACCGCCGATTATGATAAAGTTCATCTCAAAAATAAAAGGTATAAAATGTAAAAACGAAATCCCAACAAAGAAAATATTTATGCTAAACACATTCGGTTACGTTAACGCATTCGGCCCTGTTGCCGCAAAGAAAATATGGAAAAGCAGCGGATTTGATATGCTTGCATATATTAATGTGCGTCTTACGGATAATACTTCAAATAAAGACCAGACTGATATTGCAAAAATTCGCATGCAAGCCGCAGAGCTTGAATTGCAAAAAAGCGCGGAGGCGCTTGCGAAAAAAGAAAAGTATATAAAAGGATACGGGTTTTACCTTTTGCCGGGTATTATAATAAGACGTATAACACGCCCGTTGATAAAAGATAATTATAAAAACATGTTTATAGAAAAACAGTTATGCAATAAGTGCGGAATCTGCATTGAAAACTGCACTGCACAAGCTATAACTTATGTTAATAATGAAATTATTTTTACATCAGATTGCACGGCTTGCAGAAGATGCCTTAATACATGCCCCCAAAAAGCCGTTAAGCAAAAAAAAGGATAAAATAACACAAAAAAATATTTTATTATTAAAGGCAGCGTAAAAACTGTCTTTTTTTAAATACACTAATTTGTCATTATCTGAGAAAGTTTATTAAACTGTTTTTATATGAATACATTATGAAAAAAAATAAATTTTTTGTTGTAATATTATTTTATATTATGTAATATGTATTTATGTGACTTGTAATTTGATAGCATTTATCATCTGCAAGGGTAAGTCGCGGCTTAATATTATGTTAAAGGGAAAATATATGAAAGTCAATTATATAACGTATATAGTCATTTTAGTGTTTACCGCGAAGTTGTTATCATATTTAAAAACTATGGTTTCGCATATAGTAAAAGTATACGATTTAGTAAATACGCCCACTTGGAGCATTAATTTTAAAACAGCATTAACTTAGATATAAGACGGTTTTTTTACTGTCTTTTTTCATTTTTTGATAATTAACTTTCCGTACTCGACGCTTTAAACGTCTTTATATAAAATACATTTTTATTGAGCTTGAAATAACTTATATTTGAGGTATGTTATGAAAGTAGTAAAAAAAATAACAGTATTTTTATTAATTTTTGCAATGCTTGCGTCATTTATGCCGTATTCGGTTTTAGCGGAGGAAACTCTCGGAAGCGACGGCGCATATGAATGGATAGATAACGGCAGTACAATAAGCATTACAAATTACATAGGCTCGGAGACAAACGTAACAATTCCAAGCGAGCTTAGCGGCAAACCGGTCACGGAAATCCAAGGCGGCGCATTTTCTGAGAAATCGGTCGTAAATGTTACAATACCTGACTCCGTGACAAATATAGGTCAAAACGCATTTTTTGCAAGCGCCTCGCTTCAAAGCGTACAACTGCCCGATTCGATTAACGATATCAACGGCGAGACGTTTAGAGGCTGTACTTCATTGCAAAGCATTGTCATTCCCAATAGTGTTACCAATATAAGTTTTGCGGCTTTTAAAGACTGTTCGTCTTTAAGCTCTGTAACTTTTTCAAATACTTTGCAATCAATCGGACAACGAGCGTTTATGGGTTGTACATCGCTTGGGAGTATTTCACTTCCGTTAAGCGTACAGGGAGTAGGTCCCGATGTGTTCTCGGATTGCACATCTTTGCAATCGGTATATATATATAATCCGGCAATGGATTTTGATACAAGCGAAGATGAAAACGTATTTGATAATGCGCCTTTAACAAACGGAATATACGGATATGAAAGTTCAACTGCTGAAACATACGCGACTTCAATAGGAAAAACGTTTCACGCACTTTATACCGTAACATTTAACAGTAACGGCGGAAGCAGCGTAAGCAGTATGATAAAAACTGACGGCTCTAAGATTACAAAGCCGACAGACCCGACTAAAACAAACTATTCGTTTGAAGGTTGGTATACAGACAATGAAACATTTGCGGACGTATGGGATTTTGCGGCAGATACAGTAACAGTGGATGTAACTCTGTTTGCCAAGTGGCATGAAAACGGCACTCCTTACAGCAACGGAACGTACGAGTGGGATATAAATGAAGATAACATAAGTGTAAGGATAACTAAATACATAGGCTTAGATACAACTGTTACGATACCGAGCACACTTGGCGGAAAATCGGTTACAAATATAGCAGGTGAATCGTTTATTGGAAATACAACAATTCAAAGTGTTGTTATACCTGATTCTGTAACACAAATAGGTTTTACTGCGTTTAAAAATTGCACGTCTTTGAGCAGCGTGACATTATCGGACGCATTGGAATATATAGGTCAAAGCGCTTTTGAAGGATGCACATCGCTTAGCACAATTTCTTTTCCTGCCAGCATGATAGGTGCGGGCAACGATTCGTTCAAAGGATGCACATCGCTTAGTCATGTTTATGTATACAGCGATGATATGGGATTTGGAGAATTGGGTGAAAATAATAATATATTTGACGGAGCTCAAATTTTATACGGCATATTCGCCTATGAAGATTCTACAGGTCAGACATTTGCCGAAACTTTTGAATATCCTTTCCACGCGCTTTACACTGTAGGTTTTGATACAAACGGCGGAGGCGACATTGACAATATAATAATTGCCACCGGCAGCACTATAAGCCGACCTGCTGATCCACAAAAGGATGACTATACATTCCAGGGCTGGTATACGGACGACGACACATTCGCGGATGAGTGGGATTTTGATCATGATATAGTAACATCAGATATAATACTGCATGCAAAATGGGTTGCTGCTTCCTATGTTGTAAGCTTTGAGAGCAACGGCGGCGGCACAGTAGATTCTGTAAACGCCAATTATAATACAACAATAACAGCGCCTGCTGCTCCTGCAAAAACAGGATATACATTTGCGGGATGGTATAAAGAAGAAGCATTAACAAACGCATGGGATTTTGAAAATGATAAAGTAACGCAGACGATAACGCTTTACGCTAAATGGAATTGCATTGTTACGTTCAACAGTAACGGCGGCAGCGCAGTTGACGCAATGACAGCGGAGTATAACAAAACTATTATAGAACCCAAGGCACCCGTTAAAGACAGTAAAATCTTTGAAGGCTGGTATACAGATAATAACACATTTGAAAATGCATGGGATTTTGCGTATGATAATGTTACGCAAAATATAACGCTGTATGCAAAATGGATTGACAGAAATTATACAGTTACATTTAACAGCAACGGCGGCAACAAAGTCGCACCGATAAATTCTATTACATACGGAAGCAAAATCACACAGCCTGCCAACCCGACAATGAGCGGGTATATATTTAAAGGCTGGTATCTTGACGATACATATTATTATCAGTGGAATTTTTCCGAATATAGAATATCAGGAAATACCACTCTTTACGCCAGGTGGTTAAAGGTGGGTTATAATGAAAATGATTATTTAAAAATGCAGCGATTTTTAAATTCTCCGTCGACATGGGAAGGTCACAGCAATGGTATGCTGCTAAATGATTATTATGATCAAAATAATCCTGATACGTGGACAATTACATGGAGTACCGCCTCTCCAAAAAGAATTGAGCAAGTAGTATTCCCGTCCGGTTATAACAAGGCTTATCATTTATCTGGGACAATTGATATAAGCAATTTTTCATCATTAACAAATTTTAATTGTAATTATCATGAAGTAAGCAGCATAGACGCTAGCAATTGCACTTTATTAGAATTGCTTGATTGTTACAGCAATAATTTAATTGAATTAAATATAAACAATTGTACATCTTTAACACAATTAAATTGCGGCGGAAATGAACTTACCGAATTTGATTTAAGCACAAACATAGCGCTATCGAGTTTGTCTTGTTATTCCAATGATTTAGAGGCATTAGACTTAAGCAACAATATAAATCTTTACACTATACAGTGCCAAGATAATCAGTTAGCCTCTTTGGATATAAGTACGAATAATAATAAATTAGAGTATATTTCATCTTCTGGCAACCCATTTAAACATATAAAATTAAAAGTTTTAAATAATGTTAAAGATATATATGTAATAGGCAATGGTTATATATATTTAACTGCTAACTCGGCAGATTACGGCAGCCAATCATATGTTTATGCAGCTCCATATTCTGGCTCAAGTGTTAAAAATTGGGTTGACGGCACAACAGCAAATCCACCCGGCAGCCAATATATGCTCGGCAACATTACTTCAAGCACTTTAACTGCCGTTTTCACAACTTCCGCAGTATCATTTGAAAGCAACGGCGGCAGTTATGTAAGCAATATAAATGCTAATTACGACACTACTATAACAAAACCGACAGATCCGACAAAATCAGGCAGCGTATTTATGGGCTGGTATAAAGAGCCAGAGTTTATAAACCAATGGAACTTTGCGACTGATAAAGTAACCGACAATATCACAATATACGCAAAATGGGATAAAAACAACGTAACGTTTGATTCTTGGGGCGGCAGTGAAGTTGAAGGCATAAATGGCGTGCCTTACGGTTCAACAATAGCTAAACCTGCCAACCCGACTATGGAAGACTGCACGTTTGCGGGCTGGTATGACGTGAATTACGAGCCATGGGACTTTGATACAGACGTTGTAACAAAGGATATAACGCTATACGCGGACTGGGAATATGATACATGCAATATATCTGCAGTATCCAACAATACAAGTTACGGCACTGTTTACGGCAGCGGAACTTATTTAAAGAATAGTTCGGCAGTTATAATAGCTGAACCCAAAGCAGGATATCTCTTTTTAAAGTGGACTGAAGGCGGAAGAGAAATTTCTAACGATACGGTCTATATGCTAAATGCAACATCCAACAGGAACCTGACGGCGGTGTTTGCGTCAAATCAAGCGCCTGTTTTAACATCGGCAGTATCTTCAAGTTATAAAAGCATACTGCTTAACTGGAATGCTGTGACAAATTCATCAGGTTATGAAATATGGCGTTCCACATCAAGCACATCAGGATTTGCAAAAATTGCGCAAACTGATTCTGCAGGATATACAGACGATAACCTTACGACAGGGATTAATTATTACTATGAAATAAGAGCGTTTTATACTATAGGACCCAACACGGTATATAGTCCATACTCTGCTGTAAAATATGCTAAACCGATTCCGGCAACTCCGAATATAACAGTTAGCCAAACATCATATAACAGTCTGACAATAAGCTGGAACGCTATAGAAGGCGCAACGGGATATAAGGTATACCGCTCAACGTCAGCGAGCGGAACATACACAGCACTTACACCCACTACATCTACAAGTTTAATTAGCACAGGGCTTGCTACAGGCACAACATATTACTACAAAGTGCTTGCGTACAGAACGGAAGGCTCGGTTATCACCAACAGCGCATATTCCGCTGTAAAATCAGCCAAACCGATCCCCACAACGCCAATAGCAACAGCAGTATCAGCAGGGTATAACAGCGTAAAAGTATTCTGGAACATAGTGCCCGGAGCGACCGGATATACAGTATACCGCTCAAGTTCTGCGACTGAAGGATTCGCATCTATTGCTACAGTTACATCGACAACCTATACGCACGCATCGCTTGCGATGGGAACAACTTATTACTATAAAGTAGCCGCATACAGAACGGTAGGAACAACCAAGGTATACGGACTGCAGTCTGAAGCAACATCGGCAGTACCTATACCGTCAACACCAGCACCTACCGCTGTTAGCACGGGATACACAAGCATAAAAGTAAGCTGGCCTGCGGTAAGCGGAGCTACGGGATATAAGATATATAAAACAGATGAAAACGGGCAGGTATTATCTACTCTTGCCGAAAATCTGACATCACCACTCTATACACAAGATGAACTTACAACTAATCAAATGTACTACTATAAAGTAGTTGCATTCAGAACAGTAAGCGGAATTGAAACGCTAAGCTCTGACAGCGCTATAGTCTCTGCAAAACCTGTGCCGTCAGCGCCTACAGGCTTAACTGCGGCATCAGCAGGCTATAACAGCACAAATTTAAGCTGGAATGAAGTTGCAGGAGCAGAAGGCTACGCTCTTATGCGCTCAACTTCTCTTAACGGCTTATATATAAGAATAAACAGCGGTACGTTTATCTCCTGTACCGATAATAATCTTACAACAGGAACAACTTATTACTATAAAGTTTACGCATATATAAACGGAACGCCTGATGAAATTAAAGGCGATGATTCCGTAACAGTAAGCGTAAAACCTATACCTGCAACGCCTGTAATAACGGTAACACCAACACAATACAACAGCCTTTCAATAAGCTGGGAAGCCATAGCGGGAGCGAGCGGATATAAGGTATACCGCTCAACATCCAAAACGGGAACGTACGCATATGTTGCGCCTGTAACTGCAGGAACATCATATACAAACACAGGGCTTGCGACAGGCACAACATACTACTATAAAGTTTTAGCTTACACAACAGAAGGAAGCGTAACTACCAACAGCTTATACTCGGCATATAAATACGCAAAAGTAATACCTTCAGCCCCAATAGCGACAGCAGCTTCATATAACTATAACAGCTTAAAAATAAGCTGGCCTAAAGTATCGGGAGCAAGCGGATACACCATATACCGTTGCGCGACAGAGACAGGCACATATGCAGCTCTGATAACAACAACGTCAAACAGCTATGTAAACACATCGCTTGTAACAGGAGGTACATACTACTATAAAGTAATAGCATACAGATTAGTAGGAACAACAAAGGTATACAGCGCATATTCGGCTATAACATCGGCAAAAGTAATACCGGCGGCACCTGTTGTAAAAGCGGATAACTACTCATATACAAGCAATATAATCACATGGTCTGCCATAAGCGGAGCAACAGGCTATGAAGTATACTTAACAGATATAACGGGAACGGATGAAACACTTCTTTCCGATAATACAGCAAACAATAAAATAAACTACACCCATTCCTCTCTTACAACAAACCAGACGTATTACTATAAAGTAAAAGCGTACAGAACAGTGGGAGCAAACAAGGTATACAGTAATTTCAGCGCAGTAGTATCATCAAAACCCATACCTACAGCTCCGACTGCATCAGTACTTCTTAATACTTATAACAGCTTAAATATTAAATGGAACAAAATAGACGGAGCTGATAAGTATGAAATAAGACGCAGCAACAGCAGTACGGGCAGCTTTGAAAAAGTAGGAGAGGCAGATAGCGATGCGACTAACTACATAGATACTTCTCTTACAACATCATCTACATACTACTATAAAGTAGTGGCAGTTGTAGGCACTGATGTGTACGGAGACGAATCAGCAGTAGTAAGCGCAAAAGTATTACCTGCGGCTCCTGTTGTTACCGTAAGTCCAACGGCTTATAACAGCTTAAGCTTAAGCTGGAACAGCCAGGACGGAGTAACAGGGTATAGAATATACCGTTCAACATCCAAAACGGGAACATATACTCTGATAAAAACAATTACCGACGGTTCTACATCGTTTGTAAACACGGGATTAGCAGCAGGAACAACATACTACTATAAACTTATAGCGTACAGAACCGATGGAGCGGTAACTACCTTAAGTCCGTACTCGGCAGTAAAATCCGCTAAAGTAATACCTGCGGCTCCAACAGGGGTAAGCGCTGCAAGCGCATCGTATAACAGCATAAAAGTAACTTGGGATAAAGTCAGCGGAGCAAGCGGATATACAGTATACCGTGCAACGTCAGAAACAGGCACATATACTACTCTCGCGACAATTACTACAAATATTTACACAAGTACAGCATTAACAACAGGCACAACATACTACTATAAAGTAGCCGCATACAGACTTGCGGGAACAACTAAAGTATACGGGACAGCTTCCGATATAACATCGGCTTATCCTAAGCCGGCAATTCCGGCGCCGTCTGCACAAAGCGCCGGATATACAAGCGTTAAGATTACCTGGCCGATAGCTTTGGGAGCAAGCGGTTACGAAATATACCAGACAGATGAAAACGGAGAAATCACAAAAACATTAGACGAAAACGTAACTGCTGTAACTTATACCGATACAGGACTTACAACAAACCAAACATACTATTATAAAGTAAAATCATATAAAACAACAACTTCAGGCAAGGTATACGGAGACTTCAGCGTTGTAGTTAACGCAATTCCTATACCTTCAACACCTGTAATAAAAGTAACGCTTAATTCTTATAACAGCTTAAATATTAACTGGGAAGCAATAGACGGAGCAGATAAGTATGAAGTATGGCGTAATACCGCTAGTACGGGTGACTTTACTAAAATAGGAGAGAGTGATACTAACAGCTATTTAGATTCCTCTCTTACAACGGGAGCTACATACTACTATCAAGTAAGAGCATATATTGAAGGAACATCTAATATATACAGCAACTACTCGGCAGCAGCAAGCTTAAAAGTAACGCCTACAACACCGATAATAACAGTAACACCTAATACTTATAACAGCTTAAGCATAAGCTGGGAAGAAGTAAGCGGAGCTACTGGATATATGATATACCGCGCAACATCAAGTGCGGGAACATATACGCGCGTATATACAGCGGGAGCAGGAGAAACATCATATATTAACTCGCCACTTGCGACAGGAAGCACATACTACTATAAAGTGCTTGCGTTCGTAACAGAAGGAACAGTAACCACAAACAGCGCGTACTCGGCTGTCAAATCAGCTAAAGTAAAACCTGCGGCTCCGACAGGAGCGGCGGCAGCCAGCGCGTCGTATACCAGCATTAAAATAACCTGGAATAAAGTAGACGGAGCAAGCGGATATACGGTATACCGATTAGCGTCTAACGGAACATACCCGTCAATTGCGACAGTTACAGGCATAAACTCCACGACCTATACTAATACAGGGCTGATAACAGGTACAACTTACACCTATAAAGTAGCCGCGTACAGACTTGTAGGAACGACTAAGGTATACGGCGATTACTCCGAAATAGTGTCGGCTTGGCCTAAACCCGCAGCGCCTGCTCCTACAGCTGTAAGCGCAGGATATAACAGCGTTCTTATAAGCTGGCCTGCAGTAGGCGGAGCAAGCGGGTACGAGATATGGGATAACGCAGAGCATAAGATAGGAGAAACCACAACTGCCGTATCTTACCCCATAAACGGTCTTACGGCGGGAACAGAATATTCATATAAAGTAAGAGCATACAAGACTGCAGGGACAGACAGATTGTACGGCGACTACAGCGTTGTTGTTAGCGCAACTCCTATTCCCGCAACGCCGATTATAACAGCGGTTACTCCGGCTACTTACAACAGCCTTAATATAACATGGAGCGCGATTGCCGGAGCGGATAAGTATGAAATATTGCGATCAACTTCAAGCACAGGTTCATATACATCGATAGATTCAATAACCGATACGATTTATGAAGATAAAGACCTTACAATAGGCGGAACATATTACTATAAAGTGAAAGCGTATATTGAAGGAACGCCTAATAATATTTACAGCTTAGAATCTGCGGCAAAGAGCGCGACGGTTGTACTGCCTGCGCCGTCTTCGCCGGCTGCAGAAACGGCCTCTGCTACAAGCATTAACCTTACATGGAGCGCAGTGGGTGGGGCAGAAGGATATTATATTTATCGTTCAACATCTGCGACCGGAACGTACAATTTTGTTAATGCAACTTCGCTGACAAACTACACGGATACGGGGCGTACAACAGGAACTACCTATTACTATAAACTGAAGTCTTTTACAACGATAGAAGGCAATGCTGTAACAAGCGCATATTCCGCAGTAGTCAGCGCAAAAGCTACGCTGCTTGCGCCGATATTAACGGCAACATTAGGCGGTTATAATTCTGTTGACTTGAAGTGGAATATCATAAGCGGAGCAGTGGGATATACAGTTTATCGTTCAACATCGCTTAACGGATCATATGTGTTAATAGAAACGGTAACAGGGGATAATGAATATACGGATTATGACGATCTGGTCGAAAACGCTACATATTATTATAAAGTAAAAGCTTATTTACTTGTCGGCAGCACAAAAGTATACGGAAACGATTCAAATGTGCAAAGTGTAACAACTAAATATTTGCCTGATTTCGATGCGATACCGCCAAGCACAAATTTAACCAATATAAGTTATATTACAATACAAGTCGTTAATTACGGTACTCTTCCGTTGACAATTTATAACTATATAGAAGATGACGCGTATATTATAAACGATGACTTTTATACTTTAACATTGGTTAACGAAAGCAACAATCCGATAGAGTCAATTGTAATCTCGCCGGGAAGCACGAAAAATATAAGGTTCAAAGTTGATAACCCTCCTGTGCAATATACTTTGGGGGATACTATTTGGTTTGACTTTGCTTATGACGGAGTATCATATTGGGCAGATACTGATTATTACTACGGTACATGGTATTTCCCTTATCAATAAAACTTTAGCAAAAAACCCTTCCTTTAATGGAAGGGTTTTTTAATGCGAAGATTAATCAAAATTTATAATATAAATTAAAATAATATTTAGTTAATGTTGATAAATACTTATATAAATATATTGAAGTTATATATACAATATGCTAATATGACTACATAGCGAACAAGCGAACAAATATATTGAAAATGAGGAGGAATAAAAATATGAAAATAACCAAAATTGATGTTTTTCAGGTAAACAGCCCCGATGATCCTATTTGGAAACCAGTGCTTTGCCGTATATATACAGATGAAGGCATATACGGAGACGGCGAAGCCGCAATGGCTTACGGAATAGCTTCATCAGGAGCTTTCGGTATGGTGCAGGACCTTGCCAATTATATAATGGGAATGAACCCGCTTGAAAACGAAGTAATATGGCAGAAAATGTACCGATCCACTTTCTGGGGACAAAACGGAGGCGGAGTTTTCACGGCGGCTATGAGCGCTATCGATATCGCGCTTTGGGACATAAGAGGCAAATATTATAATACTCCAATATATATGCTGCTCGGCGGTAAATTACGAGACAATATACGCTGTTACGCATCTCAACTGCAATTCGGCTGGCAGGACAACATGGGCGCAATGTTTTCAATTGACGATTATATTTGGGCTGCAAAAGAAGCCGTTAAGCAGGGCTATGATTGCATTAAGGTAGATTTTTTATGGTTTAAACCTGAGGGAGGAAAATACAGCGATGGTGAGCGCACTACTTTACTGCATCCCAAAACAATGGAAGTGGTGTTACAGCGCCTTAAAGCTATGCGTGAAGCTGTTGGTCCTTATGTTGACATTATTATGGAAAACCACTCGTTTACAGACGCGCAGTCAGCAGTTCAGCTTGCAAGAGCGGTAGAACCCTATAACATTTATTATTTTGAAGAGCCTAACACTCCGGACGCTCAGACCGCAAAATATATAAGCGAAAAGACAAATATTCCTATAGCGAACGGAGAACGCATTTTTACACGATGGCAATACGCAAAATTTTTTCAGAACAATACAATGCAGGTAGCACAGCCTGATATCGGAACTTGCGGCGGAATTACGGAAGTTAAAAAAGTATGCGATCTCGCGTATATTTACGATGTTGCGGTTCAGGTGCACGCTTGCGGAAGTCCGTTATCCACGGCGGCGGCATTGCATGTTGAAGCGGCGATACCGAATTTCATAATACATGAACATCATATAGTAAACTTAACACCTGCTAATAAGAGACTCTGCAAATACGATTATCAGCCGGAAAACGGAAAATACAAAATACCGGAAAAACCTGGTCTTGGAAATGAGTTATCGGATTATGTACTAAATGAATGTACTAAAGTGACTATAGAAAGCAATAAGTTCGCATGGTGATATAGTTTTATCAAATAAAATTATAATGGTTTAAAAGTCATAAAATAAAGTAAATTCAATTATTAATAAAGGCTCAAAGTTTTTTCTGCTTTGATTCTTTTATTTTTACAATTTGTAATTGATTATTTACAGCATTTAAAATATAATTTAGCAAGCTTAGTTTGAAAGGCAGATTTTGCAATGGCAGAAAAAAACAAGATGAAAATAGAGAAAATATCTGTTGTCGACCAAGTGGTTGATAAAATTAAACAGACAATAATAAGCGATAAATACAAAGTTGGGGACAAACTTCCTTCCGAGACGGAAATGGCGCAATTATACGGCGTTAATCGTCTTAGTGTGAGAATGGCCTTTCAGAAGCTGAGCACACTTGGCGTCATTGAGACAAAAGTGGGAGACGGTTCGTATGTAAGAGATTTTTCAATGTATCCTATAATCAATGAGATTGTCGATTTTTACAACGGTCAGGAAAGATTAGAAGAAATTCAGCAGATGCGCAGGCTATTGGAACATGAATGCGTGGCGAGGGCAATGAAACTTGCTACTGACGAAGAAAAATGCGAATTAAAACGATGTCTTGACAGATATCATAAAATCCGTGATTTAATGCTTGATAGTGAGAGTGAATTGTTTTTTGAACAGACAATCGACGCGGATTTGGAATTTCATTCTCAGATAGTTCGAATGTCTCATAATCGTTTATATGAAGAGATATATTATATGGTGCAAAAGCTTATACGCTCGCATATTTCGATACTAATGAAAAAAAGGCGTATATGGATGAAACAGCTTGGAAATGAACTGCGTGACGGGCATGATTATATATATGAGGAAATCTGCAAAGGCAATATTTCCGCAGCTCAAAGGCTCATAGATGAAATGGTTGACATAATACCGCCCCAAGATCAGCCCGAACAATAAATATAATTTTATTTAATAAAAAATACCTTTTAATTTAAAAGGTATTTTTGTTATATTATATATTTTCACATATAATATCGGCTATTCTTTTGGAAGCGTACCCGTCGCCGTATGGGTTAGAAGCGTGGCTCATTTTCAGATATTCTTCATTCTCATTTAAAAGCAGTTTAAAATTATTATAAATTTCCTCTTCATGCGTCCCTACAACTTTTAACGTGCCCGCGCCTACTCCTTCAGGTCTTTCCGTTGTATCTCTAAGCACAAGCACCGGTTTTCCGAGCGATGGCGCTTCTTCCTGTATGCCTCCGCTGTCCGTTAAAATCAGATAAGCCCTAGACATAAAATTATGAAAATCCAAAACGTCCAATGGCTCTATAATTTTAATTCTTTCACAGTCACCGAATATATTGTCGGCTGACTCTCTGATAAGCGGATTCAGATGAACGGGGTAGACGACTTTTATATCGGGCGTTTCAATTAATACTCTTTTAATAGCCCTGAATATTCGTTCTAAAGGTTCCCCGATATTTTCTCTTCTGTGGGCCGTCATTAAAACCAATCTGCTATTCTGAGCCCAAGAAAGAACAGGATGAGAATAATCGGCTTTAACGGTTGTTTTCAAAGCGTCAATAGCAGTATTCCCGGTTATATATATTGATTCTGAGTTTTTTCCTTCGTTTAAAAGATTTTGTTTTGCTTGCTTTGTTGGAGCGAAATGATATTTTGCGATAAGTCCTACAGCCTGACGGTTAAATTCTTCAGGGAAGGGAGAGTATATGTTGTTCGTCCTTAATCCCGCTTCAACGTGTCCGACCGGAATTTTTAAATAAAAGCACGTTAATGCAGTAACAAATGTAGTTGTAGTATCTCCGTGTACCAAAACTAAATCGGGTTTTTCTTTTTCCAATATTTCTTTTATACCAATTAGTATATTATCTGTGATATCAAAAAGAGTTTGTTTATTTTTCATTATGCAAAGGTCATAATCAGGCACTACATTAAAGCAATCAAGCACTTGCGCTAGCATTTGACGATGCTGTCCTGTTACGCATACTTTTATTTCAAGCTGAGGTCTTTCTTTAAGCTCTTCTATTAACGGGCACATTTTAATTGCCTCAGGTCTTGTTCCGAAAACTATCATTATTTTATACATACTAAACCTTTGTAAACGGCATTTAACCGTTTAAATTCTTTCCCATTTATTAGGCTGTATTATTAATTTAGATATATATTTAAATTTTATATTTATTACATATTTTATTATATTTTAAATTAAATTTCGATTTTTATTTACATTTTTATTAAAACCTATAATATACTATAATAATATATATTATGTGTCAATAATTATATTAATTTGTCGACATAATTTATATATGGGCATATACTTTTAACAAAAATAATAAATATTGCAAAATAATAACAAATAATATATACTATAAATTTAGAAATTAGTTTGTTAAAATTAAGTAAAATTTAATTATTTAAGAGGGGACTTTGGTGTAAAATCAAATACTGGAAAAAAATAATAAAGACAAAATAGATGTTCAATTAACGTGTAATATATCAGCCGAAACTGATGTCTAATAAGTAAAAATATAAAAAATATGATTTTTTTAATGCCGATTTACAAATCGGCGAATAATATTTTAAAGTTTACTACAAAAAATAAATTTGTAGCCGATTGGGGAAATTTAAATGGAAGATTTTATACTAAGTTTTACTGCAGTATTTCAAATTACGGTATTTGTAATTACTTTATATTTTTTAATTCTTGCTTTTTTCGGACTTTATAAAAAAAAGCACAAAAAAATTTTTAAACCCGAAAAAACATTTGCGCTTCTTGTAGCAGCTCATAATGAAGAGGCCGTAATAGCAAACATTATTGAAAGCTTAAAGATGCTTGATTATCCGAAAGAATTATACGATATTTTTATAATAGCCGATAACTGCAACGATGATACGGCTAAAATATCGAAAGGATTTAATGTCAATGTTTTGGAGCGTAATGACAGATGGAAAGTCGGTAAAGGTTATGCGCTTGAGTGGGCGTTTGAAAAAATATTCAATATGGAAAAGAAATATGACGCTGTTGCCGTATTTGACGCTGATAATATAATTTCGAAAAATTTCTTAACTGAAATGAATAATAAGATGATGGAAGGATACAAAGTAGTACAGGGCTATTTGGACAGCAAAAATCCTCACGATACATGGATTACAGAATCATACTCTATATCGTTTTGGACTGCAAACAGAATATTTCAGCTTGCAAGAAACAATATTGGACTTTCCAATCAGCTGGGCGGAACCGGGTTCATTATCGAGACAAGCCTGCTAAAACAATTAGGGTGGGGCGCAACATGTCTTACCGAAGATCTGGAATTTACATGCAAGCTTGTTCTTAACGGCTATAAAGTAGGCTGGGCGCACGACGCGGTGGTATATGATGAAAAACCGCTTACGCTAAAACAGTCATGGAACCAGAGGAAAAGATGGATGCAGGGATTTTCGGACGTTGCTTCGAGATATTTTTTCCCGCTTATGAAAAAAGCGTTTACCAAATTTGATTTTATATCATTTGACTGTGCGCTATATTCAATACAGCCGTTTATTACACTGCTGCTGGGATTATCCCTTCTATTGACGGTTATTCAAAACAATAACGAGCACGGCTTGAATATTTATGTTATAAACAATTTACTGCCCGGATACATATGGAAAATTTTCAGTATTTTCCAATTCTTATTTACACCGTTTATTATGATTTTAGAGAAAAAAATCAGAAAATCGTTATTTGCATTTTTAAGTCTGTATTCACTTAATATAATATTTTCCAGTTATATAATAGGCACTCGTCCGCCGTTCTTTCTTACGGCAATTGAAAATATTGTTTATATTTCAATATGTATATTGCTGACTTTAATAATACTGGGCAAAAAACCAGCGAAAATGTTTGTATGGTATATGTTATATAGTTTATACATTCTTACGTGGATTCCAATAACTATACAGGGAATTATACACAAAAACAAAAAAGTATGGAGCCATACAAAGCATACAAGAGCAATAAGTATACACGAAGTTACAGAATACGAGAAAAACGCTTAGCGGTTTATAAAATTTGTAAATTTTAAAATTGTAGCATTTAGCTGCAATTTTTTATGTTTATACTAAAAATACGGATATTTATGGTAATATGGAAGATAATTTGATGTATAATGCAGTAATTTATTTCGTTGTTATTTATAAGTATATTAAGTCAAAGGTTTAAGAAATTTGTAAGAATTAAGAATAATAAATTGTAAGTTTTATATTGTAACTTAAGTATTAGCAGGAAAGTATTTAGACTATATTTAAAAAAAGATTATCGCCAAAGAGTGTCAGAGAGAGTATAGAGCTGATATATGAAACAGAACAGATTAAAAGCAATTATAAAAGAACATTATCCCGCGCTTTCAGTAATGCTGTTAATATTAATTTTCAGCATTATTGCAATGAAAAAACTAGGGGTGCAATATACGCTTTACAGCGATGATTTTTCTTATGTGCTTGCTGGTATAGAATTTGCGAACAGCGAAACAGTTACAATGAACAATTCCATAAGCGCTCTTGTTATGCCCGGAATGCCTTTTTTTATAGGTTTGTTCTCTTTAGCGTTTGGAGAGGGAATAGAGCTTTGGATTGCGCTTAAGATTGCATGGATTATAATGGGCGCAATGACATCATGGTTTGTATATAAATCGGTGCGCATTTTTGCTCCGCGCTGGTGCGCAGCCGCTGCTATGTGCCTTTTAATGTCTCCTGATTTTATATGGGGCAATAATCTGATACTTACAGAAACACCTTTTATGCTAATGCTTTCAATTATGATTTACGAGACATTTATGATGGCGAAAGATAAAAAATGGAAACATTTTATATGGGGAACGGCGGCGTTTTTCTGTGCGCTGATGCTTAAGGCGAATATTGGACTATATCCGCTGTTTGCTCTTTTTTATCTGATAATAAAAAAATATCCTATAAAAAAACTTTTACTTCAGTCTCTTGTTTTACTAATGGTGCTTTGCTCATTTATTGTACCTTGGAGTATAAGAAATAATAAGATATACGATGCGTTTATACCGCTTACTTTCGGATCGGGAAACCCCGAACTTTTGGGAACATATCAGGGATATGGTTATCCTGATGATAATTTAGATTACGAAACATACGTTAACAAGCCGATGCAGGAAGTTTTAAAAAAATATGAAAAAGCTGACGGCGCAATTGAGCCGCAAGTAAAATGGTACACCGATCAGATAAGGGACAGCCTAAAAGCAGAATACAGAAAATCGGTATGGTGGAATACAAATCCTAAATCAATGTTAATATCATATTTAATCATAAAACCGAGGAACATGATATTTAACAATGTGTTCTGCTGGAAAGAACTGTTTTTTAACGCAAATCAATTTACTTTTAAGATCAGATATATCGAACTATCCGTAATATTTTTAGGTATATTGATAGCATTGGCAAATAGAAAGTTCAGAAAAGAATATTTGTTTCTTATTATATTATATATAGTAAACATATACCTTTACGCATCGACATATTCATTTGACCGTTACGCTCAGCCGTTTTTGATAATACGTTTTATTATGTTCGGCATTTCGCTTTATGGAATAAAAATGCTGCTTTTGCAGACGGGGAAGGAATACGTAAAAACAGACGGGCTTTCACATAAGAAAAATTAACAATATGATTATCTTGAGCTAAAAATAATAATTCCATTAAACATAAAATTAACCATTGGAGTAATCATGATAAATAAAAAATAACTGTTAAAAGTCCGGTATCCTCCGGACTTTGTTTATTTGCTGACTTTTTACTATAAGTTTTTATCCTGCGACAAAATATTGAAAGACAAATTATGCAGAGTTATTATTGACATTGTATTATGTTGTTGAACAATAAAAACATTAAGTTGACGGAGTCAACTAATATTTGTATAATATAAACATAAACAAAAAAATAATTACTTAGAGGTTTTATCGTGGATAAGCGTACTGATGCAATATTTGAAATAAGACAGTTTAACCGTTTTTATACCAATATTCTAGGACTGGTAGATGAACATATTTTAAATATGGGTTATTCTTTAACTGAGGCAAGGATTTTATTTGAGCTTAACGAGATGGGGTTATGCAAAGCTAGTAAAATATCATCAAAGCTAAATGTCGATAAAAGCTATTTAAGCAGGATACTTAAAAAATTCGAAAAAAGCGGTCTAATATATAAAGAGATTTCAAGCGGTGACGGGCGCGAGCAGTTAATAAAATTATCCCCAAGCGGAAAAGAATGCATAAGTGCTTTAATAGAGAAATCAAATTCTCAGATTTGCAAACTGCTTTCATCCTTAGATGATAAAAAATGCGCGGAGATTATTGAGGCGATGGATACAATAAAAAAACATTTGACAAAAGCGGCAGATATAATTATAAGGCCTTTTAATAATGAAGATATTGAATTTGTAATAAGACGTCATATAGAAATGTATAGTGAAGAATACGGTTTAACTTCCGATATATGGAAAAATTATGTAAGTGAAGGAGTGCATCAGTTTGCGGATAATTTTGACTCGGACAAAGACTGCATGTACATAGTTGATTATAAAGGCGAGCCTTCGGGTTGCATTGCCATTGCACACGCAAGCATGCAAACAGCTCAGCTTAGATTCTTTCTAATAGATTCTAGTTTACGCGGTCTTGGGCTGGGGCGCAGGCTCATGGACGAGGCAATAAGTTTTTGCAGAGATAAAAAATATATGCAAATATTTTTATGGACGTTTTCAACGCTTGAAGCGGCAAGATACTTATATAAAGAATATGGATTTAACATATCAGAAGTCTGCGAGAACAGCGAATGGGGCAGGCCTATTTTAGAAGAAAAATGGAAAATGCATATATAAGAAAAAATCCGGTATAATTACCGGATTTTATTGTTTTGCAGATTTCTTTTTCTCAAGTTTTTTAAATCCTATAATAACAAGAGCAATGCATATTGCAAGACCTATCACTGCCGGAGCTATTACTGATGTTCCCGCACTGTTTCCAAACGCAACGCTCCAAACCATTTTTGCAACAGCAATGAAAACAAGTACGGATATGCCTATCCAAAGACTGCGTTTCCAAAAAGCAAGAGCCAAAGCCGATAAAGACAGGGGAACCAGCAATGTAATTAAAATTTTATAAGCATTCCAACTGCCTGTTAAGTATTCTTTTTCCATAGCCAAAAAAGACTGAACTTGGCTGCTTGCCTGGGCAGGCGCCTGAAACCAAAACATGCTTGTCAAAAGCAAAAAAACAGTACCGAAAATTCCGCCCAAACTCCGTTTGTATGCAAAATAGCAAAATGGTATTAAGAATACTGGTCTTATGTACCAACTTAAAACATTATGATGACGCGAAAATGCCCAATCAAAAAAGCTCCTATTAATCGCTGCGAAAGCGATAAATGATATTGATAAAATTATAAACACGATGGCTAAAATTTTATCAGTTTTTTTATTTTTCATTTCATATTCCTCCTTTTTTATTTTCTATTCCGTTTTGAATAAGGTCAAAATACATATCCAAATTTGACAGAGTATCATCTAAATCGCATTCATCATTAGAGTTAAATATTCTATCAAAACTTGAAAACAAATAAGATAAAGTCTTAACTAAAAAGTCTCTTGGAAAATCATTTCTTATTTCGCCTTTAGAAATAGCCTCGTCTATCATTGAGTTAAGTATATTATGTGTATCAATATTTAAATCAAGTTTTACCTTCTCGTAAATTGGATGTGAGTTTTCCTTTGAAAGCATATTGCCTAATTTATAATATAAGGGATATTTTGATGCAAATTCTGCGCCGAATTTTGACTGTAATTTAAATTTTTCAAATATGGTTCCGTTATTAAAAAGATCTTGTTCTGTCTGAGACTTTCCATTTATAAAATCCCATTTCTCATAAAAAGCTGATTTAACAAGATACAGATAAAGCTCTTCTTTATCTGCAAAATGGTAATAAAATGTTCCTTTGCTTATTTTTGCGTTTTTTATTATCATATTTAAAGATGCGATATCATAGCTTTTTGATGAAAATTCATCTAAAGCGGCTTTTAAAAGTTCATTCTTCCGTTCAAATATTTTTTCTCTCATTAATATGCCTCATAGACTAGGTGGTCTATATAAATATTAGCATAATTAATAAATACAGTCAATAGAAATAATAATATTTAATTAAATGCTAAGGCAATAGTAATATGCATTGTCTTAAGATATATATAATTTTTAGAATTAAAATATGATTTCGTACTTTTGCGTAAACATTTTTTTAACAATTGTTGACTATACAAATGTATACACTTATAATTAGAACATGCAGCATGAAAAGGATTTCATAATACTATGTTACGATAAAACTTTGAGTATTAAATTAAAAGCAGACGGATTCTTTGTTTTAGGATTAAGTCTGCTTTTGTGTTTTTTTTGACGAAAGGAGTAAGAAAACCCTATCTTGCATAAAGACAATTGAATATAAAGGAGTTAAATTTATGAGTAAAACGGGAACTGTATATGATGTAAATAATTGCAAACAAGAACTAAGCAGAAGTTTGTACAGATTAATATTAAACACCATAAACCAAGAACAATTGCAACCCGGTATTAAAATTAATATTTTAAAACTCTCAAAAAAAATAGGATTAAAAGAAACTCCGATTACCGATGCATTAAATTTGCTGAGTGATTACGGACTATTAGAAAAAAATTCAGATCAAAACGAATTTTATGCAATATCAAAATACTCAGAAGGTATAATACAGACTTATTACGCAAGATCAATACTTGAAAGCAATGCAGCTTTTTTATGCGCAAGACAATTAAACTGTCCTAATAAAGCGCGAATGCATGAACTTGCAGAAATATTTCTAAAATCTGATGATATAGATGTAATGAAAGAGGCAGATTATGAATTTCATGACCTTATTATTAAATCATGCGGCAATGAATATATAATGCAATTTTATAACTCATTAGCAGAAAAAATAAAATATTATATGATGGCTAATGTTGAACATGTATTTCAATCGCGCAAGGGTTTAAGTTTTTCGCCTAATCATGTAAGAATAGCAAACGCAATTATGTTAAATGAGCCTGTTTTAGCTGAAAAAGAGATGAAAGACCATATAGATGAGTCATTTATTGATACTATATTTTATTCTATAAAAACTAATAGCAACAAATAAAAATCTCAATGGGAACAACGTCTAATTGTCCTGTTAAAAATAAACATATAATATAAAGTTAAACAGTAAATAAAATTTAATGAAATTAATAATTTATTAAGAATTCGGGAATAGAATAAGCGTAAATTAATGTTATATTTGATAAAATAATTTAATATATACCGACAACACCAGAGCAGCGTCGCTCAAAGGGAAGCATAGTCCTTTTGAGCGATTTTTTTTGAAGTTTTAATACATAACCACATAAACAACATATACATATTTAGCATTGTCTTTATAGCGACGGTTGCTGCGGTTTTGAAAACGGAATATGTAAATAAATTTAATATATTTTTCAGAAATTTAATATATTATTATCCTATTTAATTATATTAATATTTAAAAGGAATAAACTGTTAATAATATTAAAAATATTAATGAATTAAAGAGAAAATATATGAAGAAAAAAAGCACAAAAGCTATTTGGGCTATTGCCCTGTTTTCACAGCTAGGACTGAGTATGGCGATTCCTATTATTGCAGGCGCTATGTTGGGTGGTTATTTGGATAAAAAATATAACACCAATGCTGCTTTTTTAATTATATTTTTACTGCTAGGAATTTTTGCAGGGTTTACGGGAAGCTATCGGTTAATAAAAATGGTTAATGAAAGAAAAGACAAAGAGGATTAAGATAAAATAATATGAATAGTGCGTATGAGTTAAAAAACGGAATAATTAAATACAGTATATTCTCAACATTAGCATGCTTTGCGCTATCTGTTTTTATAATGGGATTTAATTCATCCTTCGCTCGCGGATTGTTAATAGGAGAATTAGCCGCATTTATTAATTTGAATTTACTATACATTTTTTTAAATGTTACTTTAAGATATAAGCTAGGATTTGCGTTCAATTTTTTAGGATATATTTTAAGAATGTCATTATACGGAACGGCAATTTATATCTCCATAAAAGCAGGTATTTTATGTGCAGTCGGAACAATAATTGTGTTTATAATGATAAAGTTAAGCATTTACTTTATTAATATTAAAAAAATATAAAGACTGGTGAAGCAACATGGAACTCGGTGCAAGAAAAATTTTTGGAAACGGTAATTTTTATATTACTGAAACAGTTATATGGGCTTGGATAATAAGCGCGATAATGATTGTTTTTGCGCTGATTGCAACAAGAAAGCTTAAAAAAGTTCCTAAGGGAATTCAGGCATATGCAGAGCTTATAGTTGATTTTGTATATAATTTGGTGGGACAAACAATGGGGAAGCAAAATTTACGGTTTGCTCCTTATATAGGAACATTGTTTATATTCATTCTTTTGGGGAATTTAATAGCAGTCTTCGATATAAGACCTGTACCTGCCAATGTGAATACAACGTTCGCGCTTGCTACAATAACATTTTTATTGATTCATTACAACTCAATCAAATCGAGAAAATTAAGAGGGTATTTAAAACACATGTCTGAGCCAAACATAATAATGCTGCCGATTAATATAATTGGAGAGCTGGCATTTCCGGTTTCGCTGTCTTTTCGATTATTCGGCAACATTACAGGTGGAGCTATTATTATGACACTCTTATATGCTGCGCTTGAAAAACTATCTTCGCTGCTTACCGGAAAACTACCGGTATTTATAATTGCTTTACCACTGCCCATAAGCTTTTTCTTTGATATTTTCGAAGGCATACTTCAGGCTTATATATTTACTATGCTTACAATGGTATTTATAGCAAATGGTATGGCTCAGAAAGAGCATTAAATATAATCAATATATTATAAATCAGGAGGAATATGTTATGTCAATTTCACCACAAGCATTTGTATTAGGACTTTCAGCAATAGGAGCGGGGATTGCTATGATTTCTGCAATAGGCATAGGAATAGGTCAGGGATTTGCGGCAGGCAAAGCTGTTGAAGGAGTTGCAAGACAACCCGAAGCATCAGGAGATATATTAAAGACTATGCTTATAGGTATGGCAGTTACAGAAACTACAGGAATATTTGCATTCATTGTAGCTATTGTTTTGCTGTTTGCAAATCCTTTTATTAATATGCTATAGAAAAATAATACAAATAACAAGAAGGTAAGAACTTTGAGTATATACACGCAGTTAATCCAGTTTGACTGGTCTTATTTGATGATAATTGTCAATGTAATTATACTTTACCTGATAATGAAGAAATTTTTCTTTGAAAAAATAAGAAATTTCATGCAAAAAAGGCAGGACAGCATAACACAGGCAATCGAGGCTGCGGATAAAGTTAATTTTGACGCAGAAAATCTAAGAACAGAATACGAAAAAAAACTTTCAGGTCTTTACGATGAAGGAAGAGAAATATTAAAAAATTCCAAAATCAAAGCAGAAACGCATGCGAGGGAAATAATATGCCAAGCAGAGCAAAGGGCTGAAAAGATTAAGAGACAGGCTGAGGTGGAAATAGAAAGACAGAAAAGAGCTGCTATTGAAGATATGAAAGACGAAATTGCGGCGCTCTCTATTCTTGCCGCGGAAAAAATCATAGAGAAACAATTAAATGCTGTCGAACATCAGGCGGTTATAAATAAAGTCTTAAATGAAACGGGCAAAATTAAATGGCAGAATTAACGGTAGAGACTGCTTATGCGCAAGCTTTGTATGACGTCGCAAAAGATACCGGCAAGGAAGATACAATTTTATCGGAAATTACGGACATTAAAAATTTACTTATAAATAACAGTGAATTTTTTGAGTTTTTAAAGACGCCGGTTATAGAGCAGAAAAACAAAAAAGAAGCATTTGAAGACATATTTGTAGGTTTAATTAGCAAAGAGATGCTTCATTTTATGTACATTTTAATAGATAAAAGAAGGATATCCAAATTTTTAAAAATTGCGGATATATACGCAGATTTAACAAATGAAAGTAAAAACATATCAACCGGGACAATTTTTTCTGCTGTTAATCTTTCGGACGAGCAGATAGAAGATTTTGAAGAAAAAGTGTCTCGTCTTATAGGAAAAAAAGTTAAACTTAAAAATATAAAAGATACATTCATAATAGGCGGTGTAAAAATATTCGTAGAAGGAAAAATAATTGACGCTACGATTAAAAAACGGCTTGAGGATTTGGGACAAAACTTGAAAATTTAAAATTCCCTGCTTAAAATTTAGGGAGGCAGAAGTATGAACATAAGACCAGAAGAAATAAGCGCAGTAATAGCGCAGCGCATAAAAGACTATAAGAATGAACTAGAAATATCAGAATTCGGTACAGTGCTGCAGGTAGGCGACGGTATTGCAAGAATTTACGGGCTTTCGGGATGCATGGTAGGAGAGCTGCTGCAGTTTTCGAGCGGAGTATACGGAATGGCGTTAAATCTTGAAGAAGATAACGTCGGCGCCGTAGTGCTTGGCAGCGATGAGAACATAATGGAAGGCGATATTGTTAAGCCTACTAAAACAGTAGTTTCCGTGCCTGTCGGAGAAGCTCTTATTGGAAGAGTAGTAAACGCTCTCGGTCAGCCAATAGACGGCAAAGGACCAATTAATTCAAAAAAACACAGACCGATTGAAAATGAAGCGCCTAGCGTTCTTGACAGAAAATCGGTATTCCAGCCGTTGCAGACAGGACTTAAAGCTATTGACTCAATGATACCTATAGGCAAAGGTCAGAGAGAACTTATAATCGGCGACAGACAAATAGGCAAAACAGCAATAGCTATTGATACGATAATAAACCAAAAAGAAGAAAACGTAATATGCATTTATGTTGCTATAGGACAGAAAAAGTCAACGGTAGCACAGCTTGTTCAAACGCTTAGCGATAAAGGCGCGATGAAGTACACGATAGTTGTATCCGCAACCGCGAGCGATGTTGCGCCGCTGCAGTACATAGCGCCTTTTGCAGGCTGCGCGATGGCGGAAGAGTTTATGTACGCGGGACGAGACGTTTTAATAGTATACGACGACTTGTCCAAACACGCTGTAGCCTACAGAACTATGTCACTGCTGCTCCGCAGGCCGCCGGGTAGAGAAGCATACCCCGGCGATGTTTTCTATCTGCACAGCAGACTTCTGGAACGCAGCGCTAAGTTGTCGGCCGAACTTGGCGGAGGCTCAATTACAGCCCTTCCGATAATAGAAACACAGAGCGGAGACGTTTCAGCTTATATTCCCACAAACGTAATATCAATAACCGACGGGCAGATATTCCTTGAATCGGAACTATTTTATACAGGCCATCGTCCTGCCGTAAACTCGGGCATATCGGTATCGCGTGTAGGCGGCGACGCCCAGATAAAAGCAATGAAAAAAGTATCGGGGAAAATAAAGCTGGAGCTTGCGCAATATCGTGAACTGCAAAGTTTTGCTCAGTTCGGCTCAGATTTAGATAAAGACACAAAGCAAAGACTTGACCACGGCGAGCGGCTGATGGAAATTTTAAAACAGCGTCAGTACAGCCCTATAAAAGTTGAGCATCAGGTGCTTATATTATACTGCGCAACACACAATTATCTTGCCGATATAAAAGTTGAGGATATCCATAGTTTTGAAACGGGTCTATATGATTTTATGGATACCCATTATCCGCAGATAGGAAACGAGATTAAACAAAAGGGCAATATAAGCAAAGAACTTGAAATTATGATGAATTCGGCAATTGAAGAGTATAAAAAAGTATTTAAATCAAAGGGTGATAAATAATGCCGCAGAACAGCATAAGAGGCATTAAGCGAAGAATAAAAAGCGTAAAGAGTATTGAGCATATTACAAATGCGATGAAACTGGTATCAAGCGCAAAGCTCAGAAAAGCTAAGAATGCGTACGAAAAAACAAACAAGTACCTTGCAGTAATAACGCAGGAAATAGAAGAAATACTCAAAAATGCCGACCTTAAAAATATAAAATCAAATAATGATACCCAGGCAAGGACATGCTATATAGCCATTACAAGCAACGGCGGACTTTGCGGCAGCTTTTCTACAAACATTATAAAAAAAGTATTATATGAAATGAATGAAGAAAAATCCCAAGAAAGACAAACTGCACTATTAGTTGCAATAGGCAATAAAGGCAGAGAGTATTTTATAAAAAGAGGATATGAAATAATACAGGATTACTTATATCCGCCCGAAAGCATAACTTTTGAGGAAGTGCAAGAGTTGTGCGTATCTTTTTTGAAAATGTACAATGAAGGAAAAATTGATAAAATAGTTTTAATTTATAACGCATTTATAGACTCTTTAATGCAAAAAGTCATTGTAAAAACTCTTCTTCCATATGAAAGCAAAAGCGGAGAGGATATAAAAACAAAAAAATATATTGAATACGAACCTTCGGACAGTGCAGTATTTGATTATATAATACCTAAATACGCGGAAGTTGCGGTGTATAAAGCTATTGTGGAATCGGCAACGTGCGAGCACGCGGCCAGAAGAATCGCGATGGAAAACGCAACTGACAACGCGCTTGAAATGATTGACGAGCTTAGTTTGGAGTTTAATACAATAAGACAAGCGGCGATAACAAACGAAATATCAGAAATAGTGCGCGGCGCGGAAGCGTTGAAATAAAGGAGGCGCAGAAAATGGCTGAAAATACAGGCGTAGTACATCAGATTATCGGACCGGTAATTGATATAAAATTTAACGCAAATGAAATGCCGAAGCTGCTTACGGCAATAGAGATACGGTTTAACGACAGGCTGCTTGTTGCGGAAGTTGCGCAGCATATAGGCGACGACGTTGTACGCTGCATTGCGTTATCATCAACGGACGGGCTTGTAAGAGGAACGCAAGCTTTTAACACGCAAAAACCTATTGAAGTGCCTGTAGGAGCTGAAGTGCTTGGAAGACTGTTTAATGTGACAGGTCATACAATTGATAATAAAGGCGAGCTTGATACAAAAATGAAAATGCCGATTCACCGCGCCGCTCCTTCGTTTGAAGAGCAGGACACATCTTCGGTAATATTTGAGACTGGCATTAAAGTAATAGATTTAATAGCTCCATACACGAGAGGCGGAAAAGTTGGACTTTTCGGCGGCGCGGGCGTAGGAAAGACGGTTTTAATTCAAGAACTTATTAATAATATAGCCAAAGAACACGGCGGCATATCGGTATTCACGGGCGTGGGCGAGAGAACAAGGGAAGGCAACGACTTGTATAACGAAATGATAGAATCGGGAGTTATAGCCAAAACAGCAATGGTGTTCGGACAGATGAACGAGCCTCCCGGAGCGAGAATGAGAGTCGCGCTAACAGGGCTTACGATGGCGGAATATTTCAGGGATGTTGAGCATCAGGATGTGCTTTTATTCATAGACAACATTTTCCGTTTTACTCAGGCAGGCAGTGAAGTTTCTGCGCTGCTAGGGCGTATTCCGAGCGCCGTTGGATATCAGCCTACTCTGGCTACAGAAATGGGCGCGCTTCAGGAAAGAATTACGTCTACAAAAAAAGGCTCTATTACATCAGTGCAGGCAATATATGTTCCCGCGGATGACCTTACAGACCCGGCTCCGGCGACTACATTTGCGCATCTTGACGCAACTACGGTATTATCAAGATCTATAACGGAGCTTGGTATATTCCCAGCGGTTGATCCGCTTGATTCTACTTCAAGAATAATGGATCCGCTAATACTCGGCGAAGAACATTACAATACGGCGCGCGGAGTTCAGGAAGTGCTTCAAAAATATAAAGACCTCCAGGATATTATAGCTATACTAGGTATGGATGAATTATCTGACGCCGACAAACTTGTCGTGTCGAGAGCGAGAAAAATTCAAAGGTTTCTCTCCCAACCGCTGCATGTTGCGGAACAGTTCACGGATATGCCCGGCAGATATATACCTCTTACTGAGACAATAAGAGGTTTTAGGGAGATACTTGAAGGAAAACATGACGAAATTCCGGAATCTATGTTTTTCTTTGCCGGCGGTATAGACGAAGTAGTACAAAGGTTTACGCAAAATGGCAAAGACGTTTAAACTAAAAGTTATTACACCTGAAAGACTGTTTTATTTGGGCGAAGCAGAAATGGTTATAGTACGCACCGCGGGCGGAGACGAAGGGTTTTTGGCTAACCATGTATGGGGCTGCAAACTTTTAGTTCCCGGCGAAATGAAAATAAAAGAAGCCGGAGCAAGTAAAAGCGAATATAAATTAGCCGCATTATCGGAAGGCTTTATTAACGTAAAAGACAGCGTTACCATTTATACGGACGCAGCAGAATGGCCTGATGAAATAGATGTTGAAAGAGCGGAGCGGGCTAAAGAAAAAGCCCAAGCTAAACTAAGGCAATCTCAGGGCAAGTTTGACCACATGCAGACTGAAATTGCGCTTCATAAAGCTATTAACAGAATAAGAGTTAAATCGGATGTGTATGATAATAAAAAACAGTAACAAAGAGGAGAAGATCCTCTTTTTCTATTATATTAATAAATTATTAAGTAAAATTAATAATTTACATGATTATATATATCGTAATGTGTAGTATAATAATAAAACTTATTTTGATATAAATAATTGTTTTTAGAGAGGCAGAATATGAAAATCTCTACAAAAGGCAGATACGCCCTGCGCATTATGATTTATCTTGCAAGACATGATACGGGGGAGCATATTTCACTGAAAGAAATTTCAGAGAGTGAAGATATTTCGATAAAATATCTTGAAAACATTATATCGAAACTGTATAAGAACGGACTTGTTGTAAGTCTGCGAGGAGCATGCGGCGGATACAGACTGGCAAAGAGCGCAAGCCAGTATACGGCAGGTGAAATTATAAGAGCTGCAGAGGGAAGCATAGCGCCCATTGCGTGCCTTGAGGATGAAATTAACTTATGCCCCAGAAACAAAGAATGCGCGACTATCAAATTCTGGGAAGGTCTTTACGGAGCTATGAACGACTATATAGACAGTTTTAGTTTAGAAAAATTTATTGAGCAATAATCGTTGACAAAAATTTTATATGCATATATAATTCATACTAATATGATAGGAAATGGTAAATTATTATGATTAAAGACAAAAGAAATTTCAAATTCGAAACGCTTCAGCTTCACGTTGGACAGGAAAGCCCTGATAGCGCAACGGACGCAAGATGCGTACCGATATACCAAACTTCATCATATGTATTTAAAAACTGCGATCAGGCTCAGGCGCGTTTTGCGCTTACCGAAGAAGGCAATATATATACACGAATAACTAATCCGACCAGTGACGTATTTGAGAAAAGAATTGCAGCATTGGAAGGAGGCATAGGCGCGCTTGCCACATCTTCAGGTGCGGCGGCTGTTACCTACGCCATACTTAACATTGCGTCAGCAGGTGACCATATTGTATCCGCTGTAACAATTTACGGAGGCACATATAATCTGCTTGCAAATACGCTTATTGATTACCGAATAGAAACCACATTTGTTGACGCGGATATTGAAGGTTCTTTTGAAAACGCTATAAAAGAGAACACAAAAATGATTTTTATTGAAAGTTTAGGCAATCCCAACTGCAATGTAATAGATATAAAAAAAGTCGCGGAAATAGCCCATAAGCACGGCATACCGCTTATTGTAGACAATACATTCGCAACGCCTTACCTTTTCAGACCGTTTGAGCACGGCGCTGACATAGTAGTACATTCAGCGACAAAATTCTTGGGTGGACACGGCACATCAATTGGTGGAGTTATTGTAGATTCCGGCAAATTTGACTGGGCGCAAAATGACAAATTCCCTGGTCTGTCAAAGCCCAATCCAAGTTATCATAATATAGTTCTTACACAAACTGCAGGCGCTGCCGCATATATTACAAAGGCTAGGGTAATAATTATGAGAGATATGGGTGCGGTGATATCTCCTTTTAACGCGTTTATTTTCCTGCAGGGGCTTGAAACGCTTTCACTTAGAATAGAGCGGCATATAGAAAACACAAAAAAAGTAATAGAGTATTTAAAAAGCCATCCGAAAATTGAAAAAGTAAATCATCCTTCGCTTGCAGACAGCGGATACAAAGAGCTATATGATAAATATTTTCCGCATGGCGCAGGCTCAATTTTTACTGTTGAAGTAAAGGGCGGAGATGTTGAAGCTAAAAAATTTATCGACAATCTTCAGCTGTTTAGTCTGCTTGCAAATGTAGCGGACGTGAAATCATTAGTTATACATCCCGCAAGCACAACGCATTCGCAGATGAACGAGCAGGAGCTTAAGGACTCGGGTATAAAACAAAATACAATAAGGCTCTCGATTGGGACAGAGCATATTGACGACATTATATATGATTTAGAAAACGCATTAAAATTTATATAAGAAAGAAGACGTGAAATGATAGTTTACGCAGACAACGCGGCAACAACCGCGGTAAGCAAAAAATCAATGGAAGCAATGCTGCCTTATTTTGATAAATATTACGGCAATCCTTCAAGCGTACACCAGATCGGAAGAGAAGCGGCTAAAACATTAATTGAAGCTCGAAAGTTCATAGCGCAAACTCTAGGCGCAGATGAGAAGGAAATATATTTCACATCCGGCGGAACGGAAGCCGACAATTGGGCGATAACATTTGCCGCAAACATGGGAGCGAAAAAAGGGAAAAAACATTTAATAACCACAAAAATAGAACACCACGCTGTTTTATATATGTTTGAAAAACTGGAAAAAGAAGGTTTCGAGGTGACATACCTTGACGTATATAAAGACGGCATAGTAAAAATTGAAGATGTTTTAAATGCAATAAGAGAAGATACGGCTTTTGTAAGCGTAATGTATGCAAACAATGAAATAGGGACAATTCAGCCGATAGCTGAAATAGGAAAACTTTGCAGAGAGAAGGGAGTATTGTTTCATACGGACGCAGTTCAGGCGGTAGGTCATCTGCCTATTAACGTAAAAGATGAAAATATAGATATGCTGAGCTTGTCAGCTCATAAATTTCACGGTCCCAAAGGCGTAGGCGCGCTGTATTGCAGAAAAGGAATAAAGCTTGAAAGCTTTCTGCTTGGTGGCGGTCAGGAAATGGGTAAACGAGCAAGTACAGAAAATGTTGCGGGAATAGTAGGAATGGCGGCGGCGCTTAATCAGTCGGCTGCTGAAATGACAGAAAACGAAAAGAAAGTAAAAGCAATGCGAGACAGACTAATAGAAGAACTGACGAAAGTACCTCACAGCATATTAAACGGACACAGAATAAAACGCCTGCCGGGCAATGTTAATTTCTGCTTTGAAGGAATTGAAGGCGAATCAATGCTGCTTCTATTAGATATGAAAGGCATATGCGCTTCATCGGGCTCTGCCTGTACGTCGGGCTCGCTTGATCCCAGCCATGTGCTTTTGGCGTTAGGGCTGCCTCACGCGACAGCGCACGGATCTCTAAGACTGACTCTAAGCGAATATAACAGCGAAAATGAAATAGATTATATAATAGAAGAACTCCCGAAAATAATACAGCGGCTGCGAGAAATGTCGCCTGTATGGGAAAGTATTATAAAGGAGGAAGAGTAATGCAGTACAGTGAAAAAGTAATGGATCATTTTTCAAATCCAAGAAATGTGGGCAAAATAGAAGACGCAGACGCAGTTGGTGAAGTAGGTAATTCTAAATGCGGCGATATTATGAAGATATATTTAAAAATTGACGGTGAAAAGATTACGGACGTAAAATTTAACACATTCGGATGCGGCGCGGCCGTAGCCACAAGCTCAATGGCAACAGAATTAATAAAAGGAAAAACATTAGACGAAGTCTTAAAACTTACAAACAAAGCTGTAATAGAAGCGCTTGACGGGCTCCCGCCTGCTAAAATTCACTGTTCGGTTCTTGCCGAAGAAGCGGTAAAAGCGGCTATTGCGGACTATTATAAGAAAAACAACATTCCGTTAAGCGACGAGCTTACAGGCTGCAAAGGCTGCTGCGGCGCATGCGGTCAAAAAGAAAATTAAAAATATATAAAACTAAAAATAAATTTGCTATAATATAATCTGCCTCTTAATATCTTTATATATAAGAGGTATTTTATAAATACGGAGAAAAAATATGCCGATACTTGTGCCAAAAGGGCTTCCAGCTTACAGTTTATTAAAAGAAGAAAATATATTCGTAATGCATCACGAAAGAGCGGCGCAGCAGGATATTCGTCCGCTTCACATCGCAATTGTAAACTTAATGCCCACAAAAGAAGTTACGGAAACGCAGCTTATAAGGATGCTTGCCAATACGCCTCTGCAGGTAAATTTGCAGCTTCTTACCATGGACAGCCACGAGTCTAAAAACACAGATAAGCAGCACCTTGACAATTTTTACAAAACGTACGAGGAAATTAAGAACCAGCGTTTTGACGGAATGATTATAACGGGAGCTCCCGTGGAATTTTTAAAATTCGAGCAAGTGGATTACTGGGAGGAGCTTTCCGAGATATTGGAATACACAAAGAAAAATGTGTTTTCCACATTGCATATATGCTGGGGGGCGCAGGCGGGGCTTTATTATCATTACGGAATAGACAAATATATTCTCGATGAAAAATTGTTCGGAGTATTTAAGCATAAGACTCTTGACAAAAAATCGGAAATTACCCGCGGATTTGACGACGAGTTTTACGTGCCGCACTCAAGGCATACTTCTATTAAAAAAGAAGATATAGAAAAAGTAAAGGATTTAAAAATACTCGCTGAGTCGGATATCGCGGGTGTGCATATAATAACAGCCAATGAAAACAGGCGAATATTCCTTCAGGGACATATGGAATACGACAGGGAAACATTAAATCTCGAATATTTAAGAGACAAGAAAAAAGGGCTTGATATAGAAGTGCCAAGCAATTACTTTACTAACGACGACCCCGATAAGGACATAATTATAAAATGGAGCGGGCAGGGAAATCTGCTGTTCGCAAACTGGCTTAACTATGTATATCAGGAAACTCCGTATGACCTTGATACACTTATTCCGCTGGAATAATAGTTTACCATTCAGTATTTATGAATATTTACAGACTATGGCAAATAAGCGCTATAGTCTGTTTTTATTAAATAGTAATTAATGCAGTAGAATATTACTCTAATTTTAAATCATTTTTTTTATTTTCAGCGCTTTAAAGCTAATTTATTTTGAGATATCAAAATATTAATGTGGCATTGGATACTAAAATAAATTATAATCAAAACATAAATAATCATTATAATCCTGTTCCTTAATTACTTTTTATTATTATCTTTATTAATATATAATTAATTTCTTTTTTATTTGCATTATGTTTTAAAATCATATTAAGTGGTAAAATATAGTCAGTAAAAAAAATTTTATGGAGGCATATTATGGAGCTTAAATACTCTTATATAATACCTCATCCGCCTTTGATAATACCACGAGTTGGCAGAGGGCAGGAATTGCAAATTCAAAATACAGTTGATTCTATTAATAAAATAGCGAAAGAAATAGCGGATATAAAACCTGACACTATAATTATTACTTCGCCGCATTCAATTGTATATTCCGATTATTTTCATATTTCTCCGGGAAAATGCGCCGAAGGAAGTTTTGCATCATTCGGCGCGCCTGACGTAAAAATAAAAACCGAATACGACGAGGAATTTATTAAGAATTTATCAGACGAGGCAAAACACAGCGGCGTATACGCAGGTACTATGGGACAGAGAGATAAAAATCTTGACCACGCAACAATGATACCCCTTTATTTTATTAATAAATATTACACTGATTATAAAACGGTAAGAATAGGGATATCAGGGCAAAGTCTTACAGAACATTACAAACTAGGCAAATGCATAAAATATGCGGCAGAGAAGAGCGATAAAAATATTGTTCTAATAGCAAGCGGCGATATGTCTCACAAGTTAACGCACGACGGACCTTACGGTTTCGCGCAAGAAGGGGTTAATTTTGACAAACAATTAAACGAGGCAATAGTGCAATCGGATTTTATGAAATTCTTAATGTTTGAAGAAGATTTTTTAAGTCTTGCCGCTGAATGCGGTCTTAGAAGCTTTGTAATAATGGCGGGAGCTTTTGATAAAGTGAAAGTAAAATCCGACCTGCTTTCATACGAAGGGCCATTTGGCGTGGGATATACTGTTGCGAGCTTTGAAGCTGAAGGAAAAGACGAGAGCAGGAATTTTTACGAGCAGTTTATAAACGCAGATATAATAAGGCGAGAAGAAATTAAGAATAATGAAGATGAATATGTGCGACTCGCTAGAGAAACGCTAGAGACTTACATTAACGAGGGAAAAATTATAAGCACGCCTGATAATCTCCCAGGTGAAATGACTGAGAATAAAGCGGGAGTGTTTGTATCGCTCAAGAAAAACAAAATACTGCGCGGTTGCATAGGAACCATTATGCCCACACGCGAAAATATTGCGAGTGAGATAATTCACAACGCGATAAGCGCGGGGGTTGAAGACCCGAGGTTTGAGCCTATAAGAAAAGACGAGCTTGATGAGCTTGAATACAGCGTAGACGTGCTGGGAGAAGCGGAAAGCATAAATTTAAAAGACGAGCTTGACGTATACAAGTACGGAGTAATAGTTACTCATAAAGGACGCAAAGGGCTGCTGCTTCCCAATCTTGAGGGAGTGGACAGCGTAGATTATCAAATAAGCATTGCATTGCAAAAAGCGGGAATAAGACCGAATGAACCTTACGAAATGCAGCGGTTTGAAGTGGTGAGACATAAATGAAGTTAATATGCAATGTATGCCCTCATAACTGCAATTTGGAAGACGGACAAACAGGCTTTTGCAAAGCAAGAAGAAATGTTGAAGGAAGGATAGTGCCTATAAACTATGGTATTGTTACATCAATTGCGCTTGACCCGATAGAAAAAAAGCCTCTTTATCATTTTTTTCCCGGCAGTATGATATTGTCTGTCGGCAGCTTTGGCTGCAACCTGCGGTGCGGCTTTTGTCAGAATTACTCTATTTCAATGTCGGGCGAAGATGCTATACAGTATTCTGAGAAAATAAGCCCTGAAGATATTGTAAGCACTGCGCTGAAATATGCGCATCAAGGCAATATTGGTATAGCGTATACCTATAACGAGCCGCTTGTGGGAATTGAATACGTGCTGGACTGCGCAAAGATGGCAAAACAAAAAGGGCTTAAAAACGTTGTTGTTACAAACGGATACGCAAGCGAAGATACCATTAACAGAGTTCTTCCTTATGTTGACGCGATGAATATTGACTTAAAAGCGTTTACGCAGGAGTTTTACGATAAAATAAGCGGAGATGTGCAAACCGTAAAAAATAATATAATAACAGTTGCTAAAAGCTGCCATGTGGAAATAACTACATTAATAATTCCGGCAGAAAACGACAGCATAGAGGAAAACACATTACTCGCGAAATGGATTGCATCCGTAAACGATGAAATACCGCTTCATCTGTCCCGTTTCTTTCCGAGATACAAACTTACGGACAGGGACGCAACTGACATCAAACACATATATACTCTTGCAAATAACGCAAAAAAATACCTCAAGTATGTATATACAGGAAACTGCTGAATATGTTGTTTGAAGTGAAAATATATATATTGTAATATGAGAGCGTATAATTATAATATAATTATAAAATGAAAAGAAAAGTAAGAATAAGAAATAATTTATAAATGAGAGGCGGAATGCTTATGAAAAAAATATTTTATATAGCAATACTGACTTTAGGTATTGTGCTGACTGCAGGATGTTCGGGCGGCAGCGGAAATAACCAAACACCCGAAAATAAAGCGACCGATTATTTCGCAAATAAAGAAAACGTTTTGTACACTTACGGCGGAACGGGAAATGAGTATGCAGCATACACGGCGTTTAACGAATACGCGGCAAACGGAAAAGTGCAGCAGAGAATAGTAAACGGCGGAGCAAACGGCATAAAAGTGCTTGAATGCAAAGACGGTAAAATTACGATAAATTATGCCGAAGGTGACATGCCTTACAGGGAAAATAAACTTAACGAGGCAAGCAACACAAGCGAAGTATTATTAATGGAACCCATTAAAAAAGGCACGACATGGAATTTAGCGGACGGCAGAGTAAGAACTCTTACTAATACATCCGTAAAAGTTACTGTGCCCATGGGAGAGTATGATGCTATAGAAGTAACGACAACAAAAGGAAGTGACACTACAAAGCAGTATTACGCAAAAGGCATAGGACTTGTAAAACTAATTTATTCGAACGGAACTGATGAAATAACGTCAGCTCTTTCCAAAATTGAGGAAAACGCTTCAGAAACTCAAAACGTTAATTTTTACTACCCTAATATAAATAACGGAAAATATTATTACGTGTCCAAAGACGTAAGCTTTAAGACAAACGATGTCACAAAAGATATTCTGGCTGCAAAATATAAAGAACAAATAGGAGTAGGAACAGGGAAAGTATTTGGCACGACAACTGTTATAAACAGTCTTACTCTTAAAAGTGACGGAAAAGTCTACATTGATTTGAACAAAGCTTTTGTTACAGATATGAACGCGGGAAGCGAATATGAAAGCATGATTCTTACAAGCATTGCAAACACTTTCGGGCAGTATTACGGAGTTAATAAAGTAGTAATAACAATAGACGGATCTGCATATTCTTCGGGAGCGATACTGATGAAACAGGGAGAATATTTTAAAACAAAACTAACAGGTGCGGTGCATGTAAATCCTGCAAGCGGAGCTGATTAATTTTCTAAGCACAATTATAGTTAAAATATTTCATAAAAAAATTAAAGCAGAGCTTTTAGGCTCTGCTTTATTAACTTGAGGGCGCAAACATTTTATGCGAATTGATATACCGCGTTATACAAAAAACGCGTATTTTAATATGCTGTTATAAATTAATTGCTTCATCTGCCGCCGTTAAAAGCAGAGGCAGATTGTCTTTATATATTTTATCAAACTGACTTATCGGAAGAGGGTTTGTGCCTTTTCCGACTTCTACGGTGTATCCGGGGCGCGTAAACTCTTTAATAAACCAGTCTTTAAATCCCGCAAACTGTCCTATATTGTCAATACGTTCTAAAGCGTATCCGCTTACCTCGGAAAGCTTATTGCCTATGGTAACAGCATTAGCAACATCAATGTTTAAATAATTGTAAAATATAACTTCACCTTGAGAATGATACGCAAGGACAAGTGCGAAATTGCTCGTATCAACATATGATGATACGCCTTTTGTTTCAGGTTCCGAAAAAGGATAATCACCGCCCCAGCGGGTAGGACCGGGGGATGTGATGCCAAGTTCGGCTGATGCCGCTTTAGCTTCTTCCCAGCTTGCATTATAATTATGGTTTAAGTCAACTCCGTTATTGTTGGCTTCCCAGTTTTTTGAAAAATCCGTGCTGCCATTATTGTATTTAATCAAATTATCGTAATTGGGATTGGAAGGAGAAAGGCCGTTTAACACAAGCTCAATTCCGTCGGGATTAACCATGGGCACAATATAAATGCTTACCTGCGTAAAAAGTTTTCTTATATCAAACCCCGAAAGAGTTGTTCCGTTAGCATACGCGTCACAATAATCCTCAACAAATTTCATCATTACCACGCTTGTTATCCATTCTAAAGAATGATGCGAGGCTGCGTAAAAAACTTTCGTCTCGCCTATGCCCAGTCTTAAGCCAATTAAGTCTCTACCAAGCACGCTTGCGCCCGAAGTGAAAACTTCCAAAAACGGATACCTGGCCGTAAGGCCGCTTACGTCTGTTTGAAGTATTTTATAAGTATAGTTAATATTTGTATCTACCACATCGTAGCTAAAAGGCACAATAATTTCCGCGCCTGCTTGCAAATTGTCGGCTTTAACAGCAGGATTGGCAATTTGTATACTTTTTATTGTGGAATTGTACTGCACAGCTATTTTATATAAAGTATCACCCGGTTTTATGGTGTGATAAGTAAAACCGTAAATATAGGGCTCGAGCGCGGCATACGTTNNACTATCCCGTCGGGTGTAAGAGAGTTGTCTGTCTGAAACTTTTTAACGGCAGAAAATGTATCAAAACCGTATAATCCGTCAACATCGCCCGTATAATATCCTATCTTTTTAAGCGTAGACTGCAGAAGCATTACATCGGTGCCTTGGGAATAAAAACTGAGTTTCATAATATACTCCGCGAAATTTATTTCATAAATATATATGTTTTTTAAAATAGATAAATGACACCCGCAAAATACTAAGACGATTAAAATAATCAGCGTTACAAAACTGCGTTTTTTCATTTACAGCCGCCTTGCGCAATAAGATTTAATTATTAATACAGATATATATGAAATAAGATAATTTTAAATGATATCAATATCCTGAAAAACAAAAAAACAAACCTAAAATTAAGTTTGTTTTATTTAAAATTTTATTTTATCATAATGCAACATTAGAATATAAAAAAGTATCGTTATATGCATTTTTTATATGATTAATCATTTCTTTTTCCGCGAGCTCCGGCATATTTGCTATTATACTGTTAATTACAGCGCTGTGTTCGGCTGAAGTTTTTTGCAAGGCGATTGCGTTATTTTGGATTAAATTTATTAAATTTGACGTCCTTATTCGCTTAAATCTGTTTTCCATAAATTTATAAATTTCAATTAAAAAATTGTTTCCGGATGATAATACTATTAAATCATGGAATTCTGAATCAATTGATGACAGTTTATCAAAGCTTAAGGGATTGCCTATATTTTCGGCAAGTATTTTCATTTTCTCAATATTAGGACAATTTTTTTGAGCAGCGCATAAAAATGCCGCTTTTGATTCTATTGCCGAGCGCAGAAAATATATTCTTTCAATATCTTCGGTTTTTAATACTGAGACATAAAAACCCTGCTTATCCGAGTCTTTTTTAACTAGTCCTGATTCGCATAATTTTATAAGTGCTTCTCTTACCGGGGTGCGGCTTACATTCAATTCTTCCGATATTTTTGAAATATTTAATTTCTCGCCGGGTTTTAAGGTTGAAGAGGTTATATCTTGTTTTATTAAATTGAATACTATATCACTTAATTGTTCAAAAGGGTTTTGGCTTAAAATTGCATCAATTTGCTTACTGTTCATGCTTTTACCTCTTTTAATGAATTAAATATTTTTTAAATCTTCAGCATAAAATCCAAATAAATAAATTACCCCACTCCTTTAAAAGGTATAATTAGAAAACAACTGTTTACTAATTTATAATAAAATAATAGGAATTTCAATAAAAATTTTTACATTTTAAAATAATTTTGACTAAATTTACAATATATTGTCTATATTAAAAGATATACAGCGTTTATACTGTATATCTTGTATTTTTATGCATATAAAACTATAAATTATAAATCTTTTTAAGTTCCGCTATTTTGTCGCGAATTTTAGCTGCTTGCTCAAAATTAAGCTCCGCTGCGAACTTCTGCATTTGTGAAGATAAAACGGCTATTTCCTCTAAAATATTTATGTTTTCTTCAAAGCTAAATGTTTCTTTTTCGGGTTTCTTCTCGTTTATCGCCCACGTATACGTTACGTCTTTTATTATGCTTTTCGGCTCTATTCCGTGCGTTGAATTATACTCTGTCTGCTTTGATCTTCTTCTGTTTGTTTCCTCAACGGCTTCTTTTATAGACCGGGTTATATTATCGGCATAAAGAATAACGTAGGAGTCCTTGTTTCTCGCGGCTCTGCCTATTGTTTGAATGAGAGATGTGGTATTGCGCAAAAAACCTTCTTTGTCCGCGTCAAGTATAGCAACAAGTCCTATTTCGGGTATATCAAGACCTTCTCTTAAAAGGTTAATGCCGACAAGTACGTCATATACTCCTGTTCTCAGAGATTTAATAATATCAATTCTGTCCAGAGTGTCTACTTCGGAATGCATATACGTTGTTTTTATACCGCAGCTTATTAAGTAATTAGTAAGATCCTCAGCCATTCTTTTTGTCATTGTGGTAATAAGAACTCTGTAAGACTTTTCTGTTGCTTTATTGATATTTTCAATTAAGTCATCAATCTGACCTTTGGTGGGCTTAATTACTATTTCGGGCTCAAGCAGACCGGTAGGACGCACTATAAGCTCAGCAATATTTTGCGAATGCTCTTTTTCGTATAAACTAGGGGTGGCTGATACAAAAACTGCCGTATTGAGTTTCTTTTCAAACTCGTCAAATTTAAGAGGACGGTTGTCAAAAGCGCTGGGAAGGCGGAAACCGTAATCTACTAGGTTTTGTTTTCTTGAGTGATCGCCGCCGTACATTCCGCGCACCTGCGGAAGAGTAACGTGCGACTCGTCTATAAAGAAAATAAAATCTTTATTAAAGTAATCAATTAAAGTATAAGGAGGCTGACCGGGCTGTGTTTGATTTATATGCCTTGTATAGTTTTCTATTCCTTTGCAGTGACCTGTTTCGCGCAGCATTTCTATATCGTAATTTGTGCGCCCAGAAAGTCTTTCGGCTTCCAAAAATTTGTTTTGCGCTCTAAAGTATTCCACACGCTGTTTAAGTTCTTCTTCTATTGTAAGCAAGGCATGCTGAATGTTTTCCTCGCTTGTAACATAATGCGAAGCGGGGAAAATGGCAGCGTGCGTGCGTGCGGTTAATACATTCCCTGTAACCGGATGGATTTCGCTTATCTTTTCAATTTCGTCTCCGAAAAACTCTATTCTTACTGCGTAGTTTGCCGAATATGACGGAAAAATCTCTAGTGTGTCTCCTCTAAGACGAAAAGTAGAGCGAGCGAAGTCTATATCACTGCGCTTATACTGCATGGAGATAAGTCTTTGCAGAATATAATTCAAATCATAGCTATTGCCGACTCGCATTGAAAGTATCATGTTTTCATAGTCATAAGGGCTGCCAAGACCGTATATGCAGGAAACGCTTGCGACAACTATAACGTCGCGGCGTTCAAACAGGGCTGATGTTGCCGAATGGCGCAGTTTTTCTATCTCATCGTTTATATCGGCGTCTTTTTCGATGTATATATCACGCCCGGGAACGTATGCTTCGGGCTGGTAGTAATCGTAATAGCTTACAAAATACTCTACAGCGTTTTCGGGAAAAAACGATTTAAACTCGTTGCAGAGCTGGGCGGCAAGAGTTTTGTTATGGGCGAGCACTAAAGCGGGGCGCTGCAGGCGTTCTATTATTTTTGCCATAGTGTAAGTTTTACCCGAACCGGTAACGCCTAAAAGCGTTTGATTATTGAAATTATTATCAATTCCGTTGCAGATGCTGTCAATAGCTGCGGGCTGGTCGCCTGCCGGGGAGAAGTCGCTGTATACTTTAAATTTTTTCATTGTATCCTCAAATATTGTTAATATATATATTATACATAAAAATATAAGTATGATAATTATTTTTTGCGGTTTATTTATGTGTTAACATTTTGTGATATAATTAATTTATAATGTAATTAAATAAATTGAGGAAATTTTATGAAAGCCGAAAAAATTGAATTAAATCTATCAGAACTTGAAGAAAAAGAGTTATGGGATGACGAAGATATTGTATTATTAGATAAATACAGCTACAGTAAATCATCTATTATCAGAAGCAGGGTTGCAGAACTTTGCGCATACAGCAATAAAGATAATATAAAAAATATTTTACTAAGACTTATAAATGATAAAGATAATATTGTCCGTGCAGAAGCATTTGATTCAATATGTATCGCTTTCTCAAGTGAAGAAACCGCAGAAATTTAAAAAAACAAAATAGTTAATGAAAAAAATGGGATTGCACGCAGTTATGCTATTCTTTCATGGATTGATGTAGTTCTAGCGATGTCTAATGATGTAAAAGCAGAAAATATTTATTTTTTTGGAAAATCAGATGGAAGCAGAAAATAATAATCACTGTATTTTAGGTTATAGTTACGGTCTTTATTCATTTGGTAAAAATGAGTATTTTAATAAAATATGTTCCTTTTTATACAGCCCTGATTATCAACTGCGATGTGCCGCGATAAACAGGCTTAGAGATATAAAAAATGATATAAACAAAATTGATATTAATGCTATTTTAATTAAACTGCTTGAAACTGAGGACACCCTTGCAGTTAAAGACAATGCAGAGAAATTATTGAAAGAATTGCATTCTTCTTAATTACAAATACAAAATTTAAAAGAGAGTTGTTATAGATTTAACAACAACTCTCTATCTCCCAGATTTTCGGGAGCTATATCTCAACAAACATGTTTGTTGTTTTTATTATCTGCATTGCCGGCAGGACTTATTCTGTCTATTTATGGCAGCTCATTTAAACTTTTAAAAGTATAGCCGTTATCATGACATTGTTTTATAAACTGTCTTAGCATTTGACTGTTTGTTTTTGACGTGCTGTGAAGCAGAATAATCGCACCCGAATGCACGCGAGGCATCATAGTATCAAGCGCGGACTGTACGGAAGGCTGATTGTTATTATCCCAGTCAAGATACGCGCTGCTCCAAAGTATTGTTTTATATCCTAAACTTTTAGCGTGACTAAGACTGTTTTCAGAAAATATTCCGCACGGCGGCCTGTAATATTTGGGAGGCTCAGATCCTGTTACTTCTTTATATTTTGCCTCAAAACCTTGAATTTCATTTGAGAAATTCTTCATATCCATACCCGACATATCGGGGTGCGTCATCGAATGATTGCCTACAATAAATCCATCATTTACCATACGTTTTACAATGTCCGGATTTGTTTTAAGATAATAGCCGGTTAAAAAAAATGTGGCGGGAACATTTTTTTCTTTTAAAATGTCTAAAATTTTTATTGTATATCCGTTTTCATAACCCGAGTCAAAAGTAAGGTAGAGCACTTTTTCTTCAGTCGAAGCGACAAAGTATGTGTTAAATTGTTTAAGATATTCCTCGCTTGAATTACCGCGCGGCTTTTTTCCGTTTTCGGTATAAAATACACCCCAGTTAACGACTTTCGCTCCCGTGCTGACTGCGGCGTTTTTAGCAATGCAAAACAGCTGAAAACATATGGATAAGCCGATTAAAACAATGACGGCAATATATATTTTTTTATAATATTTTTTCATATAATTACCTCTTTATTCTTTTCTTATAATTAATATGAAAAAAGCGGGCATAAAATAACAAAACTTAGAAGTCGGTAAAATAGTGTATAATAAAACTGGATTTATTTTAATTTTATAGTAAAATATACAAATCTATAGAAATTATAAAAATAAGGATAATATAATTAAAATATGATTTCAAAAACAGAAATAAGAAAAAACAGCATTGAAAAAAGAAAAAATTTGGGACAAGACTATATTAATATACAATCGGAAATTATAATAAGTAAAGTTTTAAATACAGTAGAATATAAAAATGCAATGCATATTTTTACTTATATTTCAACGCCCTTTGAGGTACGCACTGAGGGGTTTATAAGGCAGGCTATCTCGGACAATAAAATACTGCTTGTTCCTGTACTTATAAGCAAAACCCGGATGGCAGCGGGAATTATATCAAACGACACTGTTTTTATAAAAAACAGATATAATATAGACGAGCCTGAAATAAAAAATATTTATGACGGAAAAATTGATATAATTATAACCCCTGCTCTGAACTTTGACAGCGGCGGCGCAAGACTTGGTTACGGCGGAGGATTTTTTGACAGATTTTTTGAAATACATAAAGAAGCTTTAAAAATCGGGCTGTGCGTGGATGAATTAATTGCAGAAAATCTTCCATGTGAAAGTCATGACATAAAAATGGATATGATAATTACTCAAAGCAGGACGATTAACTTAAAATAAAATAAATATTGAACGGAAACAATAAATTGAAAAAAAGAAACCATTGGAATAAGCTTGATAATGCAGCAAAAATATTTCCTTCTGCAACAAGCAAGCAGGATACTAAAGTAATGCGCATTACTTTAGAGATGAATGAGCAAATAGACTCTGCGGCATTGCAATGCGCGCTAAATAGTACAATTAAACAATTTCCCGTGTTTCAGTCAACTTTAAAAAGGGGATTGTTTTGGTATTACCTTGAGTTCAGCGCAATAGAACCTGTCGTAAAAGAAGAATCAACAACGCCGTGCAGCACATTATATATAGACAAAGAACAGTTGTTGTTTGAAGTGACATATTATAAGAACAGGTTAAATCTTGAAGCGCATCACAGCCTTACGGACGGCACAGGCGCATATGAATTTATGCAAAATCTTTTAATGCACTATCTTAAAATTAAATATCCGCAGGAATTTTACGAATATGAAATAGATACGGTTAGCGAATCGTCACTATTTGAAAAATCTGATGACAGTTTTGACAGATATTACAGTATGCAGAATGTAAAAAAAAGGTTTGACGATATTTATACGGGAAAAGTTCATCAGATAAAAGGCAATAAATATTACGAACAACAAATGTTTATAATACACGGCACCGCAAACGCGAAAGACGTAATAAAAAAAGCAAAAGAACACAACGCTACGCTTACCGAGTTTTTATGCAGCATTTTGATATGCTCAATATATAAAGAGATGAAAATAAGAGAAAGACTCAAGCCCATTATTGTAAGCATACCGGTTAATCTTCGCAAATATTTTCCGTCTTTATCTGCGAGAAACTTTTTTACGGTAGTTCATGCAGGACATCATTTTGATATACTGGATGCCGATATTGACGAGTATGATTTTTTTAAAAACGGATTGTTTGACAGCGTTCTTGAAAGCGTTAAAACGGAGTTGTCAGCAAAGCTTACAAAAGAAAGCCTTCAAAAACAGATTGACAGGCTTATGTGGGCGGAAAAAAATTTCATATCGAGAATAACGCCATTATTTTTAAAGGACATAACGCTAAAAGCCATCCATCACAGCGCACAGCAAAATTCTACTGCGCAGATATCAAACTTAGGCGTTTTACCAATGCCGGATATTGCCAAGAAGTATATAAAAAGCATAGACGCCGTTTTAAGCACAGGCAAAATACAAATGGTAGTCAGCTCATATGAAGGAGTACTTACTTTGACAATTTCATCAAAGTTTGTTAACACAAACATACAAAAAAATTTTTATAAAATTCTTGCGAATATGGGAATTGAAATAGTAATAAAATCCAATCAGCCTACAGTATAAGGAGAAAATATGCTTTACTGTGAAAAATGCAATGTAAAAATATCAGGGCAGCGAGACGAGTGCCCGCTATGCCAAAATATTTTAAGACAGTCTGATGAGGCGACCGAAGAAATATACCCTATAGTTCCTACAACTCTAAATACGTATAAACTGTATTTTAAAATTTTGCTGTTTGTTACAATAGTTGGAATGGTATCTTCAATTGGCGTCAATATTTTGGTTCCGCATACAGGAGCGTGGTCATTATTTGTCTCCCTCGGGGGCATATACATTTGGGTTGCCGTATGGGTGGGAATAGAAAAGAGGCAAAACATAGTAAAAAACATATTTTATCAGGCGGCAATGATTTTAATTGTGGCGATACTTTTTGATTTGTTTTTTCTTCATAACAACTGGTCGCTAAATTATATACTGCCTTGTCTTTGCATAGGAATGATGACGGCGGTGACAATACTTGCAAAAGTTATGAACCTTCCGATAAGCCAGTATGTAACATATTTAATACTTATTTGCTTATTCAGCATTATACCGTCCATACTGATAATTACCAGGCTTGTAACGGTGTATTATCCGTCGGTAATCTGCGTAGGAGTAAGCATAATATCGCTTTCGGCATTGTTTATTTTTCAGGGCGCGAATATTATCGCGGAGCTGAAAAGAAGGCTGCATTTATAAAAAGTTCTTGTTTTTTTATATTAATTTAGTTATAATATTTCTCCGCAGGCTACTGTGGCTCAGTCGGTAGAGCAGCTGATTCGTAATCAGCAGGTCAGCGGTTCGAATCCGCTCAGTAGCTCCATTAGAAACTATAAACCACGCATATGCGTGGTTTTTGTTTCGATTACAATTAATATATTATACTACTTGTAAGATATAATATTTATATTTTGTCTAATATTTGTCTAATGTAAAAATAAAAAACCCTTATTTTATTGCAAAAACAGAGAAATAAATATATTAAGTTTAATTTATATTTAGTAAATTTTACATTTATAAAAAGCACGTCGCGGTTCATATAGACTTCTTGTTTGGGTGTAATAAACTCTTTTTATAGTGATGGAAATGTTGAAATATGTCCTAAATCACCTTATATTTTACATGAATTAATGAGATTATGTATTAAATTAATGTCTTATTTAATGAGGTAAAAATTTCCATTTATTATTTGTTCTCTTTTATTTATATGTTAGAATATAAAAGATGAAAAATATAAAAGTCTTTGAATATTAATTATTAATAAATAAATTTTGCTTATGATTCATCAATTTTATTAAAATAAAGGAGTGAATTTATGGACAAAAACTTTGAAAACATAAAACCTGATTTAACTGTAATGGGTGGTTATGGGATTTTCGGCAAAAAAGCAGTATTGCTTGGATTTAGTAAAATTGGGATTATTGTAACTTTTTACGACTCACAAGAAGTTAAAGAAATCACTAAAAAACTTGCACAAGAAAGCAAAGATAGAGGCGAAGGAACATTTGCCAGAATTGCATCAAGCATGCAAGCGGGAAATGTATACATAGCCAATGCAAGTTCAAAAACAATACAGCAAACTCTCGATGCAAATAAAGAAAACTTTTTTATTCAATCAGATGATATTGAGAAAATCAAGATAAACAAATCTACTGACAGCGAAAATGCTCAAGATTATTATTCAATAGTCATAAAAACGAGTAAAGATAAACATAAATTCAATCTGCAAATCGACGGGGCCAAAGAAAGAGCGATAAAAATTTATTGCAAAGAAAGTTATTCCATTAAAATCTGAGAAATTTATAATTAATTATTTTATAGAAAATGAATTGAATTATAGGAGAATTTAAGATGAAAAAGTTTAAAATAACAATGACATTTATTTTAATATTACTTTTAGCCATAACAGGCACTGCCTGCGGCAAAGACATTCAAAAAACATTTGGCGAAAATCTAAAAAATTCCTTGCTTGATGTGTCAAAAACCTCAGAAAATATTTCAGCTATGCAAACAGACCTTATATTTAACCCGTCTAAACAAACAGACTCAAGCAAATCTAACAGCATTACAATAAGCGTGGATTTAGCAAATGCTTCAGAGCCCAGTAACAAAGTCAATTTTACCTCAGAAACTATTTATAATGCTACAACAAAAGACGCTTCGCAGACGGTGAGCATAGGCAGCGGAAGTGAAAGCACTCAAAGCGGAGGAGTATATTATACAGGAAATAAAATGCTTATAAAAAGAGGCGGATCAGATAAAAAAATGATTCAATATGTTTTGACTGACGAAATTGCAAAATCATTATCCAGCGATATGCCTGCAAACCGCCTTGATAAGCTTATTACAAATAACATTCAGTCAACAGGTAATGAAACATGGACAGCGGATATTGACGCCTTTATAGCAAAAATAACGGAAAATACAACAAAACAGGATTACACCGAAGTAAAAGAAACAAAATCAATTCTGGGAAAAGAACAAGAACTATCTGATATTGTGTTAAATATCAAAGGTGAAAAAGCGCAGTTAATAACTACTGAATTGTTAAAGTTATTGCAAAAGCAGTCAAACATAAAATCGGTTATTTCAGGAACGTCAACGGATAATACAGGAACAAGCGCGCTTGACAAAGCTTTGTTATCTATAAACGGCTTAACAGCAGACGAAGTACAAAATCTTCAGCTTGTTTTCAAGACACAAATGTTAAATGATAAAGTATTTGGCTTTGAGCTTACTGCCACAATAAATGAAAAAAGTTTTGTTATTGCAAGCAACCATATTGTTAATGGTTTTGAACAGCAGCAGGAGCTTAAATTAACAAACTTCGATAAAAGCGGAATTGCTTTTGCAAGCAAAGATGTGTCGCAAGGCGGAGACAATTATAAGGGAGATATGTCTTATATAAATTACATAGAAGGCGGATCAGCAAAAGACAGCTTAACCGCGCAATGGAGCAGCGTAAAAACAGACAAATCTGTATCATCAGATTATTCATATAATACGGTTATATTTTATTCTGAAGACGGAGCGGAAACATCTTATAATGCCGGCGGAAGTATTAAATGGACTCAGAGTGAAGCAAGCGACGGCAGCATTGATGCAACAGGCAGCGGAAACGTTACCTTATCTCTAGGTGGAGACGCTCAGAAATTATTAATAAACATGAAAATGAATAAAAAATTCGGCGATACGGAAATAAAAGCTCCGCAGTTTATTGAAAGTTCGGGAATTTCGGTAAACAGCAGCGATGCTTTGGTGACGGCTCTTGATATTGATAAAAATGAATACTTGAAGCAAAACGCAGCTATGAGAGCAATTGGAGTTGTATTGCTTTTACTTATATAAATAATACGAAGGATGGTTTAAGAAATGGCAAAAATGCAGTTATCTGACAGCGTAAAAAAAATACCGCTGAAAGCTTCACATAAAAGATTATTTTACTATTTTTATCAACAAATACATCATAAAAGCTATATGTCCTGGTTTTTTATGCACGACCTTTCAGGTATAAAGCAGCATATTTTATCAAGAATTCATAAATGCTCAATACCCAGAGCAATGCTGATTGACCCTACTTATGAATGCAATCTTAACTGCATAGGATGCTATGCTGCAGGATACGGCAAGGATGAAGGTTTGTCTTTTGAAGAGCTTGACGACATAATATCTCAGGCTGAAAAACTTGGCATACACTTTTTTCTGTATACGGGCGGAGAGCCGCTTATGAGAAAATACGACTTGGTAAAAATAGCTAAAAAGCATAAGTTTTCTATATTTCACGCGTTTACAAACGGAACTCTGATTGACGAGGCGTACGCTGATGAAGTTGCGAAAATTGAAAATCTTACGTTTGGTTTCGGAGTTGAGGGGTTTAAGGAAGAGACTGATTTTAGGCGCGGAGAAGGTACATATGACAAAATTATGGAAGCGATGGACCTTCTTAAAGAAAGGGGTGTTTCGTTTGCATTCGCCTCATGTTTTCATCCGAGGAATTACGAGGTTGTAACAAGCGATGAATTTATAGATTTGATGATAGCAAAAGGATGTTGGGCAGGATGGTATTTTACTTATCTTCCGGTAGGGCAGGATGCTTCTCTTGAGTTGGTATGCGATCCGGAACAAAGAGCATACGTATCAAATAAAGTAAGAAAGATAAGAGAAGCAAAAAAAATCAACGTTATAGATTTTTGGAATGACGGTTATATGGTTGGCGGCTGCATTGCAGGGGGCAGGCAATACATACACATAAACTCAAGGGGAGATGTGGAGCCTTGTGCGTTCTGCCATTACTCGGATGCGAATATAAGAAACATGAGTTTGCTTGATGCGTTAAAATCACCATTTCTGAAAACATTCCGTTCATGTCAACCGTTCAATGACAACCCTTTTATGGCTTGCCCAGTGCTGGATAATCCCGATAAACTTGTAGATATTGTCAATAAAACAAAAGCGCTCTCAACCGAAATGTGCGCTGAGGAAAATGTTGACGATTTAGCAAAAAAAACAAAACCAATTTCTGAAAAATGGGCGGCAAAAGCAGATGAGCTATTTGACGCTCTGCCAGATAAAGATAAAAACATGTCGAGGCAAAAGCAGAACTATTATTCTAAATTCAAAAAATAAAAAAGGATTTTTTTATGATTGAAGTTAAAGATGTATCGAAAAGTTATAAAAATCAACAGGTTTTGCATGATATTTCTTTCAATATTAAAAAAGGTGAAATTATTGGTCTGATAGGACAAAACGGAGCAGGCAAAACAAGCCTGCTCAATATTCTTGCGCTGATAGCAGATTATAATTGCGGAGAATATTTAATAGAAGAAAATAATACCAAAGAAAACCTCAATTACTACAGATCTGTTATTGGTTATGTGCCGCAGGATATTGCGTTGTTTGAAGAGTTAAGCGTAGCAGACAATCTTGTTTGCTGGTCTAAATATAATTCTAAAAAAGCAAAAAATTTAATGCATTTAATATCTTTGGAATTGGACTTTACAGAAATATTAAATAAAAAAGTAAAAAAATTATCGGGCGGTATGAAGAGAAGACTGAATGTTGCAATAGCTTTAATAAACGCGCCCCAAATACTTGTAATGGACGAACCGATGGTCGGTATAGACGATAAGCATTGCAAGTTAATTTTTTCATATCTGAAAACATTATCAAAACAAGGCGTAACTCAAGTAATTTCGAGCCATTCCACAGAGCAATTAATAGAAATTTCCAATAAAATATTATATCTGAACAATGGAAAAATAGAATTTTTCGGAGACACTTTTTCATATTTGAGTCTTTTACAAACAAATCATATAAACGCGGCTGATAAGACATGAAATACATATTATTTGACTTAAAGCGCACATTTGAAAAAAAATCGTTGATTATTATATGCGTCATTTCTCCTGTAATAGTAATGCTTTTATTTGGCAGCATTGTGGCGCCGCTTTTATTTACGGCAAAAATAACAAAGTTTAATGTGGCAATAGTAAATGATGATAAAAGCAAAGAAGTGAATACATTTATTGATCAACTGGTAAACTCAAAAGCGCTTAAAGATTTGGTAGTATCATATCCAGCCCAGTCAATAGAGGACGGATATGAAATGCTTGAAAAAAATGAAGTTCTTGTGCTTATTCATATACCAGAAGGATTAATGTCTTCAATCAAAACAAACAAAAAAACAAACATTGAACTATACAGCATTAAAGGTCATTATCTGGAAAGTGAACTGATAAAAATGACTCTGGAAAGTTCGCTAAGCACTGTTGCAAAAGGTCAGAACCTGTTGGAATATTCTATAAAATTTATATCGGATAAAAGTATATCGCTCGAAAAAATAAAACAATTTACCGATGAAATTACTGATAAAGCAATACGCGAGTTTATGAACAGAAGGGAAGTTTTGTCTCAAGCAGGGACATTATCGCCCATAGGTGCATATATTCCGATTGAATATTACACAGGGATAATATTTACTTTTTTTGCCGCTTTGGCTATGCTGCCTATCAGCGCTATGACTGCTGAGGATATGCGGAAAAATGTGCTGAAAAGAGGTTTTCTTTATGACAGAAGATATTTGGGCTACTATTTCGGAAGACTAATATCCGGGACCGCATTAATTTGTCTGATTTTATTGCTGGTTTATCCATCATATTTACTGAATTCGATTTTGAATACTGCTTTAAAAGTAGAGTTTACCTCAAATGCAGCCGCGCTTTTTTTGTCTGTTCTGCTTTCGGCGTTATGCTTCAGCGCAATGGCGGTTACTGTATCAAGTATTTTCAGCAAAGGCAACATGAGCATTTGGATATTATTTTATATAATACTTTTTATGGCTGTTTTAAGCGGCGCGGTAATTCCGACTGATAGCATGCCCGAATTTGCAAGTAAAATAAGCGGTTGGATGCCTTTTAGGGCGGCAATGAGAAGTATGATTAACGCATTGTTTATTTTTGACGTCAGCCAATATTTCCAAGAAGTGATCAAGCTTATCATTTGGAATATCGTGTTTATAGCATCGGGATTACTGTTCATCAGAAAGAGAGCTATGAAATGAAGTGGATAGCGAAACTTTTTAAGTCAAATATGAAAGGGGCGGCTTTAAGAGCGGGTAATTGGTTTTTTATAATAGCCGCTGTTGCTGTTTCATTAACTTTGTTAGTAAATAATAAAGATTTTACTCATGTACCTAAAATTAACATAGCATTTGCAAATGAAGATACAGGCGCGATATCCGAGGAGTTTTTGCAATCAATTGAAAAATATAACGAATTTAATACAGCAGTATTAAATAAAAATGATGCGTTTAAAGAATTAAAAAAAGGAAATATTGAGGCCGTTTTTATTATAGAAAAAAATTTTTCCAGTACATTATCGCAAGGAAAATTCAACAATATTATTCAAGTTTATAATTCTCCTTCTTCAAATGCCTCTGCGACAATAAGCGAGCCTATTATAAATAATGTTTTAATGTATTGGATAGAAGAGTATACAATTCAAAAGACAAACGAGTTTTTAAGCAGCGAAGGCAAGACCTATTCAAAAAATGACGAGATAAATCAAAGAAATCAAATTAAATCTTTGTGGAAGAATGCATTGCCTATAGAAGTCAATAACAATACTGTTAATACTGCGGGGCAAAGCGCAGAGGCTTTGACAAATGCACTGCCTTTTAAATGGTATTTTGCTTTGTCGGTATTTTATTTATTCATAGGAACAGTATATTTTATTGACATTAAAAAAACCGGAATAGTGAAGCGTCTTGAATTGTGCGGAGCAAAATTATCGCATGTAATTTTGGGAAGCTTTATGCCCTCTGTTTTAATTGCCGTTTTTGGATTTGTTTTAGTAATGGCTGCCAGTTCAATATTTGTCTATACTGAGTTTTATAAATATATTTTGCTTTTTATTGCGGCATTGTTTTATCTTATATCATTTGCATTCATAAGCGGAATAATTGTACTGCTTTCAAACAATGTGCCGTCAATATTGATACTTGCGTCAACGTTCACTTTTATAAACGCCGTTTTATCGGAACTTGTAGTTGCGCTGCCTCAATGGGCTGTATTTTTAAGAAACGTATCTGTTTTTCTGCCAGGCAAATGGGTTAATGTTTCAATAAATCAAATTTATGTTCAAGGGAGACTGAATGCGGGAATATTTATATGCACATTAATTTATGCTGTTGCATATTTTGCTTTGTGTTATTTTCAAGAAAGAAAGATAACAGAGAATGAACATTGAAAAATATTTAAATTATTAAAAATGAATTAAAAGTACATATATAAGAACGTTGCTTATAGCATTTCCTAGCATCGCATACATAAATCTTTTTTAATAGAGTGTTAGACATTTAAAGACAATGTAAAGAAATAGGGGAATATCAGCTGCAATAAAACTATGTATTACCGCTGTTTAGTGAGGTTTTAGTGCCTCTGTCTAGAATTCGCAATCAGCAGGCCAGCTGTTCGAAAACCGTTCAGTAGATTCAAATAGAAATATTATCTAACCACGCAAATGCGTGGTTTTTATTTCTTAATAAACTTATGCATTTAAATATTTACAAATTTAACTTGCTAGTATTTTGGTTAAAAATGCAGTGTGATGAGGCATATTTTGCTAAAATATAATAGATTATTAAAAATAAATATATATTAATTATTATTTTATCATAAAAAATGTTATTATATAAACTCATGTTAAAATATTAATCTTTATAAAAGGAAGACAAAATGATTAGTACAAATAAAATAACTTTAAGATATGGTAAACGGGCATTATTTGAAGATGTTAATGTAAAATTTACCCCCGGAAAATGTTACGGTTTAATTGGCGCCAACGGTGCAGGAAAATCGACATTTTTGAAAATTCTTTCCGGCGAAATAGAAGCTACCAGCGGAGAAGTCATGCTAACCAAAGGCGAACGCATTGGTGTTTTAAAACAAGATCACTTTGAATTTGAAGAATCTGAAGTGCTGAAAACGGTAATAATGGGTCATCCAAGGCTATTTAAAATTATGGAAGAAAAAGACGCTCTATATGCAAAACCGGATTTTACTGAAGAAGACGGAATAAAAGTTTCCATCCTTGAGGGTGAGTTTGCTGAACTGAACGGCTGGGAAGCCGAGGCAGAAGCTGCCGAATTGCTGATGGGGCTTGGCATTAATAATGAACTTCAAGGCTGCAAGATGAAAGACCTTAGCGGCCACGAAAAAGTCCGAGTTTTACTTGCTCAAGCCTTATTTGGTAACCCTCATATTTTATTACTGGATGAGCCTACCAACCATCTGGACTTGCAATCAATCACCTGGCTTGAAAACTTTTTGTATAATTATGAAAATACAGTCATTGTAGTTTCCCATGACAGACATTTCTTGAATAAAGTGTGTACTGATATCGCTGATATTGATTATGGCAAGATTCAATTATTCGTAGGGAACTATGATTTTTGGTATGAATCAAGTCAATTGGCGTTAAGGTTAATGCGAGAATCCAACAGGAAAAAAGAAGATAAAATTGCAGATTTGCAAAGATTTATTGAGAGGTTCAGCGCTAACGCTTCTAAAGCAAAGCAAGCAACATCCCGAAAAAAGCTGCTTGAAAAATTGACGCTGGATGATATTAAGCCTTCGTCACGTAAATATCCATACATCGCTTTTAGTCCGGAGCGCCAAACCGGCAATAATATTTTGACCGTAGAGAACCTGACTGTAAGTGCCGGAGGCGAGAAGATACTTAATGATGTATCGTTTATAGTGAATAAAGGCGATAAGATAGCGTTTGTTGGCCCTGACGGCGCCGCTAAAACAAACTTGTTTAAAGTATTAATGGGCGAAATTATCCAGGATAGCGGAGAATTTAAATGGGGAGTTACAACAAAGCAAGCCTATCTGCCTCTTGATAACTCATCTTATTTTGAAAGCAGCTTAAATTTAGTAGATTGGCTGAGACAATATTCCAAAGATCAAGAAGAAAGTTTTATACGCGGATTTCTTGGGAGAATGCTTTTTTCTCAAGACGAATCACAAAAGCAGGTAAGTGTTCTTTCGGGCGGAGAAAAAATGCGCTGTATGCTTTCTAAAATGATGGTCAGCGGCGCGAACGTACTGCTGATGGATGAACCGACCAATCATCTGGATATGGAGTCGCTTACGGCTCTTAATAATTCATTGACAGCTTTCGACGGCAACGTATTGTTAGTATCACAGGATCACCAGTTTGTTCAGACAATTGCTAACCGCATCATTGAAATCACACCAAAAGGACTTATTGATCGAATGATGTCATTTGATGAATATATACAGAACGAGGACGTAAAAACATTACAAAAACAAATGTATAGTTAAATATTTATGGAAATGGTTTTTTACTGTACAATTGTATCAGTTGCAAAAGCAAAGCTTTAGCGTATAGTTTTTTGCTCAGAACCCAATGATTACGATATAGCTTAAATTAAGGAGAACAGATGGAAAGCATTATCAGAATACTCGCAGATGAACTAAATAAAAGTGAAGAACATATTAAAAATGTTATATATCTCATCGACGAGGGCAGTACCATTCCATTCATCGCACGTTATCGAAAGGAAATGCATGGGACGATGGACGATAGCGTGCTTCGTGACCTGGCAGATAGACTTAACTATCTGCGTAATCTTAGCGCGCGTAGGGAAGAGGTTAAGAAGGCAATTGCAGCGCAGGATAAGCTCACGGAAGTGCTGACGACTGAAATAGATAATGCAAAGACGCTTGCGGAGGTGGAGGATATATACCGCCCGTATAAACAGAAGCGCCGCACTAGAGCGAGCATTGCAAAGGAAAAAGGACTTGAGCCACTTGCTTTGACGCTGATGGGGCAGAGTGCAGAATTACCCGATATATGGGAGATTGCTACAGATTATATAAATACAGAAAAAGACGTGAATAATGCTCAAGAAGCGCTTGAGGGCGCATCTGATATAGCAGCGGAGATAGTGGCGGACAGCGCGGAAGCCAGACGACGGCTGAGGGAGTTTATATTTAGTAAGGGATATCTGACAGTCGCTGCGGAAAAAGATGAAGACTGCGTATACAGTCTTTATTATAAGTTTGAAAAGCCTTTATCACGTCTGCAGGGGCATCAGATACTGGCAATTAACAGGGGTGAAAAAGAGGGATTCCTCAAGGTCTCGGTGCAGATAGAAAGAGAGCAATCGCTGAGACTTATATGGGGCATGTTTGTAAAACCCGGCTCATGCGCGTCGGATTTTGTTCGCAGCGCAGTAGAGGACGGATATGACCGTCTGCTTTTTCCCTCTATCGAACGTGAGGTGCGAAGCACACTGACAGATACTGCGTCGGAGGGTGCAATACACAATTTCTCAATTAACTTAAAGCCCCTTTTAATGCAGCCTCCTATAAAAGGTCATGTCACTATGGGACTTGACCCGGGATATCGTAATGGATGCAAGGTCGCTGTGGTAGACGGTACGGGCAAAATATTGGATACCGCTGTGGTGTATCCAACCTTTGGTGAGCGCCAGAAAACGGAAGCTATCGCCGAATTGAAAAAATTAATCAATAAACATAAGGTGGCGCATATTGCCATTGGAAACGGCACAGCTTCGCGTGAAACGGAACAAATGACCTGCGAACTTATCGCGGATATGCAGGGTGTGACCTATATGATAGTCAACGAGGCTGGAGCTTCGGTGTATTCAGCGTCCAAGCTTGCGGCAGAGGAGTTTCCGCAGTACGATGTAAATCTGCGTTCAGCCATATCAATAGCGCGAAGGATGCAGGACCCGCTGGCGGAGCTTGTAAAGATTGATCCTAAGGCGATAGGCGTAGGGCAGTATCAGCATGATATGCCGCAAAAACGACTAAACGATGCGCTTTGCGGTGTTGTTGAGGACTGTGTCAACGCAGTGGGCGTTGATTTAAACACAGCATCGCCTTCTCTTCTTCAACGGGTTTCGGGACTGAATGGAAGCACTGCGAAAAACATTGTTCTCTACCGGGAAGAAAACGGAACATTCACTTCTCGCAAGCAGCTTTTAAAGGTGCCGAAGCTTGGTCCGAAGGCGTACGAGCAATGCGCGGGCTTTTTGCGTGTGCCTGAAAGCAAATCTGTTATGGATAATACGGGGGTACATCCCGAAAGCTATTCTGCTGCACAAAAGCTTATTGCGCTGTGCGGCTATACACTGAGGGATGTTGCGGATGGAAAGATTTCAGATTTACAGGAGCGAGTGGAAAAATATGGCGTAGCTAAAGCCGCAAGCGAATGCGCGGTTGGCATGCCAACGCTTGGAGATATAGTAAAAGAGCTTATCAAGCCAGGGCGTGACCCGCGCGATGAGCTGCCTGCAGCCATGTTGCGTACGGATGTTATGGATATAAGTGATCTTGCTCCAAATATGATTCTTTCCGGCATGGTGCGCAACGTCATTGATTTCGGGGTGTTTGTAGATATCGGCGTACATCAGGACGGGCTTGTTCATATTTCGGAGCTTGCGGACAAATTTATCCGCCATCCTTCAGAAATGGTTTCTGTCGGAGATAGGGTAGAAGTTATGGTTTTATCTGTAGATCCTCAGAAGAAGCGCATATCTCTTTCAATGAAGCAGGTAAAGCAGTAAAAAGTGTATATAACTATTTTTAATATACATATTAACAAATCACAATATAAAGCGTTAGAAATTTGTTAGACATGGAATGAAATAAGGAATAATAAACTGCGGCAAAACAACCATGAATTACCACGGTTTTATGAGGTTTACGTACCTCTGTCTAGAATTTTTTATCAGCAGGTCAGCGGTTCGAATCCGCTCGGCAACTCCTCCATATAAAATTAAAAAAGCACTTAGATACGTACTTTTTTAATTAGTTAATTAATCTTTGCTTATATTTAATCTACACAACATTTTCAGCGATGCCATCTTTTGTATATTGTTATGTTGTTTGGTTATTAGTTAAATGTGAATTGCTTACCATCATCTGTTTTATAGACTGAAGGATTATACAAAAATATAACTATATCAGGATTTGTTTTATCAATATATTTAATTAATGTGCTATCCGTATAATGTCTCAAATCGATTATATCAAGTTCTGAACATGACAATGAAAGAAATGGAGCAACCACACATGCAAAGCTATCTCGAACTAAAAGTATCTTTTTCCCCGAAACAAGTTTATTATTAATAACGGAACTAAGTGGGAAATCACCCCCTGTATAAAAACTATACGGACTTAAGGTGAAATAATCTCTTTTACTTATCTTATCATAATCGATTAGTGTATTTTCAAAGGAGCCGATTTTATCAATGTTTTTTGACGGTATTATATATTCTAAATTAGTTTCAAATTTTGGAGTAATAATTGAAATATCGTCTACTCCACCATAATAGAGACCTACACGTTTTCCTAGAGAACCTAAAAACCAATTTTTCTTTACTTCAACATTGTAATTTTTAGGGTCATAAAGTTGAGTATCAATTTTAAAATTGTAATCAGAAACTAATTTTTCAGACAATTTTTCGGTTGCCCATAATCCTGCTTCTGGTTTCCAATGATGGTCGGTTTTAAAAAACATTTCAAAATGATTGATCTTATTATCATGAATAATTTCCCTAAAATCCATGGTGTCAACACCTGAATTTCTGATTGTCTGCAGAAATTCATCCGCATCAGAATTTGTAAAATCATCCACACCAGTAGGTAATTGGTTATCAAATTTATTTATCTTATTTGGTGCCTGGATATAAAGAAGAGCTATGTCTTTTTGTTTCAAATATGTATTTAGTTCAATTAAGTTTTGTGCATATTGCGCAATATTTTTCGATTTTGGATATACAAACACTAAATAATTGTTATTCAGCTTCACTACATTATACAATGGATTTGCATCAGCAATAAACTTATTGCCTACTACATTATTGACTGCACCGTATAAATTAATATATACGTTCTTAGGATAGAGTTCCTTTTTAAAAAAGTCTTCTATTCTATTTCTAACATTAACTACTTTATCATAGCTTGTAGAATCTTCTTGCATTACATTATTACTATATCCCTTTATGAGTTGCCATGCTACTGGTTTTATGAATTTATCAATTGAAGCGTATCCGATTATTCCAATAAGCAAAACCAATAAAAATATGATTGCTGTTATTCTTTTTCTCATAATCATTTATTATCCCTTTATATATACTGTTATTATATAACTAAAAATTAAAATAAATAAAAGGATTATGTGCTCCTTTCACAATAAAAGATATAGATACAACAAAAAGCATTATCATTATAACAGGGTAAATAAAACAATACACTTTGCTGTTTGAAAATTTCTTTTCAAGATATGAGAATGTTGGAATAGCACATAATACAGCGAAAATGAAATAAACAATATTATTCTTAAAGTATAAGATTGCATTGGCATCTATTAAATTATTGCCATTTCCAAACAAATTTCTTATGTAATGCACAGCTGAGGTAAAGTTGGTAGATCTAAAGATTACCCAGCCCATCATAACAAAAAACATTGTGTAAATAGTCCCAAGCCAATTTAATTTTTTGTCTAAATTTGTTAACTTTTCAAATGTAATCAGAACAAAGTATAATAATCCCCAAATAAAAAATGTCCAGTTCGCACCATGCCAAACGCCTGTTAAAAACCAAACGACAAATAAGTTGAATATAAGTCGCCATTTCGTACTTACTCTGCTGCCGCCAAGTGGTATATACACATATTCGCGAAACCAAGTTCCTAAAGAGATATGCCATCTTCTCCAGAATTCCGTTATTGACTTTGAAATATATGGGTAGTTAAAGTTTTCTAAAAAATGAAATCCAAACATTTTTCCCAGGCCGATTGCCATATCAGAATAACCCGAAAAGTCATAATATATTTGGAAAGTATAAGCAAAGATTCCCAGCCAAGCGAAAACAACCGATGGTGATTGAACCTCAAAAGCTTTATCCGCTACCAAAGCCAAAGTGTTAGCTAGCAGTATTTTTTTACTTAATCCTATTATAAATCGGCAAACACCTTCTGAAAAATAGTTGAATGATTCCTTACGATTAAGTATCTGATCAGCAATTGTATTATAACGAACAATGGGTCCTGCTATTAATTGAGGGAAAAATGAAATATATAAAGCAACGTTCATTGGATTATTTTGAGCTTTTCCGACATTGCGATACACGTCAATGACGTAAGACATCGCCTGAAACGTAAAGAACGATATTCCAATCGGTAAAATTATCTTAGGAACAAGTATATCAGCTCCTAAAAATGTATTTATATTAACGATTGTAAATACCAGATATTTAAAAACAAACAAAAGCCCAATATTGACGGCAACCATTAACGCCAAGGCACATTTTGCCTGCTTTTTATCAGCGCGAACCTTATCTACCCATAATGCAAAAGCCCAGTTAGCAAGAATTGAGCCAATCATTATTAGAACAAAAAATGGTTCTCCCCATGCATAAAAAAACAGACTAACAAATGTTAAAAAAACATTTTGCCATCTGCGATTTCTTCTGAAAAAAACATAATAAAAAAACAGTATAACAGGAAGGAAACCGAATAAAAAAATCGAGCTTGAAAATAACATTATACAAATACCACCAACAATTATTTAACTTTTAATAAATATTTAAATTTATTATACTAAATCGAAGTTAATTATACAATAATTTAAAATACAACGATCAATAAATTATAAAGTTTGAAAAAATGAGTTATAAGCATACAAAAGGTGATATTATATAAGAATAAATACTTATAAAAAAGTAATATTACGCTCAAAGGAATTATGAAAAAAATATGTTAAGAATGAATAGGGACGATGAATGATTAAAGAAAATAAAAAAAATATAATATTGATCTTTGCGCTTCTTTTAATGATACCTGCCGCTATGAATTATGTATGGAGCATCTTGCAGCCATATATAATGACTTATTTCTCAATTGATTCAGCGAGCGCAAGCGTACCTGCAATGATTAATATGGGAATTTTCCCGATAGGCAACATTCTGTCCGGAAAAATGCAGCAGAAAATTTCGGTTACAAAAATATTGGCGGCAAGCTGCGCTGCAGGAGTTTGCTCGATATTGATAATTTCAGCATTACCGCCATCTGCGTATCTACTGTTTACCGTATTATACGGAGTAATTTTCAGCCTTTGCTGCGGAGTTATATATAATGCTATTTTATCAACAGCACAAAAATGGTTTTATTATAAACTTGGGTCGGTAACAGGGCTTTTACTGTGCATGATAGGGATAAGCGGATTTTCTCTATCACCTTTATGCAGCTCGCTTCTTTTAAAAACGGGCTTATCAAGCACGTTCTTAATACTAGGAATAGTATTCGCAGTCATATACACACCTGCAATTTTTGTTATTAAATCACCGCCTGAAGGATATATAAAATCTCACAGTACTTCAGGAAATGAAAAGATTATGCAGTATGATTATACGGTTAAAGAAATGGTTAAAACCAGATACTATTACTTAATAACATTATCATTTATGTTTGCCGTACCTGCTTTTGCGTTAATTAATCCTATCTTTGTAATAACCGGGCTTGAGCGCTCCATTACATATCAGCAGGCAATTGCGGGAGTTATGTTTGCCTCCCTAGCGCAATCAGGAGGACGCCTTGTTTTGCCGTGGCTAAGCGACAAAATAAAAAGAGAGCCTGCGCTGCTTTTAACATTTATTATTTGTGCGGCAGCTGTTATTATGCTCGCATTTGCAAAAGGCACGCTATTTATATTGCTTTTTATGATACTCGCATTTTCATACGGCGGCTTTATGGGTCAGTATCCTGCGGTATCAACCCACTATTTCGGAATAAAAAATGCCGGACTTAATTATGGAATTGTTATGCTGGGATTCAGCGTAGCCGCAATACTCTCGCCGTTTCTGGCAAAGGCTGTTTTAAAAACGCAAATGGGGACGTCTTTATCGTTTTTAATCGCGGGCTGCGCGTGCGCTGTGGGCATGACATTAATTATTATACTTTATAAGTCCTCACTGAAAAGCTCGATAGAGGAAACTCAATAATATTTTAATTATTCAATATGGCAAAATAAAAAACAATCAACCACGCATATGCGTGGTTTTTTTAATGATAGCAGAATGCTTATTTAAATTTTTAGTTTTTTAGTTTTTAAAGAATTATTTACAAAATTTTAATACCTTCAACATCAACATATTTATGCAATAAAAATTTTCTTAAAACAAATTCTAATTTCATATTATCTTCTATTGCACTCTTATGTATGAAGACATTTATATTATCAACTAATGTATGATGATATCCATTTGCATCCTTAGGCTCTTCATAAATTACTTGTGGAATTGCACAGCCGTTGAAATCGCCGCTTGCGGTTATTACAATATTTAAAGTAAGACAGTTTATATTTTTCTTTTTTAAATAATCCTTTGTTGTCTCGTTTATAATAATATTCATTTAATCACCTTATTAAATATATTATATTGCATATTATTATCTTTTGAATATTAATGTTATTCATTAAGATATATTTAATATACATAGAATTTAAATCTAAATTTGATACTTGCAATCATTTAATATAAATTGTATTGTTTTGATTAATATAACATAAAATTGACAATTATTGTAAGTAGGTTATAATTTATATTATTAAGTTTATTATAATAATAAAGGAGAATACAATGAAAGGGAAGCAAACCGGTTCGGTAGGATCTTTTTTCAGAATTTTATTATCGAATATAATAATATTATTTTTTGTTACTGCATGTGTTTATCAAGGAGTTTATAAGTTAAATAATTTATCGCCTATAGCGGAAAGAACAATTACAAAATTTGCAATAAATGCTGAATGGATAGATATTGTTTTATTTTTTTGCTCAGCTGTTTTATTAATTATTTTGATTATTTATTTTGATAAAGCAAAACTACAAAAAAGACGAAGAGATAAAAAAATAATCAAATTGGAAAATACAATAGAAGAATTAAAATATAAATATGAGAATCCGCAGAAAAATGAAAACACGACTCAAATTGTTGAAACCGAATCAAATGAAGAGAATTTAGATACTGAAAAAAATAAATCTTCTTAAAATAAAATTATTTTAAAGCATTAAAAAATACAGCAATAATTATTGCTGTATTTTGTTTATATTAATTATTTATTTCAATATTGAAGTTTTCTTGGCAGCGAAGCCGCTTGTTTTATCCAATCTTCTATTTGATTTTGCGTCGGAATTTTTCTTACTAATTTTTTTACTTCGTTTGTTTCAGACATTTTTGCAAATAAATTTTCGGCTTTTCGTTGAGCTAATTCAGGTACGGTATCTACTCCGGCCGCTTCCAACAATTCTGCATATTCGCCGGCGATTCCTTTGATTCTGAATAAATCCGCGTGATTTGCCCATTTAAGAATAAGCTTTTCCGAAATATCAGCTTTTTGTGAAAGCTCACTTCTTCCTTTTTTTGTAATGCAGGTTTCAAGCAAATCTTCTATTGAAGCAACACCTGCATCTTTTAATTTTGTTTCATAAGCTGCACCGATTCCTTCGATCATATCAAGTTTTGACATAATTAATTCCTCCGATAATCATCTCATTATAATTTTTTTAAAAAAAGCTAAAATCATATATCGTTAGCTATTTGTAGTGAATTTCAAAAATCTAATTAGTTTTTCTTTTACCTCCTTTTGCATTTCTTATTGATAATTATAATTGAAATTTTGCAAATATACAATATAAATATTGCAAACGTGTACATATGATAAAAAATAATTTATTTTTTAATGTAAAAAAACCGCGCAGGTGCACGGTTAATTTATAGTTATAAATCTTATATAAGTCAATTAAAAGTATTGCACTTAAATGTATAAGACAAACTATTTCTTTTTAACGGGATCGGGGAGATCTCTTGTTATGCCTGCAATTCTTTTCGCGTTATCGGCATAAGCGTTCCAAGGAGATAAGGCTCGTATTCCCAATTTGGCTCCGTCCTGACTTCCGCCTCCGTGCATACAGCCCGGGATACCGCCGCCTACTGTAAGCCATTCAGCTAAACGCGCGGCTCTGACTCTTGTTTCTCCGTCCACAGCACCCGCTGCGGTTTTTAATAATTTTTCTCCGTATATTGGACTTTGGAAGTCTTTATACGATGGTATGCATCCGTTTTCGACAAGTCCGCCGCAGATATCCTGGCATATGCGCTTAGTCTCATAAGGCAAAGTCGCGATATGAGTTTTGTTGACATTGCCGATTAACGGATTGGGAAGGAATGAGCCGGATTCGCTTTTTTTACCTGACATAGCAGAGCCAAGCGAAAGACCATAAGTAGTTTCATTATTAATAGTCATGGTTGTAAGTTTATCCTGAAATACTTTCTGTGACAAGCCGTTTGCGCGCGCGACGTTGATGGCTGCGCCGATCATAACGTCGCCCTGTCCCGTAACGCAGCCGCCGAAGGCTCCTCTGTATATGCAGATAAAATCGCCTATAAGCTTGCCTGAATACTGATATTCTCCCGCCATAAAAACCCGTTCATTCGGAACAAAAACATTTTCAAATAATATGTAGGCAACTGAGCTGCCCGCGCCTCTGGGCACATCCCAGCCTTCTTCCATATCGCGTTCATCGCTGACATGACGCGCTTCTACTATTGTTATGCCTTCTGCATCGCGCGGAACTGCGCATGCGACGCAATAATCCGTATCATCAGCGCCATAACCGCTGCCGGGTATAATTACCATTTCATTTGAAGCGGCAACCCCGCAGATTAATACTTTGCATCCGCTTATAACTATGCCGTCCTCACGTTTCTCTACAATATGTAAGTTAATGTCGGGATCCGCTTGCTTTGAAGGAGGCAGAGTGCGGTCGCCTTTGCCATCGGTGCAGAGCCCTGCCATAGCCAAAGCGTTTTCTTCCGCATAAAGGAAGTAGTTTTTTAAACGCTCATGATACTTTGTGCCTAATTCCTTATCCATTTTATATGTAACATCGTAAAGAGCGTTAATCATTGTCCATCCTGCGCAAGTAGCTCCCTGACAAGTTCCTGACCAATTATACTGAGCGCGCTTCAATCTTGCATTGCCGACGCTGTCCTCTGCGCAAGTCATTAGCGTATTCCAGCGATGCGCTTTTTTCCCCGTTAAGAAAGAAGTGGTTGTAAAAATTCCCGATTGCTCTTCATCAAACGCCATATCAAATGAGTGAGCGACAGACTTGATATGAAGCTGTGTAGCGGGATGTGTGGTTACGTCTTCTATAAGCTCGCCGAATTTGTAAATATTAGGTCTGAGTTTGCGAAGACTTTCCATATACTGTTTACCATTTTTTAAGCTCATATAAATTTCTCCTTAAATTAATTTATTAACTCTGAAAGATTATGTATGTGCTAAGTATTATTCAGTTAAATGAATAATAAATATCGAGGATAATGCCAAAATAAAAAATATCCTTAAGAGTTACAATTATTCTACTATATGCCTAAATACTTTACAACATCTATACTGTAATCTTTTACAAAAATAAGATTTTTTTTACATAATTATTATTTTTCAGATATAATTCATATTTATCAGTATTATATTAAAAAATAATTTTATCTGATTAAATAATTCATAATAATAAATCTTGCTTTATTCAAACTGTTTTATAGTCTGTATCTTTACGAATTTTGCCGCAAATTTGAAAAAATCCTGCAAGTTATATATAATATATTTAATGTGCTGATTTAAATTAATTAATTTAATATTTAAAACAAACATCTTCTGATATTAAAATAAATAAAGTATGAATAATAATTTAAAGATAAAGGTTGCGGACAGTTAAATGAATAAAGAAATAAGCTGCATAACAGGCGGCAGAATAATTTTGGAAAATGAAATTATAGATAATAAAGCGATTGTTTTCGATAATAAAATAATTGACATATTGGATAAAGACATATTTAAGCAAAAATATGACAGCAAAAAAATAGCCTTAATAGAAGCTGAAGGAAAGTATATATCGCCCGGATTTATCGACGTTCACATTCACGGCTGCGGAGGAAGCGATGTTATGGACGCGGATATATCGGCATTAAAAACAATTAGTTACACTATGGCAAAAGGCGGTACTACATCTTTTTTGGCCGCTACTATGACTAAAGATAAAGAAAATATATATAAGGCTCTAAATTCAGTAAGAGACGCGATGAAAGAAAATGTTAAAGGAGCGAGAATACTCGGAGTTTATTTAGAGGGACCTTTTTTAAGCGCAGACTACACAGGTGTTCATAAAAAAGAGTATATTCTCAAACCTGACTTTGAGTTTATTAAGTGTTTTCTAGATGTAATAAAAATAATAACCATTGCCCCCGAGGAAGATGCCGGTTTTGAGTTCATAAAACAAGTAAAAAAATCATCCGATGTAATACTATCTATAGGCCACACAAACGCGGATTATGAAACAGCGGTGAAATCTATAAAAGCAGGCGTAAGCGGCGCGACTCATATTTTCAACGCAATGCGCGGCTTGCATCACAGAGAACCAGGGCCTGCTGCGGCAATATTAAACGCAGGTATCAGTTACGAATTAATAGCGGATACTGTGCATGTGCATCCGGTTTTTTTTCAAATGCTGTTAGATTATAAAGGCAAAGACAAAATGATTTTAGTAACCGACTCAAACAGAGCGGCTTATATGGAAGAAGGGATATGGGAACTGGGCGGAAGAAAAGTAATTGTTAAGAATAACTGCGCAAGGACTGAGGACGAATCTCTTGCCGGAAGCGTTCTTGCTATGAATAAAGCTGTGTCCAATATTTTAGAACATACTGATTTAAAAATTAACGAAGCAGTCAATCTGGCAAGTATAAACCCCGCAAGGCTCATAGGAATTGACAAAACAAAAGGCAGCATAGCAACAGGAAAAGACGCCGATATGATTGTTTTTGATGATAAGTTAAATGTAAGCCTTTCTATATCCGAAGGAGATATTATCTATAAAGCTTAAATATATTCGGAGGTTTTATGAATATTATAATTGCGCAGGATTACAATGAATTGAGCGAAATAGCGGCAGGCATAGTATCAGCCCAAATAATGATTAAATCTGACAGCGTTTTGGGACTGGCGACAGGAGATACTCCGTTGGGAATGTATAAAGAACTTATAAAAATGTACGAAACCAAAAAAATAGATTTTTTTGATGTTACTGTATTCAATCTGGACGAATACTGCAATTTAAGCAGAAAAAACCCCAACAGCTATTATTATTACATGAAAAATAATTTTTTTAATTATATAAACATAAAACCGGAAAACTCCTATATACCGAACGGCATGGCAGAGGATATTGAAAAAGAATGCATAAGGTATGAAGAAAAGATAAAATATAAAGGCGGAATTGATTTGCAAGTGCTCGGAATAGGCTCAAACGGTCATATCGGATTCAACGAACCCGACATTAATTTTGAAGCTCAAACTCATTTGGTGAATTTGGACCAAGAGACTATTGACGCCAATTCCAGATTTTTCGCCTCAAGAGAAGAAGTGCCCACTAAGGCTATAAGCATGGGGATTAAAACAATTATGCAGTCTAAAATGATTTTGCTGCTTGCGAGCGGGGAGAATAAAGCTCAGGCAATATATAAAACGATTAAAGGTAAAATTTCTCCCGAAGTGCCGGCGTCTATTATTCAGCTTCATCCCAACGCCATAATAGTGGCTGATAGGGATGCGTCAAAGCTTTTATAAGTCAAATCGCTGAAATCTAAATGAAAGGATTATAAAAATATATGGATTATATTATAGGAGTGGACGGCGGAGCCACTAAAACAGAGGCAGTTGCTTACGACCTTTGTGATAATGAGCTTGCCAGGGCTTACGCAGGTTTTGGAAACTTGTTTTTGGATTTTGACAAAGCCGCGCAAAACGTAGTAAATGCGATAAAACAGTGCATAGACAGTATAAAACTTTCCGAAAGTGAAAAAAGCTGCGTTTACATATATTTGGGGCTGGCAGGAATTGATATTGGAAACAATAAAGAAGAAATACAAAATCTGGTAAAAGAAGAGTTTGCTTGTGATGCGCTGGGATACCACGATTCATATCTTGCGCATGTCGCGATACATAAGGGAAGTGACGGCATAATAGCAATATCGGGAACGGGATCTGTGGGTTACGGCATATTTAAAGGAAGATGCGCAAAAACAGGCGGATGGGGTCATATTATCGGAGACGAGGGAAGCGGTTATGATATCGCTGTATCGGCTTTTAAGCGAATTGCATATGAGGCTGACTGTCAATTAGCTCCAAGCGAACTTACAAAAAATATAATCAGCAAAATGAATATAAAAGATGTTAACGAGATAGTAAAACAAACATATACTTACTCAAAGGCAGAAATTGCCTCATTTGCGCCTATAGTGGCGCGCCTTGCAAATCAATCGGATATTAACTCAATAAACATATTAAAAACGGCGGGACAACACCTTGCGGCAATGACGGCAAGACTTTATAACAAGCTTAAAATTGATGAACATATAAACATAGGAATAAGCGGAAGCATTCTATTAAAGACGGATATAGTAAAAGAAGAATTTATAAAATGCCTTAAAAATGATTTGAAGAATATTTCAATTATACATGAAAATATATCGGCTGCAAAAGGAGCCTGTTATTTGCACAGGAAAATAACAAAAATTAAGAATTAAACAGAAAAGAGGGAAAAGCATGGATTTGATACCACTTCCCCGCAAGATTATAACGCATGGCGGAACTTTTTCGATTGTTCATGATACAGCGATTATCTTGGATATTTTACAGGATGATATTGATTTTCAAACCGCAAAACTTTTGCAGAGTGAAATACAAAAAGCTCTTGCGCTTAAACTGATTATAAAAAAAGGCGTAAGAATCGGAAAAAGCTGCAATGAAAACTGCATTTGGTTTGAATATGAAAAAACTCACAGTAATAACGAATCATATAGAATGGTCATAAATAAAGAGAAAATTTCTATTCACGCGTCGTCAAACAGAGGATTTTTATACGCATCGGCTACATTAGTCCAGATATGCAAATTAAAAAACGGAGAAATTCCGTGCGGCGAAATTTTTGATACGCCGTCATATGCGGACAGAGGCTATATGCTTGATGTAAGCCGAGGCAGAGTTCCTACAATGAAAAGCTTGAAGTCAATGATAGACAAACTCGCTTTATATAAGATAAATCAACTTCAGCTATATATGGAAAACTGTCTGAGGCTTGACGGATTTGAGGAAGTGTGGTCTTATTCCAATCCGTTCCTTCCCGAGGAAATTATGGAGCTTGACTATTACTGCTATATGAGAGGCATTGAGCTTGTGCCGTGCGTTGCAACATTCGGACATTTGTATGACTTGCTCGGAAGCGTAAGTTTTTCAAAATTCAGGGAAACCGACGCGGATTACGGAGATGTGTTTACGTGGAACAACAGATTGCGTTGTTATACGATAAATGTATCGGATCCCGAAAGTTATAAGTTTATTACGGGAATATTAGACCAGGTCACGCCTTTGTTTCGAAGCAACAAAATTAACATTTCATGCGACGAAACATTTGAGCTCGGCAAAGGTAAAAGCGCGACTTTGGCAGGAACAATGACTTACGGTGAGCTTTATATTATGTATGTAAACAAACTTGTGCAGTACCTTCAGAGCAAAGGCAAAGAAGTTATGATATGGGCCGATATTTTAAGACAACACCCCGACGCTATAGATAAACTCAATAAAGACGTTACATGTCTTAATTGGTATTACAATTACGGAGTTAATGAGGAAATATTTGAAATATTTTCATCGAACAACATAAATCAATATGTATGTCCGAGCGTTTCGGGATACAGCCGTCTTGTTAATGATTACGATTTGAGTTTTTCAAACATAAAAGAGATGGCGGAGAAGGGCAAAAAATATCGCGCTGTAGGGTTTTTAAACACTGACTGGGGCGATTGCGGTCATATAAACATGCCTGCTTTAAACATTCCGTGCTTGATTTACGGTGCGGCAAAATCGTGGAACGTACATGATATGCGCGAATTCAAGACAATAGATCAGGTTATTTCGCTTGTGGAATACGGCGATGATACAAAGAATATAACCTCTGTTTTGCGCCGGCTTTCTAAAAATGATATAATTACGTTTAACGATATGGTATATTTTCGCGATTATAAAATTTTTAAAATGCAATATGAAGACAAAGGGGAGTATATGCATGAAAAAGTCAAAAGAAAAATCATGCAGGCATCAGAGGCAAAACTAAAGAACGCAGTTAAAAACTGTGAAAAAATAATTCAGAGTCTTAAAAAGAATTACAGCAAATCTGCAACAGGCGCTGAGCATGAAATAATGGAGTTTTATCTTGCCGCGCGCGGCGTAAGCCTGATGCAGCAGCTGGCGTTAGTTCTAAAAAAATGGGAATACGGACAGGATATAACAGTGCTTGACACACCGAATGAAATGGCGGCAAAACTGGAAAACTGGCTTGTGGATTACTCCGACGACTGGAGAATGGTAAGCCGTGAGAGCGAGCTGTTTAGGATAAAAGAGTTTTTCTGGCAGATATGCTATATAGTGAGAAAATACGATATTGTAACGGAATGTGAATTAAAGCAGACTGATATTTGAATTAATCGGATTAAATTTTTTATTAACCGCGTTAACGCGGTTTCTTTTATTTTATTACATTTAATGACCGCTTATTCTGATATAATATTATTAAATGGAAAATTAAGTATATTAGTATAAAAATAGGAGGATATGCAATGAAAATAACGAGCGTGGAAGTGTTTGTTTTGGGAAAAGCGTCAAAGGATTTGGCACTCTCAAGCCAATGGCGCCCGATAGGCTGCCGAATACATACGGATGAAGGCATTTACGGTGACGGCGAAGCAGCAATGGCTTTCGGATCGGGAGCTCCTGCCGCATTTGGCATGATATGCGACCTTGCTAAAATCATCATGGGACAAGACCCGCTGCGCATTGATTATTTATGGGATATGATGTATCGAACGTCTTTCTGGGGGCAAAACGGAGGACCTGTCGTTTTTGCGGGCATTGCGGCTTTAGATATTGCTTTGTGGGATATTAAGGGTAAATATTTTAATTGTCCCATATATCAGCTACTTGGAGGGAAACACCGTGACAAGCTGAGGTGCTACGCGAGTCAGCTTCAGCTCGGGTGGCCTGATTTGGGAGCGGAAAAATATGAGCTTGCGCATAAGACCGAAGAATACGCGCAAAGCGCGATAAAAGCCGTAGAAGACGGATATGACGCTATAAAGATTGATTTCATGCAGAATGATACCGAAAAAGGTGCGTTTCATTTTCAGAAAAAAGTAGGTATTCTGAGCAAGGAAATGCTTAATATAGCAGAAGAAAGAATGGCGGCAGTGAGAGACGCGGTAGGAACAAAGGTTGATATTATTGTTGAAAATCACTCATTCACATGCGCGAACGGCGCAATTCAGATAGCAAAAATAGCCGAGAAATACGATGTTATGTGCATAGAGGAACCTAATACTCCGTCGCCGCAGACTTCAAGATATCTTAAACAAAACATTAACATAACTATAGCAAACGGTGAGCGAATATATACAAGGTGGCAGTACGCGCCTTACTTTGCAGACCAGACAATACAGTTAATTCAGCCCGATATCGGAAACTGCGGCGGAATTACCGAAGTGCGTAAAATTGCAGATATGGCTCATACGTACGATGTGCTGGTTCAAGCTCACGCGTTTGCAAGCCCGCTATCATCGGATGTTGCCGCCCAGTTTGAGGTTGCCATTCCCAATTTCTGCATTCATGAACACGCGGTTTGCTATCGCATGGCATTTAATATGGGACTTACAAAATATAACCGCCAGCCCGTAGACGGATTAATAGAGCCTTCGGAGCTGCCGGGTATAGGCAACGAGTTTTTGCAGGAAGCAATAAGCAAGGCACAGACGTACTGCGTTGTTAAATAGTTTTTAAATATTAGAAAGAAGTTAAAAACATTTTCACTTGGAGCAAAATACAGGATTAGTATATAAAATAATAAAACTGAACCAAAGAATATTTAATTAGAAAATGAGGTCAGTAAATAAAAACAGAAAGCGGAAAACTGCTTATGGAAAATATAGATACATATAATGAGGAAGAAAAAAATAAAAACTCTGAGGCTGAATTTTTAGAAAATATGAAACAGCTTGAAGAGCAATTGCGCCTTGAAGGGATAAAATTAAGAATAAAAGAAGAGATAAGAGTATTAGAAGACCGAAAAAGAAGTGTGCAAATACAATACTCAAAGCTAAGCAATTCCGCTGTTAAAGAAAAAAAGGAATTAGATGAATTTATTGTTAAATTTGATTTAGAAATTAATGAATTAAACAAGCAATACCAACTGTATAATAAAAATAAATAACTGTCAAATGGCGAGTAATTTGCGGCTTAATAAAAAAAAATTGTAATTATTATAAATTTGTGATATGATTGTTCTAATAAATTTCTTTTAATTTCTTAAATTTAGAATTAATATTTAGAATACAATTAAAATTTTGTAAGCTTATAGTTCTGATTCCGGAAGATAGTTTAAAAGTCATCCGGTTTTTTTAATTGATTAAAAAAGTATGTCTTAAATATTATAAGATATATATTTATAGAAGGAGAAAAATGACATTTGATAAATTAAATTTGACAACGCCTATTATGAAGGCAATAAAATCTGAAGGATACGAAGTACCTACAGACATACAATATAAAGCTATTCCTTACTTACTGCAAGGAAAAGACTTGGTAGGCTGCGCGCAAACCGGAACAGGAAAAACAGCGGCATTCGCTATTCCTATCTTGCAAATACTTGCAGGTAAGAAAGGCAATGCTACAGGCTCAAAATCGATTAAAGCTTTAATATTGACGCCGACCAGAGAATTAGCTATACAAATAAGCCAGAAGTTCACTGATTACGCAAAATATATTAATATTAAAAACTGCGTTATTTACGGCGGAGTATCGCAAAGACCGCAAGTGCAGGCGTTAAGAGAAGGGGCTGAAGTTTTAATAGCGACTCCGGGCAGACTTCTTGACCTTATAAATCAACGTTTTGTTAAACTTAATAATATACAATTTTTTATACTGGATGAAGCCGATACAATGCTTGATATGGGATTTATTAACGATGTGAAAAAAATTATAGCGTTTTTACCTAAAACAAGACAGACAGCGCTGTTTTCAGCGACCATGCCTGCTCAGATATCAAAGCTATCGGATTCTATTTTAACAGACCCAGTAAAAGTCGCGGTTAATGTGATTTCGTCTACCGTTGATACTATTGAGCAATCTGTATATTTTGTAGGTGATAGGGATAAGAAGTCTCTGCTTATTAGTCTGTTAAAAAACAAGTCAATAACATCCGCTTTGATTTTTTCCAGAACAAAACACGGGGCTGACAGGATTGTTGCTGATCTTTTAAAATCAGGGGTAAATTCTCAGGCTATTCACGGAAACAAATCGCAAGGCGCAAGACAGATAGCTTTAAACAATTTTAAAAACAAAAAAATAAGAATTTTAGTCGCAACGGATATTGCCGCAAGAGGCATTGATGTTGAGGAATTATCACACGTAATTAATTATGATTTGCCTAACGTGCCAGAGACTTATGTTCACAGAATAGGGCGTACCGGCAGAGCCGGACTTGGCGGGGTTGCGCTTTCGTTTTGCGATATAGAAGAAAAGCCGTATCTTAAAGATATAGAAAAGCTTATAGCTAAGCCCATACATGTAGTAAATGACCATCCGTATCCTCAAGTTATAAGAGAGCAGACGGAGCGAAAATTTACGGTAAACAATTCAGGTAAAAAAGTCTATGCAGGCAGTTATGGCGGCAGAAACCACAGAATTTAGATAAAAAATAATTCATATCAAACAATAATAAAGCCGATTATATACGGCTTTATTATTTTGCAAATTACTGTTATGACTAAAGAAAAAAAATTTATAGAGTTTATGAAAAAATAACTTAGTTAATTCTTTTTGGGGTTTATGAGATTTAGATTATAACGAAATCAGATATATAAAATACATAAAATGTCTGATATAATAAAACGATATAATGTAAGATAATACAAATAAATAATTCAATTAAAATCAATATAAAAAGGAGATAAATTGCTATGTCTGAAAAAAAAGTATTTACATCGGCTCAAGCTAAAGAATACGGGGAAAAACTTGGAATAGACTGGTCGAAGTTTGACGTTGAGCAGTTCAGAATGGGTATGGATGTTGAACTTGAACATGGAACACGCGATTTACACACCAACGTTACAAATGACGATATTTTAGTAACGGCGAAAATAGCTCTTGCTCATTTAAACGAGTTTCCCGATTACTATACAAGGCTTAAGAAAATGGAAGATGAAGCGGAGGCGTATTGGGAAGGGAAGTAAAGTCAAATAAGCAGGCCGTAAGGCTTGCTTATTTTTATATAAAATATACTAATTAAACATAAGGATGAGGGCAGTCGCTGCACGGCAGCAGGTCTTTTGCCGAAATTACTTTAAATTTATTAATATCGTTAAGTATAACAGGTTTTTCATCCCCTTTTTGCAAGCATATATTTTCAAGAACGCTTATATCTTCGCCTCTGTCTTGTGCGATTATTTTTAAATGATTTTTCGCGAGAATCCAACCTTTTTTGCTCATAATGTAGACAGGAATTTTAACTCCCACTTGAGCTATGGAATTTGGAGCGATATGACTAAGCACAGACTTTGACGCGCAAGACCAAACAAGATCGGCATTTTCAGCCATAATTTCGGCTGTTTTATCGTCAATTGATGTTGAGCAAACGCCGAATTTATAAATTACAATGCCGTCTTTTTCAAGGTTGCTGATATCTTCAAGCAGGATATTGTCTTGCCATGCTGTCGACACGGCTATTTTCTTATATCCGATGGATATTGCTGCCTTTACCCCTTCAAGCTGGTCGATACACGCAGTATGCGGATAGAGAGGGATAATGTTCGCATCATATGCGGTTTTTAAAATCTGCTTTGACGGACTGGTTACAAAAAGACCCGTCATGCGTTTAACAGCGCCTTGCGTGTTTGAGAAATCTGTCGTAATTATTGTGCCTAAATTGTTGGAGACAATAACAGCGGCATCTATTAGACCGTTTCTAAACGCCGAACTCATAGTTTCGGAAGCACCGAAAAGCACATTGGCTTCGCAAGAGTTAAGCGGACGCGAAGTATCAAAATATCCGCCTTTTATTACAACATCATCTACAAGGGCGCGCATTAAATAGGGCTGAGATTTTACGTTTCCTTCATCCATTGATTTTAGAATATTAGCTGCAACATCTCCGCCTACCTCAATAAGCATCTGTCTTGTAAGAGGGCAATATCTTATAGGTATTTCCGTAGCATGTACGGCTTTTAATTCACCGTCTATGCGTTTTAGATATATAAAACATCCGAACATTCTGGTAACGTGGACCTCATGTTTTTCGTAGAATTCAGCCAGTGCATCAAGAAAAGCGGAAACAAATCTATTTATAATTTCATCATCCGTGCATTCAAGAGTTAAAACAATCTCATTATCAATTAATTTTTCGGTTATATTTATTTGAGCGGAATTTTGCATAGCTTTTGATAAAATGCCGTCAAGCGCCGCGAAATTTAAAGGTTCATTATCTTTAAAGTCTGAAAAATATTTTTCGAAGTTTATATTTCGCTTGCGTAAATGGGCGATAGTTTTATTATTTAATTTTTCTAGTCTGCATTCTCTTGTCATTTTCGCCTCCGTAGAAATAAATTTTCGGATGTGAGTAATTATAACATAAATGATTAATTATTTTTAGCATAAGGGAATACATGAGTCTATAAAAATGATAATGCGATTAAGTTATTTTTTACAAATATATAATTTAAATTTGCTATAATTAAATAAAAAGAATTATTAAAATAATTTAATAGGAGGAATTTAATGTCTGAACAAAATATTTGCTTTTACATTAATGACAAAAAATGATAAATTTGATAAAGCGGATTGCATATTTTCAACAGACGGCGATGTAATAGGAAGGATATTAAAAAAATCCAAAATTTATAAAAGAGACGAATATTATTCTTATGACATAGAAATATCGAAAGTTCAATTTGAAAAGTTAAAAAGTGTGAAATAAAACTTAATATTATAGAAGTTTATAAAATCTATAATTGTTCAATTAGTTACTATTATGATAGATGAAGTAATGAAAATAGCTTAATAAAAGCTTAATACGTATCTGTATTTTTTATAACAGTATTGAATATAATAGAAAAAATCAATATAATTAGTTCATAAAAACATATAAAATCGGAGGAGCAAATGTCTACATTCAGTAATTATCTGCGCGATCACGGACAGCTTAATTTTACACAAAGCCCATTAAATGAAGTTGATATAGCCCTTATAACTATGCTTGCTTATCTGGATTGGGAAGGCATAGTGCCTTCGTGTAATCCGGCTTCAACAATTGGGCTTATAGAAGCGGCAGAGATATATTTCGTAAAGATTTCAAAGTTGAAAAACAGGAATGTATATACTTTCAGCACACCTAATATAGAAAAAGCACTAAAGCATGTTATAAAATGCAAAAGATATGAAAGCATTGAAATGTGTATGTTTGAGCAGGACACTGATTTCAACGTGGGGCGTCAGTTTGCCGCAATTACTTATATAATAAAAGATTATGCGGCAGAAAATATAATTGCATTCAGAGGAACCGACAGCACGCTAATAGGATGGAAAGAAGACTTTGAACTGGCTTATATGAAGTCAATTCCTGCCCAGCAGTATGCGTCAAAGTATTTGAATTTCGTAATTTCGAAACTTCCCGGCAGATTTATAGTTTCCGGACATTCAAAAGGCGGTAATCTGGCTGTTTACGCAAGTGCGAAAACAGGGCTGCTATCGCGTAAGAAAATTACAAAAGTATACAATTTCGACGGACCGGGATTTGAGTTTTCGTTTAATGACAGGAAAATGTTTAAATGCTGCGAAGACAAAGTTATTAATTATATACCGCAGGAATCAATTATAGGAATGATACTTGAGCCTATAGGAAAACGAAAAATTGTCCAAAGCGCGGGCAGAGGATTTTATCAGCATGACGCTATGTTGTGGAAAATAGACAAAACATCTTTCGCAAACGGAGAGCTTACCGATGTTTCAAAAATAACGGACTATATTTTAAGTGAATGGTTAGGCGATATGAGCATTGGCGAGAGGGAAGAATTTGTAACTTCTTTATTTGACCTGCTCGGAGCAAAGGATGGAGAAGCGTTTACGAACGCTCCTATATATAACATAAAACTGATTATAAAAATAATGAAGAAATACTCTAAATTTGACGCGGAAAAGAAAGCGGTTATAACTCAGATATTCGGTAATCTGCGCACATCCGCCGCTGTTACAATAAAATCTACGATTATTAAAAAAACAAATGCAGCCAAATAGGAATGATTTTTTAATTGAATATCGATTACATATCTTAAAATAAGACAAATATGTTAAAATTTTATTAATATTGACAAAATATTACATATTATGGTAATTTATAAATAATATAGAAATATCTTAAAAATATTTAGTAGGGGCAACAGCATGAAACAAATTATAAAATTAATTTATAGAATAAAAGCATTGCCGAGCAAATTTAATAAGATTTCTCGGTTAATATTTTTGACAGAAAGACATTTAAAGGAATATGTGTGAAAACGCCTTTTTCATAAAGGCGTTTTTGCTTAAATAATTCACTTTTTTGAATAAAAGGAAGAGTTAAAGATGAATAAACAAAAATTTAAATTTTCACGCTTATATAAACCAAATACGGCAAGGCGTCAGTCATTTAAAATTACATTAATTTATTTTATTTTGGGGTGCTTATGGATTATTGCCACCGATTTAATGGCAAACCGCTTGATTTTAACACAGTACTTTAATGTTGTAGCTTTAAGCATATTAAAAGGACTTTTATACGTTTTTGTAACTTCAGCTTTGCTATATAAGCTCATTCATTCCGCTTTTTTAAAACTGAAAAAATCAGAATTACAATTGAAAAAAAGTGAATTACTGTTTGAAGCCATATTTGAGCAGGCTCCGATAGGCATAGCTGTTGTAAATAATTATACTTTTCTTTCGGAAATGAATTCAATGTTTGAAAAAATACTTGGTCGCACAAAGGAAGAACTTGCAAAACTGGACTGGATTGATATAACTCATCCTGATGATATTAAAGGGGATGTTAAGCTTTTCAAAAAATTTAAAAAAGGCATAATTAAAGGATATTCCATGGAAAAGCGGTTCGTAAAACCCGACGGGAAATACGTATGGGTTTTCATGGTAATCGCCAATATAAACATCTCAAACATTACAAACTCAAATAATCATTTATGCATTATCAGTGATATTACGGAATGGAAAATTACGCAGCAATCGCTTACTGAAATAGAAAGAAGCAAAAGCGTGCTTCTTTCAAATTTGCCGGGCATTGCGTATAGATGCCGAATTGAAGAAGGAAGTCTGATAACGGAATTCTTATCAGAAGGATGTTATGAGCTGACTGGTTACAAATCGGAAAGTTTGCTGGGCGGAAACGGGAGTTTGATGTATGGTGATTTGATTTTAGATAGACATAAACAATTTACGGAAAATGAATGGAAAAATGCGGTTTGCAATAAAACCCCGTACAGATATGAATATGAAATTTTAAGCGCATCGGGAGAAGAAAAATGGGTGTTGGAAATAGGGCAGGGAATTTATGACAAAGATGGCAATGCAGAAGCTATTGAGGGTATTATTATTGATATAACAGAATCGAAAAAAAGAATTGAGCAGATAGAATTTATGAGTAACCATGATTATTTGACTGGTTTGTATAACCGCAGATATTATGAAATGGAAAAACTGCATATTGATTTTTATACATATCTTCCAATTTCTATTATAATGGCGGATATAAACGGATTAAGATTAATAAATAATACTTTTGGTCATGCCGAAGGTGACAAGCTGATAATTGAAACAGCAAAAATATTAAAGAGTTGCTGTAAGAGCAGCGACATTCTAGCGAGAACGGGCGGCGATGAATTTTGCATTTTAATGACTAACACATCGGAAAGCTCAGTAAACGAAACAATCGCCAGAATAAAAGAAGAATGTGATAAATACAATAAAAAATTATCGAATGCAGAGCAATACATAAATATCTCAATTGGTTCTTCAACCAAAAACACCAAAGATGAAAATTTAAATTTGTGCGAAAAAGAAGCAAACGAATATATGCTGAAGCGTAAGATACTTGACAGAAAAAGCTATCATAACGCGCTGCTTTCTTCAATTATGGCAACAATGTATGCAAGAAGCCATGAAACAGAAGCGCACGCTATACGGATAGAAAAAAATTGTCTTAAAATCGGAGAAAGAATGCAGTTAAATCAACGTCAGATGGACGATTTGCATTTATACTCCATGCTTCACGACATAGGTAAAGTAAGCATAGACGATCGAATTTTAAACAAGCAGAGCAAGCTTACCGAAAGAGAGTGGGCAATTATGAAAACGCACCCTGAAATAGGCTGCCGCATTGCGCTGTCTGTTCCGGAAATAGCAAGTATAGCGGACTATATACTTTCCCATCACGAAAGATGGGACGGCACTGGCTACCCCAGAGGCCATAAAGGAGAAGAAATACCGCTGCTGTCAAGAATACTGGCAATAGCCGACGCGTATGACGCAATGACGGAAGGAAGAATATACAGAAAAGCCATATCAAGCGAGGAAGCAATTGAGGAAATAAGGAAAAACGCGGGAAGTCAGTTTGACCCTGAAATTGCAGGTATATTTTTAGAAATCATCAAAAACGGCAATTAAATTTAAGGAGCGTAATATGAAAAAAGCGGCTATTTTATTAATAATTTTATGTGTTGTTTTTGCGCCTACACTCAAAGCTCATAATAATGCAGCTGTTCCGGATTTTGAAACATTATTCGAAGAACATGGAGCGGTTATGCTCCTGATAGATTCAAATACATCTGAAATTTTGTACGCAAACAAAGCTGCTGCAGAGTTTTACGGTTATTCGCTGCCGCAGCTGGAAAGCATGAAAATAACTCAAATCAACATACTTTCGCAAGAAGAAACAATTAATGAAATGCAAAATGCCGTAAAAGAAAACAGAAATTATTTTGTTTTCAGACACAAACTTGCAAACGGCGGGATACGTACCGTAGAAGTGTTTTCATATCCTGTAGAATATGAAGGTAGAGATGTTTTGTTTTCGATAATACATGATATTACAGATAAAGCATTAATAGAAGAAAAACAGGAAAAACAAACCGCCGCAATTTTCATTTCGGGAATAGCAGTTATTGGTATATTGATATTCTTATTAATTTTATTAGCCTTAAATCGTAGAAATATAAAAAAGGCAAAAAATGAAATAGACAATTATTATAAACTCATTAATACATTTATTAACGCAGATAATAACATGGTTTATTTAAAAGACGAAAATTTTAAATATGTATTCGGAAACACAACTTTTCAAAAATTTTATAATAAAACCTCAGAAGAAATACTCGGAATGGATGATTTTGCGATATCAGATGAAGAGTTTGCAAAAAGACGAAGAAGGTCGGATAAAGCTGTTATTGAAAACAATGCCGTAATCACTGATGAAATAGAGCGAAACGGAAGAATTTACGACATAATAAAATTTCCGGTAAAAATGCCTAATAACAAAACGGGTGTCGGAGCATATATAAGAGATATTACCAAAGAAAGACAAAATGAAAAACTGCTTGCAAAAACATCCCAGCGCAACAAAATACTGCTTGACATACTTGAAATGAGTTTTAAAAGCAAGCAGGAGCAGCTGGATTATGTGCTTCACAGAGCATTGGAACTGACTGAAAGCAAATATGGGTATATTTATTATTATGATGAAAATAGCCGTCAGTTTACATTAAATTCCTGGACAAGAGGTGTTATGGCAGAATGCAGTGTAGCGAATCCTCAGACAAAGTACGACCTGGAAAAAACGGGAATATGGGGAGAGGTTGTACGGCAGAGAAAACATATAATAGTTAATGAATTTAAAAAAGAAAATCATTTAAAAAAAGGGTATCCCAAAGGACATGTTCAGCTTGAAAGATTTATGTCTGTACCTATATTAATAGATGAAAAAATAGTCGCTGTTATTGGCATGGCTAACAAGAAAATCGAATACGACGAAAACGACGTGTTTAATCTGACATTGCTTATGAGCGGCGCATGGCAGGATGTTCAAAGACGGGAAGCCGAAAAACAGCTTTCGTATGAACGCAACAAATATTTGCAAACATTAATATCCATAGGCGACGCTATAATGATTGTAGATACGGAAGAAAAAGTTGAAATGCTCAATTATATTGCGGAAAAATTAACCGGATGGACAAACGAGGAAGCGCGCGGAGTTCATTACAAAAATGTGTTCCGGCTGACAAGCGAAGCTGCAGGTCAGGATATAAAAGACCCGGTTGAAAATGCGTTAAAAACAAAATCCACACAACTGCTTGAGGACAACGCAGTCTTAATGTCGAAAAACGGCGCTAAATATTTTCTGGAAGACAGCGCCGCTCCCATACTGGACAACGCAGGAAACAGCACGGGAGTAGTGCTTGTTTTCCGAGATGTAACAGAAAAAAAGAACCAGCATGAAAAAATTGAATATTTAAGTTTTCATGACGAACTTACAGGTCTTTATAACAGCAGGTTTTTTAAAGAAGAAATGAAAAGAATCGATACAAAAAGAAATCTGCCGATAAGCATTATAATGGGAGATGTTAACGGGCTGAAACTTACAAATGATGTTTTCGGACATGAAAGCGGGGATTTGCTTTTAAAAAGCACTGCGGAGATACTGCGCAAAAATTGCAGAAGCGACGATATTATAGCGCGCAGAGGTGGAGATGAATTTATAATACTGCTTCCGAAAACTACAATTCAGGAAGCTGAAAATATTGTTTCAAGAATTAAAAAAGACTTCTCAAACAGATATGTAAACACTATGAGATTAAGCATATCGCTTGGAGCAGACAGCAAGAACACGGAAGAAGAAAGCATTCTTGACATAATTAATAAAGCTGAAGAAAATATGTATGCGGAAAAAACCGTTACACGAGACTACATACAAGAAGAAGAAGTAGCGAGAATTATCAGCACTCTGCATGAAAACAACGAAAAAGAAAAAATACATTCAGATAATGTGAGCTTATTATGCGAAAAGACGGGCAGGGAGCTTGGCTTAAAGAATGAAGATATTAAAAAGCTTAAAGACGCAGGCTTTTACCACGATATAGGCAAAATAGTTCTGCGAAAAAATCTGCTCGACACAGGGCGGCAATTTACAGATGAAGAAAAAATTAATATCAAAAAACATCCTTATGTTGGATACAGAATACTAAATTCATCAAATAAAACTCTGGATATAGCCGAATATGTTCTGGCGCATCATGAACGATGGGACGGATTAGGCTATCCGAAAGGATTAAAAGGAGAAGAAATTCCTTTGATCGCTCGAATTATCGCGATTGCGGAGTGTTATGACAGACTTAAAAATAATTATGACAATATTGCCGATAAACCGGACGCTGTTGAGACTTTGAAAACAAACGCCTCAATAAAGTTCGATCCTAAAATCGTAGATGTTTTTCTAAAAATGCTTAAAAAAGACAAGTAAATAAATGCATTTGAGAATCAGACAATACAATACTTTTTTGTAGAAAAGGAAATATTAGAATCTGCGGGTATGATAAAAGCCTGACTCATACCCGTTTTATTTGTTATAATAGTGGGTATATTCATATTAACCAAAATGTGTGATTGCTGAATTAATTTTGATATAGTATAATCTGTGCATTTAGTAAAACAAAGGTAACTTATGGAAAAAGATCCAGAAGGCAAAAAAATTTATAAATTATTAATAAAAAAGTTTCTGCCGATTACAATTTTTATCGCGGCGATAATCGCGGTATTTATTATATACGGACGCGATATGCTAAACATTTTCTCAAAGCCCGAAAACATTAAAAGCTACATTGAAAGCAAAGGGCGTTGGGGAGTGCTTATATACATTGCGCTGCAGATACTGCAGATAGTTATAGCCGTTATACCGGGTGAGCCTATACAGATTGCGGGAGGCTATATTTACGGAACGTTTAAAGGGTTCTTGTATGCAGAGATAGGCATAATGGCAGGCTCGGCTATCGCGTTTTTCATAGCGCGCAAGTTCGGAATACCAATAGTGAAATTATTAGTAGGCGAGCAAAAGCTTATGCATTACAAAGAAAAGCTCGAAAGCAAAAAGGGGCTTGCTATTACTTTTATACTCTGTCTTATTCCCGGCATACCCAAAGACGTGCTGGTGTACGCTTCAGGGCTTACGCCGATAAGTTACAGGCTGTTTTTCTTTTTATATTTTATTGCAAGGCTTCCCGCCATATTCGGCGCAAGCTATATGGGTGCGGCGCTGGGCAACGAGAATTACGCCGTGTTTATCGCGCTTGCCGCAGGAGCGATAGCGTTGATTGTTTTGGGTTTTGTATTTAAAGACAAGATTTACACCCTTATGAAAAAATACGAGGAATAAATTTAATTTTTATATATACATCGCGCGCGGAACTTTTCATTATTGCGTGTTTTTTTGTGTTGAATAATATTTAAATGCATATTATAATTATGACAAATATAAATATAGATTATATTCAAAATTATTCATGAAATTTTGCTAATATTTGGAGGGGATTGAGTTTGAAAATAGCCATATGTGTTTATACAATATTTATGATTTTTGTATTTTGGATGTTAATTAGAGTATATTTACTGTCCGGCGTAATAAAAGAATGTCATGCTTTAATTAAAAACAAAGAATATTTAAAGGCATTAGAGATATTTGAAAATAATAAGCTAAAAATGATATTTGGACGTATGCGTTTTGCAGAAATGGTATATTTATATTTTATAAACAATGATTACGAGAAATACATAAACGCTAAGGAGAAGTGTTTGACTAAAAGCATGAAAAAAACCCCTGATAAGTATTTTAGAATAACGCAGTTATTCAAAATCACGGAAGTTATTTTTATGTATATACATGAAGACATTAAAAATGCGAATACGACGTATAAAGAATTAATAACAGATAGTGAAGGTACGGATAAAGATTTATATTATATGGATAACACTGTATGGATACTGTTTCAAGTTTCAAAAATGATGTACTTGTACAATATTAATAATCATAATGAAGCGAAATGGATTTATGAATGCATTTCGACTTACGCATATAACATCACAATTAAAACGTTGATTTCATACTATATGTGCAAAATATATGAGACTGAAGGAAATTATGAAGCGATAAAGTCTGTTATCTCACATATTGATATTCAGAACAATCCTTACGGAGTATACTTTGATAAGTGGGGAGAAAAACAATGAAAAAGGGAACAGGATGTCTGTTATCAATAATATTTTTCGTTTTAATTTTAGTGTTTATATCTTGGATTACATCAATAAAAGACACAAACATAAAAATAATTTTATGTTTGTATACGGCATTTATATTAACTGCGTATCCAATAGCAATCAGAATATATTTGAAAATCTATGCGAAAAGCACATTTGACGAATTATTATTAAAGAATGATTATGAAAGTTTGATAGGAATATTGGAACAAGATAAAGATAACGCGACATTTGGCTGGGAACACGATAACGCAATAGTATATATGTATTTCATAAACAATAATTATGATAAATACATAAAAGCTGTAAAAGGTTATACGCCTATGGATTTTGAAAAAGAACCCGAAATTTATTTAAGGATAATAAATTTATTTAAAATTACAGAATTGATTTTTATGTATCTAAACGAAGAAATTGATAATGCAAATTTGGAATATCAAAAATATACAGAAAAAAATGATGATATAGAAAAAAAACTATTTACTCTCGACCATAAAACATGGGAACTGTTTCAGGTATTAAAAATGATATATACATACCATAACGAGAATTACAATGAAGTCGAGAAAGTGTATAAACATATATCAACATTCGCGTACAATAAAACAGTTAAAACGTTAATATCATACTATATGTGCAGGATATATGAAGCTGAAGGCAATATGAACGCAATAAAAGAAATTCTCATAGATACAGATATTCAAAATAATCCGTTTGGTATATATCTGGAAAAATGGAGAGTAAAACAATGAAATCTGTTTATAGAAAGAGTATTATATTCATCGCAATATTTGTAATATTTTTAGCGGTTACGCAATGGATATTATGGTCCCACACGCTTGGAAAATATATTCCTCCGCATGACTATCCTACATATGAATCTTTAGAACAATACACAAAAGAAAACACGAATTCAGAGTGTTTATATAGCATTATTGCACAAGATGATGAAATTGCTGTTTGTTATGTAGATAGTATTAAATCTATTGAGTTAAAGATATTATCAAAAACAGAAACTGGAAAATGGATAGTACTAAGCAGAGATTTGGATTACAAAACAAATTTTTATACTAATAAGAGCAACAATCCTAATTTTAATAATATATTTATTTATTCGATATCAAACAGCAGTAAAAAAATAATCATTGTTGAAAAATATATAAAATCTGGTAATCATGTTTTTGACGAAGAAAGAGAAAAATTAAAGAATATATGTGATTCGCAAAATACAGTGTTCAGCTATAAAGCAAGCCAAAGCAATCTTTATGCTGATTATATAGGTTTCGTTGACAATTTTGATGAAGATACATATACACTGATTGTAAATGATAAAGAATATCCTTATAAAGAGTGGAAGAAATTACTTAAAAGGTAGTTTAAATTATCCTTAACTACTTATATCATTTTACAGATTAAGCATAAATTGTATGCATTTATCATGAGTGGACTAAATTATCAATTATTATATTTACTTTTTTATAAAATTATGGTTTTATAAGAAAGTAATTTATTTTACGCAAAAATAATATAGAGGAAGTAAAATTATGGCTGATATAGATGTTGCAAAACAACTTTTAAAGGACTGCGGTTATAAATGCGTTTTGGCAAAAGGGGATGTAATTCGCATTAGCGAAAAAAGAGGCGTTGCGCCTATGATGGAATTTATTGATGCGGGTATGGACTTAAAAGGATTTTCCGCTGCCGATAAAGTTGTCGGAAAGGCGGTGGCGTTATTGTTTGTTCTCGCCGGAATTTCTGAAGTTTACGCGGACACAATAAGCAGCCACGCAATAGCTGTTTTGGAAAAACACAATATTCCTTTCTCGTTTAACACTTCGGTTGAACACATAATAAACCGTTTCGGCGACGGGCTATGCCCGATGGAAGAAACAACTTTGGATATTGACGATCCTCAGGAAGCATATGAGGCGATATGTGCAAAGCTTGAAGAATTAAACGCGCAGATAGATATTGATTAATTGAAAACTGTGCATAAGTCAATAAAACTGATAAATCTTTAAATAAAAACACACGGAACAATATTAAATACGCTCCGTGTGTTTATTTATAATGGTTTTATCTTGTTACAGAAACATTTACAGCTCTGAGTTTTTTGCTGTTCTTCGGGTCAGTTTCAGTATCAAATGTTACTTTCTGACCTTCCGTAAGCGACTTATAACCGTCTGAAACTATTGACGAAAAATGTACAAACACATCTTCCGAGCCGTTATCGTTGGAAATAAATCCATAACCTTTTTCCGAGTTAAACCATTTTACAGTACCGTAATTCATATAGGCACCTCCTACATCTATATTGTACCCATATAAAAACAAAAAACTCACATTTCGCAAATAACAATGACTTACAAAATTGTGAGGCATAGCAATATTTTGAATACTGTAATATTTTATTCCGTTTTGCGCATTTTGTCAATAAATATTTAATTTGCATAAAGTTGAATATGATATTATATTATTTCAACATCATTTTATATACAATTGTTGAATAATTTACTATATAGTAATTAAATTATAAAGTATAATTATAACGAAAGGTTATTATCGGTCAGATAGGAGTAATTAAATATGAACGATAAAAAAACAGAAAAAACTTTACGTTTCAGAACAAGCAGAGCAGTATTAATATTTAGTATTCTATATTTGTTTACAATAATGTCTGTGCTTATGCTGCTTCCATTGTTGTTTAAAAATCAGCATGCCGCGAAAACAGTATTATTTTTCCCCATGATAATTTTAATTTTATGCATTCTTTTCTATATTGAAACAAGAAATAAGCTGTATTTAACTAAAGACATGATGCAATATAAGATGAACCGAGGGTACACAAGAAAAACACTGTCGCTTAAAAAAGAGGATATAAAATACTTTAAAATGATGTCTAAAAATGAAATATTGGCTAACAATACATTATCATTTGATAATAAATTTAAAGAGGAAATACAATCAAATAAAAAAATCGACGCTAAGTTTATTGTATTCTTTTTAACAAACGGTAATTATGAATGGATTGACATCAGCATGTATCAGTTAGATATTGTACATTCAATAGGCGCGGCTTTTGTCGTTTACTGGGATTTGGATGAGTATTTTGAAGAGGAAGAAAACGATGGATAAAAAGTATAAAATTACGTTTTTAGATAAGGGGAGATATAATGGCGCCCGCTTCACAATTTTCCTAGGCATTGCTTTAGAAGTTGGCGCAATATCTTTTATTATTTATTTCTATTTAAATGGTATGCCTATTAAATATATCTATCTATTTTCACTTGCTATAGGAACTATTGCTGTTATTAGTATGCTCATTAAATATAATAAATATGACCTTACATACTTTATTATTGATAATAACTCTGTTTATTACAGAACATTTTTAGGCAGAAAGATAAAAGAAATATTTTGGAAGGATGTAAAAGAAGTAGGGATAGGCAGGTTTAAATTTTTTGGAATAATACTTGAAACAATCTATGTATCAAAAAATCAACTTTCTGAAAAAGAAAAATATAAACTTATGAAATACGGAGCAGAATTGAAAACAGATGTGCTGTTAATTCCGTACTCAAAAGAAGCTCTTTACGCCATAGAAGAATTTTACAGCGGGAAAATATTGATAAACACGGATGAAGATAATTAAAACATTTTAAGACATACATATTCAAATTAAATATTAGGATGTATGTCTTTTTATTTACCTGAATATATAAAAATAATAAAAAAATGCTTGACTTGGAGCTGGCTCTAAGTGTTAATCTGTTATATAATGAAATCAAAATGCGAAAGGCGGGATAATATGGATAAAAAATTAGGATTCGGTTATATGAGGCTGCCGCTTCTAGACGCGAAAGACCAGACCTCGTTTGACAGCGAAACATTAAATAAAATGGTGGATACTTTTTTGGAAAGAGGCTTTACTTACTTTGACACCGCGTATGTGTACCACGCTTTTCAAAGCGAAGTAGCGATGAGGGAGTCGCTTGTTAAAAGGCATAAAAGAGAAGACTTTACAGTAGCGACAAAACTTCCGCCCAGAATTGTAAAGCAAGCATCCGATCAGGAAGAAATATTTAATGAACAATTAGAAAAATTAGGCGTTGATTATATAGACTATTATCTTGTTCACAATATAGGCGTAAGCTCGTATAAGCAGGCTTGCCAGTTTGATACGTTCGGTTTTGTAGCAGAGAAAAAGAAACAGGGTAAAGTAAAATTTATGGGTATGTCATTTCACGATGCTCCCGAGCTTTTGGAAAAAGTTCTATCGGAACATCCTGAGCTTGATTTTGTACAGCTTCAGATAAATTACATTGACTGGGACAACCCCAACATTCAATCAAGAAAGTGCTATGAGATAGCCAGGGCGCATAATCTTCCGATAATGGTTATGGAGCCCGTAAAAGGCGGAGTGCTCGCGAAAGTGCCGCCAAAAGCGGAAGAGCTAATGAAAACGTACAACCCCGACGCCTCGATTTCATCATGGGCTGTAAGGTTCGCAGCAAGTCTGCCTGGAGTTAAAGTTGTGCTTTCGGGTATGAGCACTTATGAGCAATTGCTTGATAACACTTATTATATGGGCCATTTTATGCCTTTAAATGACGAAGAATATAAAATAATCGACAAAGTAGTTGATATTATAAACGAAGAAAAAGCGATAGCGTGCACAATGTGCAGATACTGCGAAGAAGGATGCCCTGAAAATATTGCTATTCCCGATTATTTTTCACTTTACAACAGCGCGAAAAGGGGAGTATCAAGCCAGTTTGTGTATTATTTGAATATCGCGGAAAACAGAGGCAAAGCAAGTGACTGCGTAGAATGCGGCCAGTGTGAAACAGCGTGTCCGCAGCATATTGAGATAATAAAGCATCTAAAAGATGTATCCGCTCAATTTGACAAAGCCGCATTGCCTTCAAGAAAATAAATTGATTTTAGTAAAAGGAAGTAAATGAATGGAAGCAAAAAAATTAGGATTCGGCTGCATGAGGCTGCCGCTTACAGATAACTCAAATGTAAAAAGCATTGATAGTGCTGAGCTTAACAAAATGGTAGATTTGTTTATAGAAAAAGGCTTTACTTATTTTGATACGGCTTATATGTACCATGCGTATAAAAGTGAAACTGCGGTAAGAGAGGCTCTAGTAAAACGCCATAAGCGTGACAGTTATACTCTTGCCACAAAACTGCCGACTATGTTTTTAAAAACAAAAGAGGATATGGAAAGAATATTTAATGAGCAATTGGATAAATGCGGTGTTGAATATTTTGATTATTATCTGCTTCATAATTTAAATGCCCATCACTACAGTATAGCTCAAAGACTTGAATGCTTTTCATTTGTGATACAGAAGAAAAAAGAAGGCAAAATTAAGCATATCGGCTTTTCGATGCACGACAGCTCGGAACTTTTGGATGAAATATTAACTTCTCATCCCGAAATGGAATTTGTACAAATTCAGCTTAATTATCTTGACTGGGACAGCAAAACCATTCAGTCGGGTAAATGCTATGATGTTGCTAAAAAGCATAACAAGCCGGTAATAGTTATGGAGCCTGTAAAAGGAGGCACGCTTGCAAGCGTACCAGCCGAAGCGAAAGAACTGTTTAAAGATTATCATCCCGATATGAGCGTCGCCTCATGGGCGATAAGGTTTGCCGCAAGCCATGACAATGTTATGATTGTGCTTTCGGGCATGAGTGATCTTGAACAGATTGAGGATAATATTTCTTATATGCAGAATTTCAAGCCTTTTAATAAAGAAGAATACAAAATAGCGGCAAAGGCTGCGGATATTATTAACTCAACAATAGCGATACCGTGCACATCTTGCGAATATTGCACGGAAAAATGCCCGCAGAATATCGCTATTCCGAAATATTTCACGCTTTACAACGCAGAAAAACAGGCCCTTAACAAACTGTTTTCTACACAAAACATATATTACAACAACTATATCAAAACTCACGGCAAAGCTAGCGACTGCATACAGTGCGGACAATGCGAACAAGCCTGTCCTCAGCATATAAAAATAACAGAGCGTTTAAAAGACGTTGCGGAAGTTTTTGAATAATAAGGGGTTGTGAAAAATGACTATTGCGCAAGTAAGCAAAAAGTATGATATAACACAGGATACGCTAAGATATTACGAACGAATTGGGCTTATACCCGCAGTTTGCAGAAACAAAAGCGGTATTAGAAATTATTCGGATGAAGACTGCAGATGGGTTGAATTCATAAAATGCATGAGAAGCGCGGGGCTCGCTATAGAAGTGCTAATTGAGTATGTAGCTTTGTTTAAGCAGGGGGACAGCACAATTGACGTCCGAAAAGAGCTGTTAATTGAGCAGAGAAAACAGCTTATAAATAAACTGGAAGATATGAAAGAAACTTTATCGAGACTTGACAGAAAAATTGAAAGCTACGAGCATTGCGTTGTGAAAAAAGAAAAACTTTTAATAGGTTAGAGGATTAACGTTATGAGTAAAAAATTACTCGTTTTAAACGCAAGTCCGAGAAGCGGCGGTAATTGCGACGTTTTATGTGATGAGTTTATAAGCGGAGCGGTTGACGGCGGAAATAAGTCGGAGATAATAAACTTAAGGGATAAAAACATTAATTATTGCTTGGGCTGTCTGGTATGCCAAAGCAGCGGCGGCGTGTGCGCGCATAACGATGATATGAGCGAAGTGCTTGATAAAATGATATCATCCGATGTTATTGTTCTTGCGACTCCCGTATATTTTTATTCGATGTGCGCGCAGTTAAAAACGCTGATGGACAGAACGTTCGCCAAATATACGCAGGTAAAAAACAAGAAATTTTGTCTTATGTCAACAGCGGCGGATAATAATGACAGCGCGTTTGACGGAACAATACAGGGGTTTAGGAATTTTTTGTATTGTCTTTCGGGTTCTGAAGAAGCGGGCATTATATTGGCGGGCGGAGTGTACGAAATAGGGGAGATAAAAAACCATAAGGCTTTGGAACAAGCTTATAAAGCAGGGAAAAACATATAAATATAAACCGCGCGGTAAAAGCGCGGTTTTTTAATAGCTTTAAATTATATAAATACTGTGAACGAGTAGTTAAAGGTTAATAATGGTGGGGCTTTGGTCGCCTTTGGAAATATGTGTTTCAAAGTATTGATAATAATCATACTGCTTAAGAGCATATTCGTTGAAGTTTTTTCTTTCTTTAAGAGGATAAATATCAAACCTGATTTTAATATATCTGCTATTTTCGATATAGCTAAGATTAATATAATCATCCTTGACAATTTGATATGATCGAAAATAACCGAGAGGAATATTAATGCGAATAATGGGCTCATCTATTGTTACAATAGAGATTTCTTCGTGGTAGAGAAGAAGATAACATTGTTTACGATCGGATGGTATTTGTTTTAGCGACCCGTTACCTGAATCATCTATCCGAATTCGCAATGCACTTATTGGATTGTATTGCTCCATTACTTTAAGGTAAAGCTTTTTTGCTTCTTTTTGTGGTTTGGCAGCTAATCCATAATACCAGCTAATAGCCATGATTAAAAGTCCTATAGTTCCTGCCAATTTTATAAGACTATAGAGTGAATCATTATCCATATATACCCCCAAAGTAATTAATATATAACAAAATGATTATACAAGAAAAACAGTTGGTTTTCAACCGCACAAAAAACCTTTTCTTAATTACCAGTTTAAAATAAATTAATTATACAATCTGCCCGTTTCGACAAATATCTTACCGCCTATTATTTATATTATATATAAATCCGTTAATAATCATGGCCTTTTCTATGTCTTCTTGTGAAATATTCAAGTTTGCCGCCTTTGCATTAATGCCGCGCACAACGCGGCATTTGCACTTTAAGGAGTTGATAATTATGAATAAAAAAATAAAAGTCGGAATAGGGTTCGCAACAGGCAGAAAAACTTTTCTTAAGGTCCTGCGAAGCTATATACATAACTGGGAAGAATCGGGGCTTGTTGATGACGCGAACATATCGCTAAATCTTTTTGTAGCTTATGATTTATCATACAATAAAACCGCGAGAAAAGATTACACCAACATTCACCCCGAATTGTTTAAAAGAATTGATAGCGCCAAATTTATAAGCAAGTACAGCACATGCAAAGATATCGATAATCTCTGCGACGAAGGCGTAATCAGCAGAGAAGACGCCAAACTTATATTTTCTAAAGGATACGCATCACAAAGAAACGCTATAATTTACAATGCCGTAAAACATGGAATGGACTATCTTATTTTTCTTGACGATGACGAATACCCCGTGGCTGTCACTAATACCCGCAATCACACAATATGGAGCGGCCAGCATGTGCTTGACGTGCATATCGAAAACCTCAAAAAAGCGGATATAACTCATGGGTATCATTGCGGCTATATTTCACCGATACCTTATATAAAGTACAATGAAATATTAAGAGAAGAAGATTTTAAAGAGTTTATTACCGCTATAAGCAATGATATCCTGTCATGGGAAAAAATAAGCGAAGTCGCGAAAAACGGAGGCGTTACATACGGCGACATAGGGGTTTTAATAAATAAAGAAGTGCGGCAGGTAGAAAAAATTAATTCCGCGAAATTTATATCGGGTGCGAATTTAGGAATTAACTTAAGTAATCCCGCAAGACTGTATCCTTTTTACAATCCGCGCGGAGCGAGAGGAGAAGACACGTTTTTAAGCACTTGCATTACGGACAGAAAAGTTTTAAAGGTGCCGTGTTATACTTTTCACGACGGGTTCTCTACATACCACCATTTGCTTGAAGGAGTTCTGCCTATAAATCTGAAATTCATAAGCGCGGATAATGAGCAGATAATTAACCGTTTTTATAAAGCCTGCATCGGCTGGATAAGATATAAACCTTTGTTGCTGTACATAACTCAGCGCGAGTCATACGATTACGACATTACGCAAATAAGGCGAAAACTCACTAATGTTCTTCCGAAAATATGCGATTATTTTAATAAGCCGGATTTTGCAAATATATTGACTGAATTTGATAAATACGATGAAAATGTTGTGAAGCATTTTGAAGAGTATAATATGTCAAAAAAAGTATGGAAAAAAATTATGCGCTATCTTGACAGCGATAAATATGTGCATTACTTGTATAAGCCAACAAAAGAGGCAGCGATACCATTTTAAAAAGGCGCGAAAGCGCTTTTTTTTATGTAAATGCAATAAAAGTATGAAAATATGTTGAAATAATATAAAAATATAATTATCATATTTATATAAGAGAAGCTATTTTTAAAGGAGGTATAGATATGAAAATGCTCGTACCCGTAGACGGTTCAAGCGCGTCTATAAACGCAGTGAAAAAAGCTATTGAGATAACAAAAAAAGTAGACTTTTCAATAAAACTTTTATCTGTTGTAAGTTATGAAAATGTAGGAAAAAGCTTAAGAAACCAACAGCTATGGAGTCAGGTGGACGGCTCGATAATAGGTGAAGGCAATTTGAAACTGGAAGATGAAGTAATGAACATGAAAATTAAAATGCAGCAAAGGCTTCTTGATGCCATAGTGGATGACATATATTTCGGAGATTTAATAGTTGAAAAACAAGTTGTTGTAGGGGATATATACGAAAAAATATTGAATATAGCCAAAGATGAGAATTTTGACTTAATAGTAATGGGCAACAGAGGATTTTCTAAAATCAAGCGTTTCTTTGTGGGAAGCGTTACTCAAAAAGTAATATCGGAAGCGTCCTGTCCGGTGCTTGTAATACATTCCGACGCAGAAGATTGATAAATACATAAAATTATAAGAAATAAAAAAACAGCTTAATTGTTTGTGAAAAACGATTATGCTGTTTTTAATTTGAAGTTTGTGTCGTACGCTCTTTTTGCCGCTATCATCGCTATTTTATACCAACTGTTAACTCTTGTAACGTTTTTTGGTAATAAGCTTTTATTATAGGTACAGTCTATTAAAAGAACTTCATATCCCGCGCCGGATAGCTGCAATGCGTTATCCAAACTATCTTCAATGAATATGTCGCAGTTTAATTCTTTAGCGTTTTGCCGTTTGTCGGCATTGCCGGTAAGCGTAAGCGAACGAATGGGAAGATTGTGTTTGTTTAGCCATGCGCTTGTAATGTCTGTGTATTTTTTATCCCTTGCCGTAACATAATGTATGTTGTGGTTTTTAGCAAGATAAGCAATTACATATTTTGCGTCAAGTCTAATCTTTGCTTCTGCATGAATTGCATGAGCGCAGCTGTTATAAAAAATATCGTAATCTTCCTGCGTTACTCCAAGCGCTTCAGCGAATTCATAACTGCATACATTTTGCGGTTTTGCGTTTGTGTTAAAATATTCATTGGCGCGCGCCAACCAGTAATAAGGGTCAGTAACAGTTCCATCGATGTCTATGCATAAATTAAGTGTTCTCATTGTCTTTATCCTCCTTTCGGTATATTTGTCTATATAATAACCAATTTAAGTTATGATTTTATAAAATAAATGTAAAAAATAAATAAAATATTAACAAAAAACACACTGGAATTATACATGAGTGTGTTTTGATTATAAGTATGATTTATACTATATTAACATTAACTGCACAAATACTAAAAAATGCTCTTAACATTGCAAAACAGATATACAGCGTAAATAAGAATAAGTAAAATACCCGTTTTTTTTGTAATATTTTCAGAAGTTTTATTGTATGTTCTGAAGCCGAACACCGCAAGTATTAATATAAGAATAGGAATATGGACAACGTAAAAGCTGGGGGGTATTATTACCGCTTCCGATGAAGCAATAACAGACGCTCCGAGCACTAAAATTACATTTAAAATATTTGCGCCCAATATGTTTCCCAAACACAAATCGCCGTAATTTTTCTTTACGGAAGATATTGCTGTACTGAATTCGGGCAAGCTTGTGCCGAATGCCACTAAGGTTGAAGATATGACCATATCTGGCACGCCTAACCGTGAAGCTATTTCGACAGATGACGCCACCAAGCCCGACGCGCTTATTGAAACAAGTAAAGCAAGAAACGCAATCATAATAACTGTAACAGACACTTTAGGCGTTTTGTCGCTTTCTTTCTTAAAGACGGTGTCAAAAGTAAAAGCGAAAGGATTGTTTTTGTATTGGCGTATCAATATAATTATATAGGCAGGTACCATTAATAGAAATATATAACCGAGCGGACGGATAAGAGTTCCGTTCTCATTTCCCATTTTTGAAATAATAACCGGTATTATCAAAACAATGCAAACAAATAAAAGCATGTTGAACTTTTTCTTTGTATCTTCTCTTATGCAAACAGTTCCGAACAATACAGCGGTGCCCAAGACTATGCTTGTGTTGGTTATTATTGATCCTACGGCATTTCCAACCGCGAATCCCGTGTTTCCTTTTATTGCCGATATTACTGATGCAAGAAGTTCGGGAAGGGTAGTGCCCAATGATACTACCGTCGCACCAATAATTAACTTTGACATGCCCCATATTGAAGACAGAACAACCGCGTTGTCTACAAGCTTATCGGAAGATTTTGACAAAACAAATAATGAGATTGCGAATATGATAATCAATACAAAAAAATGTGCCTGTGATATTAAATTCTGCATGTATCCTCCTTAAAAAGCAGTCTGAATAAATAGCGCTATTAATAAGTATATGCATATTCAGTGTTTTAAATAAGCGGATGACGTTTCGATTATAGCATAACATTTCACAAAAGCAGATATGTTTTTAATAAAGTTTTTATTACAATAAGAAAAAAGGTTTTTTTCGCGTAAAGTATGTTGTTTTTACGTTAAAACCTTTTTTCGCAATGAATTTATTTCTATTAATTCTTTTTTAAGGTTAGAATATGTACATTAATAAAATCAGATAAAAATTTCAGGTTCTTTTCTAACCGCCGAGAAATTTTCTATCAGCCATGCAGAGGCTTTTTTGTATGCTTCAGCCTGAATGGATTTTGCGCCTGTGGGGCAGCGTTTTACGCAGCTGCAGCATGTAACACACTTGTTTTCATTTATATTTGAATATTCGTCAAAGTCTATTGCGCCTGTGGGACAAGAGTTTGCGCATACTCCGCAAGATACGCATTCATTACTTGTTGAGGGTATCATATGGCTGCCGGGTTTTCTTTCTCTGTACGGAAAGTTTCCTTTTATGTTAAACGGTGAAATATCAGAAATATCATTAATCTTGTCAAGCTTATCTTTTACGGCCTTGCCAAAACCTTCCGCTATTTTAATATCATCATTATCAGGTCTGCCGCCCGCAAGTTTATCGGTGAACGAGTGCTCTCCCAAAAATGCTGCAGCGGCAATAGGTATAAAGCCTTTGTTTTCAAAAATGTGTTTTAGTTCAAGCAAAGCATCGTCATATTCGCGGTGCCCGTATACTGCCGTTAATACAGCTAAAGTATCATTTCCGCTTATGTTTTTAAAATAATCTTCGATAAGGGCGGGAATTCTGCCCGAATATACGGGAACGCCTACTATAACCAAATCATCTTTTGAAAAAGAAATACTGTTTTCTCTGCTTTTCGGAAGAGTTATATTGTATTCTTTTACACTGTCTGAAATTTTACTTCCTGCAGCTTTTACTACTTTTTCCGTTGTACATGTTGGACTGAAATAAAGCAAATTTACTTGTTTTTTCATAAAAACTCCTTTATATATTTTTAAAAAATTCACATACATCTTATATCATACAGAATATCAGGATATTTAAAAAAATGATAGAAAATATAAAAATATTCCCGTTAAAATAATGCATATATGGTTGTAAACGACAACATTAATAAGTATAATGATATATATAATTTACTATATTATACTGAATTTTAATTCTAATTGAAAGAGGTGTATTTAAAATGTTAAAAGTAGTAGCGACTGCTCAATTCGGACCTGCTGCAGATGCGTTCAAAAAAATCTCTGACGAAATTTTGGGAGATATTGCAGAAATATCCATAATACCGTGTGACACCGAAGACAAAATCATAGAAGCGTGCAAAGACGCCGACGCAGTTATTGCGGGGTTAGATCCGTATACGGAAAAAGTTTTCGCGTCGCTTGAAAAACTAAAAATGGTCTCGGGTGTAGCCATCGGGTACAACACATTTGATGTTGAGGCGGCAAAAAAATATGGAGTGGCGGTATCAAACAATCCGCGGTATTGCGTAAACGAAGTTGCTGACCATGCATCGGCTTTAATTCTCGCGCTTGTGAGAAAACTGCTTGATTACAACAAACAAGTAAAAACGGAATATGTTTGGGCTCCGCAGTCTCAAAGAGGAAAAATCAAAAGAGTATGCGTACAGACTTTGGGACTAATCGGCTTCGGAAACATTGCTCGCCTAGTCGCCAAACGTATGCAGGGATTCGGCTGTGAAATTATTGCGTATGACCCGTACATAAAACAGGATTTCGCAGATCAGTTCAATGTAAAAATGGTGTCAATTGACGAATTGTACGAAAAATCAGACATAATCTCAGTTCACGCGCTGCTTAACGCCCAAACAGAGGGAATGATAGGCAAAGAAGCGTTTAAAAAAATGGCGGCTAAAAAACCTATATTCGTAAATTGCGCAAGAGGAGGGCTTATTGACGAGGACGCTTTGCTTGACGCGATTAAAACCGAGAAAATATCAGCCGTCGGGCTGGATGTATTCATATCAGAAAAACCGGATCTTGCCGATTCTCCTTTCACAAAACTCGGCGACAACGTAATAATCACGCCTCACGCAGCGTATTTTTCCGACAACGCGCAATATGAAATGCTTGTATTCTCCTGTGAAAACCTGCGTAACTTCTTTACGGGAAACGGCGACAAAGTTCCTATTGTAAATGGAATTAAAGAGCCCAAAGCATAAAAAACAGTAAAACAAAATAATGTTTACAAAGCGCGCGCAGGCGCGCTTTCTTGCTTTAAAACCGCATTGAAAAACATAAAAAATACTTAAATAAGCGTAATATATAATTACATATGAATTTCAGCAGTTTTAATGCGTCAACTCTTAATTGCAATTTAAATAAAATATAATATAATTATCATACTTAATTGCATGCTTATGATTTAATTCCGATGATACTAAAAATGCATATTAAAAGGAGAAATTTGTTATGAACAACGAACAAATCAAAAAAGCGGCAGACATGCTTTATCAGGCGGAAAAAACGAGGATACCTGTCGATCTCATATCAGCTCAATACCCTCAGGCAACAGCAGAGGATGCATACAACATTCAGCTTAAGTATGTTGAACGAAGAATTGCGGACGATAAAGTAAAGATAATCGGAAAGAAAATAGGACTTACAAGCGAAGCAATGCGAATAATGATAGGCGTTGACGAACCTGATTACGGACATTTGTTTGAAGATATGTATTATGAAATGGAAGTGCCGATAGACATTTCAGAAATGCTGGCGCCGAGAATAGAATCAGAGATTGCGTTTGTGCTTTGCAAGGAGCTGAAGGGACCGGGCATTAAAGTAACTGACGTTATAGAAGCTACAGCCGGCGTCATCTCTTCGTTTGAGATTATTGACTCAAGATTTAATGACCCTAAAATTAAATTTGTAGACACGGTATCCGATAACGGCTCAAGTGCGAGAGTGATACTCGGGACAAATATTACGGATATTAAAAGCGTGGACTTGCGCACAACAGGGCTTGTGCTTGAAAAGAACGGAAAGATAATAGACACGGCAGCCGGCGCGGCAGTATTAGGTAACCCTGCTGTAGCCGTGGCATGGCTTGCAAATAAATTGTACAAATATGGAATAAGTCTGAAACCTGGCGAGATTATACTTTCGGGTTCGCTTACAAAAGCTTACGAAATAAAACCGGGTGATGTGTTCACAGCCACTTTCGCAGGACTCGGAGCGGTGAAAGCGGTATTTAAATAACATAATAATAAAAAGCCTTCGGGCTTTTTTTATTTTCAGTCAAATATATTTGACAAGAGGTAATTAAAGAAGGAAAATATAAAATATATATAACGGTACGCAATATAGGTAATAAATGGAAGAAGTAAATAAACAAATAATTCTAGAAGAAACTTATAATAGATTTTTATTAGCCCAACAGTATCTAACTGCGTCAAAAAATTTATTGGATTTGATGATTGAGAATAACAATAAAAGAGTTTATATAAGAAAAGTAACAGATGGGAAAAACGCAAATATTGATGAGATATTTGAAAATTTAAAGAACAGCAGTATTTTTACTATCATACCGACAATATTTTCATTTTATCAAGGTTTGGAACTTATTATTAAAGCATTTGTATTAATAGCAAATCCTGATTTAAAATTAACTCATAATATAAAATTATCTTTCAAAGAGTTTGCAAAAATATATACAAAAGAAAAAGAAATTATAAGTTTATGTGAAAAATACTTAAATGAATCAGATACTTCATTAACATTTTTAAAGCAGTTTCAAGAAGATAATAATATACGAAAATCAACAGAATTATATAATGCATTAAGATATCCCGAAGGTAACGAGAATAATATAAAATCGATAGATTATTGTGCGTTAAAATATTACGACAACAAACAATTTATCCCTCAGATAAAACAACTGTCCAATGATATCGAAACACTGATTAAATATTCAGTGAAACTACATAGAAAATCAAAATTTATATAATCTTAAATAATTATTCTCATAACTACTCTGTAGACATCATTTATTATTTGTGCTAATATTTATCTGTAATTATTCAAAAATTTTATTAGTTATTCAAATAATTATTATGCATTAATTAAAAATACAAAGGGAGCAGATTTAGATTATGAAATATGTATGCTTTAATTGCGGACAGCTAAATAACGAAGAAAATATTAAATGCGAAAACTGCGAAGAAACTCTTATTAAAGACTCGCAATACGAAGACAAGTGCAAAGAGCTTAAAGAATACGACAATTATAAAAAAGGCGTGTTTAATATTCTCTTAGCTATTGTAATGACGGCAATAATGTATTTTGGAGTAAAGTATTTTTTAAATTCAATTTCCGCGGTTATAGCCTCACAGTCTGTCTCGGACGCATTAATAAAATACGGCGCCAAAGCTATGGCTGTTGTTTTTATATTAATCATAATCTTTCCTATGATTATAAAGACTGTTAAAACAAGAAACAACAATAAATGGACAAAACCAAAAATGAGGTCAATGGAGAAACATCTGCAATTATTGCAAAAAGCAGATCAATCACCTGAAAATAAATAATAAAAAACGAGGTTTTTATGAAATATTTTGATGAGCTTTATGAAGGTGAAATAATTATTACAGCAGCGCGCACGATGACAGAGACTGATGTTGTGATGTTCGCGGCAACAACAGGAGATTATAACCCCGTGCATACGGACGCTGAATTTATGAAACATAGCATGTACGGGCAGAGAATAGTCCACGGTCTGCTTGCGCTTTCGGTAAGCCAGGGACTTCTTTTCAGAACGGGCATTGTAGACGGCAGCGCAATTGCTTTTGCAGGAATTGACGAGATAAGATTTACCGCTCCTGTTAAAATAGGCGATACCATACACGTAGAAATTACGGTGGCGAAACTTGTTGCAAGTAAAAGCAAGCCTGATAGAGGAGTAGCGCATTTTGATTGCAAAATTATTAATCAGAACGGCGATGTTGTGCAGACTTCCATACAAAAAATTATGATGAAGAAAAAACCGCTATAATATATATAAATTTTAGTTAAAGAAAAAAAATATTTTATATAATATTAAAAATAATAATTTAAAACTCTGCATAAAATCAGAGTTTTTTTATTATAAAAAGAATAATAATGATTTATTATATTAGGTTTTTATAATATTTTAAAATATTATGTCGGTCAATATATAGTGAAATTTTTTATAAACAATATTAGAATTAATTTAAATTTAATTTTTAAGAGGTGTTATATGGATTTACTTACCCAAACTTTTATAGTTATATTTATGTTATTAATATTGACCGTTAGTGTAGGCGTTCTTTTTATAAAAAACCGAAAAACAAAAACGCAAAAAGAAGCAGCGAATATTCAAACTAAACAGGGAAGCTTGTTTGATAAACTTACAAATTTAAAAAAGCAGCTAGATGAAGGCATGCTGACAGAGGAAGAATACAAACAGACAAAAAACAAATATTTAGGAATAGTTTAAATTTCATTATACATATCAAAACAAACAAGTGAGCCGTTTTATTACTAGAAAAAGTAATAACGCAATAAATATTGGAAAGTTGATATATATTACCACAAATCGACATATATGTCATTAAATCTCTCTCGGCTATTGAATAATAAGGGGCATTTGTTTTATAATATAAAAAAATGTTTTTCATAAATAAAATAATTTACATCTTAACAGAAAACGGAGGAAACGCCTTTGGATAATTCGAAAGACTTTAAAAATATCCGTTCAACTATCGAAGATTATTTAGAAATACTGCCGCAAATACCAACCGGATTTAATCAAGCCGAAAAAATTAAATATCAAAAAGATAATATTATGCGCAAATTAAACGCAAGTGAAAATGATTGGCAGAATTATAACTGGCAAATAAATAATAGGATAACAGACGCAAAAACTGCCGCACATTTGCTTGAGCTGGATGATAATACAGTTGAAGAAATTAATAAAGTAAGCGAGACATACCGCTTCGCGATTTCTCCTTATTATCTGTCTTTAATAGATATGGAAAATGATGCCTGCCCGATACGCCTTCAGGCGCTTCCCAGCATTTCAGAATTAAACAATGAGGGGGATTTGGATCCTATGGGCGAGGCGCATTCCACTCCGGTAGAAGGCATTACGAGACGATATCCGGACAGGCTGATAATAAAAGTGACTAATCAGTGCGGAATGTACTGCCGTTTTTGTCAGAGAAGAAGGCTGATAGGAGAGAATGACAAATGCACAGAGTATGACATTATTAAAAACGCCATAGATTATGTAAGAGCCAATTCAGAGATACGGGATGTTTTAATTACTGGAGGAGACGCTCTTACGCTCGAGGACGATGTGCTTGAGCATGTTTTAAAAGAACTGCGGGCAATAAGCCATGTAGAGATAATAAGACTAGGCACCCGCGCTCCCGTAACGCTGCCGCAGCGAATAACTCCAAAACTCGCATCTATGTTAAAGCGATATCATCCGCTTTATATAAACACTCAGTTCAATTCGCCTATGGAAATAACTGCTGAGGCAAAGCAAGCCTGCGATATTTTGTCTGATGCAGGAATACCGCTGGGCAATCAAATGGTGCTACTAAACGGAGTAAACAACAACAAGCATATTGTAAGATGTCTAAATCAGCTGCTGCTTACCATCAGGGTAAAACCTTACTATATTTTTCATCCAAAAACAGTTCGCGGAACATCGCACTTCTGGGTGCAAATAGGAGACGGACTTGAAATAATGGAATCGCTGCGAGGCTATACATCAGGTCTTGCCGTGCCGACATATATTGTCAACGGGCCCGGGGGGCTTGGAAAAACCCCGATGCTCCCAAGTTATTTGTTATATATTGGTAAAGATAAAGCAGTTTTTCGAAGCTGGGACAATAAAACATTTGAAATCGAGAATAAATGCGGCTGCAATACTCAGGATTTTTATGAAATTTAGTAATGCATATATATAAAATCAACCACAATAAATACTGAATTTCAACAAAAAAAATGTATATTTATGCAAATATAATTATGAAAACATTTTCTTAAATTTTTTTTGTAGTAAAAGCTTGACAAACGGAATATATTATATTAATCTTAATGCATTATTAACATATATTTATACATTGCTTGTATATATCAAGCGCGCACAGGCAATTGTGTGAATTGACAATTTAATAATTTTACCTAGTTTAACACGAGGGCGTGTATTTCTAAGAAGAAATACGCGCCTGATTTATTTTTAAGGAGGTTTTAATATGTTTTCATCGTCTGACACAATATGGATTTTAATAGGCGCATTTTTAGTATTTTTCATGCAAGCAGGATTTGCTATGGTTGAAAGCGGTCTTACCAGAGCAAAAAACGCGGGCAATATAGTAATGAAAAACCTGATGGACTTTGCAATAGGGTCAGTAGCATTCTGGCTTATAGGTTTCGGGATTATGTTCGGAGCAAGCAACGGATTTTTCGGAGGCTTTGATATTGGGGTATTGGGAGATTATGAATTTATAGGACTTAGCGTTCCTACTCCTGCATTTGTAATTTTCCAAACTGTATTCTGCGCAACGGCAGCGACAATAGTATCCGGCGCAATGGCAGAGAGAACAAAATTTTCTTCTTATATAATTTACAGTTTAATAATAAGTGCAATAATATACCCTATATCCGGTCACTGGGCATGGAGCGCAAGCGGTTGGCTTGCTCAACTGGGATATCATGACTTTGCGGGTTCAAGCGTAGTTCATATGGTAGGCGGCGTAGCTGCTTTTATAGGAGCAAAAATGCTCGGAGCAAGAATCGGAAAATACGACAAAAAGGGCAAACCGAAAGCAATTTTGGGTCACAGCTTAACACTCGCGGCACTCGGCGTATTTATACTCTGGTTTGGTTGGTTTGGATTTAACGGAGCATCGACAGTTGCCGCGACAGGCGACGAAACGCTTACAAAAATGTCTCATATATTCATGACAACAAACTTGGCAGCGGCGGCAGCGGCAGTGGCTACAATGATATTTACATGGATTAAGCAGAAAAAACCTGATGTTTCAATGACCCTCAACGGAGCTTTGGCTGGATTAGTAGCAATAACGGCAGGTTGCGACACAGTAAGTGATACAGGAGCAATAATAATAGGTCTAATCGCAGGTGTATTAGTTGTTTTGGCAGTAGAATTTATTGACAAAGTGCTTAAAGTAGACGATCCTGTAGGTGCAGTGGCAGTACATGGCGTATGCGGAGCATTCGGAACATTGATGGTAGGAGTACTCGCAGTCGACGGCGGACTTGCTTATGGCGGAGGTTGGGAATACCTCAAGGTTCAGGCGATAGGCGTATTCTCAATAATGGCTTATGTTGCGGTTGCGATGATAATAGTATTCTTTATTATTAAAAAGACAAACGGACTTAGGGTTGCGGCGGCAGAAGAAATCGCAGGGCTCGACATTTCGGAACACGGACTGGCAAGCAGTTACGCGGACTTTATGCCTATGGCAGGCGGAGCGGTTGCAATGATTGAAAGCACATATGATGTTTCGGGTGAAAAAGCTCCGATTGAGGTTGCAGTTCCGGTCGAATACAAAAAACCGAAAGAAACATTCGGATCAGACACAAAACTTACAAAAGTTGAAATAATAACAAGACCTGAAAAATTTGAAGATTTAAAAGATGCGATGAATGAAATAGGCGTAACCGGAATGACAGTAACACAGGTTATGGGCTGCGGAATTCAAAAAGGACAGACAGCAAAATATTACAGAGGCGTTAAAGTTGATGTTAATCTGCTTCCGAAAACACAGGTTGAAATTGTAGTATGCAAAGTTCCGGTACAAACGGTAATTGAAACTGCTAAGAAAGTTTTGTACACAGGCAAAATAGGGGACGGCAAAATATTTGTATACAACATTGACAACGCTGTAAAAGTAAGAACCGGAGAAGAAGGCTGTGACGCATTGCAAGACAGCGAATAACTCCCTTTCATATAAATAACTCCATTACTCCATTCAAAAAGCGGCAATTATAATTGCCGCTTTTTCTGTTATGAATAATAATTTTTTGTATATTTATTAATAAATATAAGTTTTAATGTTATATAATATAAAAAATATATAGTATGCAAGAAAGGAGCAAACAATGGACATCAAAAATGAAGATTTGTTGAAATCAGCAGGGATATGCGGTTTATATTGCGAAAGCTGTACTTGTTACATAGGAACAAAAGAAGACAATAAAAGATTAGAAATACTATCGCAGCGTTCCGGTCGCTCTGTTGAAGATTTTATATGCGACGGATGCAGAACGGAAAGAGCTTCATATTACTGCCGTGACTGTTATATGAAAAATTGCTCAAAGCAAAAATCAATAAGTTTCTGCTTTGAGTGCTCAGAATATCCGTGCGGTCATATAAAAGAATTTAAAGAACAAATGCCTCACAGAATCGAGCTGTTTGATTCGCTTCAATATCTTAAAGAAAACGGCTTAGAAGAGTGGGAAAATAAAATGCTGCGCGATTATACTTGTCCTGATTGCGGAGTGACTAATTCGGCTTATGATATAAAGTGCAGAAAATGCGGTGCGTATCCGGGCAGTGAATATGTTAAAAAGCACGGCGAAGAAATAATAAACAGACTGAAAAAATAACAGTACATAAAAGCGATTGGATAACCAACCGCTTTTTTTGTAAATGTTATTTTATATGATAATTAGGGTGCAGCTGCAGCCTTACGGCGTCATTGAAATGATTTTCAAGCACTGTTACAGCGTTGTCGGGCAGCCCCAGCTCTAAAGAATTTACAATCATACTATGCTGTCTTATCATAAGGGGAAGCAGAGTAGAGGTCATATTGTCCGTGCTGTCAGAATTAAGAGCTGTGAAAGAAGTAAAAGAAATATATCTTTTAATAATATCCACCAATGTTTTATAAAATTTAATAAAATAATTGTTGCCGCAGTATTCTACAATCAATTCATGAAACTTGGAATCCAATGCCGAAAACTGCATATGATCTTCATTTGCAGTTGTTATTTCCATTTGTTCAAGCAGTTGCTTAAATTTTCTTATCTGCGGCTGTGTAATTATTTCACACAATATTCTAACCGCTCCCGATTCTATGTATTTTCTTGCGTAATACATATCGTTCATTTCTTTTATATTAAGATAACTTACATAGTAGCCCTGGTTTTGCTGTGAATATACCAAGTTGTCCTCTACAAGCATTAATATGGCATCTCTTACGGTTGAACGGTTGACATCAAGTTCTTCCGCAAGTTTAGCCATGTTTATTTTTGTACCGGGCGCCATTCTTAAAGAAATAATTTCCCAGTATAAGTATTTATACACAAGTTTTACTATAGGCTCACTGGGGTATTTTGTAATTAAATCAAAAAATGCCTTATACATTTAAATATCATCCTTACAGTATATTTATATACTAATTATAATAATAAAAATATAAATTATAAAGTAATATTTTGTCAAACAAGATTATAAAAAAACAATAATTATTGGATATTTGATAATATTGTGTCATTTATTTATTACATAATTTTTTGAGATAACCTGCTATTTATATTAAAGAAGGATTTATATACTCAAAAAATCAGTTATTTTTAAAACCTGATTATTAAAAACAACAATAAACAAGAAAAACTTGTATAAGAGTATATTAATTAATAATTCGAGTGAAAACCATGTCGATTTATCTGAATTTTCTTCCTTGAAACGCTCTTTATTATCTGTTAAAAGTTAAATAAACAATGAATGCGCGTTCATTAAAATTCATAATAAGGAGGTTGTGTATATTGAATCAAGACAGAGTAATCAGCATTGAATCAGCTAAAATGATTGCAATTGACACTCTTGTATCGTTTGGAATAGAGCATGACGCCGCTGTGAGGGGCGCGGATGTACTTATTGCCTCGGATATAAGAGGAGTAGGCTCGCACGGTCTGCCCAGACTTGTAATGTATGAAAAAGATATTCAAAACGGTGTTGTTAACCCGAAACCTAATGTAAAAATTACGAATCAAACTGCCAGCACCGCTGCATTTGACTGCGACTATGGATGTGGCATAACAGTCGCTCCTATGGTTATGGAAAAAGCTATAGAGATGGCGAAAAAGACAGGCATAGGACTTGCAGCCGCTAAAAACGGAAATCATTTCGGCATAGCGGGGTATTATTCGCTTATGGCTGTAAAAGAAGGGCTTATAGGTTACAGTGCATCAGGCTCGGTTAAGCTTATTGCTCCGACGGGCGGAAGTGAAGCAATTTTAGGAAACGGTCCAAACAGCTGGTCATTTCCAGGAGGTAAAGAGTCCCCGGGAATAATGTACGACATGGCATGCAGTACTGTTGCCGGAGGCAAGATAGAAATGGCAATTCGTGACGGTAAAAGCATACCGCCAGGCTGGATACAGGATGAAAATGGCAATGATACCACAGATCCGCTGGATTTTTTTAAAGATAAGAATCCGGCGCTCGGACCTCCGGGCATAGTAGGAACATTATCGCCGTTGGGAGGACCGAAAGGATACTGCATGACGGTTGCGATGGAAATGATTTCGGCTATAATGACAGGCGGGGCAACCGGAGGAAGCGGAAGGGGACTTGGATATTTTATGTTAGCCATTGACATAAACAAATTCAGACCGTTTGAAGAATATCAAAAAGATGTAGATGATTACTACAAAAAAATCAAAAACTCAAAGAAATGCCCTGGCGTTAACGAAATATTCCTTCCGGGCGAAATTGAGCACAATTATACAGTAAAGAGAATGTCGGAAGGTGTTGTGCCTGTAAACTTGGCAGTGCAAAAAGATTTGACCGACCTTGCCATAAAATACAACAGATTGCCTGCCGGTTCTTCGGTTGACGATTTTTTTGCTATGTACGAAAAATACGAAACGGTTTAAATTAAATAATCGAATAAATTGGAGGAAATTTTAATGAATACAGCGTTAGTAATTGTAATATTATACATGGCTGCTTTGCTTTTTGTTTCCTGGTATTCGACAGTATTATTAAGAAGACAGAAAGAAAAAGGCGAAGCGCTTAATTATCTTCTCGCGGGTCAAAATCTTAACTGGTTTTTGGTCTGCATGATGATTGCAGGGCTTGCAATAGGAGGAGTATCAACGGTAGGCGTTGCGGAAAACGCATATACGAGGGGATTTTCAGCAGGGTGGTACGACCTTGCATGGGGAATGGGGGCTTTTTTATCGGGTGTGTTTATTGTAGGCAGAATGCGAAAAACAAAGTTTTTTACCATAAATGAATTTATCGAAAAGACATGCGGCAAAGCCGCCGGTCTTATAACTGTTTTAGTGCAGGTAATTGTAAATTTTAGCGTATTCGCTTTGCAGGTTATCGCAGGCGGAAGCATATTAACAGCTCTTCTGCCGGGAGTGTTTACGCTTACCACTGCGATAATAATATCGGCTGTAGTGTTTGGTGTAATATCGCTGATAGGGGGAATGTGGGCTGCATCGCTTGCGAATGTAGTAAACGTAATCGTTATTCTATTAGGCTTGACGGTAGGGGTGATTGCGGTAATTCACAATTTCGGCGGAATTGCAGCCATTCAGGCTCGCCTGCCTGTAACTCAACCAGCTACTCCATGGACTCATTTCACTAGAGGAATGGGAATGGGAGCTATTATGGCATGGTGTTTTACAATGTTTTTGCAGTCATTTTCCGGAGCCGCAGCGCTTCAGACGGTTGTATCGTCACGTGACAGCAAATCGGTTAAAATAGGTTACATTGTCGCAGCTTGTATAATGGCGCCTGCCGGTTTTATTGCGGCGTACTTAGGAATGGTTGCTGCGGGTAGTTTTCCGGGGCTTGCAAGCGCAAAACTTGCTTTGCCTGCCGTTATCGGCACGCTCAATCCGTGGCTTGCCGGATTTACTCTTGCGGGGCTGTGGGCGGCTGATGTTTCCACAGCGTCAGCCTGCATTATGGGCGTTACTTCCATGATTACAAAAGGAATAATAGTAAGATATTTCAAACCGGATTTATCCGAACACAAGCAGGTTGTTATATCTAGAATAATTATTGCAATAGCAATAGTGCTTGCGGCATTTGCAGCACTAAAAATGGGCGGAATAGTTTCTACTCTTATGAAACTGCTCGCAATGCTTGCGCCTATGGCAATAATGATTATACTTGTTCTGTTCGCTCCAAAAGCAACAAGAAAGAGTACGGGACCTATGGTTATGATAATTGGCGTAATCTATGCAGCGCTTGAAATCAGTTTCCTTCCGCAGCTGGTGTTATATAAACAGCCTATATACGCGGTGTTGATTTTATCGGTTGTTGTATGGCTGATAACGCTTATTTTCGACAAACGCCCCGCGGATTACAGTATATTATATACTGGCACGGCGGGGAAAACCGCAAAGGCCGAAGCTTAATATTTAATTCTTATAATTGCTTTACTTATAAAAGGAGCTTTTAAACCAAAGCTCCTTTTAATTTATAATTGATTTTTTTGTTTTATGTGCTAAAATAATATAGACTTGTGGGGGCGTGGCTCAGCTGGGAGAGCGTACGGTTCGCATCCGTAAGGTCGAGAGTTCGAATCTCTTCGTCTCCACCATATAATTTACAATTCGGCAAAAATCCTAAGGTTTTTGCCGATTTTTTTGCTAAAATTAAATTATATACAATTAGGTATTGCTTAATAATTTATTACAGATTTTTTAAATGAAATGTTTGAATATATAGCTAAAGAAAATATGACAGGAGGACAATATGCCATATTTTAAATACAATAATAAATCCTGTTACTTTGAAGAATATGGTAATGGAATACCGCTGCTTTTTCTCCATGGCAATACTGCCTCTTCAAAAATGTTTCTTGATATGATAGAACCGTTCGCGATAAATTGCAAAGTTGTTCTAATTGATTTTCTCGGTCACGGCAGATCAGATAGAATAGAAAAATTTGCATCTGATTTATGGTTTGATGAAGCTTTGCAAGTTATAGAGTTTTTAGAACAAGCCCACTATAAAAAAGTAAATATAATTGGCAGCAGCGGAGGTGCGTTAACAGCTATTAATGTGGCTTTAGAACGACCAAACTTGGTAAACAAAATAATTGCTGACAGCTTTGAAGGAGAAGTTCCATTAAAAGAATTCGTTCAAGATATAATAAAAGAGCGAGAATTGTCAAAGAAGAATGAGGACGCAAAGGCTTTTTATTATGCAATGCATGGCGAAGATTGGGAAAGCGTTGTTGATAATGACACAATAGCGATTTTAGAACACGCAAAATTTATAGGGGAATTTTTTCATAAGCCGTTAAACAAATTGCATGCCCCGATATTGCTTACAGGCAGCAGGGGAGATGAATTTGTGAAATTTGTCAATCCTGACTTTTATGAGCATACATATTCAAAGTTAATTGAAAAATTTGAATGCGGTAAAATGCATATATTCAAGGAGGGAGGACATCCGGCATTATTGTCTAATCGGGATGAATTTATTATTATAGCAAAAGATTTTCTTTTTAAATAAGATGTTCTTAATATTCACTTTCTTCTAAATATTTAAAAAATATCTGAAAAAAGATACCATGCGGAAATTAGTATGGTATCTTATTTATACATTTATATTTCACTTTTATACTTTGATTTTAGGGCTATATTTTATATACGCCTTTTATACGCCCTCATTGCAAAGATATATGCGATAATTATTATTCCTGCGCACCATGCAAGGGCGATAAATATGTCATTTCCGACAGGCTCGGAATTTAACAACGAACGTATCGAATCGACTATCGACGTTACGGGCTGATTTTCGGCAAACACACGGATGACTTTAGGCATTGTTTCAGTTGGTACAAAGGCGGAACTGAGAAAAGGCAGGAAAATCAGCGGGTAGGAAAAACCGGTCGCGCCCTCCATAGTTTTTCCCGTAATACCAGGAATTACGGCAACCCATGTAAGCGCCAGCGTGAACAGCACGAGTATTCCGCTTACCGCGAGCCATGCAAGTATACCTGCGCTTGAACGGAAGCCCATAACCAGTGCGATGATGAAGATGATAACGATAGTAAGCATATTAGAAATAAGCGAGGTAAGCACATGGCTCCAAAGCACCGACGAGCGTTTGATTGGCATGGAATGAAACCGCGCGAAAAGCCCTTGCTGCGAGTCCATAAACAACCTCATTGCTGTGTAGGCTATACCGGACGCAACAGCCATCAGCAGGATGCCGGGCAGTTGGTAATTTACATAATTTACATTACCTGCCAAACTCAATTTTACCGCGCCGCCGAATACATAGACAAACATCAGCATCATTGCAATCGGCATAAGCGCTACTGTAATTATCGTATCGGGACTGCGAAGAATGTGCTTCATCAAACGCCCGAACAGTACGCCCGTTGTGTTTTTCATTTATTTTTCCTCCTTTTTACCGATGATCGATAGGAAAATATCCTCAAGTGTCGGCTGTTTTTCGATATATTCAACTTTTGCGGGCGGGAACAGCTTTTGAAGTTCTTCGAGCGTCCCGTTGGCAATGATATTGCCGCTGTGCAGGATTGCAATTCTGTCGGCAAGCTGTTCTGCCTCCTCAAGGTACTGCGTTGTCAGCAAGATTGTCACGCCGCTGTTCGCAAGATCCTTGACGGTTTTCCACACCTCAAGCCGACCTTCCGGGTCAAGCCCGGTCGTCGGTTCATCGAGAAAGATGACAGCGGGAGAACCGACAAGGCTCATGGCGATGTCGAGTCTGCGTACCATACCGCCGGAATAATTACCTACACGTTTATTTGCCGCATCGCTGAGTCCGAAGCGCTTTAGCATGTCTTCAGCGGTCTGCGCGAAATTTTTAATACCCCGCAGCTTCGCTATAAATATAAGGTTTTCCCGTCCTGTAAGAATGCCGTCCACGGCAGCGAACTGCCCGGTGAGGCTGATATTTTCGCGCACTTTTTCCGGCTGAGTAATAACGTCAAAGCCGCAGACGCTTGCGCTTCCGCCGTCGGGCGCAAGAAGCGTTGATAAAATGTTGACTACAGTTGTTTTGCCCGCTCCGTTGCTTCCGAGCAAAGCTAAAATGCTGCCTTTTTCCACTTCAAAATCGACGCCTTTTAAAACCTCTGTATCCCTAAAGGACTTTTTAAGACTTTTAACTTCAATTGCTTTTTCCATAACGAAGCGCTGCCTTTACTTTATTTTATCCGAATACTTTTTCATGGCTTTGTTAACTTCTTTATTGGCAGTTTCTAAATACGTGTCAGCGTATGTTTTACAGTCTTTTATTAAGTCATCGCAGAAAGCCGCAACATCTTTACCCGTTACCTGCAAAACGTCTTTTTTCAATGCCGAGCCTTCCTCAAAAAGATCCACAATCCCCGAAAGCAAATCTGTACTCTCTGTTAATTCAACAGGACCGACTTTAAAAAGATAATTTTGTATTTCCCTATAAACAATCTGATAATCCGCAGGGAGAGCCTTAACTCTAGCCATATGAGTCCGCCACTGTTTTTTTCCTTCTATGATATCTTGTATGCTCATTTTATCCTCCTATTTGCCTAATTTTTTAGCAATATTATTATTTAACTGCTCACGCCATTTGTCGCGATAAGACTTTGCGCCTTCCTGACCTGCAAGCGCCGAACAGAAGCCTTTTATGTCATCGCCCAAAACCTCGCATACGCTTTGACCGTCCGCCGCCGTTTCTTCGA
>DIVZ01000006.1 GCA_002423395.1 Eubacteriaceae bacterium UBA6119
TAGAGCAACCGGCTCATAACCGGTTGGTCCGGGGTTCGAGTCCCTGAAGGCCCACCATTCGTGTAAAATCCGAACTTTATTTGAAAGTTCGGTTTTTTTGTTGGATTACTCTGTATCGAAACAGCAAATTACTAAATTAAGCGGTACCAGTTTTATTCAATTTGATATGATTTTTTTGCAGAAAGCAATTTTATAATAGGATTATCTATAATAACCATTAAAATTTAATTATATGATTATAATTAAATACGTAAAATAGTCAATATTACAACAATATGTTTATATCTTGAAACATATAAATTACATATGATATAATTTATATTAAATTTTATTACTTTGTATATATTCAAAAGTTATATGATATATTAGTAAAGGTTTATAATATGGCTATTATACAATGTCCTGAATGCAAAAAAGAAGTATCTGATAGAGCAGGCGCTTGTCCGTCGTGCGGATATCCAATATCACAAAATATTTCACAAACGCAATATTCCAATGATCAGTCAACAAATGCCTATAACTATCAATCTAACCATGAAAGAAATTATAACAAAGAAGATTTAGAACCTAGTACAGGTTATGCAATTTTAGGTTTTTTCATTCCAATTGTAGGCTTAATATTATATTTGGTCTGGAAGAGCGAAAAACCCGGACCCTCAAAATCGGCAGGGACAGGAGCTTTAATTGGCTTTATCATTGGCTTTATTTTAATGATGTTTATTTAAGATTATAAAAATATTATTAAATTATTTCAGTAAAGCGACATGGGTTAATATGCTGTAATAAAACTATGCATATAGCGGTTAGTAAAATTTTGCAAACCGCTTTTTTATTTATGCGATTAAATTTTACATAATACGGGGCAGAATTTGTTATATAATATTCCGGTAATGTTTTTAAGGAGCGAGATATGGGAATTAGTAATAATGTATTTGATACGGCTTTAATATTTGAAGGCGGCGGAATGCGCGGAAGCTACACGGCGGCTGTGCTGTGCGCTCTTTTGGAGGAAGGAATATATTTTGACTATGCCGCGGGAATATCCGCAGGGGCAACGCACTGCGTAAACTATATATCAAGAGATATAGCAAGAGCTAGGCGGAGCTTTGTTGATTTGGTTAACGATAAAAACTTCGGCGGCTGGGGATCGTTCTTTAAAGGGCACGGTTATTTTAATTCGGATTACATTTACGGAAAGACGGCTTACGCAAAAGAAAGCCTTCCGTTTGATTTTAAGACATTTATGGAAAACCCCGCGCAGATGCGCATAGGCGCGTTTGATATGAGGCGCGGAAAGATGAAATATTTCTCAAAAAATGATGTTACTGATATTTCAAGCCTTATGAATATCGTCAGGGCTTCTTCTTCGATGCCGTTTTTTATGCCTAAAACGACTATAGGCGATGATGAGTATATAGACGGAGGAGTAGGAGGCGGAATTGCGCTTGACATAGCTAAATACGACGGATACGAGAAGTTTTTTGTGATACTCAGCAGACCTAAAGGCTACCGAAAGAAAAGCGTTAAAATAAAAATGACTGTTAAAAGCCGATACTGGAAATATCCGTTTGTAGCTAAGGCAATAAAATACAGGCACGTTAAATACAACAAAACGCTGGACGAGCTTGAAGAGCTTGAAAAGCAGGGCAAAGCGTTTTTGGTATACCCCGACGTTATGCCTGTTTCCAGCAGGGAGACGGATTACGGCAAGCTTTACAAAAGTTTTGATATGGGATACGAGCAGGCAAGCAGGGACATCGAAAAGTATAAAGAGTTTTTGGGGTTAGGGCAAAACGCGAAATCTTATTAATTTGTGTATATATTAAATAGAATTTAATGCAAATAAAAAGAATCCTTCATAAAGGATTCTTTTATTATATCTAGTGTAATTATTAATAATTATATTAGTTTGATCCTATAGATTGCTGTTAGTTCTTGAGTGTAACACTTTTAGCAGTATAATGGGTTTCTGTCGCCTTCTTTTGGAACAATGCAGATTATAATAAGCGGTTCGGTCTCTGAAGTGTTCCAGAATGTATGTCCTATATTACTTGGAACGTGCATATAATAACCTTGCTCTATGTCATATTCTATTTTGTCGATAACAAATTTCCCCTTGCCTCCGACGCATAGCGCCTGATGCTCCCATGGGTGCATATTGGGCGGAGCTACGGAGCCGGGGTTTAATTTAAAGCAGCGCATAACGTGACTGTCCCAATACTGACCAGGACCGAATACAATGCGTTTTTCGGCATTTGGTATAAAATCAGAAACGTCAACTTGGGCAAGATCATCAATCTTTCCGACATATTTATTTTTTTCCATAAGTAACCTCCAGATAAATTTTATTTAACAGACAAAATATTTGTCTTGCAAAAATCATTTAATAGCAATAAGAAAAACACTCATTTGACTTTTGCTTTAAATCTAATATATAATTTTAATAAATAATATTCAAGTAGATACTTTTTCGTAACCGGTTGTATTTATTAATTTTTATCGGAGGGATATTTTGTGATTACAGAAAGCTGCCCTATTGAAGTAACGTTGTCTATGATAAGCGGAAAATGGAAACTGATTATAATAAAAGAATTGCTTGCATGTGAAAACATTCGTTTCGGCGAGCTTTTACGAGTAATTCCTGATATTTCCCAGAAAGTTCTTACAAGCCAGCTGCGAGAGCTGGAAGAAGACGGTTTGGTACTGAGAATAGATTATAATGAAAATCCGCGCAGAGTGGAATATTCACTGACCAAACTCGGTTTAAGTATGGTATCCATTATGAAGGAGATTCGCAATTGGGGTCTTTTTCATCTGCTTAATAATGAGAAAAAACCTGTTCATTGCCTGGAATGCAAGCAGTGCCAATCCAGTTCTAAAATATGCTGACGTAATTAAATAGTGAGGGTAAAATTTTAACAATATGATTATCATAGTTATTTATTCACTATAATATATCTTCAGAAATCTAATAACATCAATATAAGCTGTCTTTTTTGTTTGATTAGGTCTGCTCAACCTGAAAAATAATGCAGTTGAAATTTTCTCCCAAGCAGTATTTGTCAGTTACCGAAAAACCTGCGTTTTCGCACAGCGTAATAATCTCTTCTTCCGACATTCTAAACTGCTCGGGCGGACCCGAGGGAGTTTTTGATTTGTGGAAATCAATCGATATGTACCTTCCGTTTTGCTTAAGTATCCTGTGGATTTCGCTGAGCATAAATTCTTTATTGTCAAGATGATGAAGAACAGAGCACATTACGGCGCAGTCGCACGAATTATCGGACTGCGGAAGAGAGGGGGAGGTGACTTTTTTTATCACGACATTATGCGCTTTGAATTTATTTTTACGGAAGGTCAGTATCTCTATCATTTCATCGGATACATCAAAAGCGTAAATGTGGTTTTTGCTTATTTTAGCGGCCGCAAAAGTAAATATTCCGGTTCCCGCACCGATATCGGCAAGACTCATGTTTTTTTTAAAACCTGCGTTTTTAAGAGTCTGCTTTGGGTTTAATTCTTTGATTCTATCTTCGTTTTCAAATTTTTTAATGTAAAATTCATTCATATTTCACCATCTCTATAGGAAAAGACAGCTTAAAGCTGTCTTAGTTAAGTTTTCTAATCAATTGAACCACAACGCCTAATATATTAACCGACTCTTCTCCGTTATACGGATAAAATTTTGTCTCATACGCCGGGTTTAACGCCTGAAGCAGAAGTCCGTTCTCTTGTTTTACTACTCTTTTCAGCGTTGCATCAAATCCGTTGATGTACACGGCGCAGTCTTGACCATTTTCACAGTCGGGACGTTTATCAATTATCACAGTATCGTTATCTTTGTAGTCCGGCAACATGCTGTCTCCGCTTATACGAAGAGCTATCAATTGCCTGTCCTCCTTGTATAAATCTCTGGATATTTCGGCATAATCAATTATGTCTTCTATTGCCTCAATGGGTATGCCTGCAGGAATACGCCCGTAAACCGGAATTTTTACTATCTCTCCGATATCGATAATTCTTAAATCTCTTGCGGATTTCGCTTCAATATTATTATCGAAGCCCAAAAGCCACTCATAGCTTACGTTTAAATAGTTTGCTATTAAATATGTTTTTAACTGATTTGGTCTGTACTTTCCGTTTAAATAATCGCTTATGGATGATTGGGAAATGTTTGTTGCTTTTACTAAATCGCCCTGCGTTTTATCCCGCATCGTAAGCGCTTGCTTTAAGCGATCTGCGAAAGTCTGCATTTGCATGTACCTCAAAAATTTTTATTACATTATCTATGATTATACGATGACTATATATTATACGGAAAACCGAAATAAATCAATACTTTTTTGGAAAATATTTCATAAAACCGTTGACATTTTTATTTTTCAGGTATATTATAATAATATCGGATAACCGATATTAAGGAGGCAAGGAAATGGAAAGGTTTGTTTTTTATAGGGACAAGCTGAAAAAGAGAATCATAGCAAAGTACGGTACATATCAAAAATACGCAAAATACGCAGGAATTTCACCATCATCTTTATCAAAAAAGCTTTCAGGCAAGCGGTATTTCACTCATGACGACATAATAAAGGCTGTAATTCTGCTGGAGCTAGAAAATGTGGACGAATATTTTTTTAAGCTGCGATATCGGATAACCGATATATATCAATAAATTTACCATTGATTATATAAATTGAAATGTTCTCAAAAGTTTTCTGTTAGTCTGCGGATATCTTACATTATTGAAAATCTATTATCAATAAATCAGTTATTTTCAGTTGTTTAAATCAAGACACATATTAATTTTTACTGCAAATATCGGCTTTTTATATTTAATCAGTTTCCTTTAATTACTAAATAACCGGAGGTGAATATGATTGACGTTACCATAAAAGAGGGCAGGCTGTACACTACCTGCGCCTGCGGAAGGACATACAACATCAGCGCGCTTTATGACCTTACCAAACCATTTATATGCCCGATATGCGAGTACGAGCAAAGAAAACAAAGAAAGCGCAATCACGTTAAATATAACAAGCATGGGATAAGAATAGATAATGAGCATTAAAAAATACATATATTTTACTCTTGCGGCTTTTGCTTTTTTTATTCTTTTCGGAACGCTTGACGGCGCGAATTATTTTTCGTTTAAGCGCACCGTTATACAAAGTGGCATATGCATTGCGATAATGGGGCTATCGGCGATTAGATATAGGAAAATAAATTACAAACAATGAAGGAGAACCAAATGGAATCATGTGAAAACTGCACCTATTCTGAAGACTACGGCGAAAGCTTTCTTTTTATAAGATGCGAGCGCACGGACGCGAACATGATAGTGCGAAAAGATTTTTTCTGCAAACATTACGCGAACAAAGAAGAGTGCATTATCCAAAACATAAACGATATTTACTCATGCGCATCAAAATGCGTCAAATAAAAAAAGAAAGAAGAAAGCCGATTTCCCGTCTGACTATATCAGCTTAATTCCCTCTTATATCATAAATGATTATATATATTAGTTAAATATATGTCAATAAATAAGTATACTAATTTTGTATGCGAACGTATACAAAATTGCGAACGGAGGAGAAAATTGTCTAATAATAAAACCATTTACTTAACAGCATCACAGGTAAGGGCATATAAGTCCTGCAGGAGGCTTTACGAGCTGCAGTTTATAGACTGCTTAAAACCTATAGAAGAGTATGAGCCTTACGCTGTGGGGCGAAATTATCACTCTAAAATTTCAAGTATTGTTAAAACGGGAGAATTTGAGAAAACGAACGATAAAACAGACGCTATGGCGCAAGCTTTTAAAAATTTCATACTGCCAAAAATCGTCTGCGATAAAACTGAAACTGAGTTTAAAACGCGCTTATGCCAGGGAATTTACTTAAAAGGAAAAGTTGACGGAATAAGCAAAGGAAATATTGTTATTGAACATAAAACAATGTATGGAGCCGCCGGCGAAGATTTCGAAGAAAAGCTTAAAATAGACGATCAGATTATGATTTACATGATAGGCACGGGCGCAAACGAGCTTATTTACACGGTTTGCCAAAAGCCTACAATTAAACTAAGACAAAACGAGTCAAATGAAGATTATATAAAACGCTGCTATGAATGGTATGACGAGAGCAAAACCTCTATTTATAAGATAAGAAAAACAGATAAAGAACTTGCGGAAAAAAAAGCGGAGCTGATACGCATAGCGAAAGAAATACGAAGAGGCAAGTACTGGCATAGAAATCCTTATAACTGCAAAGTGCTTGCATGCGTTTATGATAAAATCTGCGAAAATTATAATCCTGCTTACATGGCCGGCTTTATTAAAAAAGAAAAAGTAAACGAGGAATTAAGCGTATAAATCGCGCATCATATACGGCATATGCTCAATTGCAAAGAAAAAACAGGCCGCAGGCAAAAATTAAGAAGTCGTACGCATATACCGCCGGGGCGAACAGTCTTTGTTCCAAACGCGGTACAAGGCAGGCTTCGTAGTCATAATATGCGCGGCGCAAGATTTTGTTACAAATTTTATAAAACGGAGGCGAAAAAATGCCTGATCGGAGAGATTTGAAGCTTGATATGTATGAGATAAGCCCCAGGGCGTATCGTGAGCTGTATTACTTTTGTTTGCAGTACGGTGAGATGAAACAGCGTTTGCGCGACATATATTCGGTTGCGAGCGGCAGAATAAGCGCAATGCCTAAAGGCACGGATATTAGCGACAGCACGGCGAAAAAAGCCATGGCGGCAGCGCAACTGCGCACGAACATAGAGCTTATAGAGCGTGCGGCAAGGCAAGCCGACGATGAGATAGACGGATACATACTTAGAAACGTGACCGAGGGGGCGGGGTATACTTACCTGCGGCACGCGCTGAATATGCCATGCGGAAGAAATAAGTTTTACAAAGCGAGAAGGAAGTTTTTTTACATACTTTATAAGAATAGGGGGAATTAGGGGGGGAGGTGTTCCTTGAAAAAATATTTTAATTAACTTGATTAAGTTATAGTTTTGTGGCAATATGAACATTGGAAATGGAGATTTCTTATGAATTATATTGGCTCAAAATATTCACTTATAGATTTTTTAAAAGAAACTATCGAAGTAGTTGTTGGAATTGAAAACAACAAAGGGAAAATATTTGCTGATTTATTTGCGGGTACCGGCATTGTTGGCAGCACATTTAAAGAATTAGGCTATACAGTTATTGCAAATGATATTCAACATTATAGTTATGTTTTAAATAGGCATTTAATTGAAAATACCCCACCTATTAATATTGAAAAATTTAATTATATTAATGACCTTCCTGGCGTTGAAGGATTTATTTACAATAATTATTGCTCTGGCTCAGGTTCTGGACGCAATTATTTTACTGATGAAAATGGCAAAAAATGTGATAGCATAAGATTGGAATTAGAAAAACTACGATTAAATGGCGAAATATTAGATAGTGAATATTACTACTTATTATCAAGCCTTCTTAATTCAATTGATAAATATGCTAATACTGCTTCAGTATATGGCGCATTTTTAAAACACATTAAACAATCAGCACAAAAGACATTCAAACTTGACCTTTTGCCTATAATTCCTGGAGATAAAAATTGCAAAGTTTACAATGAAAATATAAATGATTTAATAAATAAAATTGAAGGTCATATTTTGTATCTAGACCCTCCATATAATGCAAGACAATACTGTTCAAATTATCATGTACTTGAGACAATTTCATTATATGATAATCCCGAATTATTTGGAGTAACTGGTTTAAGAGAAAGCAGTAAACAAAAAAGTGAATTTTGCTCTAAGCGTACTGTAACAAATGCGTTTGAGGATGTAATTAAGAATGCAAATTTTAATTACATATTTTTAAGTTATAATAATGAAGGTTTAATGCCAATCGAAGTTATTGAAAAAATAATGAGTAGTTATGGACGATATTCATTATTCACGAAAGAATATAAACGATTTAGAGCTGATAAAGAAGAAAATCGTAATCACAAAGCTGATTCAACAATAGAATATTTACATTGTTTAATTAAAAGGTAAAGGTTATGGCTAAATATAATGATTTAGATATTGCAAATTGGAAAAATTATAATGAAATATATACTGATACTCTTTGGTTAATAGATAAAAGGGATAATTCGGGTATGCACTCTGGCAGTTACCACGGTAATTTTATTCCGCAAATACCATACCAATTATTTAAAAGATATACTAAAAAAAATGACTGGGTATTGGACCCGTTTGCTGGCAGTGGAACATCGTTAATTGAGGCAAAATATCTTGGTAGAAACGGGATAGGCATTGAATTATTAGAAGAGATAGCAATTCAAGCTAAAAACCGAATACCAAAAGAAATTAACCCTGATAATAAAATTGAAATATATATAGATGATAGCCGAACTTTTAACTTAAATAAAGTATTACAGAATTTTAAAATTAGAAATGTTCAATTTGTTATTTTTCATCCGCCCTATTGGAACATAATAAAATTTAGTGAAGATAAAAGAGATTTGTCTAATGCTAATTCAATTGAAGAGTTTTTATTTGGTTTCGGCAAAGTTATTGATAATGCTTGCGGTGTTTTGGAGAAAAACAGATATTGTGCAATAGTAATTGGTGACATGTACTTAAATAGTGAAATTGTACCGCTTGGTTTTAAATGTATGAATTTATTTTTAGATAGAGGTTATAAATTAAAAGCTATAATTGTTAAAAACTTTGAAGAAACAAAAGGCAAATTAAACCAGAAGCAAATATGGAGATATAGAGCTTTAGCAAGTGATTTTTATATATTTAAACATGAATATATTATGGTCTTTAAAAAAGTAAAATAAATATATAATTTATTTTGAGAAGGTTAAATGTTTTTTAAACTCTAAAGGGTCATACCAATAACAACCTTCACATCCTGTTTCCGTTTTATCATGAATTTTATCGCCTTTATAGTATGACATTGGATAACCAAGAAGCTTTGCATCATATCTAATGCCTGTTTTCCGACACTCTTTACAAAATTGACGTTTTGCATCATTTGCAGCTTTGCTTAATGGCTGAAAATCCGATAATTTTTGATTTAAATTATTCATTATACGATCATCATTTTTCATGCCATTTTTATGATCAACTTCAGGTTTAGAAGTGCCAAGTATCACGCATCGTCTGGATTGTATATTTTTTTTAATATCTGCTGTTATACTCTGAGAATATGTATTATTATTAAAACCATTTAATCGGACTCTATCATTTCTATTTCCCTTGGTTATACTTTTATCTAATTCAACTATATATTTTTTTGCAAGTTGTGATTCTTTACGTGCCCAATCAGCACCATTGCCAAATTTCAAATCAGCATATTCACCAACAAATTCTGTGACATCTACCCAACGGCTGATACCATTTTTATCTGGCTGAGCTAATTCTAAAAATAATTCCATTTTTGTTTTTTCCATAAATTTAAACCTAACTTTCTTTAAATAATAAAAAAGTTTCAATAGCTAGAGCATCTGCAATTCTCTGCACGTTTTCTAATGAAATGCTTCTACGATAACATTCAATTGCGCTGATATATGTTCGATGCATACCGCATTTTTCAGCAAACTCCTCTTGTGATAATCCTTTTTCTGTCCTATATTTGCGTAGATTATTTCCAAAAACTTTAATAATGTCCAAACTGTTCACCTCGCTATATATAATAGTGTAATATCCGAATACTATAAGTCTACATACAATAAGTCAACATTTGCATTAATAATCTTCAAATGAGTTTATATTGCATTTTGTAAAAAAATAAAACAGCCTTAATAGCTGTTTATTTTTTAATATTAAATTTTAATGATTATTTCAAAACATATTAAAATCTTTTGGCAAATGTATTATTTGATTGCCCTGTTCGTCATATTCAATTCCATCATAAAATATATTAGGAACACTTATTAAAGGATAATTCATTGAGCCGACTTTATTAACTTTATATATACCACTAAACCAGAGCGAGCCGTTTTCTCTATAATAATTACCCCTTGCATAGTAACGAGGACCATAATAACTGCGTTGACCTTTATTATATTCACCTTCAAATTTTAATACGCCTGAAGGATAATATTCACGACCTATTTCTATAAACCAATCAGCAAAAATTCCCTCAAGATATTTGACGCCATTTTCATAATATCTTATTCCGATACCAAAAGGTAAAACCATTTTATTCTCTTCGTCTAATTTTGTATAACCTTCGTATTTTAGATTTCCTTTTTCATCATAAAGTTTTTCCCACATTGATATCACCTCAAGTTAATTATACAATAATATCAATTCTATAACAAAATTATATTTAGTATTATTCAACTAGGGCACGCGGGGGACGTTGTAATGTGTTAATGTGATACCGTGAAAAAATAAATACTAAAAAGACAGCTTAGCGGCTGTTTTTTTATTGCCTAAAAACGGAACAACATAATCGGCTGTTAAATAAGGAGGGAAAAGAATGGAAAACAAAGGACGATTTAAACCGGGCGATTTTACAAAAGAAGAACTGATAAAAAACGCGAAAAAAGGCACTGCGTTGGGAAATGCCGTATTAAAGCGTAAAAAAATACTGCGCGATATAGCGCAGACAGTGTTCACAGACCATATTGAGCAAAGAAATATTTTAGAGCTTATCAAAGAGGCGGGTTTTGATATAACCCTCACAATGGAGGAGGCGCTTGTATTTAAATTATTTCAAAGAGCATTGTCTGACGATAAAAGAAGAAACCCTTCCTTTAAAATGATACGCTTCCTTGCGGGAGAGTCACAACAAAAAAGAATGAGAATAACTAACAGGATAAAATGGTAGGCTGATATGGAAAATACAAATTTGAAAAAAACGAATAACTTTGAGAATGTGTCTAAAGAAGCGCTGGAGAAGGGACGTCTTTTATCACATGAAAATAAAAAACGCAACACCAAAATGCGCGATGTGACGAAAAACGTGCTCGCGACTAAAATAAAAAACGAGGCTCTTGAAAAAGAACTGCGCGCCGCAGGCTTTAAGGGTGTGCTTACATATCAGGATTTGCTTATCTACCGCCTGTTTACGAAAGCCTTGAGTAACGCGAGTGATTCCATCGCCGCCTTTAAGGAAATAAGAAGCCTTGCCGGAGAGGCGGAAACGATTAAGGTTGATATGACCGTTACGCCAACGCTGGATGAACAGGCGCAAAGAATAACGGCTGTGCTGAATGAGTATAGAGCTATCGAGTAGGGAAATGGGGCTGCTGGAGAGCAGCAATGTCGCTTTTATTCCGCTTTATATGGATAAGAGCAGATACCTGGTGCTGAAAGGCGGCGGCGGCAGCGGAAAAAGCATATTCGCCGGACGGAAAATACTGGAACGCTGCGCAGAAGGGCGGGCGCATAAGTTCCTCGTTGTTCGCAAAGTGGCGCGCACTATTAGGGAAAGCTGTTTTGCGCAGATGCGCGCGCAGATTGGCTCGCACTTTGATGTGAATGATTTTGAGATAAATAAAACGGATATGACTATTAAACATAAGAACGGAAACAGCATTGTGTTTTCGGGCCTTGACGATGTTGAAAAGCTGAAGAGCATTTACGGAATAACTGATATTTGGATTGAGGAAGCAACGGAGCTTGGCGAGGCTGATTTTAACCAGCTTGACATAAGATGCCGGGAGCGCCCGAGCGATTATAGTCAAATTATACTTACGTTTAACCCTGTGAGCATATTGCATTGGATTAAGAGAAGGTTTTTTGACGAGCGGCCATTTAACTGCACGGTGCATGAGAGTACATATAAGGATAACAGATTTCTAACAGACGAGGCGGTATCAGTCTTAAAAGCGTTTGAGAAAACAGATCCGTATTACTACAGCGTGTACTGCCTGGGAGAGTGGGGAGTTACGGGCAGGACTATATTTGATAAGGAGCTTATCGCCCATAGGTTGCGGGAGGTCTGTGATTTCAAGACTTACAGATTTGATTATACTATGAGCAATGACATATACACTATGGAGCCGCGCATCAGCGATATACGCCTTGTTGAGGATGAGTACGGATATATACGGCTGTATAAGAAACCCGAGAAAGAGCAGTTTTACGTGATAGGCGCGGACACGGCAGGAGAGGGCAGCGATGAGTTTTGCGGGCAGGTAATTGACAATACGACTCTAACGCAAATGGCGGTGCTGAATCATAAGTTTGACGCGCATGAGTTTTGCGACCAGATATACTGCCTGGGGATGTATTACAACTGCGCGCTTTTAAGCGTTGAGACGAATGCAGGTGGGACGTTTATTGTGGAAAGACTGGCAAGGCTGGGGTACCCGAATTTGTATGTTAGAGAACGTGCGGATACGTACCTTGAGAAGTATGCGCGCTCGTATGGGTTTAATACAAACACAGCGACAAGAAAGCCGCTTGTTGATAATTTAGTTGAAGCGCTTAGCACAAAAGAGGGGATAGAGACAATTAACGACAAGAAAACGCTTGAGCAGATGCTTACTTTTGTAAGAAATGAGAGAGGAAAACCTGAAGCGCAGGCAGGTGCGCATGACGACCACATAATGGCTTTGGGCATTGCGCATTATACAAGGCATCAGCAGAAGGTGTATATTAAGCGCAAGCCTGACAGCATAAGCAGCGGCAGTTTTGATGAGAAAAATAATAAAGGCTCGCTGGGGGATGGAGAAAGCATTGAGGTTATTTGAGGTATTTTAAATATACAATTTATTTGCGTTGTAAAGCTGCATATTGTATACATGAAACCTTAATAAATTATTAAATTGTTAAAAAAAATACAAAATAAAGCCAGATAATGCTGGCATTATTTTGTAACAGTGTTATAATGTATTTGCATAAAATCCTACGGGGGGATAAAAACACTCTCTTAAAAACGGAAAAACAGAGTTTTACCCCCTCGTTTCCCTCTCAGACCGCTCTGTCAGCGTAGGTATGGCTTCGACAGAGAGAGATGAGATATAAAACCACTTTCAAAGGGAAAAAGTGAATGTGTTGATTCTCATCACAATCAGACAGGTTTAGTTACATTATAAAGAGTTGTAGGCAATTATCAACTCTTTTATTTTGCCCAAAACACTGCGTGTTTTTAAAAAGAGACAAATATTGCGAAAAAACACATAATCGTTTACATAAAACCACTGTAAACAGTTACACTTCAACAAAAAATAACCTAAAAAATGTTCATATATTTAATAATCATTTTAAAACTGCACTCATAATAGGTTAGTTTTTTAACGGCATTCTTAATATTTGCTTAATTTCGTGTAAATTAAAAAGGCAGAGCCCGGATATCGATGTGATGAGATGAAACAATACAATTAATATGACACTCTGCCGCTTTAAGAATTGGAAACAGAAAGTGGAAGATTTTTCTGTTATGAGCATAGTATGCGCGATACTGGAAAAATTATGCACGGAAAACTAATTTTGGGGAATGAATATATGAGGGTGCTGATAGGTATGAATACATTTGCCAGTAAGCAAGGCGGAACGACATGGCGGTCGTTCCCTACAAATTTCTGGCAGGAGCAGGCAGAGGCGCGGAGAGGGTTTGGATAGGTCTGATAATATTTGCAGTATATATAAAAGGGCGTGGATAGGTCTGATTTATTTGACAGTAATTATGAGAGGGGTTTGGATAGGTCTGATATGTTATTTGGTTATTAAGAAAAGCCCGCCTGCGCATAAGAACATACCGATTAACTGACGCAGAGAGACGGTTTCTTTGTAAAAAAGAAGCCCGACAAGAAGCAGCACGCACGCTAACGTTATGTTTGCGACAAGAGAGCCGGTGCTTACTTTCCATCCCGCGCGATAGACGTTGATGTAGCCGAATTCAAGCGCTAATATAGAAAAACCGAAAACAATTGACGTCCAGTTTATTTTACTGAATTCTTCCGCAAAGTTTTTTGTCTGGGAAGTGGTTAAAAATAATATCAGAGATAAAATCGCCGCGACAGTGTAAGTGATAACAAGCGAGGCAAACGTATCTACATTTGCGGGAGTTGATTTCGCCACGATGTTATAGAGCGTATTGGCGCCGACTACTATTAAAATAGGCCAAAGATAATTCAAAAGTTTTGCACCTCCTAAAAAAATACCGCAAACAAAAAACCTTTGTTTTGCGGTAGGTGTTCACCCGGCAGTTTGGTATTTAATTTTTAATATTATAACATGAGGTTATTGATAGTTCAAGAGTGTATTGGCTGTCTTTTATATGCCTTCGTCAAAATGTTCGTTTTTATCGGCTATAAGGTCGTTTCTTACGGCGTTGATGAAGAGCACTATTTTTTCGCGTATCATGGTTATGCGTTCCGGACTGTTTATGTATGCGCCCGAGCTTTGCGTTTCGCCTATGAATTCAATCAAGTCTCTGAATTTACGGACTATTTTATAGCTTGCGTATAAAATGACTTCTGTTCTTTTTGATATGTAAAAATTAAAAAGGGTATCGAGGTCATAATTTTTACTGTCCACATATGAATCAAGACAATTATAAAGCGCGTCGATTATCTTACAATACAGGTCTTCTCTTTTTTCCCGCAGCCTTGTGTTTAAGGCATTATTGTTTCTGTGTCTTTCTGTAAGATAGATTGTTAATGCTGAAGCCGCCGCTCCTACTAAAGCGCCGAGTAATACGAGTAAGCCTTCGATAATAATGCACCGCCCTTGTAAATGATTTTATATAATTATATCATTAAATATATACGTATGGTATTGGGAAATTTTGGGTGGGGGGGAGGGTTTTTCAATAAATGTAAAAAGGCAGTAACGAGGTTGAGATAGTTGCTGCTTTTGGGGGTGGGAAAAGGAATTAAAATTATGTCATAAAGGCAGTGACATAAATGTCCTTACCTATTATAAATCTTCAGTAAAATATTCTTTTTTGTCAACTTGAAAATCATTTCTTATTGAATTAATTAAAAGCAACATCTTGTTTTTTATAATACTAATATGTTGTTCACTATTAGCTGGTATGCCAGCATCTTGAAGTTCGCCAACATATTCAAGTAAACCTGTAAATTTAAATGCAATTTTATGACTTGCATATAAAACTACCTCACCCCTCTTTGAAAGAAAAAATTCAAAAAGTGAATCCAAATCAAGACGGCCGTTATCTATGTGTGAATCTAAACAAGAATAAAGTGCATCTAAAATTTTAAAATATAGTTCTTCTCTTTTTTCTCGTAGTTTGATATTTAAGGAATTCATGTTTCTATATCTTTCGGTTAAGTAAGTTGTTAAAGTGGAAAATGTTGCGCCAATTAAAGCACCAAATAATACAAACCAACCTTCGCTCATTGAATAACACCACCTATTTTTAAATAAATTATATAAAATTAAATACTATTAATGTAAAAATTATAATTTCATTTTTCCAAAATAATATATAATAATTATAATATATAAAATATCTATTTAAAATATATTTTTATACAAAGGGTTAAAATTGAAAAATAGTTTAATAAAATTATGTAGGCAAAAATATATAAGTAACCAAAGATTATATAAATATAATAGGAAAAAAATAACTGCTAACTATTATAAAGAATTCACTTTATTAGAAGGTTTTAATGATTTTTCATATGAACTTGGCTCTGTGTTAGATTCATATTTATCGCAACCAGAGAAACCATGCCTTCAATTTGCTTTATTAAGAATACATGAAAAAAGTATAAAAATTTTTCGTGAGGCAGTCATTCTTATGGAGAATGGTTCAGCGTCTGGAGCAATGGCACGTTGGAGAACATTATTTGAAATATCGATAGTAGCACAAATTTTGAATAAATACCCTGAATTAGCAGACAAATATGTTCAATATTCAAAAGTTGATGATTATAAATATGCGAGAAAACTCTTGGAATATAAAAAAAGACTTAACCTTATTAACTATAATTTAGATGCTTATCCAGATATTGAAAATGAATATAAAAAAGTATGTAAAAAATATGGCTGGAATGGCAAGATAAATTATGAATGGGCTAGAAATGATTACATTAAAAACCCAAATTTATTTGAACTTGCAAAAGAAGTTGAACAAGAGCATTTATATGCATATGTAGATGAATCAAATCTTTATAATCATCCAAGTTCAAGATATTTAATTAATGATAGAGGTAGAAAACCACCTAATATAAAAGATAAAAATAATTACTTATTTTCCCCGTTTGAAATGGAATTGCCAATGCAATTGATATTAATATCATTACAAAAAATAAATCTTTCTACAATAATTTGCTATTCGGAATTAGAATTAACAAATAATGAACAACTAATATTTTATTTAAAGCAAAATGAAGAATTCGTTAATATATTTTTAGAATTAATAAATAAAAGAATAAACCAAAAAAAATAAAAAATATATTATAATTATATATTAAATTTTCTATATTTTATAAAATTATGAGATTAATAAACGCTTTCCTTAATCACCCGAAATTACGCAGTTTTGCCATCTACAGAGAGAGTGGACGGATAGATTTTACATAAGCGTGTTTATTTTTGCTCGTATATTATTTTTATTTGTTGTAAAATTTTTTTAGGGCTATATAATAATATTCAACAATGTTTTTGGAGGCATCTATGACCAGAACTGAAGAAATAATGGCAATTGTATTGCTGGCGGCTTTAGTGCTTACCGCAGTTATAATTGTTGTAAGAATAAGAATAGCAGGAAGCAAATATAAAAACTTTAAAAAAACAAGAGAAGAAAATATCAACGCCTTTAAACGAGGGGGCTTTTTGACGGAAGCTGCGAAAGTCGCAAATGATATGCTCGCCGTTTATTTTGACTATACCAATAAACAATTCCTTGTCGAAAAATACAACGTGCTGACGCTTGAAACAAAACTTAACGGACCGTATAGCCTTGATAAGCTGAAATACGCAAAAGTTTTTGTCGACGGAAAAGAATATACGCCGGCAGGCGATGGCGAAGACGAAAGACTTGCATATACAGCAGCGCTTGAGCTGGAATTTGAAAATGAGCCTGATAAGCTGGTTTTTGAACTGCTTAATGAAAAAGTTATGAGAGTGTCAGGCGTTTTTAATAAATGCGTTAAATCGGCATCTGAGCTTGCGGATATGTTTGAGGAATATATTAATAATAATAAGTAATACCGAAATTAGTAAGCAGGTGATTAAATGAAAGTCACAACCAATATTGATAATGGCGACTGCTTTAAAGCGTTTAAATTCGCGGCAATGAGGATTGCCTCGTTAAAACGCGCGCTTGTGGTAATACTCATAATCGTGCCAGCGCTGATGGTGATGTTTTCTATAGCGTACACTATTGAGTTTAAATCTACTTATAAGTTTGTGGTATCGTCTGTTGCGTTTGGAATAATTGCCGATATGCTGATACTGTATTTTATAAAATGGGCTTACATGAAAAAACTTCAGTTCGAAAAAGCCGGATCGGCAGGCGAGCGCATTATTGAGATTGACGAAAAAGTGATAAGTATATCCGCACGAGATTTAAACGGCAGTATATCGTGGGGGCTTGTACGCAGCGTGGAAGAAGATAAAAAGCATATATACATTTTTATAAGCGCAATGAACGCTATTATTATTCCTAAAAAAGCTTTTAATAAGGCTAAGGACGCGGAAGAGTTTTTTAATAAATGCTCGCAGTACTTAAAAGCGGCGGATAACGCGAAAACAGCGCAATAATAAAGGGCGAAAGCTCTTTTTTGTTTTGCAATGCGCATAAGTTTTGTATATAATTATGAATTGAATTTTATTTTGATTAGCAGAGAGGCCAGAATATGAAAATAACTTTTAATTTGACAGTAGATGATTTGTGGAACGGAAACAAGTATGTATATTTGCGCGCGCCTAAGCTGAGAGCGAATTTATTAAAAAGCGCGATAGTAACTCCGCTTATTCTTACAATCGGGATGCTGTTATTAAAAAAACCTCTTAGTATAACTGTGTTTACATCAATAGCGGCAGGTATTATAGGCGGATGCTTAATAAACATAATAATGATTTATATAGCTAAATCGAACATAGAACGAAAATCGTACGGCTATAATGTTACACAGACTGTAGAGTTAAAGCAAAGCGGATACACTTCAGCCTCCGGCGGAAAAAATCCGCATACCGCATGGAAAAACGTTACTGAAGTAAGGCAAAACAAAGATTATGTGTTTTTTATAACCGCTGATAATTCAATACAGATTATACCGAAAAGAGCGTTTGAGTCAGAACAAAGTGCAGGGGAGTTTTACTCCGAGGCGGAGAAGTATTGGAAAGGCTCGGATAGGTCAAAAAAGAAATAGGGTTTTTAGAGAAAATAAAGAGCGAAAGCTCTTTTTTTGTTCTTCATTTCAAATAATGCTTGCTTTTTTGCTATTTTATAGTTATTATATTTAAAATTATAGTTATAAATTTCCAAAATATAGTTATAATTAGAGGTAATATATGAGTTTTAGTGAAGAAAAGCGTAATAATATACAAGCAGAAATTATAATGCAAATTTATAAAGAGAATGAAGATTTCATAAAATACATTATGGGGAAATACAATATATCAAGACAAACAATTTCAAGATATCTTGTTTTTTTAGAAAAACTCGGTTTTATTGAATCTGAAAATAAAGGGAAAGCAAAAAAATATAAAATTAAAGAAAAGAAGTTTTCAAAAATTTATAAAATAAAAGGACTTGAAGAAGATAAAGTTTGGAATGAATTAAAAGAACAATTTGAGTTCATCGAAAAACAAAATGAGAATGTTTATAAAATAATTCGATACGGATTTACTGAAATTTTAAATAATGCTATTGAACATTCAGAATCTAATGATGTCTTAATTCAAATTATTACTTCAAATATTTACTGTAGATTATGTATAATAGACAAAGGAATAGGTATATTTAATAAAATAAGGGAGCATTTTAATTTAGAAAATATACATGAATCAGTTTTAAAATTGCACATAGGAAAAACAACAACAGACCCGAAAAAACATACAGGTGAAGGTATATTTTTTACTTCAAAAGCTTTTGATGTATTCAATATTTATTCAGATAACTTAGCTTTTATATCAATTGAAAGAGACTTTATATTTGATTATAAAAGTAAACAAAAGGGAGGCACAAAAGTTTATATGGAAATTAATAATAATTCACAGAAAAAATTAAGTGAAATTTTCGATAAATTTACAGCAGAAGAAGATTTAGGGTTTCAAAAAACAATCATTCCATTAAAAGTAATGGAATACGAAGGAGAGGAATTGATATCGCGGTCGCAAGCCAGAAGACTAATAGTTAATTTTGAAAAGTTTAAGGAAATTGTACTAAACTTTGAAGGTGTAAAAGAAATTGGTCAGGCATTTACAGATGAGATTTTCAGAGTATTTAAAAATGAACATCCAGATATTAACCTTTTAGTAATAAATACAAATGATGATATCAATAAAATGATAGCGCACGTTGAAAGTAATTTAGATAAATAAAGTATTGAGTTAAAATCAGACGCTTATAGCGTCTTTTTTATTTAAATTTAAATATGAAAAGGAGATAAAGATATGGAAATGGTTATACTTGCGTGCTTTGCTATGTGCGCCGTGATGGGCGCGTTTGTGTGGGGGTACAAGACAGGAAAGACGGAGAGGGAAGAGGAAATCAAGAATAAAAAAAGAGGAATATTTGAGGGGATTAAACTGACAGAGAAGAAAATGGAAGTGAGCGAAGAGGAGCGCAAGCTGTCGCTTGAGATGGACAACATTGACGCGTACGCCACAAACAGACCGCAGAAGGATGTGGTGTAGTAGGGTATATATGGAGGGGCAAGGAGAGGTGTAATCAGTCAAGCAAACATAAGTCAAATGCAGTATGTAAGGCGGAACGGCACGGCGTACGTTGGCGTTTGGTTTGGTTGGTTATGAGATAAAGCAGTGTGGAAAGATATATTCAGTTTGTAAAAGAGGCAAGCAGAGGACAGCGGCTTTAATTTTGAGGATGGGCAGGGATAGGTTTGATATAAAATAAAATTGTGAGCGGAAATCTGATTTTTTATATTAATATATGCTTTAATCACGCGCGAAAAACTGTATAATATATATAACATTATTTTTAAAGGAATTAAGATGAAAACAACAGTACAGAACGGCGATGTTACAATTCCTATATGGCGATACGGGCAAGGACAACAGATTATATTTTTTAACGGATTTCGCTCTACGCACGCAGTTTGGAACAGGGTAAGGAAAAACCTTGCGGGCAAATATGAAATTATCACTTTTGACTTTCGCGGTCACGGACAGGCTTCTAAAGCTGATGATTATTCTTATGAAGCCTTTTTAAGCGACGCTGATACTGTTTTAAATTCAGTCGGCGCAAACAAGCCGATAATTGTCGCGTGGTCGATGGGAGCCGATATCGCCGTAACATACGCGGCAAAGCATCACGGAGAAATAGGCGGGATTGTTGTTGTGGACGGAGCCAGCCCCACATTAAAACCGTTGTATGAGAGCATAGAAGATACGAGAAAAGAATTGGGGAAATTGTCTGTAAAAGCAATAAATTTGCTTATAAGACCTACTCCGCACAAAAATAAGCTGTCGACAGATGATATGGTTGAGATTATTTCAAAGCTCGACGCGCACAGAAGCGAGATGCTGGATCTTTTAGCCGAAGCGGATTGTCCTATTACGATGATTATGGCACTTAGACCATGGAGCGAAAAGCATCCAGTTACAAGACGTAAAAACTATGTTTGGAAAGAAGGCATTGAGCGGATTTACAAAGCAATTCCATACATATCTGTGCAGTGGATTAACGACTCTCACAGGCTGCCGATAAAGCATCCTAAAGAGATAGCGGAAGTTACTGAGGATTTTATTAATTATATTAACAATAATAACAATGTAAAAACTTTTGCCAGCGTTGATTTGACGGCGAAATAGCGATACAATACTTTAATATCAAATGAGAGGTGTTTATTATGAAAGTTGGAATGTTTAGATGTATGCAAACGGAGGATATGTGCCCCGGAACTACGGATTACAAATTTATGAAACTTAAAAAAGGCGCGTTTGAAGGAATTGACGAAGAAATAGAGCTGATAGGCGTGAACACATGCGGCGGCTGTCCCGGAAAAAAAGTCGTAACACGCGCTGAAGAAATGGTTAAACGCGGCGCAGATACCATAGTGTTCGCATCGTGCATGTCGAGGGGAAACCCTATAGGTTTTGCGTGCCCGCATTTTGAACAGATTAAAAAAGCGGTTAAGGAAAGGCTCGGCGATAAAGTGAGATATATCGATTATACGCATTGATTTTGCGGATATAGAATATAATCGTTCCTAAAATACGACATAATTCGACATTTACAGTATTATCATATGCATTATCGGATTGCGGATATATTATGATATAAAATATTTAACAGATGCTAAAATATAAATATAAAAAAAGGCGCTTTTTCCGCGCCTTTTTATGTATTTGCTTATAAAATATAAAACGCAATTATTAATTGTTACGCTTTTGCTTTTTTTACTTTTAGCGCAAGAGTTAAGTTGTAAAGCATTATTATGCCGCTTTGCAGCATTAGCAGCATAAGAAACAGACCTTCATACGAACCAATAAAGAAATTTACAACTTTCATTACAGCGAATGTAAACGACCAAAACAAAAAGCCTGCAAGCGTAGCCATACCGTACGCGTAGCCGTTATTTTGTTTTACTTTTGTTATAAGCCCCCATATTATCCCTAAAACCGCACCTGCCAAAAATATCACCACAAGCACCCAGCTTGCGTAAAACGTGTTAGTCAATAAGTAAAACAGCATTACGACTGGGGATATCAGGGCTGAAATTATGAGTGATTTAGCGTTTAGCACTTTGAATTTGTTAAAAGACATTGCCATGTTAACGGCAACCAATATAAACAAAGCGGTAAATATGTAATTGACAAGGCGCATAGCAAGAGCAAAGCCGCCCAGTAGAAATCCCGCGATTATAATAAGCGCTATTATAGCCGCCGTTATGATATAAACTACCACTTTCTTTTTAGGCTTTTTTGCCGATTTTGGCATTTTATCATCAGGCTTTTGCGCAATTGGAGCTTGCTGAACAGTTTTTGAAGGGACGGTTTTTATGCCTATAATTTCTTTTGAATGCGATACTTTTTTCCAATCGGTAAATCCCGGCCCCCATATTAAGTCGTCATCAAAAAGGTTTTTGTTTTTATTCATATCGCGCACGGCATCAATTGTATAAGGACCGTATCTTTCATTGTTTCTGTATATGTACCACTGGCTCATAGCTTATCACCGCCTTTAACGCTGTTATATACGCATTGAGGCGTATCGGCAACCCACGCGCTGCCGTTGTATTTAAGCCATTCGCCATTTGATGAGCTAACCTGTCGCCATACGCCGTCCGCGCCTTGAAAACGGAGTTTGTAGACTTCGTCTAAAAATTCCTTTTCTGACAGTTTTCCTATAAAATGATTGAGTTTAAGCATCCAATATTGATACACCATTTTGTCCGCAAAATTCTCGCCGCCGTTATCGGGCTCAAAACGCAGAAGCTCTCTATTCGCATAAAAAGTTCCTTCTCCTGCTTTGTGATTAGTGTCTTCGTAAGAATCGTGCAGGGTGTCAAGGTAAAACCATGAGCAGTTAAAAGGATTTAAAAACAGTTCATATTCGCCCACTTTCATAGTCCATTTTTCAAAATCGCCTGCGAATTGCTGTACGGTTAAATCATCCGAAAAGTTCTTTTTGCAAAGTTCTATTATTTGTTTTTCTATTAGCTGTTGATTTGTATTTTTCATTACCATGGGTTTTTCCTCCAGCTTTTGATAATGACTTCTGCTTGGGATGATTTGCCATCTTTCGCGGCCTGCTTTCTGAACAAGTCAAATATTTGTTCTTCTTTTGCCTGCCCGAGCTTTTCCATTGAGGTTTTTAACTGCATTTCAAGCGGTCCCCGTTCATATATTCTGCAGTCTCCACCCCACATATGATCTTTCCACTTTGCTATCCACTCGGATTCTTTTGATATGGAAGGAACGCCGGTTTTAATGCTTTCCCAGTAATCTAAAACGTACCGCTCGCCGTTTCCCATAATTATTACGGTTGAGGCGTGGTTGCGCAGAGGGTTGTCATATATATATTTTTCTAAAACTATTATAGACGTTACAGCGTCTTTTCCGACTATATCCTTAAGATATTCATCGCTCCATTTGATACCGTACTCGGCGAACTCGCCGCATTGTCCGCCTTTATATCCCATAAGCTTTTCAATATTTTTGCTTACATACGGAAGATTCCACATGACTTTTTTAATACCGTTGGGATTGCGTACAAAATAGCCTTCATCATTTTTTTCTTTTAATATCTGCTGCATTTTTTCTTTTAACTGCGGTATTTTAGATTCGTTGATTGTTCCCAGATTTTCTTCCCGAACTTCATCTGCAGCTTTTTTAAGATCGGGGTCTAAGTTCATATTGTCTATGTTTACGTCTTCGCCTTTTAAGTAGCTGTCATATGTGAGCTTATCCTGCTCTTGCTGCTGTTTTGCTTCCTGCTGCTGTTTAAGTTTCTGCTGATATTTTTCCTGAGTGTAGTCTCTCGCTCTTTCTCTCCAGGCTTGCATGTCATCGGCGTCTTTTTGGCTGGCGTGCCACATATTATCCTGAAATATATGCCCTTGCTGTTTATGCCGCATATCATCATCGTATACCTCAACGGGGCACCAAAACGGCTCAGTCGCAGTGTCCGCAACGGGTTTGTACCATATGTACTCTTTGCCGTCTTTACCCTTCATTTTTGCAAGGTTTTGAGAGCGTTTTAAAAGAATTGACGACACGGCAAGAGTTCCAGCGGCAAGCACAGCAGCAGCCGCTTTTTGCGCGTTGGAATTGCCGGAGTTGTTATTATTTGCCGTATTGTTGTTCGTGCTCGGAACGGCACCCGTGTAATTGGGATTATCTTTCTGCAGCGTAAAACGATAGGGGTAATATGAGTACGCGTTGGAGCTGTTTAAATCACCGCCGCTATATACAGCGATGACTCCTGTTATATCTATTGTAATTTTACTGTTTTGATCAGTGTAGTAAGCGCGCAAATCAAGGCCGCCGTCATAGTCCTTGTATCTTGCGTGAGCGGACCCTTGTGAATAATCGTAAAACTGCCACGAAGTGCCGCTTATAAACTGACTGCTCGGCAAAGCTGCTCCGCCAGTTATTCTTTGCAGTTCGGGCTGGCTAAAAGACGCTATAAACCATCCGCTCGTCTCGGAGTATTCGCCTATTGTAATACTTGTTCCGTCGGACGTCTGCCAGCTGCCTGCTATATCCTCAATAGGGGGATACGCGTTTTCAGCAAGAACGTTTGCGCAGAACAGCATTGATAAGGCAATATAAATTATCAATAATTTTAATTTCAGTTTCATACTGCCTCCTTAATTTAGTTTATTAAATTAAGGCTATTATACATCTGCTGCGCAGTATCTATGTATTTTTCGTATATTGATACGGGCGCTGTGTAGCTGAATTGTTGGAAAATGTTTTCGTTGCGCTGAATAATTACTGTCATTTGTTTATAAGTTCCGCCTTCTTTATTAAAAGTAGATTCCATGGCTATGGCAGGCAAATCTATGTTACCGACAGAAAAAACGCTTTCTCTCATTTCGGATATCTGACCGCCTGCTGAGGCTATTTGCTCTTTAAAATCATTATATATTGCTTCCAAATTATCGTAAGTTCCTCCGGATTTGGTACTTAAAAGGTTTTGAATAAAAACAGTGGAATAGTAGGCTTCAGAACCTTCTTTACCGCTAAACATTACCATTGAATCACTGGCGTATTCATAAACCCAATCACTGGGATATGACATAGAGAATCCATAAGCGGAATCAGAAAAAGTGGTCATTTGAGTTTGGGTTTGAGTTTGCTGACTGCCATTGTTTTGCGTTTGAGAAGAAGTGTTTGTGTCCTTGCCTTGTTTTACCATTTCGGCTACGACAAGACCGATAAATGCAAGTGCCAAAGCCCCTATTACGCAGGCTATTACTATGATGGTTGTTTTTAATTTGCTTTTCTTTTTCTTAACAGGTGCCGCATTAGAAGAAGGCGGCGATGATGGAATATGCGATTGAGATATTGAAGAAGGAGGCGGGGGAGGCGGGGATTGAGTTTGCGTATCCGCCGAGGGATTTGGCGGCGCATACTCGGCAGGCGCAGCAATTAGCCCCGGCACGTTGTCTGCCGCAATCCAGGCTTCCATATCATCGCTTTTTACCATATCACCCGGTTTGATTTCATTTTTTGCAAATGATAACAGTTGTTCCCAAGTATACGGACCGAACTGGTTAGTCTCTCGTTTTAAATACCAATTTACTGACATTTCTTATTCTTCCTTTCAATATAAAATATTTCTTATAATTCCAGTTTTAACCATTGCTTTATATTTAGATTAACATATATTAAATTAGTTTTCAATAATTGAGTAATCATATTGAAGTGCAATGAAATCATATTGCAAAATTTTATATTAAATTACTTTGACAGGCAATAAATAAGAATATAGAATTGTATTAGATGATATTAAAATATAAGGTGAGGATATGAAAGCGGGACTTATAAGATGCATGCAGACGGACGATATTTGCAACACTACGCTGTGCTTAAAAGCCGTGCGTGAAAAAACGGGTTCGTTTGCGTATACTGATGATGTTGAGATAATTTGCGTAAACACGTGCGGCGGCTGCCCCGGGAAAAAAGCGATTAGCAGGGCCGCAGAAATGGCAAGGGTAGGCGCGGAGGCGATAATTTTATCATCATGCATGTATAACGGCTCGCCGATAGGGTTTAAATGCCCCAATTATGAGAAAATTAAAAAATCGCTTGAGGAAAATCTGCCCAACGGCGTTATAATTATTGACGGTTCGCATTGATATATACAATACATTAAAATGGGGTATGGATAGGTGGGATGTAAAAATAATAAATAAGAGGAAGCCAGATATTGAACAGGAAGATGTATGTCGCAATTTATCGGATGTTTACGGTTCTTATAAATCAAAATGGTATTTAATAGATAAAGTTTACACATACATTAATTACATAATTTAGCAGTAAATTTAAAGGGAACGCCACGCAGGTCGTTCCCTTTTATTTATTTTAAATAAAAAAATTTAAATTTTTTTAAAATGATATTGACATATGTCATAAACAGAATATAATATAATTATAAAACAAACATATGCTCATAACGCAAATAATTAAGCAAATAAAATATATCAGAAAAAAAGAAATGAAAGGAGGTAATTTGAAATGCCAAGAAGAGACGGAACGGGTCCTATAGGAAGCGGCCCGATGACAGGAAAAGGTTTTGGCCCGTGCAACGGCTATAATGAAGGTTACGGCGCGGGATTAAGTCGCGGCGTTGGGCTTGGATGCAGAAGAGGTTTTGGTAGATATTATGCAGCTCCAGCATACGGATTAACAGATAAAGAAGTACTGGAAGAGCAAAAAAATATACTCAAAAAAAATCTGGAGGCAGTTAGCAAACAGCTTGAAAACCTCTCCGAAAAATAAACAGCAGGATTAAATCCTGCTGTTTATTTTATTACAAGTAAATTAAGTAGTTAAATTGTTAAAATGAGGAGTGAGAATTGTGAAAGCTGAAGTTGATAAAAACAAATGTGTATGGTGCGGATCCTGCGCAGACGTATGCCCTGCAGATGCGATTAAGCTGGATGATGACGCGGCATTTGTAACAGATGAATGTATTGGCTGCGGCTCATGCGTGGAAGTGTGTGTTGCAAAAGCAATCACATTAAAATGAACCAGGTAATTAAGGAGCGGATATATTCCGCTTCTTTTGTTTTATAGAAGTTATACAATTTTTGATGCCGGGAGAGGTATGATATAAAAGCAACCGAGAATAAAGGCGGAAGGTCAAGGTTGTCGTTTGCTTTTGGTTTGGCCGGTTATAAGATAAAACGGTCAAATAGCAGATATAAATTTTATAGACAAGTCGTTGGAGAGCGGGCGAACACAGGTAAGCCCCTACGGTGCATGTGGGAGCAGGGAGAGGTCTGATTTGTTTTCGGAAGTCTGATTTAATCTAGCAGATGTCTAATGCAATTTATCGGATACATATAATGTTCTTAAAAATCAAACAGATATTTTTAAAGATGAAATAAAACCCTTGACCCTAAATACAAAATAAAATGGAACGGTATTTTACCGTTCCGCATTTTTAAAATATGATTAAAGGGGCAGGGATAGATCTGATTATATGTGCAAACAGAGATATTATTTACTTACGATTTGTTCTATCTGCTTTGCTATGGACTCCGCGTCCAGCCCGTAAATCTTCTCAATTTCTGCCGCCGTGCCGTGGCTTATAAACTGATCGGGGTAGCCGAACATTTTTATCTTAATATTATTTATTCCGATATTATTCGCCGCCTGCAAAACATTAACACCGAAACCGCCCGAAACGGCGTTGTCTTCAACCGTTATGAGTACCCCTGTTTTGGAAGCGGAAGAAAAAATAATATCTTCATCAAGCGGCTTTATAAACCTTGCGTAAATTACTTCCGCAGATATGTTCTTGACTTTGAGAATATCGGCTATTTGCAGAGCTGTCTGCACTTTTTTGCCTGCCGCGGCGATTGTAACGTCAGTTCCCTCTAAAATGAGCGCGGATTTGCCGTATTGCAACGGTGGTAAGTCTACAAGGCTTTCTTTGCCTTTGCCGCGCGGATACCTTATAGCAATTGGTCCGTTATGCTCGGAAATAGCATATGATAACATATTTTTAAAGTCGTTGTAATCGCACGGAGCGAGTATGGTCATGTTGGGGATATGGCTTAAGAAGGATATGTCATATATGCCCTGGTGAGTCTCGCCGTCGTCGCCGACTATGCCTGCTCTGTCTATAGCGAAAACCACATGAAGGTTCTGCAGCGCGACATCGTGAAGCACCTGATCGTACGCGCGCTGTAAAAATGAGGAATAAATAGCGACAACGGGCTTTAAGCCGTTTCTTGCAAGCCCAGCCGCCATTGTAACTGCGTGCTGTTCGGCTATGCCTACATCAAAAAATCTTTTGGGGAAGTTTTGGGCGAATATGTCAAGCCCCGTGCCCTGAGGCATGGCGGCAGTTATTGCGACAATGCTTTTATCTGTTTGCGCTAAATGTGAAAGATGTTCGCCGAATGTTTTTGAGTAGCTGCTTCCGTTGTTGACAATTGCCTCGCCGGTATCTATTTTAAAAGGCGCGACGCCGTGGAATATGTCGGGGCTTTGCTCCGCGTAAGAGTAGCCTTTGCCTTTTTGAGTGCATACATGAACAAAGACAGGACCTTTTAATTGCTTGGCTCGCAACAGCACTTGTTCTAAGTTAGATATATCGTGTCCGTCTATAGGGCCTAAATATTTAAAGCCTATCTCTTCAAATATTATGCCCGAGAGCACCAAATATTTTATAAAACCTTTAGTTTTTGAAAGCGCCTTTTTTATGCCTTTGCCTATTAACGGAGTTTTATCGAGCGCTCTTTCTGCTTTTTGTTTGAATTTAAGATAAAACGGTTTTGTGCGGATTTTGCTTAAATAGCGCGACATACCGCCTACGTTTTTTGATATTGACATTTCATTGTCGTTTAATATGAGGATAAAATTATTCGGATATCTGCCCGCGTCATTTAACGCCTCGAAAGCTATACCCGCCGTAAGCGCGCCATCGCCGATTACCGCTATTACAGCGTAGTCTTCTTTTTTTAAGTCTCTGGCTCTCGCCATTCCTAAAGCGGCAGATATTGAAGTGCTGGAATGACCTGTGTCGAACACGTCGTGTTCGCTTTCGTAGAACTTAGGAAAGCCCGACAGGCCGCCGAGTTTTCGCAGGGTACCGAATTTATCTCTTCTGCCCGTTATTATTTTATGAACGTACGCCTGATGACCTACGTCCCATACTATTTTATCACAAGGGGAAGTAAATGTTCTGTGCAGCGCGAGAGTTAGCTCTACCACGCCTAAGTTTGAGGCAAGGTGACCGCCTGTTTTGGATATTGTGTTTACTAAAAATTGCCTTATCTCTTCCGATAGCTGCGCAAGCTGTGCGCTGTCTAAATTTTTAATGTCATCGGGAGAGTTTATATTATTTAATAGATTTGTCAAGTGTTAAAGCCTCACTGTGTTTTTATAATATTATATTTCACTTTGCTGTCGATTATCAATAACCGTACTTAAAAGAATTTAAACGCGCTGAAAATTTAACTTCAAAACGCAAGCATTTATATTATAAACTAATTATTTGATAATACAATTATAATTGTTAGCGCAATTTTTATAAAAAGTCTGTACACGTTTTAATTATGTGTTATTATTATAATTACATAAATATTGCTAATTACACTGCGGATTAAAGGCTTTATATGCGATATCCGCGTGACGGCATGAGGATAGCTGACTGTGCGCACTTATTCTGAAAGGTGATGCTATTGGGTTATGAAAAAAATTGCCGCAATATTTTTATTACTTTGTTGTTTGACATATTTAACGGGTTGCGGCGGCAGTGCCGCTATATCGGGAAAATACGATCCCGAGGGAGCGCTTAAAAACGCGGATTATTTTACCGCGCATAATAAGGACACGCTTTATAAAGAGGGCAATATTACAAAGTCGGACAGTACATACGCGCTTAAAAAAAGCACATCGTTTATAAACAGCTCCGGAGAAGTGTCTTACTGCTTTGATAAGGACGGGAATTTAAAATCGGTATGTTACAGCGCTTCTGACGTTGCGTTTGATGACTTTAAAGATTTTTGCGCTGAGTTTGATTCGGCATTTTCTAAAAGCAGTATATCATTATTTGTTTTGCCCGAAGGCAGCGAAAGCAAGCCTGACTTAAGTTATATAAAAACGCTTGCTGATAAAAAGGATACGAGTTTTATTTGCAGCGGCACGTGGTTTGACAACGGTATGCAGATAAGCATGGTTTATTCGTATATGGCGGGAGGCAGTCCGAGCATGATAGTTACGATAAATAAGGGTGAATAAGTGTAAAATATAATTATTCGGAAGCTGGGATAGGTTGCATACAATTTATGGCGGGAGCATGGATAGGTCTGATATTTTGCAAGCAGAAGTCGGATAATGATTAAGCAGGCATATATCTAATTCAATATAGGATTATGTGGTTCATATCAATCGAATAAAAAATATAGGATGCAGGATAAAACCTTATCTTAATTACATATGACAGCGGTAAAATAAGGCGGAACGACACAGGGGTCGTTGGCGTACAATTTCTGGAAAAACATGAGATATATAATGTTTATATCAATCGTACAGAGAATTTATAATATGAAGTAAACGCAAGCTATTAATTGCATAATTTAGCAATAATTTTAAGATAGCCATTAATAATTACCGCTACATTTTAGGGATAGGACAGGGAGAAGTCTGATTTCCCAAACGTAAGTCAAACAAGATTAAAAGGTTTTTAATAATTAATATAAGCAAAGAATATGAGGAGGATTTTTAGCAATGGAAAAAAGAGTAGTATGTCAAATGTCTTATCTGCCTTTAGGCGACGCCGACGGAATGAGAAAGGTAAAAAAAGTTCTCGGGATTATAAAAGATTCGGGGCTTGAGTTTACTATCTGCAAGCTTTCTACAACAGTAACAGCGGAAAAGGAAGAAATTTTTAAATTGGTTAATAAAATTTGCGATGAATTAAAACCCGAAGGAAATTTCGTCTTTGACATGAGAATCACAAGTTTTTACGAATAATTAAAAAATAAAAAGGAGCGTTACGCTCCTTTTTTATTGCCAAGATACCCCAAAAAATGGGACATCAAATACGAATATTATATTGAAATAAAAAATTAACTTCGAACGATAAAGGCAAAACGGTTAAAAGACCGATACGCAAAGCTAAAGGGCCTAAAGAGAAATCCATGGCAGCCAGTTACCGAAAGGAAGTTTTTCGTTCGTAAAAAGGAGAAAAAGATGAGAAAGAAACTAAGCATAGCAATTTTGGCAATTTTCATTTTACTTGCGGGAACAACAACAGTACTTGCAAACAATACTGCGACTAATCATGTCAGCTTAGACATTAACCCGAGCGTTGAGATTAGCGTAAACATTTTTAACAACATTATAAGTATCGAAGCTACAAATGAAGACGGGGAAAAATTACTTGAGGGACTGAACCTTGAGAATATGACCGTTGAGCAGGCAGTTAACGCGATTATGCAAAAAGCGGCGGAGCTGGGATACATTGCTGACGACGGCTCGACTGTTGTGAGTGTGATTACGGAAAAAGAAGATGAAGAACTTCAAAACGCGGCAAGCAACGGCGTAAGCCTTGCGATGAGCAATAAAAAACTTATTGCTCCGATGTATGTTGACAGCTCAAGCCCCGAAATGAGAGCTGAAGCTAAAGCGCTTGGAGTGTCTCCCGGCAAATACAAGCTTATAAAAATGCTTCAGGCTATTGACCCGACAATTACCGTCGACCAATATAAAGACGCGAAAGTTTCCGCCATTATAAGAAAAGCCAACGAGCTGCTTATAGCGAATGGTTTTGAGGGTAAACCGGTTGAGGACATGCAAGACGCGGTTGACAACTTGGAGCAGGCAAGCGGTCAGCTTGAACAGGAACAAAATCAAGAAACTGAAAATGACGAAGATGTAAATGACGGTCAGAATAAAAACCAAAATGAAATTAAAAACCAGAACACAGTAGATAACGGAAACAAAAATCACACGAAAGTTAAAAACAATAAAAAATCTATTCTTTTAGTTGATTATTTGTATATATAAGCCGCCTTATAAGCAGGGGAGCAAAAGCTCCCTTGTTTTTTTTGTTAAAAACGAATGTTTGCGTAAGTCTGATTAATTTAAATAAAAGTTCTTATCAATCGGGCAGAGAATCTCAGCAAAAGCAGGGGTAGATCTGATTTGTTTCCGGAAGTTAAAAAAGAATATAATGTATGGTAAGGATTGGGTTTTGGAGAGCGGGCGAAAACAGTTTGCCCCTACGGTGTATGAAGGAGTAAGGAGAGGTCGCATTTTGTTATCGGAAGCCTAAAAATGAGAAAAAAAACACTATTAACATATTTTTATAAATTGTATTATAATTAAAATAAATAAAACATTATTAAAAGGAGAAAACAATATGGGATTATTTGGAAATAAAACAGAAGAGATACAAGCAGTTTGTAATGTAAATCTTGAACGATATCTTGGCGTATGGTATGAAATCGCACGTTTTCCGCACACCTTTGAAAAAGGACTTAATAATGTTACAGCGACATACAACCTTAAAAGCGACGGAAAAATAGAAGTAATAAACTCAGGGATTAAAGACGGAAATAAAAAAGTTGCTTCTGCCGTTGCTTGGATACCTGATAAAAATTGTACCGGAAAGCTTTTTGTAAGCTTTTTCAGACCGTTTAAAAGTCTTTATAAGATAATTAAACTTGATGAAGAAAACTATACATATGCTGTGGTTACAAGTAGTTCCATGAATTATTTATGGATTTTAAGCAGAGAGTCAAAAATTAACGAAAAACTGTACGATGATTTAATTTCATTCACGGCATCAAAAGGGTTTAATATTTCAAAAATATTAAAAGTTGATCAAAGCAAAAATCAGTAAATAAAAATTTAAGATTTTAAAATACAAAGTTAAAGAGTTTAAGGAAGGTATAATGAAAAAAAATAATAAAAAAAGACTTAAAATAGTTTTATTAAGTTTACTTGCTTTAATTCTTATAACAATAATAGGCTTTTATATTTATACGCTTGATTATTACAAAGCTGATGATACTGCAATACAGACTATAGCAACTGGCGGCAGCAGGACAGAAATTCAAGGCAATCTGACGATATTTTATGCTGATAATATAGAAAACGATACGGCTTTAATATTTTATCCCGGCGGTAAAGTAGAGGCTGCTGCTTATACACCTATTCTTATGAAACTTGCGCAAAACGGAATTACTTGCGTGCTTGTTAAGATGCCGTTTAATCTGGCTGTTTTTAATATCGATGCAGCTGATGAGATCTATGATAAATTGCCTAATATAAAACACTGGTATATTTGCGGACATTCTTTAGGCGGAGCTATGGCAAGCAGTTATGTAGAAAAAAACGCAAAGCGTCTTGAAGGCTTAATTCTGTTAGGCGCTTATCCTATAAATAACGCAGATATTGCAACGCTTGCTGTTTATGGAAGCGAAGACATAAAACTTGATAAAACAAAACTTGAGCAAACTAAAAATAAATTAATGATACAAGGCGGCAACCATGCATATTTTGGCAATTACGGGGAACAAAAAGGAGACGGAACCGCTTCGATAACATGGGATGAACAGCAAAGACAAACAGTGCAGGCAATCCTTGATTTTATCAAGAAATAAAATTATAAACTTATAAAACTGTCAGTTACATTGAGGAAAATAATAAAGGGAACCAAAAAAAAATTTGGATAAAAAAATAGGAACAGATTGTATCTGTTCCATATTTATTATTGGTTATGCTACGCAAACGTTGGCTGCTCTGAGTTTACGGCTATTTTTAGGATCTTTTTCAATGTCAAAAGTTACTTTTTGACCTTCTTGAAGAGATTTATAGCCTACAGTTGCGATTGAAGAAAAATGCACAAACACATCGTCTCCGCCATTGTCATTAGAAATAAAGCCAAAGCCTTTTTCTGAATTAAACCATTTTACTGTACCGTTATTCATTTGGGTACCTCCTATAAATTATAAATTGTACCCATATAAAACAAAAATCTCACATTTTTGTAAATCGGCCAAATAATAGCGACTTACAATAAGTGAGTACGAATCTAATATTTTGAATACCTTAACAGTATATTACTATAATTAATATTTGTCAACAGTTATTTTTAATAATATCAAATAAAAATAATTTGTTACCGGAAAATAAATTTTTGATAGGAGCAGGGTGAGGTGTGATTTATGGTTGTTGGAAGTCAAATAATTATTTAGACACGCATATGTCTTACACAAAATAAGATATATAATGTTCTTATTAATCGAAGGATATTTTATCATATGAATAAAATCCTAACCCTTAATTACATTTATCAGCAGAGAATTAAGGCGGAACGCCAAGGTTGTCGTTGGCGTTTGGTTTGGTCGGTTATAAGATAAAATGGTCAAATAGCAGACATAAATTTCACAGACAGAGCTTTGGAGCACGGGCGAACACAGGTAAGCCCCTACGGTGCATGAAGGGGCAAGGATAGGTCTGATTTATTATCGGAAGTCAAACGATGATTGAATGCAGGCATATGTCTTCCACAATTAGCGAGTTATTAGATTCTTATAAATCGAGCGGATTTTAGATAGAATATTAAACCTTTCCTTAATTACATATACAAGCAGTAAAACAGCATTTGAAGAAATATAAATAAAAAGGGGAGCATGCGCTCCCTTCTGTTATATAGCGGCCGATATGTAAAAGGAGAACACGCAGACATAAAAGCAAATATGCTCTACACCGCAAAAATTTACATGCCGCAAAGAGTAATTCGGATTGATTTATTGTTTTAAATATTTTATTCCACCGCCAGATAATTAATCTTAAGCTGCTCGAACGGAACAGGTTTCGCGTAAATGAACCCCTGAATATAATCACAGCCCATGCTGTACAGCAAGTCCATCTGCTGAGTAGTCTCTACGCCTTCCGCCAATACTTTAATGTTCATTATTTTTGCCATTGTTATAATTGACTTTACTATCTGCGCGTCATTTTGCTTAAACGTTATGTTGTCAATTAAATGCTTGTTTATTTTGATGTAGTCAAAAGAAAATTTGTTCAGATAATTATATGACGAATAACCTGTGCCGAAGTCGTCTATTGATAAGCTTATTCCCATAGAAGTAAGCTGGGTAAGCGTTTTTTCGTCCTGTTCGGTTATTTTTAAGTTCTCGGTTATTTCAAAATTAATCCAGTTCGGCATTACGCCGTTTTCAAAAATAAGCTCACGCACCTTATCGACAAAATTTGTGTTTTTTAACTGGATGGGGGATATGTTTATACCCATAAACAACGCACAGTCGTATTTTTCATTCAGCTCTTTTATATGCCTCATGGCGGTTTCCATTATCCACGCGCCAAGATTTAATATGATGCCTGTTTCCTCTGCTATTGATATAAACTCTACAGGTCCTACTTGTCCTATTTGGGGAGAGTTCCACCTAACCAGGGCTTCTATGCCTATTATTTTCATTCCGGATATATCGAAAATAGGCTGATAATGTAGGCTGAATTCGCTGTTTATATCAGCTTTTCTTAACGCCAGCTCAATTTCTACGTTTCGCAGTATTTTTTTGTGTATTTCATCGTTGTATAAATAGTAGCTGTTGGAGTTTAACTTTTTTGCCTGCGAGAGAGACGTTTTGGCGCACTTGATTAAATCTATTCTGTTAATCGCGTTTTTGGGATATTCGGCTATGCCAACCCGAACGCTTACACTTAACTGAAAAGAACTGACTTTAATTGAGTTTTGGAGAACTAAATAAATTTTTTTGAGTTTTTTATTTATTTCCTCAAATTTAGTATCATAGCATAATACGCAAAATTCGTTGCTGTCGGTGCGCGCTATATGCGAATTGCCCTGAAAGATTTCTCTTATATTATCAGATATTCTTCTAAGTACTTTGTCGCCTATTGTAAAGCCGTAAAGTTCGTTTATAACACCGAATTTTTCTATATCCATTGTTATTAAATAAAGTATTTTTCCGTTTCGGCACTTATTAATCTGTTTGTCTGCGAGTTCAAAAAATCTCTGCCTGCTTAAAAGCCCTGTAAGACTGTCGTGCTGTATTAAATATTTTAAGCTTTTGTTCGCGTTCTCAAGCTCAATGTTTCTTTGCCTCAGCTGTTTTTCCAAAACCTCATTGTAAGCTGTTTTGCTTAGAAGCTGTTTTTCGTTCGCAATATCTTTTTGGATATAAAGGCTTAAAATTAAATACGATATTACAACAGCCGCAAAAACAACTAAATCAGTCATATGATGCCCGCCTGCAAAATAGATGAATACAGGCACTATAAAAATAAGCCACGCGTATTTTACACGGCCTTCATTTAAGTATAAAACCGCTGTTTTTGACTCCTGCGCGTTTTTATGTCTCTTGTAGTAAATTTTAACTGCCAGAGTCACTATGGTAAGTGAAAGCATATACAGCCAGTCGATTAATTTTAAATGAGAATAGTTGTTGCTGATTGTTCCTTTTATGAAAAGAGTGTCTGCTATGAAAAACACAATAATTCCTACAAAAACCACCAGATTGTAAATTTGGACTTTTTCGGACCGCGCCGAGATGAATAAAAAGATAAGCGTTGTTATGCCTATGCAGTCCAGCGCAAGATATAAAAACTGTAAAACATCAAACGCGTTAAAGATAACCTGCCCGAAAACTTTTATGCGGAAAAATAATATCAAAAGTACGCCTATAGTTAAGAATGACACAACTGTTAAATCCAAAACCATTTGCACGGGATGCATGTTTTTGATACTTGCTATTACGAATAAGATAATTGCCATAACGAAGCAGATATTGGTTATTATGTAAAAGCAGGACAGGAAAACATTGCTTGTAGGATTTATGTAAAGTAATTTATCAATTACTACCCAAACAGTATCAACTATACCGAAACTAAATATGCCCAACGCAAACAAGATAACCGAAGTGCGGTATTTTGTTTTTTGCTTGCATGCCGGAATTAAGGTAAGAGCGTTTATTATGAAGATAACGCACGCCGATGATGATGTTAGCGTTTGTATATTAAAAAAGAAAATAATGTTATATATTAAAAAAAGAATAATGGGGAAATAAAGCAAAAATAAATCGCTTTTTAGAAAATGAGATATTTTGTTTTTATGATACATAGCACGGAACCTCATTTATTTTTTAAAATAAAAAAAATTCCATTTCGGTAACTGGCTGCCATTGATAAAATCTTTAGGCCCTTTAGCTTTGCGTCGCAGTCTTTAAACTGTTTTGCTATTATCGTTTGAAATTATAGTATACTAATTATTATAGGCATACTCCCAAAATTGTCAATACAATTGAAGATATAATTGGAAAATTTTTACATTTTTTTTATTTTTAGTTTGTATTTAGCGATAATACATAAAAGAATAAGAGTATTTTAACAGAAAAATACAAAAACGTCTTATTGCTTGCTCATTTAACTGTTGCAATAAAAAAAGAGCTTGCGCTCTTTTTACATTTCGATATCGTCCTCATTAAACTCTTCCTTTTCATACGGAAGAAGCTCTAGCTTTTCTTGCTCCGGCAGAAATTTTAAATGCTCCTTGCTTTCTTTTATTTGAAGCTGCATTTTCTTTGGCTTACTTAATAATCTTTTATCAACAGACATTAGAAACCTCCCGAAACGTAATATTTAATTGTATTCCCTAAGTCTATTATAAATGATATTTTATAAAATATAAATATAAATATTTTATTGTCAATGGGGGGAAAAAAGAAAGGGAGCGGTGCTCCCTTGTTTATAAAATTTTTAATATTATGCAATTAATAAACTTATATTGTTTTCTTCATTTCTTTGACTCCATTTTATAATTTGAGCATCATATTTTGAAAAACCTTCTTCAATACCTGATGGTATCTTTTTTTCGTCATTTAAAAAAACAATTAATTGACTATTTTCTTTTCTAACAGGCTTAGTATCTGTCCAAGAAAATAAAGTATTCATCATAATTGACTTTGTAGGAGCATTAATTGCTTTACATAATCTCTCCGGTTTACTTTTTGATCTTTGTAATAAAAAATCATAACTATGAGTAAAACCAGATGTGCCTACAAATTGTACATTATCAGAATAATATATTTCTTTACTATTAAAAAACAATTCTATATCTTCCAAAAAATATGATGAAACTTTACTTTTAGATATTGTAAACAAATCATCTATACGAAGCATTGCTTGGACAAATAAATGTTTCTTAAAGGCAAATGTTTTTATTGTAGATTTTAGAGTTAATTCCTTTGTTTTATTATCATATTCTACTCCGTATTGATTTAAAATTTGATTGAAATAAATTTTTCTTGCAGGAGTAAACTGAAAACCTGTTGCTTCTAAATTATTTACAGTTTCACCATCATCGGTAAAGAAAATATTATTATCTTTTGCTATAATATATATTTGTAAATAATCATTTTGATTGTTAAGATAGGGCGTAGTTATTTCATAATAATCTCCTATTTTATTAAAGGAGATTTCTTTTTTTAACCATTCCGCATATTCATTTATTAATTTTTCAATATTCATATATTGCGGGGCTCCTTCTTAATTTAATCCCATTTGGTCTTGATAGCTTATACGTGGTGGCTCAATTATATTAAATTTTTTAAAAAATTCAATTGTATTTTCAATAAAATTATCTTCATTAATTTCTATAGGATAAGCAATAGTGTTTTCGTAACCTTCTATATATACATGCCAATGTGAACCACAAATCGTTTCTTCTGTTGGAGAGTTATAATGCTTACCAAATCTATTTATATGTAATTGAAGCAAAATAATTCCATTCTTTTTAATTCTAGCATTAAAATTATATTTTTTAATATTAACCCTTGCGTGGTATATATTAATTATAAATAAATCATGTTTAGTATCACCAATAACTTCAAATTCTTCGTTTATTCCTTTTTGGGGAAAGTCAATAAATTGGACAAGTGATTTTTTTACCATTTTTAATAAACGTTCTGCTTCATCTTGTGTAAGTGTGTTACTCATACTTATCACCTCATGATATTTATTCTAGCATATATATATAAAATCGCAATACAAATATGAATATAAACTAAATCTACGATAAGTAGGGCACGCGGGGGACGTTGTTATGTGGTAAGTTGTTATCATGGATTTTAAAGCAAATAAGGCAACTGCTGATAGCTCGGAAGGCGGAGAATTTGGGGGAAGAGGGGAAAATGGTGCGTTTAACAGGGATGAGGGTTTAACTGTGCAAGATAATAACGGTATTGATACTGATAATGCTATGGCAGAAAGCAATGTAAATATTAAAAGTGATGTAAATTTCACAGATAAATTAAAATCAGGAAAAAACGACTATCTTATTGCTAACGGTGTTAATTTAGAGTATAAATATAATAAAGAGAAACCATTTGATATAATATTACTAAAACCCAAACTAAATAGAGCTTATTTTTGGTCTGGCACCTCAAACGGTATAGGAGATTTAGATTACGCAGCAGATGTAGCAAAAAAGAATAATGGAATCACTTTAGAAATGATTGTTGAAGATAATAAAGTGAGCTTACCAAAATGGGACTTTAATAATCCGAAAACAGTAGAGGCTTGGGCAAACGCTTCAGCATTTTATGCAAAACAAGCTTCCGGAGAAATTCGAGCTTTGATCGGTACAAAGCTAAGAGAAAATAATTTTTGGGAAAACATAGAATTGCCAAGACTTATGGATAATCCGGATGTTACAAAAATTATACTTATTGACCCAGAAACCTTAATTGAAACTATTATTTATGAGGTGAAAAATGAAAATAACCGGAACTAGAAGCTATATGGATGTTGAATATAATGGTAAAATAGCCAGATTTAAGGGTGAATTAACACTTAGTGGATTTTATGCTATTAAAGAATCTATTCATTGGCAGCCTCCGTTTGACACTAATGTTGTCAGTGAAAAAGAAAAAAATGAAATAGTTAATGCGGTTTTAAAAGAAAATAAAGAAAAGGAATTTAAAATTTATTTTGAATAATATAAAATAATTTAAAACTAATTTTAACCACTCAATAACCATATGGGGTGGTTTTTTTTGATTCTGAAAAAATCAGCGGCAAAGGTGTAGCTAATATAGCAAGTGATACGGAAGGGATGAGTCCGATACAAAAAATAAAGTATCTCTATGATTATATGCACTCGGAGGAATATAAAAATGATATTGAGAAGATAAAGGCGCAGAGGGCAACTGCTGCGGATAGTTCGGAAGGAGGAGGATTTGGGGGAAGAGGGGAAGAGAGCGTAAATATTGAAGCGGACAGCGGCAAGCAGGATGCGTTTAATGGGGATGAGGATATATCGGCGCAAAATAATAACGGCATTGATACTGATAATGCTTTGAGTGAATATGATGCTGTAAATGCGGATGGTGTTGATGAGGTTGGCGGTGTCGGCAGTGAAGCAAATGTTAAGGAAGATGCCGGTATTGTTAATGAAGAGGATCAAAAAAATGTAATTAATGGTGAGAATGATATTGCAAATGGTGATGGGATGGGGTATAAAGAAATAAACAATCAAAACCCGATAAACACTTCAATTAAAGAATTAAAATATCGTCCGACATCCGGTGTTATATTAAAAGCAACTCTCGGTAAAACAACTACAATAATAGGAAGATATTTTAAAGATACAGTGCATATTATTAGGGAATTAGGAGATAGAAAAACAACAGATATCGAGTCAGCTGAAGATGGATATAATGTTTTAAACTTACCTGATCATCTTACCAGAGGCAAGACTGATAACGAAATTTGGGAATATCATAATAAGAAATGGCTCTATATTGCAGTTAAACGCGGGGATATAATTTTTCTGGCGACAAAACCAATAGCTAAAGAATTATATAAGTTTAATTATAAAACTAGAAAAATAGAATTAACTATGTTTGGACGTGAAATACAATATTTAAAAGATATACGCGGATATACATATGATAAACAAACAATGCAGATGATACCTCCAAAAAAATGATACTAAAGGAGAAAATTATGGATGATTATTTAAAATATATAAAAGAGTGCTTTAAAAACATTATTGATACTTATGGTTTTGATTTTGTTATTATCAATGACGCAAGAGCCGCATTAGTTGGTAATGATTTTGCAATAACTATTGGCATAAGTATTGATGGAGCTGAAATTTCTTATATTTGTAAGAATAAATTTGATAATCTGGAAGAATATTTTTTCAACACTTTTATTGCGGAAGCATGTAATGACAATGATTTTATTGGTCTTAATGAACCCCAAAATATACATGATAATATACTTTTCGAACTCCAAGTAATTTCAAGAGTATTATTAAACCATTGGAAAAATATATTGCAAGGCGATAAAACATGGATAAATCAATTTTTACTCGAAGATGAGGAAAATGAAGCGGAACCTGTTAATGATATTGTTATCAAGATACTTGAACCATATTTTAATAAGCGCAATATAAAATAACACAATACAATACACCACTCGTAATTAGTGCCATTAAAAATTTTTGGGGAAGTAATGTTACAAATATTGAAAATATAAAGCTTTCCGACATACCTTATGATATGTTCACATTTACAATGAAGTTATATGGGAGATATGATGTAAAGGTCGAATATGAAATGTCAATGTTAGGGTTTAGAATAAAGAAAGGCGATGAATACATTATTTTGAGTAAGCTAACTGAGGAAAAGGTATTAAAAGGGTTTGATAGTTATAGAACGGAAAATGATATAATACATAATTTCAAAGTACTCGATAATGTGTTAAAAACTATGTAACAAAAAAATAATTTCTTTATTTATGATTGGATAACGAAATGAAAATAAAAGGCAATCCCGGACCTGACAGAATTACTGTCACATTTGAAGAAGGAAAATATAAAGGCAAAAGCGTTACTATGGATGCAGACCATTTAATTGGAGGAGTAGCATTATATGCAAGTACAATCAAAAATTGTGATGGATTAAAGAAGACGGAAATAGATGAAAAAACTAAAAAAGAAATAGTTGAGTTAATAAAACAAGAGTTAAAAAAATATCCTCAATCGGAAATTGTAGAATAGTTACATTAAACATATTACTGCACCACTCCATAACCACTTGGAGTGGTGTTTTTTGTTTGCATAATTTTTATATTGCATTAAGTAATTATATGAATATAAGAATATAGTTAATTAAATTATAATAACAGCCAATTATCGTTTATATATTGTTTTATAAGATTTTAGTGTTTCTTAATTTGACAATAAACACATTAAAAAAGTGATCCTGTGTAGAATCACTTTTATATTTGAAATAATCTATCTGCTATGCTTTTTTATTTTTTCTTTTAATCAGCAAAGCGGCTGACGCCGTTATTACGCCAACAGAGCCCAGCATTATAGCGGCAAAAAAATTCTGGCCTGTTTGCGGAAGAAGCGTGTTTTTTATGGTAATCTCCATTTCTGTCGTCAGGTTAGGCCATTCTGTTTCCTCCTGCTGAATTGAAGCGGTATTTTTTTGGTGCAGATTATAAGATTTTACATCAGGCAGATTCTGATGCGCTGGCCAGCTTTTACTGTCAACTGAGTTTGCGCTTACGCGGTCGCCTTCGCCTTGGGGAGCTTCTTCATAGTCATAGTCGGGAGCTGTGTACTCAACTATTGTTTTGCCCGGTTTAAGACCTTTGAATTCGGGGTTTTCGGCGTTTGTGAAATTGCCGCTTAAATAGTCATCGTCGTATTTCCATGTTCCGCCTTTTAATAGGGGTGAAATTGTTATGCGGCCCCCTTCATATATTACGCCGTCTGACGGTGATGAAGTTAAACCCGGTTTAAAATTAGCTGTTAAATTCAGTGTCGCCGGCTGTTGGGGGTCTAAATAGTGTATTGGGCTATCGGATATTTCATTGTCACCTGCTGTCCAGTTGTAGAAAAGGCTGTTTGAATATGAGTCACCGAGTAAATAAATTTCATAATCGGAAATATCCATATTCAAATTTATATAACCGTTACCTGCTGCGGTAAATGTTTGACCTGATGCGAACATGCTTGTTGTTATGCTTTTTATTTTGTTATTCTGCGTATAAAGATAGCTGTACCAATTTGCGTCTGATAACACAAGCGCTGAGAGAGAGTTATCGTTGCAGAACAAATAATAAAGACTGTTAAGCTCGCTGACATCAAGAGTGCCTGAAAGTTTGTTGTTATCGCAGCATAGTTGATAGAGCAAACTGCATCCGCTTATATTTAGCGAAGTAAGTTCATTATCGTTACAGTATAAATAAGTGAGGTTATTTTTTCCGCTTAGATTAAGAGAGGTGATGTTGTTATATCCGCAACACAAATATTGGGGATTTGATGGAATGCTAAGCGATGAAAGATGATTATCACATACGTCAATTTCTGTAAGCGATAAATCGCCGTTAAGGTTTATTGATGAAATTTCATTAAAGTAACATTGTAAAGTTGAAAGAGAAGTAAAATTACTTATATCAAGATTGCCGGCAAGACCTTTGCCGGCCCAATTGATAACTACTGCACGTTTTTGTGCATCATCTGACCATATAACGCCTGTCCATGTTGTCGGATCCGCAGAATTGTATGATGCAGGATTTATGCAATCTCCGTTTGTTTTGCCGCTAACGGATGAGGGTTGGTTTAAGAACGTCTGAAGTTTTGAAAAATCGTTGTCGTCGTAGCCGTCTGAGTTTATGTCTTCGGCAAGCGCAGATGTGGGGAATAATACAAGCAGCATTAAAAGCGAAATAATAAAAACAATTGCTTTTTTTTTCATGAAAAACCACCTTATATAAATTACACGTATTTATGACTTTATGCTCATAATAAATGTATTTTATAATCTTTGTCAATTTAATACGTCCGACAAAAAACAAGGTAATATTCTAATTAATGACGAAAATGACTTTAATTTTATAAAAAAAGATTATTTGCATAAATTAATATTGTATTTCATTAAGTAATTATTTGGGGTATAAAAAGAATGAAGAAATAATATATAGATTTAAGTTAAAAAATGAATATAACGAAATCTTATTGTTTAAGGAGATGATGTTATGTGTTTTGATGATATGATTGGAGTAGGCATACCTGATGTTGACAAAGTAAATTGCAGAGACTGCATATATGCAATGAAAGGCAAAATACTTTGTTCAAAATGTGAAAAATATCCGAATCTCAAGCAGAAAGATGTTTATCATTTTTATGCGAAATGTCCAGAATATGAACAGGGTGAAGATTTATTAAAATATGAAATACAATTATAATATAATTGTTCATAATATAAAATTAACAAAATATCATACGCCACTCCATAATTACTTGGGGTGGTGTTTTTTTGTTGTAAAAAGCGGCTAATAGGTATGAGCATGATACATATCAATATACAGACGCTGACGCCAATAACCTGAATAATAAGCCTTTGAATATGGAAAACATATATGAAGCGAAGGTCGGAGGAAATGATGTTGATGTGTATAATAAAAATACAGATTACAGCAACACTAGAAGTTAAAATAATTGTGACAGTAATGCCATACATAATCAATCAGATGCAGGAAATATTAATGAAGCTGATGAAAACAGTGTAATTAATGAGCAGAATGATATTGAAAATGGTGATGGGATGGAGTATAAAGGAGTAAAGGGAATATACTTGATAACAAAAAAGAAAACCCATAGATATGAAAAAAGCGTTATATATTTTTTTAACTTAATAATTATTGAGATTATTTAAGGAGTTGATTTATATGGATTTTACTCAAAATAAACAATTTTGGCAAAACGCTGTGAACACCCGACATTCCTGCCGCAGTTATAAAGACCTCGCGGTCGATGATGATACAATGCAAAAACTTAAAACATTCGCATATTCAATACCTTTACCGTTTGAGCATGAATATGAGCTTCGCTTTTTTAAGTCGGACGGCCGCCCTGTGGCTAATAATCTAAGAAAACCACCTCCTGACTGTCTGGCATTTTTGTCTGAAACCGACCTTGTATCAATCGGAAAAACAGGTTTCGCGGGAGAGCTTTTTATTCTGTACGCGACAGGATTGAATATCAATACGTGTTGGTTCGGCCATTATATATTGAGAGAGGTTGAACGCTTAATGCCGCATCTGGGCGAGTATGCAAACGCTCCTGCTGGGATGTACGGATATTCAAAAGGTGAAACGGAAGGCGTGCGTGTCATTTGTATAACGCCGCTTGGTTATTGGGAAGAAAAAGGACTGCGTTTGATGGACCGAATGTCAAGCAATATGATGAGTTTTAAACGAAAACCGCTAAATGAACTTATGGAAAACTATACCGATGTATCAAAATTGCCTGACGAGATAATATACGCACTCGACTTTGCCCGCAAAGCTCCGTCCGCCGCGAACAGCCAGCAATGGCGTTTTTCGGTTGCAGACAATGCAAAAACGATAACAATAGCGAAACCGAAAGGCTATAAGCATATAAAGTGGGAGCATAGCGATATGGATGTAGGCATCTGCGCGTGTCATTTTTGGTTGGGACTTAAGGTGCAAGGCATTTCTTGTACTGTTGAGCCTGTACTTGATGCAGACAGAGTTTTGTGGAAATTTTCACTTTGATAAATGAGCGGTATGAACGCTGTGAGATTAGTCCGACTGTAAGATAAAGGATTATAAAGCTTAAACTATTTATAATAAAATCGCTCATTCCACAACCACATGGGATAGCGGTTTTTTATTGAGGAAAAAATTGGCGGCAAAAGTATATCAGATATAACAAGCAACGCAAACGGCATTAGCCTGATGCAAAAAGTATGATAAAGTATAAAAAGGGGGACGCGGGGGACGTTGATATGGGGTAGTATGATAGCATAAAAATACGTTTTAATGGATATGGAAATTCTCGGAGGGATGGGTTCTATATAAAAAGCAAGAGACGCTTAACGCGTCTTTTTTGTTTGTCCCGATGAGAGATTTTTCATATCAGAAAGAAAGGAAAACAAAACTATGGCAGAACAATATAACTACACCTATACCGAAAACCCTTATCTTAAAGATGCTTACGCTGCGGAAACAGCAGCCGCCGACGCTGCGGCTATCGCGTATCAGAGCCAGGCGAACGCTGCTCTTGCGCAGGCAAAACAAACACAGCTGCAGAGTAATAAAGGAGCGACTGCTGATTATTACGCAAATATTAACCCATATGGCGTGCAGGCTGAAGCTATGGGCAGAAGCGGACTTGGAGGCGGCGGACTTTCTCAATCCAACATGATACGCGGTTACGCCGATTACACAAACAGATTAGGTGTTGCAAAAGACGCTTACGAAAACGCGGAAGCCGATATTGACACGTCAGTACAAAGCGAAAAAGCGCGCAATGCCGCCGGCAAGCTTACGAGCAAGGCAAGATATAATTCTAACCTCGCAAATGATATGCGCCAGGATCAGTCGGCTAATTTTGACATATGGCAGGACAGACAGGACAGACAGTACCGTAAGGGAAGAGACGCTATTGAGGACAGAAGATATGAGCGCGAGTGGGCTTATAACCATAGGAAGGCGAAAAAGAAAAATTCAACAATAACAGCGGGAGGCGCAGTCGGGGCAGAAAACAAAGTTGTTACGGACTACGATAATCCGAGTTATTGGTTTTTTAATGTTCCTATCACATATAAATAAAAACGAGGTGCTAATGTGAATTTTATAGATTGGCTTATAAAAAAGCAGCAGGAAGAAAAGCAAAAAGCAACAGCAGCAGCAACAGCAGGAGGCGCAGGCTTACGATAAGATAATGTCTACAGGCGCGGGCAGCGAGAAATATAAGGCGAAAAAGCAGGTGCAGCAGCAAAACGCAAAGATAAAGGCGCAGAATGACGCGATAAAAAAGTCCAATGAAAAACTGCAAAGCGATTTAGCGGCAGAGGCTGACAAGCAGGGAATGAACGCCAACCAAAAGATGTATTATACGCAGACACAATACATGCAAAGAGAAAACAAGACAAAAGTTCCGTATAAGACAATGCGGGATTACCGCTCGAATCAGATTGACTTTGTAGACAAAGATTTAGGCGAGATAATGAAAAACGACCCAGAGGCGCAGAAAAAAATAGAAGCCGGCAACGCTCTTAACGTTTATTTAAACGGCGGACAGACGTATGACGAGAGCATAGCTTTAGGCGAGGGCTGGAAAGACACTTACATGACGCAGTTTAGGGATAGTTTAAGTCCCGAGGAGCTTAAAAAGCTAAGTTATTTGCTCGGGGAACAACAACTTAACAAAACAGACCACGCTCAGACGATAAAAGACTTTACAAAAACTATTGAGTACAGAGCAGGACAGGCGCATGAGGACAAAAAATACGCCTCAGGCGATTATAAGACAGGCAATTTTTACGCAAATTCAGCGGCTCAAGGCGCAGTGAGCGGAACTATAGGAGGTTTTAATAAATTTATAAAAAGACTTTCAGGCGATATTACCCCTACTGTTATGCTTGCGGAAGAAAAAGCTTACCAGAAAGAGCTTTCAGAAGCCAAAGGCTTCAAGCGCATTGCTGGGCTTACCATAAATTCCGCGGCGCAGATGGCGACTTCGGGCGGTACGGGCGGAATGTTCGCAAGTGTTGCAGGCAATACGTACGACCAATCGAGAAAGCAGGGTTATAATGACAGCGAATCGCTTACGTACGCTTTAATAAACGCCGGAATGGAGACTGTTACCACCAAGCTCGGGGGCAAAATGTTGGGCGGATACAAAGGTTTTGTAAAAGGCGTGCCCGAGATAAAGGAAACCATTTCAAAAGTAGTTAAAAACCCCATAGCGCAGAGATGCGCTTTTTTAATTACGGATATGGGCGCGGAAGGGGTTGAGGAGACTCTGCAGACAGCCTTTGACCCGCTTATCAGAAACACGGTTTTTAAGGAGAACAACAATTTAGTCCTCTCGGGCAAAGATTATCTTGAGTCGTTTTTGGTGGGTGCTTTAAGTGTAGGCGCTCTGCACGCCAAGAGTACGGCGATAGGGCTTAGCACGGATGCGAAAACAATGAAGATGGACATAAAACTGCCTGACGGAACATATGTAGGCGCTGACGTTATTAACAGATATTTAGGCGGCAACGCGACAGAGAGTGATGTTAAGCAGATTAAGCAGCTTGGCAGCAGTATCAACGAAGAGAACATGAACAGCGTATTAAAACGCATGGACGATATCGCGAATGTGAAAATGGGCAAAGATACGTACGGCGAGATGAACAAGAAAACGGCGGGAATGAACGCTTATGATAAGATAAGCTATTTTAGCGACGTTATGAGTTCACCCGAGTTTAAAGCGCATACAGAGGAGCTTATTAAGACGGCGCGGGAGCAAAAGGCTAAGGCGGAAGGGAAGAAAGGCGATACCGCAGATGTTAGCAATATAAAACAAAACGAAGAGACAGGGATTTTGAATAATGCTAAAAATAGTATACAAGAAGGAAATACTGCTGAAGTTAATAATACTGATAACACTCAAAATAAAACGGTCTCAAATATAAATGAAAACATAAATAAAGAAGATGTATTTGATAATGTAACGTTGTCCAGTTCACAAAACAATAGTATTGATACTGATAATGCATTGAGTAAGAATAACCAAGTCGATAACGGTGTTGTTGATAAAGTTGAAACTGTTAACCAAGCTATTAATGCAGAGAGTAAAACAGACGGTAGAATTATTAATCAAGAAGGTCAAAATGATATAGTTAATGGTGAAAATGATATTGTAAATAGTGATAAGATGGGGTATAAAGGAGAGGAAGGGATTATTAACAGCGATAATATTCCTGCATTAAATAAACGTACGGATTATTATAAATATGTAAGAGAAATTGCAAATAAAACTGATATTAGCCTTAATGAAAAAGTCAGTCGTATACAAGAAACGTTTAAGCTACTTAAAAATAAAAAAGATGTCATTTGCCCTAGTGACTCGAAATTCGTTGACGGCTTTGATAAAAAGGGCCATGTAGTTTATAAATGGGCGAGTAAACTAGGATTTGTTCCGGAAAGCATCAAGGCAATAACAAGAGAAAACTCATTGCCTACAATTTGGCATAGATTTGGTTCATTAAGCGGAAGTAATTTTACAAAAATGCAGGAAGGTATGGAACAATATTCAACGAGTGAACTTGGATTACCTTATATAGAAAATAAGCACGCCCGACATAATGGCACTTTTAATACTGATGACTATTTTAATATAATCGATGCAATAAGAAACGGTGACATTAAAGCTTTCAATGCAATCAGGCAGAAACAAGGATTAGATTTATTTGATAGTAAGAAATTGAATTATTATCAAAAAAAATATAATGATTATATTAAGAAAGTAAAAGTAGAAATCGGTGAAATTAACGCACCATATGGATTATACGGTTATGTAAACCCTTTAGAAATCAATAGTAAGATAGAATTAAAAGGCGGGGCTGAGCAGTATACAACACCATTTACAGCTAAATTGCTTGAGAAACTAGGGTTATTAAATATAACAAAATAGGAGGATACTATGACTAAAGATGAATTTTTAAAAAAAATAGAACAGGAAGCTCCGAATATTGGCGATTATGATATTGAAACTGACTACTTAACTAAAGCAGGATTTGTATTAGGTTGTTATTACAACGAACAGGGAAAAATATGGCATATTTACGAAACTGATGAAAGAGGCATTGAAGAAACTATTTATACAGCTGAAAGTGAAGAAGAAGCATATGATATGCTATATGAACTTGTGATGATACATAAATGGCTTAATGAAGATGAAGAAGATGAAGACGAGTAAAGGTAAATAATTGATTCATTACATAAAATTTTATATTTAATTTTCTAACACCACTCCATAACTACTTGGGGTGGTGTTTTTTTATTGAGCAGAGATGCGCTTTTTTGATTACGTAATAAAAGACCTTTGGCATATAGTTATTATGATTGTTATCTATGAGAGGAAAAAATATGTTAATAGAACAAAAAAGAATTGATAATATCGAATGGTATAAAGATGATGATTATCAATTTAAAGTAAAATATATTGGCGATAAAGCAATACTATGGGTGAATTTTAAAGGTTATAATATAGCAATGCCATTACTAATATGGGATTTCTTCGTTGAAATGGAGGACAATGGCATTCCACTAAAATTAAATAAAGAATGGAACGGATATGAAGGGTTTGAAATAGAAAAAGATGATGTTTTTTTCTTTATTGGATTGATAACGTTTTATATGAAAGAAAAAAATGCTGATTCAATGATACTTAAAGATAAATTTATAGATTGGAATGATATATAATTATTATCTAAATTATTAGTAAAAGGAATAATAAATGATTTGGGAAATTAAAGAAAAACAAAATACATATTGGTATAAAAGTGATTTATGCGAATTAAAAATAATAAACTCAGAAAATAAAACTAATATATTCTTAAATTACAAAGATTATAATATTATTATGCCAATGGAAATGTGGGGATTTTGCGAAGAAGTGACTGAAAGAAATATTAGATATGATATAGAAGGCGATAATATTGGTAGTTGGTATTATGTTATAGAAAAGAAAAATTTGCGGCTGTTTATTGATTTAATATACTATTTTATAAAAGAACATAATGCAGATAAACTAATAAATCCAAAATTAATAATTAAAGAATGGAATTAGTGTAAATTTAATAATTAAATAATATATAGCGCCACTCCATAACAACTTGGAGTGGCGTTATTTTTTGTTGTCTGCAAGCATACGTGCATCATTATTAAACAAAAAGCCCAGGGCGCGGCTTAATATGTTTATTGGAAGGTTTGTTTAATACAGCATATCGGCGGAGAACTTTTCCCGCCAGAATTCTTTTAACAGCTTTACGTCGTCGTTAAATTCTTTGGGTGTTTGGGTTTCGCCTTTTTTTATAGTCTCAAGCACTTCTATGCTGAATGCATTTGATCCGTATATTTTCCAGTCCTGCGCGAGTTTTAGAGTTACCGCCGAACCCATCTTTTTAGAAAACTCAAACCTGTTTTTGTATCCCTCAATATTGCGCGTCGCCTCAAGAAGGACTTTGCCTGTCGCGTTGTTTTTAACCGCTATAACGCCGCCTACCTCATCGCGCTGTTTATACTCCGATATTATTTTCTTTTTGTCTTCACTGTTCATATCAGTAACCCATTTCTTTAAGCAGAGCTGAAAGCCTGTGCAGACGCTCGCTCAAAAGCTCGTCATCGGCTGTGAGAACATCCCGAAAAAGCTGTATGTCCTGCTCTATTAAGGGATTGTCTTTGCATAACGAGATATCAAGCGCGCCGCCCTGAAGCGCTATTCTGTCTATTTTCACATTATTTTTATCATATAATTCAGGATTTTTGTACGACTCCATGAAATACTGTTTGCTGCGGCAAATGAGTATAGCAAGATCAATTACCCTGTGCAGCGGCATTTCTTCGGACTGCCTCGACCATTTTTCGCCCGTATATCGCCAGATTTTAGCAGATATGTCGACTTTGCCTCTGTCGTTCCATTGCGCTAGCCCCAGGGACAGCCCCTTGGCGTCGGAATTTTGTATGCGTCCGTCAATTTTATCGTAATTTTCGGATACGATAACCGGTTTATGCTTTAACGTTGCCGGTATGTTCATATATATTTACTCCTTTAGTAATTTACTAAATTAGTATATTACGAATGTTTTTATATGTCAACATTTTATAGCAATAAAGCTGGCGTATGTCTTCAAATTTTATAAAAAGATAGAGTCGAGTCTGCCGAAAGGCGGAACTCCAGGGTTCCCGTTCTCTACATTACATTTTTCAGGGAAGCGCAAGGATAGGTCAATCGTAAATACAATGTATTGTTAGGGTTGGGCATTGGTGAGCGGTCGAACACAGTTAGCCCCTACGGTGTATGAAAGCGCAAACAGAGGGTTTGGATTGGTCTGATTTATTTTGCAGTAGTCAGATGCGAGATAAATGAGCAAACCTATGCCTTTTTAAAATATATTGGAATTATAAACAGGAGCATATCTATTAGACATTATAATATATATTCATACATCTAATCGAAGGGCATTCTATATGAAGCAAGCAAATTCTCTTAATTACCTTTTATATTTTTAATGCATATAACTTTTTATTATTTTTCGATATAATTCGATTTACTGCGCGGTTGATTTATGATAGAATAATACATATTGTGGTTTATGGAGATTATTTATTATGAAAACGGAAAGCAATTACGGCTTTGAGCAGATGGTCAAGGACGCACGTACTTATATTGCGCTCGGGTGTGAATGGATAAGATATCACACCGAGAAAATGAATAAAGCTGTCGGCGCGAAAAAAGAAAAACTTAACGCCGAGATGGACGAGTACATATTAAAAACATGGGATAAACTTGATTTTTTTGAAAAAGCCGCCGGCGCTGACATTAGCGGCGCAATTGATGATTTGACTGAAGAAGAGAAGCAGTTAATTGAGCGGGCGAAAAATTTACATACGGAGTTTATAAGCCAAAGGCGCGAACAGACAAAAAAAGATAAATCAAATATAGAGTATATGCGAAGGCTGATTATAAAAATAAAAAAGGCACAGGACAGGCTTTACAAGGCAGAGCTTAAAGACGATATGGCGGATGCAGACAGGGAGCTTGAAGACTGCTATGTAAGGCTGGGCGATACTTTTATGCTGTACAGGCTTGAGCCTTACATTGACACTTTTACACCCGAAGAGCAGGAGTATATTTTCAGCGGCAGAATGGCGATACTCGCGGGCCATTACGCCAAAGAAGCCGAAAAAGCCAGAAGGTTTTTGATGCGCTGCGAGAAAATGCGTAAAACAACGGACGCCGCCGTGAATACGGGAATGGAATTTGTTAAGATGGAAAACAGCGAAGAGAAGGAAGGGGAAAAGGAAAACGCGGCGCTGTAGTATATAAACGCATCATTTATAAAACATCAACATATATTCTTAATTTACCTTTAAAACAAGGCTATATTGGCTATTTAAATTTAAATAATGTATAATATTATAAAGAGTTTCAAACAATGCAAGATAAGATATAATAAATTCGAACAACTTAATATAAAAAAGGCAGTTGATAAAGTACGGGAGGATGATACAAATGGGACAAACATCTTTAATGGGTTGGGTAATCGCAGCAGCTATAGCTATATTTTCAATAATACTGCTCGCGGGAAAAGGAAGCTTTTTGATTGCCGGATACAATAACGCAAGCAAAGAGAAAAAAGCGCGATTTGACGAAAAAAAACTCTCAAGAGTAGTAGGCGGGGGGCTTTTTATAATCGCGGTAATTATGGGAATTTCTAATTTTTATAAATTTGACTATACAAACGCTATTTTAAAGTACATATATCCTTGGGGGATAATTGCTGTAATTGCCGCTATGATTGTACTTACTAATACCGTATGCAAAAGAAAATAAAAACAGTCCGATAATTATATAATAGTAAAAAAACAGCAACTCTGTCATTAAGAATATTTCATTATATAAGGATAACAAATACCTTATCGCAAGTACCGCATCTCTTAAGAAATATAATTAGTTACACAACGGAACGAACTGTCGTTCCCTAAATTTTTCAGGGAAGTGCAAGGATAGGTCAATCGTAAATACAATGTATTGTTAGGGTTAGGCATTTCAGAGCGGGCGAACACAGGTAAGCCACTACGGCGCATGAAAGAGCGGGGAGAGGTTGTATTTTGTTGGCAGTAGTCAGATGTCCTATATACGAGCAGGCATATATCTATCAAAGATTATAAAAAGCACGCATAAGAATGTGCATAATAAATCAGATACGCATTTTATGAAAAGAGCAGCATTTTTAATAAAAACAAAAATTCATCTTAATTACCCTTTAATTATGGTCTTGAGGAAGACTGATATCAAACGAACATTAAACGCATAAAGTAAGCGGCGATATGCCGCAAATAACCGCAGCATTAGCAAGAAAAGATTTACCCTCACCCATAATTACCAGCTTATTTTCTTTCCATAAACCATCTCGGATCCTCATAAAAAAGATACGTCGGCTTATTCCTTATCCTCACCGTATACCGCATTCCTATTCCGCCCGCTTTTAAACTCGGCGCCCTGCGCACATCAAGTATTTTATCTATCTCAAATTTTCGACCGTCTTCCCAATAAAGCGCAAGCGGAGTAATTACTCCCTGCGAGTCAAACCGCGCGTCCACCTGCACGTATACTCTTGAGAGATTATCAAACTCATCATTTTTAATAATTTTATATTCGTTCATGATACTTCCTCGAACATATGTTTGATTATATTATACACGTATTATATGCATATGTACAGAGGAAAATAACAGCAAATTAAAAAACCGCACATAAGCGCGGTTAATTGAATTTATAGTACTTTATACAGCGAAAGCCGTTGCCAGACCATGCCCATTCGGGCTTATCGCCGCCTTTATATACGCATTCGGCAGGGTAGCGGCTAAGCGTGTATGAGCCGCCTCGCACGACTTTCATTGTTATGTTCATCCTGTCACGTTCATTGCACCACTCGCTTATGTTGCCGCACATGTCCAGAAGGCCGTAAGGGCTTACGCCTTTGGGGTATTTATCGACGGGAGTCGTGTCGGCAATGCCTGCCTCTTCGGTGTTTGCGTAAACTCCGTCGCACCAGTCCTCGCCCCACGGAAATGTTCTGCCGTCTGTGCCTCTGTCGGCTTTTTCCCATTCCGCGTCTGTTGGCAGTCTGTAGCCGCCCCATTTGCAGAAGTTTTGCGCGTCGTTAAAGCTTACATAACATACGGGATGGTTATCTTTGCCGGCAGGATACGCGCGCGTGTCTGCATTCCAGTAGTTAGGCACGGGATGAGAAGGGTTTTCATCTATGAAAACTTTATACTGCGCGTTGGTTACGGGATATTTGCCTATTTGGTATGCGCGGGTTGTTGAAGGCATATCTTTTCCAAATAATTCACGTCCCCAACAAGAAAGAAATTCGCCTGAAGGGATAGATATGAATTCAATGCCTGCGGGATTGTCGTCTGATGCTATCATAGGCTTTTCACATTCGCGGCAGCGCACCATGCCGCCCTGATTTTGCGTATTGCAGTGCGGACAAATCATGACAGTTCCTCCTTTAAAAAAATAACCGTAATAAAAGCATATATATTTTTATTATAGTTTATTTATTAAATTAATATAGCATTAAATTATATGTTGATTTTAAAAAATGTATTTGTTATCATTGAATAAATAATATAAAGGTAAATATATGTGTAAAGACATATAAAGCAAAATGCATGTTTAACAAATATGAGTTCAGCTTAATAAAGTTAAACGCATTGAATTGTTTTAAAGTAAATAATCCAGAACGTCCTTATGGGCGTTTTTTTTGTAAGAATCAGAAAAAAGGTTTTATTATCTGATAATAAACAAAATATTTTATAAATATAATAAAATGGGGGCGAAAACATGAAAAAAATAAATTTAGCTATGACGCTTATATTTTTAGCGGTGATTTTATTGCTTTCATCATGCGCAGGCGGAACTTCTAACAATTCCTCACAAAACGCGGAGAGCAGAAAACCCTCGGAAATTATCGCAGGTTTTCCCGATACGGTAATGGAGTTAAAGGGATATAAAAATCCTGTTCTTATCGATTATCGGTATTACTTTCCTCAAAATGACATAGAGAGCGAAACGGTAGGCAACGCAAATACATATTATACAGTATCGTATAAACCTGACGATCCTAAAGCTGTGTTTAGTTTCTACCAGCAGCTGCTGGGCGATACGAAAAGCTCTCAGTTCGCGAGCGGAACCATAGGTAAATACGATATATTTGTAGACTTCAGCAGAACGCCTGAAATTGAAATTGTATTTGAGTCTTTTGAGAGCAAAATACTTGACAGCGAAACGTTTAAGTTGATTGCAGGTGCCTATATTCCGTCTAAATACTTTGTAATGTATACTTTTAGAGAAATTCAAATAATGTTAGACAGCGGGCAGACTTACAGCACTATAGGTTTTACCTACAAAAAAAGCGCTGCGGAGTTAACTGAAAGCTATAAAAATCTTATTAAAAACGCACAGTTAAGAACACAAGACGAACGAACCTATATTGCGGGCGATGAAAAAGACTCGAAATTTTTTTGCGACATACAGATAAGTAACGATGAGCCTAACGCGCAGTTTTCGGCAGTTGAGCAAACCGTAAGTTTGAAAACTACGCTTATTGATGTAAAGTAGTTCATATAATATATATTTAAGGGAGAGGAAAATGTTTAATAACAATGACGCTAAAAAACCGGCAAGCAAGGATTTATTGGAATTTTTGATTAATTATGAAAACGCGGACGGTTTAATACAACATCCCGTTGAAAAGTTAAAATATGAGAAAAATCTTGCGGAAGAATATGAATATGCTGAATGGACAGGCGCTGTTATTCGCATTGAAGATATTTCTGATCTTGGAAGCGGCCCTGAAGAATATTATATTGACGTTATTGTAAAAGATAATCCGCGCACTCCGAAAAATAATTTTGCCGGCTTTACCGCGTATTTCAATCATATAGATAAAGATGATCTTGCAAAAGTCAAAATTGACGGTGAAATAACCATAAGAGGAAAGATAGATAAACGGAATAAATTTTTAGGGCGCTGGATTCTCAAAGAATCAAAAATTATTTAGTATAATTGGATGTAAATTTATTATAAACACGCAAACATTAAATTTACAGAAAAGAGAAAGGGGTTGGATGACTTGTTTTGCAAGAATAAGGACTCGTTTTGTTACGATTATATAGATGAAGAGAATTTATATCTTTTAAGCGAAGATGTGAAGCGCTACATCGCGAGACAGATAATAAAGACTATGGATTACAGCATAACCGCTGTTAAAAAAGAATTTACCCTTACGGATATGCCGTACATGAAGCATGATTACTATTTCGGCAGAGGTGCGCAGTATTCGGCTATTCAGGCGATAAATACCCCTCTTAAAGAAACGGGAGAGTTAATTCCTGAAAATGCGGACTTTATTTTAGGTTTGTACTGGGGAGATAAAAACAATCCCGCTCACGTAGGAATGGCAGAGCTGGGCATGATTGGCTATATACTTGCAAACAAGACAAAAATATACATCAATTCAAAATGCCGCACCGCCATGATTATAACGGACGGAACAATAGATGACGCTGTTTGGGAATCGATAGGAGAGTTTAACAAAACACATATGAATGAAAAATACCCGATGCGTTACAGGTTTATTGACGGAGAGAATTTTTTCATTTTATTAAAAAGTCTTAGTCTCAATGATTATAATACCTTAAAAAAAGCCATGAAGAAAAACGCTTAATAATAGGTGAATATGATATGATTCGGAAAATAATAGCGGGAGTTATAGGCACAGTTTTAGGAACAATTACCGGAGGGGGTTTCGGATTATACATAGGAGCGGTTATTGGAGGAAACTTCATGACAAATTATATTTTTAACGGGGTGAGAGGATACGAAGCGACAGGCCGTATTGGATTTTTCGCGGGCGCGGTGATAGGAGCGGCTTTAGGAATATTTTTCGCTCTGAAAATCGTAAGCAAAAGAAAAAGTTAGTATCGCATTGAATTTAATAAAAAAATATATATAATTAAATAAATAAAAGCAATTAGAAGGTGAATTTATGAAAAAAAGATATATTATTATTTCGGCATTAATTATTTTGACGTTGATTTTCACGGGATGCGGCAGTACGAACAGCGGCAGCGCAAACAGCGGCAGTAAAAAAATAATAGAGCCAGAACAGTTAATAAGCAAAACGGAAGCTCAAGCGCTTACGAAACTTACTCTAAAAGACGGCGCGAAAACGGAACAGGCTGTCGTGGGGCAGAAAATAATATTCTATGATTCTGACGCAACAAACACCGGCATAAGCTTTTTGCAGGTTTCGCTGACACAGCAGGCGTTTATGCCTTCAGGCAGCAGCAATACTCCGCAGAGCATTTATAATTCGATTAAATCGACTATATCGAGCACTGCGAGAGTTGAAGGATTAGGAGACGACGCGTTTTTCGCGACTCCCGGACTGCACATATTATCGGACGGTTATTACATTGTAATAGCGGCAGGCAATTCGGATAAAGCAAGTGTTCAGACAGTGCTTAAAGAGGCGGGACTGCTTGCGGTGCAGCATTTGAAAGAACTGATAAAATAGGGTAAAGAGATATGAACGGAAAGCATGGCTTTCCGTTTTTTTTGCGCGATTTTGCAAGTAGGGGACGCGGGGGACGTTGATATGGGGTAGTATTTGGATAGATAAACACTTTAAACGATGAAATTAATAAAAAAATAAAATATAAGTATAATTTAAGAAAATCGTAATATAATATTATCAATTGATAGATATATTATTGACATTATATCATATGATTGCTATAATATGCATATAATATATTAAGCAATAGGAGAAAATGAATGGCAAATGAATATCAATCAAGTTTAGATGAAGTAATTGGCTTTTTAAGATTTTTAACACAATTAATAAATAGTAAAAATTTTAATATAAAAACTGATTTTGACTATTTTGATAATACCGAAAACGATTTGACATTAATGTATTTAGGATATGATGCAGAAGATGTATGCTACGAGCTATCGACTTTAACACCGTCAAACTACTATCATACATTAACTGATGATAGATATAAAAATTCATCACCATTATATGTTTTCTGCAAACAAATACAAAATAGAGATGTATATATAAAAATTAAAATTCGAGAATGGAAAAATAATCAAATATTTTGTCTGTCATTTCATTTTGCTAAATACCCTTTTAGTAATTTTCCATTTGCACCATAATATCAACTGTTCAGGAAGGATTCAAGGAGGAGAATAAAAATGAGCAAAGGTATCTTAGTTAGAACATTTGAAAGAGATTGCCCAATTTGTAATGAAGTCCATTTAATAGAAGAAAGAAAAAAAATAGAACGAATAATTTTCAAAGAAGTAGAAGTTGAATTTGAAAAACATTATTTTATATGCAATTTAACAAAAGAAAGTGAGAATAAATTTGTATCAGCAGAACTAATGGATGAAAATTTATTAAGAGCTCGAAACGCATATCGAATAAGAAAGGGATTATTAACATCAAATGAAATTGTAAATATACGAAATAAGTATAATTTATCTCAAAGTGATTTCTCAACTTTATTAGGATGGGGCGAGGTAACAATATCACGATATGAAAATAAAACAATTCAAGATGAAACTTATGACCAATCCATGAGAATGGTTAATGATGATCCGATATTTGCGCTTGAACAACTTGAAAAGCATAAAGATAAATTTTCATATGAAAAATATAATAAGATAAAAGATAATATAAAAAGTAAAATAAACAATGATGATTTATACTTCAAACTAAAAAAATGTGAAGTGATAAAACAATATATTAATTATGATATTGAATCTGACATAAACGGTTATAAATTATTAGATATAGATAAAGTATATAACATTATGGGTTATTTTGCTTATTATATTAATAATTTGCATAAAGTTAAATTAATGAAACTTTTATGGTATTCAGACGTTTTAAATTTTAAAAAATATAATAAAGCCATGACCGGCTTGGTTTATCTTCATATGCCATATGGAGCTTTACCGATAGCGTTCAATGAAATTATTTGTGCGCCTACTATTTTGGTATCTGAAGAAATTATTTATCCTAATGGTCAAGAAAATTATTCGTATAAAATTAGTCCAAATCCTTTAAGAGAAATTAAGCTTTCTGATTTTTCTTTCGAAGAATTAGATATATTAAAATTAGTATTAGATAAATTTAAAGAATATAATACAAAAGATATTGTTGATTATATGCACAAAGAAAAGGCTTATATTAATACCGATGAAAAGCAAATAATAACTTATAGTTTAGCATCTCATCTAAATGATTTTAACAAATAAATTATATTTTAACTTAACTGCAAGCGATACAAAGTATCGCTTTTTTATTTATAGAAATTTATAATAAAAATAAAAGTAGGGGACGCGGGGGACGTTGATATGGGGTAGTATGGTGGCATAAAAATATATATTTTAAAGGAGAAATTTTATGGCAAACATACCTGAATTTAACTTCACATACGACGAAAACCCTTATCTTAAATCCTCGTTTGACGCTCAGCTTCTCGCAATCGACGAAGCCCAAAAACAATATAAGTTTCAAGCGGACAGATCGCTCGCCAAAGCGCAGCAAACGCAAATGCAGACAAACAGAGCCGCGACCGCGAACTACTTCAACACCATAAACCCCTACGGAGCAGGCGCGGACAGCCTCGCCTCGGCAGGCCTTGCACGCAGCGGAATAGCACAGAGCAACATGGCAAGAGGATACTCCTCATACCAAGGCTCGCTGGGACAGTCCGCGGCGGATTACGCCAACACGCAAGCCGATATTAACACCAGTATGCTGGGATACGCCTCGCAGGCAAACGCGGATAAGCAGAACGCGTACGCTAATTATCAGAGCTGTATCGCCAACGATTATAATCAAAGCAGATCATACAATTACGGTGTGTGGCAGGACAGTCAGGATAGGGCGTATCAGCAGAACAGGGACGCGATTTTAGACAAAAGATACAATAAAGAGTGGGCGTATAAGACGGGGCATAAGTATTAATATGCAAGTTTTTATATGGCTGCGATTTAGCTGATTATTACGAGATACGGCGTGCTGAGGTCGTCACGCCCTACATAATGCCGGCATCTAATCTATCACATACGCTGGAACTTAATTTGCGGCTATATTTAGTATGCAAAGTGTTTATCTGTCTGCAATAATTAACATCATATCTGATAAATCAGCAGTTAAATCTATTTAATGAAATAATAAATCAGCAGAGTTTTTATATGTCTGCGATTGAGCTGATTATTACGAGATACGGCTTGCCGAGGTCGTCACGTCCTACATAATACATAACCTGCATAGATTAGATATTATTATAAATCTGGTATTTGCAAGAGCAGACAAGAGCTTTAACTATTTATACGAAAAATTCAATAAGTAGAAGAGGAAGCCGCTATCCGAACTTGTTTCGGCGCCGAATCTTTTCGGCCGTATCGGGCTTCCTCGTCTTTTATATGCGGCCGTCGTTTTACGAATACCGTACCGGCTGCCCGGCATCATTTATAGTGCCGGTAATTTAATATATGTTTTTTATGCTTTTTATGTTACCTGAAAATATTTTATAACATTTTCATTCATGCCCTAATTCGGGATTCACCGCGCACTCGACTGGGACTTTTTCTACTAGCAGTTTTTTGCGGCAGTACATGCAACCTATGCACTTTACAATATCTTCTTCTCTGCTTTCTTTGGCTTTTGCCGCAAAATTTGCGTCTGCAAAAAGCGCGCGCCCTAAAGCGATGAAGTCGCATATGTTATCATCGAGCAAACTTTCCGCGAAGTGGGGAGTTTTTATAGTATTTGTGGCTATTACAGGAATTGTAAGCGCGTCTTTGAACACTTTTGATATGTGTTTTTTCCAACCAGGAGTATACGATGCCGGATCGCAGTTGGCGTTGGGATTCATCGCGCCGCCGTTGCTTATATCTATTGCGTCTATGCCTTTAGCCTGCAGGAATTGCGCTATTTCAAGCCCGTCCTGCAACGTAAGAGTATCGGCTATATCGGGAGTCATTTCATCGCCGCTTATGCGAACAAGCAAAGGATAAGAGGGTAAGGCTTTTTGTATGCCGTCTATGATTTCGCTTATAAAACGCATGCGGTTATCAAAGTCTCCGCCGTAAGCATCTGTTCTGCGGTTATAGTATTTGCTGAAAAACTGCGCAATAAGATAGGAATGAGCGCCGTGAAGCTCTACGCCGTCAAAGCCCGCTTTTTCACATCTGACGGCGGCATCAATAAACTTTTGCTGGACTTGACCTATTTCTTCGAGCGTCATAGGTCTGGGTATATTGCCTCCCGGAGCTGGAGGAATGTCGCTAGGAGAAATGGGCTGGCATCCCGCAAGGGCGGGATTTGATGTGCTGCCTGCGTGATGAATTTGAAGCACCGCCTTCGAGCCGTGTTCATGAATTGCCTGAGTAAGTTTTTCAAGAGATTCTATGTGGTAATCTTGGGATACTCTGATTTGTCCTTTAAAGGGTACGCTGTATACATCGTCTACGCACGCCGCCTCTACTATTATAAGCCCTGCGCCGCCTTTGGCTCTTTGCTCGTAATAATTTATTACGCGATCGTTTACCGTACCGTCATCATTTGCGAAACCCGTGCCCATGGGAGCCATTACTATTCTGTTTTTTAGTTCAATAGAGCCGATTTTTGATTTTTCGAAAAGTTTCGGATATTTCATTTTTTCCTCCTTGATGCATTTATTTATACGCATAATATTTCATATAATAAATATAAACGGAAGAGTTTTAAAATACAACAAATATAATCGTCTTATAAAAAATTTAAAAAGTCGCGTTTAAATTGAGATGGATTATAAATAAAAGCAGGTGGCTATGGTGGATAAGACTTACATTTCATGCTACGGCGCGTGCCTTGTGTCGGGAAACATTTACGAGAAAAAAGGCAGGCTCAAATGGTGCATAAGAGAAGAGAGCCAAAGAGAGATTGACAACGGATGGCGGTTTTTATCAGAGATTGATACGGAAGAATATTTAAACGATGTGGAAAACTGGCGCATACTTCCGTATGAGGCGGTTATTGAAATTGAGCCCGCCGTTTTGGTGATATATGATATGCCGACAGGCACTGACATTGCGCTTATATGCGAAGGCGGAAGAAAGTATTTTGTTGATACAAATACAGGAATGCGTATCGAGCGGTGATAGCGTTTTAAAAAAATTCTCAATTTGAACAAGCGGTTAATTTGCATTAGGGCAAATGCGCTTTTTTTATTATAAAGATTCAGCTTGTGTTTTATGGATATTATGTTTGGGCTTATTTATGCATATTAATTATAAAGACAAGACTTCTATGTTTTTTCGTTAATTTAACGGAGAGTAAAATGGCTCAGGATGATCGTATAGTTACAAAATACAACTATCTGCCATTTAAAACTAAATGGGCGCTGTTTTATACATATATTCTTATCCCTGCTTACGCTCTTGTGCTTGCTATGCAGATAATACTTTTTTTGCGCGATATTTCATATATAAATTTGTATAAAATTCACCTGATTATTAACTTATCAATGCTTGCCGTGACAATATGCGCAGTAATATTCATGATGAAATTTAAAAAATCCGGTTATTATTTAAACATATTTTTACTGATATTGCAGTGCGCTTCGTACGCTTATTTTAAAAGCGCAAAAGCTGATATGTTTGATGTTAAATTCTTAGAAAATTTTACTTTCGCATTAGCGTTATGGGCTATACCTAATATTGTATACTTTTATTTCAGAAAAGGAGCTTTTTTTAATATTATAAAAATCGGACTATTAAGCGAGGCGAAAATAAATAAAAAAGCCGATCGGTATATGATGCTTAACGTTTATTCAAAAACTGATACGCCCGTTTATGGAATACTAAAAATTTTCACGCGAATCGCGGACTTTTTTAGATTAATTAATTTTGACTCGTGCCTGTATAATATTAATTTACTTGGCTTTTCAAATAAATTTTTGAAATTTTATTTGTTTTATTTTATGCCTGCAACAATTTTTCTTATCGTAACAAAAACATATAATACTCATTCAGAAAACTATGCCGCCCCCGCACTTAATATGGTTTATATTATTTCATATATTTATATGCTGAAATTGAGAAAATGCGGGTTATATTTAAACTCTGCTTTTATAATACTTTATATTATATACATAATATATGCTTGCCAAAATTCTTATTACAGCTTGCCATCAGAGTTGTGCTATGCGTATATGACAGCGTTAATTGTGTTTGGCGCTTTTACTGTAATATATTGTTTTAAACGAAAAGAGATGTTTCATGTTAGAAAAATAGAGAGAAAAGCAAAAAAGGCAATTATAAGAATATATTCGATAAGGAAAAGAAAAAAGGCTGAAATATAAAAAATTAATTGCGTTATAAATATCGATAATTGTATTTTATGCCTATATTAATTTAACGTAACAAGTATATGAATATTATAATTCGCATAAAAAAGTTCCGCCCCTTTCTTATATAAAGGACAGCGGAACCTATTTAGCGGCAGGGATAAAAATTGTTCTAACGCCGCTGCGTATAATATGTGTAAAATTTAATTAATTATTCAAAATTTATAAATTCGTAACTTTTATTAAATGAGGTATTACAAAAAAATAACTTGCGCTGTTTATAATTTCACGTAATCAAACTCTCTTAATCGGACATAATAAGGCACATTGAAAAACGAAAGGAGAGCATTATGGAAAAATACGAATGTACGGTGTGCGGATACGTTTATGAGCCTAATATAGGCAACGTTACAAACGGAATAGATTACGGCACGGATTTTGACGATCTGCCCGATGACTGGGAATGCCCCGTATGCGGCGCGGGCAAATATAAATTCGATTTACATGACGAACGCGACAGCTCGAGTATTTTCTAGAATAAAAACCGGAAGCAGCGTATAAAAAATAAACGCCTGCTTCCTATATAAAAAGGGGATAAAAGCTGTTTGATTGTACAATATTATATGCTATATGCAAGAAACGGTTACTTTGTTATATGAAATATTACAAAATACTACAAAATATTATATTTTGTGTTGAAATATTTAGATATAGTATTATAATGATAAATGTAATTAAGCACTCGGGCCGCTTATGCAGCGGACAAAAAACAGGCAAAGCGCAGGCGAGATAATACCCGCGCTTTGCCTACAATATTTTAAAAGGCGATAAAGGCAATTTTGAGGTTGCACTATATTGTATGAGAAATAAAGGTTTGTGTTACACGGTTTTGTAAGATATTACAAAGTTTTACAAAATAATTCGGTATGTTTTTATAAATATGATATAAAAAGAGGTTTATATGGATAATGAGAATATGAACGATTCACAAAAACCGCAAAAAAGCCGCGCGAAAGAAATTATTTACAAGATAACGGGCTGGGATTATTTAAAAGAAACAGACAAATGCGCACGACCTGTTAACTGGCTGAAATTTTACATATATCTTCAGATGCCTTTTGGGATTATTTACGGTACATATACAAGAATAAGTAAATGGGGCTATTACGAAATAGGACTAAGCATAATATCGATTTTGATGATTTTGTTTCAAATAGTAGTCTACATATATTTAAGAAAGCTTACCAAGACAGGATATTATTTAAACATAGCTTATCTTATAATAGGCGCGGTGTTTTCCTGCGCGATGTATATCCAGGCTATGTTTGTATACAGTTTAACATACTACTCATCAGTTATAGGAATTGTTTTATTTTTGATGATTTGGGACGTTATATACGTTTTATTAAATGTGGTGTATTTCAAGAAAAGACGAGATTTGTTTATAAAAGATGTTGAAAAACAGGTTTAAAGAACAAGCTGCATTATGCGGCTTTTTTTATTAGGAGGAGGGTAGGGCAGGCATACCGGCAGCGAGGGCTGATATTAGGCTGCACTATATTATATGTGCGGAAAACACCGATGTGCAGGGTTTTATTAAATATTACAAAGTTTTACAAAATGTGGTATAGTATAATATATAAATTTAATTGTAATATTTAACGGAGTAATTACATGCTGAGTTGGAATGAAATAACAAACAGGGCGCTTGAGTTTTCAAAAAAGTGGAAGGACGCAAAAGATGAAAAAAGTGAAGCACAAAGCTTTTTAAACGATTTTTTTAATGTTTTTGGTGTTGACAGAAAAAGAGTTGCTACTTTTGAGAGCAAAGTGCCTAAAGATGAAAGCCGAAACGGATATATTGATTTGCTTTGGAAAGGCGTAATACTTATTGAGATGAAATCAACAGGCAAAAGCCTTGACAGAGCGTATAAACAGGCAAAAGATTATGAGTTTAAACTTGAAGATGAAGAACTTCCTGAGTATGTAATGGTATGCGATTTTAAAAAAATACGCCTTTACCGTGATACTACAGGACAAAAATGGGAATTTGAAACCAGTAAGCTATATAAGAATATAAAAAAATTTGCAATGCTTACTGGAAATACAATATATGCAGAAATCCCAATAGAAAAAGAAGTAGATAAAAAAGCTGCAGAAAAAATGGCAAAACTGCATGATATATTAAAATCACACGGATATGAAGGACACAATCTTGAACTTTATTTAGTCAGGTTATTATTTTGCTTATTCGCGGACGATACTGGACTGTTTGAGAAAAACATTTTCTTTGATTATATAAGCAATTCAAAAAAAGATGGGTCTGATTTATACGCCAGAATTGAAAAATTGTTTGAAGTGCTTGATTTGCCATATGAGGCACGTGAAAAGAAAACAATGCTTTCAGACGAGCTTAAGCGCTTCGCTTATGTTAACGGACAATTATTTTCCGAGCATCTGCCGCTTGCCGATTTTGACAGCAAAATGAGGCAGATACTGCTTGAATGCTGTTCATCGGATTGGGGCTATATTTCACCCGCAATATTCGGCGCAATGTTTCAAGGAGTAATGAATCCGCAGGAAAGACATGATCTTGGAGCCCATTACACAAGCGAGGAAAACATATTAAAAGTAATAAAGCCTTTGTTTTTAGACGAGTTAAGAGAAGAATTTGAAAAAATAAAAACTAACAGCCAGCAATTAAAACAATTCCACGAAAAAATATCAAAACTTAAATTTTTAGACCCCGCGTGCGGATGCGGAAACTTTTTGATAATCACTTATAGAGAACTTAGATTGCTTGAACTTGACATACTTAAAATGCTGATAAATGAGACACAGCAGCTTATGTTTGTGCAGGAAGATTTTAAAAATTATTTCAAAGTTAATGTTGAGCAGTTTTATGGAATTGAATACGAGGAATTTCCGTGTCAGATTGCAAGAGTGGGAATGTGGCTTATGGATCACCAGATGAATAATTTGGTTTCCGAACATTTCGGGCATTATATGGCAAGGCTACCGCTTACGCAGAGTGCGACAATAGTGCACGGCAACGCGCTAAGAACAGATTGGGAAAGCGTTGTTGCTAAAAATGAATTGAGTTATATTTTCGGCAATCCGCCGTTTGTGGGGGCGAGGATAATGAACGCCGAACAAAAACAAGATTTATTGAACGTTTTCGGCGATATTAAGGGTGTTGGAAATCTTGATTATGTAACAGCATGGTATAAAAAAGCGGCTGATTATATGATAAATACATTTGTTAAAACAGCATTTGTTTCAACCAATTCCATTACGCAAGGCGAACAAGTGCCAATATTGTGGAAATTGCTTATTGAGAAATATAAAGTTCAAATTGATTTTGCTTACAGAACCTTTAAATGGGGCAATGAGGCAAAGGGAAAAGCAGCTGTGCATTGCGTTATTGTAGGGTTTAGTATTAATAAATCAAAACAAATTAAAGTTATTTATGACGAAGAAGGAAATGCAAATATTGCTGAAAATATAAATCCTTATTTAGTTAATGCAGTAAATATTTTTATTGAAAATAGAGGAAAGGCAATTTCAAATTCACCATTCATAGAAACAGGAAATCAACGTTTAGATAATGATAATTTTATTTTTACTGAACAAGAAAAGGATGAGTTTATAAAAAAAGAACCATTGTCTGAAAAATGGTTTAAGCCTTGGATTGGTTCGCGCGAATTTATACATAATGAATTAAAATATTGTCTTTGGCTAAGGTACTGCCCACCGCAAGAATTAAGCAAAATGCCATTAGCAAAAGAAATACTGCAAAAAGTAAAAGAATATAGGTTGAGTAGTGATAGAAATAATACTAATAAATTAGCAGAAACTCCAACAAAATTTCAAACTGAAACTTTTCCCAAAGAAGATTATTTGGTTATACCAGTTATTTGCTCTGAGAAACGAAATTATATACCTATCGGTTATGTATCAAAACATTATTTACCATCTAATCAATTAATTGTAGTATATAGTTCTAGTTTATATGACTTTGGTATATTAACATCAAATGCGCATATGGCATGGATGAGAACAGTCGCAGGAAGATTAAAAAGCGATTATCGATATTCAAAAGATATAGTTTATAACAATTTCCCATGGCCTGACGCGACAGACGAACAAAAACAAGCAATAGAAAAAGCCGCCCAAGGCGTACTCGACGCAAGAGCATTATACCCCGAAAGCTCGCTTGCCGACTTATACGATCCCCTCACAATGCCTATTGAATTAAAAAAAGCGCATGACGAGGTGGATAAAGCAGTAAAAAAAGCGTACGGCGGAAAAGGTTTCGCAACCGAGGCGGAAAGAGTGGCGGATTTGATGGAGAGGTATTTGGAATTGACGAAGAGAAAGGATGAATAGGAGGTAGTTATGGAAAATTTAATGCAAGACTTAATAAATGCAGTAAATCATACTAATAACTTCGGATGGAGTGATTTAATAAGCTTAATTTCAATGACAGCATCTTGGCTAGTTATATACTTCTTAGTTAAAGAGGTAATTGATAGAAATAGACCTTATTTGCAAATATCCTTTGAGCCAGTTCGTTCAACATTAGCTTGTGTAGTTATTAAAAATGTTGGGACCGTACCTCTAAGTTTAAAATCTTTAGTATTTAATAATGAATTTATAAATCAATTAGATGAAGATGTAATAAGTAGATTATTAAATAAAAAAATAATGGATATGCCTATATTTCCTAACAGACAAGTAATTTTTGCATTAAATAAAAATACTCTTGATATCATTAATAAATTTAACATTAAAACAATTAAAATTAATTATATATACACAAAACTAAATAAATCAAAAGAATATAAGGAAGAAGTTAGTTTTGATTACAATGAATTTATAGGACTTTTAATATATAGCTCTGAGCTTGATGAATTAAAGAACGAATTAAACAAAAATAATAAAGAGATAATCAATACATTAAAAGATATTAAAATGCAATTAGTTGATATTACAAAGTATGAAGATGAATATGTAAAAAGAATTGCTATAAAAAATGATGAAAATGAAAATCAAGAAAATTAAATTCATTTTAATTACCCAAGACGCGAAGGCGTCTTTTTTATTGTCTTATATAAAGGGCGGAGCGGGATTTGTCGCAAAAGGAATTGATTTCGCTAATATCATATATGTGAATAAATTGGAACTTAAAAATAAATACTACTTATAAAATATTTGCCATACGGAGGAAAATAAATGGGAGTAATATCCACACTTACAAATATGTATCAAACCTGCATCGACACATGCGTAAAATGCGCCCAGGCATGCCGCGAATGCCTTATGATTGACCTTAAAGAAGACGACGTTGCCGACCGCACCAAATGCATTTGCATTTTAAACGAATGCGAAAGAATGTGCTGCTTCACAGCAGAGATTATGACTATGGTCGGACAAAGCGCCAAAGCCCAGTGCGATTTATGCGCCGATGTGTGCGAAATGGCAGCCGAAGAATGCGAAAAATTTAAAGACACGCATACAATGAAATGCGTAAATGTGCTGAGGGATTGCGCGGACGAGTGCAGAAAGATGGCCGCAGAGTAAAATAAAAGGCGTGATGAACGTCTTTTTTTATTGCAGAAAATATTTATAAAAAATATAAAGAGGGGGACACGGGGGACGTTGTATTGGGATAATATTGTATCATCAAAATATACGTAAAGGACGCTTACGCGTCTTTTTTTGTTGCATGGGAGGTAGAAAATGAGTTTAAAGAGTTTCTTTGATTGGTTTAAAGAAGAAGAAAAGAAAAGACGGCAGGAAGAGAAAGCAAGTCTGAATACGGATGTGAATGTGCTTAAAAATACGCCCGCAAATAAGCAAAGCAATACGGTGAAATCAACCGCACAAAGCGGGGCGGGAGTGGGCGGCGGTACATCAAAAGTACAAAGCAATGCCGTGAAATCATCCGCTAAAAGCGCGGTCGGAGGCACGTCTAAAAGCATACGCAATACGGATGTGATTGACAGTGACTGGGGACTGAACGCACAGACATATGCTGATATGTATGTTAAACCCAAGAAAGCAAGCGTTAATAAATCCACGGATATGATAGATAATGACTACAGTTTTAACGTAAAGGCTATGGACGATTATCTGTCTAAGATGAGAAGCGGACAGAAGTCTGATTCTAATAAAGGCGCTGTGATATACGGCGATGTGGGCGATAAGATAGAAGACAATAAGTACGCAGATACAATGATTAATATCGGAAAATCATATTCTAATTTTGGTAAGTACAATCATTTAAATAATCTTTATTACATAGATAACCCTACGGGTGTGGATCACGGTTATAAGTACATAACAAAGAATGATATGAACAAGTATTATTATCTGCTTGCGCAGCATGAAAAGGGTGATGTGGATAAGAAAGATGTTGATGATTTAAAACATTATCTGTTTAACATTGGGACAAAGATTGACGCGAAAGACGCCGACGAGCTGCCCCCCATTAAGAACAAGCCTGACTACTCAAAGATTAGCAGTGAGGAGCAGCTGATATATGATAGCTTTGGCAATATTGTTAATAAAGCTAAAGGCATAGACTACTCTGATATACCGAATAATGATCAGTTTGCAGATACAGATGATGATATTGAAAATAAAGCTATTGAAAAAGCAAAAGATATTGATTACAATAAAATATATGATAGTTTCGGTTTTGAAGTAAATGCAGATTATAATAAAGATAAGAAAATTCTATCCAATATAGGTAAAGACATAAAAGAATCTGCCGATTGGGCAGAGTACGGGGAGTTTCCTGCTTTTACTAAATTTCCGAGTGATTCAAATGAAAATAACAATAAATCAAATACTAACGATAACAACAAAAATAATGAGACTGCAGCATCAAAGGAAATTTCGCTGGATAATTTAAGCGCTATTAATGATGTAGTTGGCACTACAGCGAATCTTCTTGATTTTAAAATAACAGGAGCAGTATCTGATACTATAGATGCAGGATTAACTCTATATAAAATACATGGGTTGTTTAAGACTTCGCTAAGTCGACAGGAAGCGCTTGTTTCAAATGCGTATAATATTGGGCAGTATTACTATAATCTGGAGAATAATTTACCTCATGAGAATACATTTGTTTTACAGCCTATGAAAAATGTAATTGTAGACAAAGATTTTGCGGACTCTTGCAAACGATTTTATGAGAATTATTTTGCTTATGCGGATTATACACACTTTAATACTAATATTGCCAATTTAAGTTATGACGAACTTTCTGATAAAGATAAAAAAAATATAATCAATTACAGCAATACTCATACCATAATTGAAAGATATAAATATAATGAATTAATAAAACCAATAGGAGATTTTACTGTCAAGCAGTTATATATAATGAAATTTAATGAAAGTGATTAATCGTATAATGAAAAAAATAGTGCCTTTATGTTTACTTTTATTTATTGTAATGAGTATTTTGCCAGGATGCAATGGATTAAAAGATAATACAAATGAGAATCATCAATTATCAAAATTGTCAGTTAAAACAGAACCAAACGGTATTGATTTACAATTTTATTATAAACTATTCGGAGAGAAATTTGACTCTTTTCAGAATGAACTGGATAGTTTAGTAAATAATTACAATGAAACTCAAAATAATGAGGTTCTGTTTAAATTATGCAGAGCGCTCTCCTGCCAATATATTAAAGACTGTAATAATAAAGCTATTGAATACTACGGAGAATTTTTTAATAAAGCATGGGAAAATAAGAGTTTTTATAAAAAAACTGCTGAATATCACAGAACATATGCAGATGCATTAATATCTCGCTTATACAAAAAAGGCAAATTAAATGAAAGCATAGAATTTTATGATAAATATGTTTCACATGTTAAGGATAAAGATGAATTAGTAGAGATTACATATTTGTATAGTCTACATTACTTTTATGATACTGATGCTGATTATGACGCAATGGCTATTATGATTGATAGGGTTAAAACTATTGAAAGCAAGTATTATGATAATATAGCTGATTATAATAAGTTTTCGATTTTAGTAATGATTTCAAAATATTCATATAAATTGGGTGACGATAAAACAGGCAAAGAATATGATAAGAAAGCAAAAGACTTAATAACGAAAATGGAGTTAGATGCCGAGTAATTTGGGCTTGGGAATTTCATAGCTACTAAAGGACGGTTTAAACGTCTTTTTTTATTGCTGTCTAAGCCCAAGAGGGATATTGATTACTCGAAGATTAGCAGTGAAGAGCAGCTGATATATGACAGTTTTGGGAATGCGGTTAATAAGGCGAAGAGTATTGACTACTCTAAGATACCGAGTAACGACCAACTTGCGGATGACGCGACAGATAAGGCTATTGATAAAGCGAAAGGTATTGATTATAATAAAATATATGACAGTTACGGATTTGATGTAAGCAGTGATTATGATAAACACGTGCAAATGATGTAGTATGGTATTGTGGAAAAGGTTGTAAGAGAAAGGCGCTTATAAGGCGGCTTTTTTTGTTGGTGAAAATCTTTATAAAAAATATAAAGAGGGGGACACGGGGGTCATAGTATTGGTTTAATGTTGTATCATGAAGAAATAACGAAGACGCAGACGCGTCTTTTTTTGTTGCATGGGAGGTAGAAAATGAGTTTAAAGAGTTTCTTTGATTGGTTTAAAGAAGAAGAAAAGAAAAGACGGCAGGAAGAGAAAGCAAGCCTGAATACGGATATGAATGTGTTTAAAAACACGCCCGCAAACACGCAAAGCAATACGGTGAAATCAACCGCCAAAAGCGGAGCAGGTGCGGGCGGCGGTACATCAAAAGTACAAAGCAATGCGGCGAAGTCATCCGCTAAAAGCAAGGGCAGAGGCACGTCTAAAAACACACGAAACACAGATATGATTGACAGCAACTGGGGACTAAACGCTAAGGCATACGCAGATATGACAAATAAGCTTAAGATGGTAAACGTTAATAAGTCCGCGGACATGATAGATAATGATTACGGCTTTAACGTAAAGGCTATGAACGATTATCTCACTAAAATGAGAAGCGGACGTAAGACGGAAGCTAATAAAGGCGCGGTGATATACGACGATGTGGGCGATAAGTTAAAAGACAACAAGTACGCAGACACGATGATAAAGATAGGGAAGTCTTTTAGCAACTTCGGAAAGTACAATCACTTAAACGATCTTTATTATATAGATAACCCTACGGGTGTAGATGACGGTTATAAGTACATAAACAAAGATGATATGAACAAGTATTATTATCTGCTTGCGCAGCATGAAAAGGGCGATGTGGATAAAAAGGATGTTGAAGATTTAAAACATTATCTGTTTAACATTGGGACAAAGATTGACGCTAAAGACGTGGACAAACTGCCACCGATTGAGCATAAGCCTGAAGATAAAGATAAGAAGAATTTTATTTATGACAGTTTTGGGAATGTAGTTAATAAGGCTAAAGGTATAGACTACTCCGATATACCTACTGATGACCAGCTACCGAAAGAACCGGGGAAATTAAAAGTTGATAAGTCTACTGGGGCTATAGACAGAGATTATGGGCTTGATTTGAGTTCATATAAAGATATGAACAAGATTAAAACGGACGATACTGCTAAGTCCAAAAGGGATATTGATTATTCAAAGATTAGCAGTGATGAGCAGTTGATATATGATAGCTTTGGGAATGTAGTTAATATACCAGCAGAGGCTGATTATTCTCTGGTGCAAGATACCGATCACTTTTTAGGACTTGCAATTGACGATATAAACGATTATAAATATATTAAAGAGAGTAATTTTGACAAGCAATTAAGGCTTGCAATACAACAGTTAGTTCTTGGTGATTATGATCCTGACGAGCATACAAAGCTAGGAACTGCGGCTCAAATGCTTTCGGGATTTTTGGGCATTGATTTACCTATGGATATCAGGGACTTGGTATATGATGTTACTCATAAGGATTCGATACCGGATTATAAAAAAAGGATTCTTCTTGACGTTATAGCGTTATTGCCTGCAATAGGCGATATTAAATATATAAACAAATTTAACAAGTTAGGCAATTTAAGTAATGATTTAAATATTGTCGATGACGCGTCTGACGCTTTTAAAAATGCGGATGAAGTGGGCGATGGTATAGCTGACGCAAGTAAGAGGACGGAAAAAGCAGAAAGACCTTCATGGAGACAATCTGAAAAAGATGCAGCAAAAGATTATCCAAACTATGAAGCACAGGTTTCATATAAAAAAATGGATGATGACACTATTCAGAAAGTATCATATGGGACTAAAGGGAGTGTATGACCTGATTATTATAAAAATGGCTATAGCGTTGATATTAAAAATTATAATGTTACAACATTTAATGGCAGAAATAATTTAATTAGAAATATTGAAAAGCAATTTCAGCAAAGAATGCAAAATCTGCCGACTAACACAAAACAAACCGTTGTTATAGATATAAGAGGACAAGATTTAACAAATGAGATTTTGGATTCTCTTTATGATGGTATTATAAATAGAATTCGAGATATTAACATAATAATTAAAACAAATTAGGAGGATTGTATGGCTATAGGATTTAAAGTTAAATATTTTTGGTATCAAATAGGAGCAGAAGATTTCTTACACGCATTTTTTTCTAATATATGTTATCATCTTGAAAATAAAAAATGGGGCAGTAAATATAATGTTATTATGAATAAGTTATATAGTGGAGAACTTCGATTTGAAGATATTAATAATGCGTTAAATGAGCTTGATGAGATAAAAAATAAGTTAAAATTAATTTCTCCAAATAAAGTAATATGGGATATTGACAATTTAGACGCAAAGCCTCCTTGGGGCAATAACATTAGTGCAGAAATAACGGATTTATCTAATTATTTTGTTACCAGCGACGGAGAAGATTTTATCACGATATTACAGCATGCTTTAGAAAAAGCTGCCAGTTTGAAAACATCACTAGAAATAGAAAGTATTTAGTTTAAATTTTGGCTATATTATTAAATTTATTCCTTAACCACTTTTTGATACTACCGCTTTAGGTACTGCCAGGCAGGTAGCTTCAGGGCTTACGGGGCTTGATTTCGCGGCAGATATAAGAGACATTGTATATGATTTCTCTAACTGGGAATGGACAGGGAAACATATAGGGCAAACGATACTTGACATAATAGGGCTTGTACCCGGTATAGGGGTTGTTAAGAATATTGATGAAGCCGCGGGGCTTGTAAAGAATGTTATTAAGAATTCTGACTTAGAAGAAAAGGCGGCAAAGAATGTCCTTGACAAAGTTGATGAATTTATGCCAGCGCTGAAGCGCAGTATGGATTCTCCGAATATCGCACCGTTGCTCGGCAATGCTATGAAGTCGTCGGATGAGGCGACGGGGGTGATAAAAATAAATGCAAATGGGGGACACGGGGGACGTGTAAATGATGTAGTATGGTATTGTGGGAAAGGCTGTAAGAGAAAGGCGCTTATAAGGCGGCTTTTTTTGTTGCGGTGATAAGGAGCGCGTTGCAGGGGAGGGTGTTGGTTATATAAGGTATTATTTTTGATAAATATAAAGAGGGGTACGCGGGGAACATAGTATTGGTTTAATATTGTATCATCAAGATATACGCAAAGGACGCTTACGCGTCTTTTTTTATTGAACGGGAGGTAAAAATGAGTCTTAAAAGTTTTTTTGATAAACTCAGAGAAGAAGAAAAGAAAAGACAGCAAGCTGAAAAGGCGAGCCTGAATACGGATGTGAACGCGTTTAAAAATACACCTGTAAATACGCAGAGCAATATTGCAAAAAGCGGGGCGGGTGCAGGCGGCACAGCAAAAGTACAAAACAATACCGCAAAGGCAGCTGTAAAAAGCACAGGCTGAGGTACGTCTAATAACACACGAAATACAGATATGATTGACAGCAACTGGGGACTAAACGCTAAGGCATATGCCGATATAATTGTTAAGCCTAAGAAAGCAAATGTTAATAAGTCTGCCGATTTGATAAATAATGAATATGGCTTTAACGTAAAGGCTATGGACGATTACCTGGCGAAAATGAGAAGCGGACGAAAGCAGGAAGCTAATAAAGGCGCGGTGATATACGATAATGTGGGCGATAAGATAAAAGACAATAAGTACGCAAGCACTATGATTAATATCGGGAAGGAATTTAGTAATTTCGGAAAGTACAATCACTTAAACGATCTTTATTATATAAATAACCCGAGCGGTTTAGATGACGGTTATAAGTACATAAAGAAAGACGATATGAACAAGTATTATTATCTGCTTGCGCAGCATGAAAAGGGCGATGTTGATAAAAAGGATGTTGATGATTTAAAGCATTATCTGTTTAACATTGGGACAAAGATTGACGCTAAAGATGCGGACGAACTGCCGCCGATTAAGAATAAGCCTGATTACTCAAAGATTAGCAGCGAAGAGCAGCTGATTTATGACAGTTTTGGGAATGTTGTTAATAAGGCAAAAAATATTGACTACTCTAAGATACCAACTGATGACCAACTGCCTAAAGAGCCGGGGAAAGTAAAAGTTGACAAGTCTACAAAAGCGATTGACAGGGATTACGGGCTTGATTTGAGTTCATATAAAGATATGAACAAGATTAAAACGGATGATACTGCTAAGTCCAAAAGGGATATTGATTATTCAAAGATTAGCAGCGAGGAACAGCTGATATATGACAGTTTCGGCAACGCAGTAAATAAGGCAAAGAGTATTGACTACTCCGATATACCGACTGATGATCAGCTGCCAAAAGAGCCGGGGAAAGTAAAAGTTGACAATTCTAAAGATGCGGTTGACAGAGATTATGGGCTTGATTTGAGTCAGTACAATGAAATGATGAAGAAAATTAAAGACATAGAATGGCCTGAATTTAACTCTGAAAAATATAAAGATATTACAGGTACTGAGGATTATTTGGCATCTGAAATAGCTAAAGAATATAAGGCAGCGGAAAATATTGATTATACTCAAATTTTAGATGAAAATCAGTTTTTAGACAAAGCAGTAAAAAAACAAAATGATAGATATAAAAATGTAAAGGATTATTACGATAAGCTAGGCAATATTATGAGTGATGATAAAAACGCCGCTGTACATATTGACTCGGGAAAAGCAAGCAGCTTTAATTATGATTTTCAAAATCAATATGACATTGATTTCGGCTCCTATTACACAGACGATAATAAATTCGGTAAATCTTATATAACCGAAGGTTATAAGAATATTTCTCAGGATGATAAGAATAAATATTATTATCTAAAATATCTATCAACAATAGGAAAAGTTGATAAACAAGTTGTGTATGATTTTAAAAATCATATTGAACATATAGGCGCGCAAAAGTATGAAGATGAGAAATATAAAAGCGGCGATTATGTATTAGGTAATGTATATAAATATCTTAAATCGAGCTATGAAGGTTTTAGTGTTGGGCGAGTACTTACATCAATAATGTTATATAAAATACAAAAAATAGAAACGGAGCATAAAGAAAAGGGGCAAAATAGCGCATCGTATAAAACACTCAATAATATCATAACCAAAATATCTAATTGCCTTGAAAAAAGTTCTGAAACAAATAACGAATTTAATCCCAATAGATTTTTTGTTCTTACAATGCTAAAATTAAGACAAAAAATACAAAATATATATTCGGGCTTGGCAAATGCGCCTGAAATTGCATTAGGTAGATACGGCAACATTGAACCGCGAGTTGTAACAGCAGAAGAAAGAGGCCTTGAGGATGCTATAAGTAAAACCACTGATATTGAAAAATATTATAGTGATAAAATAGTTAAAATTTCATCATATCTTTTGCCTGGTTCAGATTTAGGTGAAGGTATCGACAATTATTTTAAATATGTTGAAGAAGGATATAATTGCGACAAAGCTGCTGAAAAAGCTGTAGAAGATTTTATTGAAAGCTTAAAAGAAGACGCTGCAGATATAATTTTAAAATATAAATCTAAAAAACAACAAGATATAAACGCGAATAAAAAATATATTAAATAATATTATTATGTTATAATTATAAATATACTATTAAATAATAATTGGAGCGATTTATGGATAAAAATAAGACTGAAAGAAATAAAAATTTTAAGATAAATGTCCGTATAAACGCACTGTCGACAAAGAGGAACTGGTGGATTAAGGCATATATTTTTATATTTCTTCCGGCGCTTATTATTCTTGATTCAACTATCAAAATTCGCGCTCATATTCTTGGATTATATAATTTCAGTTTCTATGATGTTTTCCTGCATTTTAGGTTAATATGGCTAATCTTCACATTTATATTTATGTTAAAAGCAAGTAAAGCCGGATATTATTTAAATATCGTGTCATTGGCTTTTCAATCCATGCTAATATTTACTCTGTTTTCGTATATAATTCCAGAATCCGACACAGGCTATTATTTCATTTTACTTACCGGAACAACTGTTGCATTATTATGGTTTGGTTGTAATTTTATATACTTTCAAAAAAGAAGATTTGTTTTATTTGATGAATATGCGCAGGATATAAGTTCGCAGGAAGAATTAAAAGAAAAGTATACTGAACTAATTAATGAAGAGACTGCAAGAAAAGCAACTAATGATATTTTTAAAATTCGGCTTGATGCATATAATAAAGATAAAAAATGGCTTAAGAATTATTTTTGTATTTTTTTACCTGTATGTATTGCGGCTGAAGCGACTTATATATATGTTAATTTACATATTTATTATTTTGTATACACAAGATTTAATGTTGATATGCTTATGCCAATAGTGGTTTTATTACTTTCAATTTTAACTTTTATTCATGCAAGAAAAATAAATCTAAAAACAGCATATTATTTCAACATTATATTGTTATTTGCCGATTGCCTCTTTTTTCACAGATTTTTATTCAAGCTTATATTCGGCTTTTTATTTTTAATATTAAATCTAGTTTACTTTATAAAAAGAAAAGATTTTTTCTTTGAGGAAAAGTCTGAGATAGACAAGGCGTAAATTAATACTATGTAATTTAACCATAACACCGCTTCTTAATTACCAGAGGCGGTGTTGTTGCTTATCAAAAAACGTAAATGGGGGACACGGGGGACATAGTATTGGTTTAATATTGTATCATCAAAATATACCCAAAGGACGCTTAAGCGTCTTTTTTATTGCCAATCATTGTATTGGACAAAGCGACACAGAGGTCGCTGCGTACAAATTTTTATTTATTAAAATTTTCGGGCTGACAAACGGAATCTAACCGAGCTTCGCCCACGAAATAGAAAGGATACACAATGGAAAACACATTCTCGGCTGACAATACAGGCGCGCTCGCCGGCGCTAGCGACAATACAGGCACGACAGATATGCAAACATCACATTCCGTAACGGAGACAACCCCTCAAAATACTAAAAATTCAGGAGGATTTGACTCCAAAGAAGTGCAAAAAACATTCTCGGAGCGGCTTAATAAGGAACGCGAAAAAATAAAAACGGAAATCTCCGAGCAGTACAAACACCATAACACGATGTTTGATACGCTTAAAGGACTTATGGGAAATGAAAATATTTCCCCTGAGGAATTAAGCGAAATGCTAATAAGCCAGTCGCAGACATATGCGGACGATGAATACGCCGCATATGAAAACGAGCGTATGGATTATCTTGAGCAGATAATAGAGTCGCACCCGAAAATGCAGTGGGCGAATGACGCCCGCGAAAGAGCGGAAGACGTGATACGCGAAGGTATATTTAAAAGCGATTTGGATGAGATAAAGTCCGCTTTCCCCGAAGTAAAAGCAGACAGCGTGTTCGACCTCGGAGACGATTTTGTCGCGCTGATGCAGACAGGAAAAGTAGAACCTGTCGCGGCGTACGCCGCCTGCCTGCAAATGCAGAGCTTGGGCAAAAAAGAAAAACCCATATCCATGGGAGGAGTTAAAAGCTCTTCCGCAGCGGAAAAAGATTATTATTCGCCCGATGAGGTGGACAGACTCCCCAAAAGCGCTTACGACAACCCCAAGGTAATGGACAGAATAAGGCGTTCAATGCCTAAATGGAATAAAAGTTAAAGGAGAAAAAATATATGGCATATAACAATTTTAAACAGACATTCTGGTCTAAACATATACAGAGTGAAAACGCGAAGTTTTGCGTGCTTGGCAGTTTGTGCGATTACAAATTTGAAAAAGACGCTTCGCACGGAGAAAAAGTAAAAATACTCGGGATTACGCGTCCGACTATAGGCAATTACACGGGAGCAGATATAGGCGACCCCGAAGTAGTTGACGACAGCAGCATTTACCTCGAAATCGACCAGGCTAAGTATTTTAACTTTATGGTCGGCGATATCGACAAAGCGCAAGGTCAGGAAGGGCTGATGTCGGCTATTACAGAAGAAGCCGCGAAAGGACTTGCGGAAGCCAGAGATACATATATCGCACGCATAGCAAGCCTCGGAGCGGCCGGCCTTAACGCCGCCGCGGGAGAACAGCTTGATACGCAGGCGAAAGTGAAAGCCGCGGTTGACAAGGCTTTTACCGCGCTGTGGGATAACGGCGTAAGATTCTCGGACGATGTGTATGTAGTGCTTACCCCGTGGGCTTACAATTTGTTCAAAAACGAACTGCTTGAGCTTAAAACCGCCAACGACCAGCTTATTAAAAAAGGCGTTGTGGGACTTTACAATAATGCGTCGGTATATATGAGCAATAACTTATATACTCATACCGACAGCGGAAAGATCAACGAATACATGCTTATAGGCACAAAGAAAGCAGTTGCTTTCGCAAGCCAGATAGAAAAAGTTGTACCGTATGAGCCGCACGGGTTCTTTGCGGACGCTCTTAAAGGGCTTGATGTGTACGGAGCGAAAGTTGTGCGACCTAAAGAATTATACGTAATACGCGGAAGAGTTACTGCGTAGGAAAGGAGTATATTATATATGGCAGTTTTAAATGTAACTTTAACAAAAATAATCGCTTTTGAAGGAGCGGTTGAATACACAGCTCCCGCAGCTATCACTGCGGAGGCAGATGGAGCAGAGTTTGACTGTGAAGGCATACCTGCAGATAAAATACTTTTAATTATGGAAAACTCAGATGCTGAAAACGCGGAGGATGTAACAATAAAAAAAGGAGAAATGCTTCAAGCCACTGCCGATTTGGTGATAAGCGTTCCCGCAAGTAAAACTTATGTAGTGCAGATTGAAGGCGGCAAGTATTTAACACTTGACGGTAAACTTGTTATTTCAGGTACTACCGATGTAAAGATTGCCGCAGTGGCAATGCATTAATAAAAGAGGGAGTTATATCCCTCTTTTAATTTTGTACAAAGGAGTGATTATATGCAAATCACATGGAAGGATATAAAGCAGTCGGTAAACCGGCTGATGTTTTTGGACGCAAGCGACATTGACGATTATTATAATTCCGTTGAATATAAAGAAGCGGTTATTGAAGCGGCGAATTTCGCTTTGATAGAGCTTTCCAAGATTTTTCCCGCACTCAAAACTTATACCATAACACAGAGTGAAAGCGATGAGGACGGATACAACACATACGACATGCTTGAACTTGTTGACGATTTTGCAGGTTTTTCGGATGATGCCCCCGTGCTGATGAGCGATGATGAGCTGGGATGGGTTGACTGCCCTGATTATCAGATATTGCTTGACAGATATTTATACATCAAAAAAAGTATTGATGGAGATTTCAATATAATATACAAAAAAGCTCTGACAAAAATCACATCAGCTACAGATAATGAGTCTGAGATGGAACTTAACGCCGAGGTGTGCAATATAATGCCTCTGCTTATTGCTTACAGGGTTTACAAAGATGACGATCCTTACAAGGCGGCGCAGTACTTTAACGAGTACATGAACGCACGTGCGGAGACGGCTGAAATAAAGACCATAAAACACAGAGCTACGGTAAGCGGAGGGGATAGTTATGCCTTATCAAATTTCTGTACCTGAAATATCGGAGCCGATGCAGAGGGTATATACTGACCTTAAAGGCGTGGATTTTTCATCTCTTCCTTCAAGGGTTGCTACGTACCGAAGTCCTGACGCGAAAAATGTGTATAAGAATTATCTATCCGAACTCGGTCAGGCGATAGAGACGAGACCGGGGGTTAAGCTGATTGGCAATATCGCGGGGATGTATGATAATTCTGTTTTGAATTGGGACTTCAGCGATAATTTTAATAATTACAATATAACATCTTTAGCAACCGCAACAATAAATGAAAGCGGAAATGCACTAATACTTGCTAATAATCAAGGTGATTATTTAATGCAATATATAAATAATGGCTCTAATTACGCGAACCATAAAATATATACTTGTGCTAAAGTCAAAGCGACAACAGCAGCAGCCGGAAACGTACGATATGTTTGTGCAGACGGAACATATACTGTTTCAAATCATACTGGCGGGGGAAACTTTGAAAATTTATCTATGATTAAAACTATTTCTGCTTCACCTGCATTGCTTAGAGTATATGTTTCAGAAGATAGAATAAATTCATATAGCAACATAGAAATTGAGTATATGATGTTTATTGACTTAACCACTCACTTCGGTGCAGGAAAAGAGCCGAGTTTGGCAGCGATGGACGCATGGCGCGATAAGATGCTGGCAAGAACGGACAATAACATCTACGGAATACACGTTTTAGCTCCAGGCAAAGCGCTTATCCACTGCGGAGAAAGCTTGTATATTTGGAACACTTTTCCAAACGATATAATTGAAAATGATGACGTTACCGATACAGGCATTACCATGAACAAGGCGTTATCTTCTTCATTTATTTACAATGGCAGTTTATATATTCTTGACCAACTTGGGTATTACGTCTACAACGGGTCAGCGGTAAGCGCGGTTACGGGTTACGTGCCTACTACAAGTATAGGCGCGTCTCCTGACGGCTCGGGCAGAGTCGTGTATCAAGGCGTAAATTTTATATCAGACTACAGAAAAAATACTTTTTCCGCAGACGGAACAACCGCGGTATATTGTCTTGACGCTACGGAAATTGATTCTGCCGCCGAAGTAACGGTTAAAGTTTTTAACAGCGCTACCAATCAGTGGGATTCAAAGACGCTCACAACGCATTATACCGTAAATACAACAAACGGGACTGTTACTTTTACTGCGGGCAATATTCCGCATGCGCCTTCGACTCCCGGAACAGTCAATGTAGAAATTACTTTTAAAAAACATGTTAACGGGTATGCTGAACATATTTTGGGCTGCACACTTTGCAAAGTTTTTGACAATAGAGTATTCATTAGCGGAAACTACGATTACAGAGGAGTGCTTTTTCACTCGGAGCTGGATAATCCCGCATACTTTTCAGATGAAAATTGGTATCTGGACGGCAGTGATAATACATCTATCAAGTCTTTAGTATCGGCGTCCGATAAAATGGTTTGTATTAAAGAAGACCGAGGTCTGGGAGTAAAAGTGTATTATCATAATATTTCATATGACAGCACATACGGAAACATTTACCCTGTAAGCGAGACTGAAATACACTTAGGCGCGTGCGCTGAAGGAATAAACTTCCGAGACACTATTGTGTATCTATCAAAGCAGGGGCTTGAAAGCATATATTCCACATCACAGTTGTTGCACAAGTCCAGTCTAGTAGATACTAAGCTCATAAACGAAGCTGGTCTTGAAAACGCGAAAATGGCGATATGGAACAACTATTTATGCATTCTCATAAACGGAAAGATTTATCTCGCTGACAGCAGGCAGCAGACGGAAGCGGGAGAGTATGAGTGGTATTACTGGGACAGTATAGGCGTTACGGCAGACGAAACATTTTATCCCGCGGTTTTTCTCGCGCCATACGATACGGATTTGTATTTCGGCACAAGCAGCGGCCATATATGCAAATTTGCGGGCACACACGATGACAGTCTAAAAGGGGGAGTCGTTACTCCTGTGCTTATTAACAGCTGCTGGACAACGCCTATGGATGTGTTTAATTCGCTGACACATTTAAAGACAACTAATAAACGCGGCGGGGTTGTGCAGGTAAAAAGAATACCGAACAGTGTATTTAAGATAGCGGTTTCTACTGATAAGGAAGGCTGGGATGATATACTTACAAGCTATACCACAGGTTTCAGTTTTGAGAATCTGCGGTTGTTTTTATTGGATACTACAGAAACTGCGCGCATTTCATTCGGTACAGGCGCACGCGGATTTTTAGTGTTTAAAGTAAAGAAAAGAAAAATAAAATATTTTTCTATTAAATTCTACAGTGATGAAATTGACAGGCCTTTCGGGTTATACGAGGCGACTATTGAGTTTACTGTAGATGATTATGTTAAAAAATAAGGAGGAATATTTATGGTATTTCCACAATGTACGGCAAAAACGACATATATTCACGATCTTCTTGACGAGCCTGTTCAGACATCGCAGGAAATTAGAGATTTGCTGGACCAGAGCAGTGAAGAGATTGTCGGGTACTTAAATGGTTCATTTAAAACCTATATTGAAGGCATAGAAACGCAAGCTGACAATATTAAAACAAAAACCGACGGAGCTACAACAGAGGAAATTACAAGACTTCATGGACTTACGTCCTCTGCTCAGGAACAGTTAAATGCTAAACAGAGTCTTATTACATATGGAACAACTGCACCTACTTCACTTGCCACTGGACAAATTTATATAAGATATAAGGCTTAGGTGATGTAATGAGTTATACGTTAATAGATACTGTATACGGAACTTTTAGTGGCGACAGCAATGGAGATAATGCGCAATTTTTCTTTAAAGTATATTCACAAGAAAACCAAATTGCAAATACATCTGATATAAAAGTTGAAGTTTACGAAAAAAACCTTGACAGTTATACAAGTTTTGATGATGATGCAATTTGCGGAATAAATATAAATGGAAATAGTAATATAACAGTTAATTTTCATGAAGGCACTCAGGGTGCTACCATATTATTAAGAACACGAGAAAACACAGTTTCTCATGCAAGTGATGGTACATTAAGCCTTACTATTTCAGCTACATTAGATACAACAGGTGTTTCTCTTGGAGACGGCAGTGCAAGTAGATTAATTACATTCCCTACAATTCCGCGTGGTTCGGTTTTAAATGATATTACTAATTTTGATGTAGAAGATGGTATTAACATTTATTATACATCCTATACAAACTATACCGAAAAGCTTAATATTTTTATAGGTGATGTTATAGTTAGAGAAAATTATGAATTGTATAGCGGCGAAAAAATTCAGTTTTCAGACGATGAGCTATATGAAATATATAGCTTAATTTCTGATATATCAGAAATTTTTAAATTTACTTTAAAGACAATGAACGACAGTGTACAAATTGGCAATACAAGTGAAAAAATAGCCACCGGCACCATTGCCGGAAGTATACTCACTTGCATAAACGAATACCCGATAAGAGGTGTAGTTTATATAGGGGGTGATGAAACAACAATAAGGAAAGGGATTGCTTACATAGGTGTTAACAATATACCCCAAATTGGTATTTAAAGATAGGTAAAAACTGTTAACTTATTATTAATTTGTTAAATGGCGATTCGTCATTTTTTAAATCAGTCCAATTAAAATCATATTTTTCTTCATCTTCCCAATTCGGCGAATTAGAAATACTAAAAAGTGAATCCGAAATAAAATAAATACCGTCACCTGTTGCTAATGATGCCATATTTTTTGAAGTAATAACTTCTGAAAATGATCCGAATTGCGCATGAAGTAAAATATATAATGCAGATAAAGAATCTAAAATATTTTTTAAAGATGCTTCTTTAAAATAAATTGATCTATTATGTTTTACATAATTATATGATTGATACCAACTTAATTTTGAATAATCTGAATAATTTGCAGTATTCCAGCTTAAGAATGGTGTAAGTATAATATTATTATTATTGATTAAGAATGACACAGAGTACTCGTTTAATTTTAAATGCTTGTTTAACTTAAAATAATCTTTTATATTTTCACCATTATTATCATGTGTTTTTAACATTCCTTTAAAATTATTTTCTATTTCCATACAAACTTGACAGAGTAAATGATAATTTTTCAGAGAATAAGTATCAAAGTTTTCATTAATTGGCTCAATATAATTAAGTATATTTAAAAACTCATTATAAATAATTTTATATATTCGTATGAGTTCGCTTTTATTATTACAATTTCTTTTATCTTCCAGATACTCATAATGTTCAGGTGAAACATATTTATTAGGATTTAAAAATGGTCTGAATACTCTATAATAAGGTTTATTTAACATTTTCATTTAATTACCTTTCTGTAAATTAACAAATATTTACTTTAATTATAACATAATTGGAATTAAAAGAAAAACTAATAGTAATCAAGTTAAGCAAGTATTTTATTTAAATTAAAAAAAAGGGGGTTTCTAATGACACAAAATAAAAGGAATATGCCTTCCGTAAAAAACTTTGAGGATTTTTTTGTGAAATACAAGATTGACGGGTATATAACCGCTAATGACCTGCCTGATTTATCGCCGTACGCAACAAGCGGGGATTTGGATAGTTATGTTAAGACTGCGGATATTGTAAATGACATAACTTCGGGAGGAACTGCAAAACCGCTTAGCGCGGAACAGGGAAAGACACTTGCGGGACTTAGTTTGTATGCAGGTGATCCTTACGGTTCAAACTCAAACGGCGAATATATTAAGTATGAAGATGGTACAATGATGTGCTGGGGCAGCGGCTCTGAAAGCAGTGCGACATTCAGCGGAACGGGCAGTGTGTACTACCGTAATTTATCTACTTACACTTTTCCTGCGACATTTTATGCAGCACCGCAAGTATTTGTAAATTGTGCGTTTGCTAATGTAGGTATGGGAGTGGCAAGAAATATAGGAACAACAACATTTGGCGGTTGGGTAATGAGTGCAGTCAGCAGTGCAAGAAGCATAGCAGTGGGTTGGTTTGCAATAGGCAGGTGGAAGGCATGAGGATATTATTAAGTGCGCAGGTAAATAATGAAAAAATTATTTCATATGAATTTAATAATGAAACAATAACGGCTATATACGGTAATGAAACATTCTCACAAGACTTATCGTTTATTACAATAGAAAATCCTCTTGACAGGGATATGGAAAGCGGATAACTGCTAAATTCAAACAGCGAATTAATAATATGCAATTTTGGTTTCATGCCGATAATAAACGCGTACAGAGACGAGGCAGGAGTGTTGTATGTCAAACTGCTGAGTTTTATATCAAACGACGCGGCAGAAGCAGAAAAATATCCCGGTTGGATTGAAATATAAGTCATTGTGTTATTAATATGATACAATATTGATAATATAAGTTTTAGGAGTGAGTTGTATGGCGATGTCTCGCGCAACAAAGCTGGCGACAATTGAAGAATGGAGAGAATTAGAATACTATTATGAATATGATAAAGTAGAAAAATGCTGGATTATTATCGGCTCAAAAGAAGGTATCTTAAATTTTTATCAAACTTTAAAACAATACAGCAAAAATGTTAGAAATAATAAAATAGGCGAACATGACCATTTAGGTCCGTATACGTATTTAACAATCGTCACATGGAATGAGGCATTAATTAAAGACGACGGAATTTACGGCTCACTTGAGGATTTGTCAAACCTTGCGGATATTATTAAAATACACTTAGATAAAGCCGCGGCATCAGATATGATAAAAATAGATAAAGAATACTCGCCCGTTAATCAATCATATCTAAAAATCTTTGTTAAGGATGATGACTTTGATCCTGCAAGTCCTGATACGCAGCTTTTTGAATAACAAGTAAAAGCAAAAATAGAATGTACATTTAAAACACCCACAGCGGTGTTTTTTTGTATGTGTGAGGTGATAAATGGATAACGACGCTTACTCGATTAAGGAATTGGTAAATATGATATACGATCTTAAGATTGAGCTTGCCAAAACACAGACTCTTATACAAAAATACAACGGTCTGCGCGAAAAGCAAACTCGATATGAAAGCGTGCAAGATGAAATTGATCTGCGGCTGAAAACCGTGGAGGACTGCCTTATTAATAAAAAAGAAACAAAAAAGATTATCAGTGGATACTGGGCGTAGTAATCGCGTTTGCGAGCCTGGTATACGCAATTTTAAAATAAAAGGAGAAATAAAAAAATGAAAATATCAAAGGCAACAATAGTAAGAACAATAGTACTGGCATTAGTGCTTATTAATATGGTTTTGCAGAGCATGGGCAAAAGCCCTATACAGTATGACGAAAGCGGAATAGCGAATATAATAGGCACTCTGATATCGCTTGGAGCGATTGGCGCGTCGTGGTGGTACAACAACAGTTTTTCGGACGCCGCAAAAAAAGCAGACGCTTTTATGCAGATGTTAAAAGACGGCGATGAGACTGATGCCGAAACAGACGTTTAAGTAAGAAGGTGTTAGAAATGCTTTCAAGCAAAACTTTAAAATTAATACAAGAAAAGCTTAATAAACTCGGCTATAACAAAGATAAAATAAAAGCAGCGCAGATAAAATTAAACAAGCTCGGCTATAAGCTTGCTGTTGACGGAATAGCAGGCGTAAAAACAATAAGCGCGGTGCTTGCGGTGCAGAAAAAGTACAAGTTAGTGCAGGACGGAATTTGCGGTCCTGTAACTAACGCTTGTCTGAACAAAGTAATTGCAAGCATAACGCCGCCGAAGTACGTTGTTGACTGGAGCAAGTATGAGCATTTTAAAAAAGAGGAATTCAGTTGTCATTAAAAAAAATGCAAAGGTAAAGTACTAGCACAAATGCAAACTCCTATATTAGAATTGGCTGAAGACATAAGGGGATATTTAGGGAATAACCCAATGCATATAACAAGTGGATTTAGATGTAAATACTGTAACGACCATTTAAAGGGGGCGAGTAAGACATCACTTCATCTTGTAGGCGGAGCAATTGACTTTTACATAGACAATACGAGCATAAAAGAGATTTTATATTACTGTGCAAAATTAAAAATGGCCGGAAAGATAAAATATTATTATACTAATAACACTAATATGCACGGTGCTGTGCATATAAATATATAATGACTATTAGAAAAGAGGGGTAATACCCCTCTTTTTTATTTAAATCAATTAATGAACTTTTCAAAACTATTATAAAACTCCTTAACGTCTAATATACGTTTTAATATATCCATATCTTCACCTTCTTTAATATATTTTATATCTACTATATTCATATCATTTGTTAAAAAAAAGCTAAAATATTGTAAATACATAATGTGAAATGCATCATAAACCGAACCTCGTGTTGTTTTTGTAGTTATCTGATACTCATATAAATAAGATTCTAGCACTACAGGATAGAATTTATATAAATAATTAAGTTCCTTAGAAATATAACTTAACCGATCTTTTGTATCAGATATTTTTAATTTTTCCCAAAATTTATTTGCTTTATTTGAAAATTTATTAAATGATAATATAGAGAAGATTATAGCTATTCTTATTTGTTCTATTCTAATTTGGCATATTGAATTTTTACATTCAGGACCATAATCAACACAAACATCTTCAAATGATAATTCTTTCAGTGTATTATTTAACATTGTGCAAGTGATTAATTCCTCTTTTGAATTTGTATAATGTGTATCATTTACAATAAAAGTTCTTCTTGGGTCTTTTTTTATTGTATGCCATACTCTATTCAATTTATTTTCCCTAAATAATGACTCAAAAAAACTAAATTTAAATTCATTTTTATTTTTTAACTTGATAAAATTGACTAGTAATATGGATGGGTCAGATAAAATATCAGTTTCTATTAAAATTTTACAAGTATCTATTAGATTATCTGCCATATCTATATCTTTTGTGTTTAATATTTCCATAAGTGTTATATTAGAAATACAAAAATAATAGTTTTTATTTTTTAAATATTTTTTCATTTTTATTAAATTATTTAGAGGAATAGTATTAAAATAATTTATAGCAGACGTATCTAGATAAATATATTTATTAAACATTGATAATTTGTGTTTTTTATACCTTTTATTAATCATTATTTCAATCCTTAATATTTATTATATTTATTATAATATAAAAATAAATAATTTTAAATATAAAGATTAAAAGAGGGGCGGGGACCCCTCTTTTTTTTATAAAGGTGATTATTAATAGATTAATTAGATTCAGCCCTTGCAGTTATTAATGTTATTGTCTGTTTTATTTTCCTGACTGTTATCATTGCCTTTTATTCTCGTGATATTTTTGGAAGTGTCCTGCAATGTGTTTTTCTTAGCCTTTTTGTCAGTTCTGCCGGATTTGTTATCCATAATTATTCACCTCTTTATTGGTATTATTTGAATAATTAAAAATAATATAACAATAAAAAAATAATAATTAATAAAGCAGACAGGAGTTAAAGTCCGTTTTTATATACAAATGTCTTTACAGATAAATTGATTAAATATATAATAAATATACATCTTAGAAAATTTACTTTCAATAAACGATTTCCATTTTCATAATTTACAGGCGCTTAAAAAACCGGTTTTTGCAGAGATAATATACGAATTTAAATATTCATAATTTTAATAAATGATTTAAACAGTATTAAATTTACTTTTATATAATTGCAAAAAGAGGCGATAAAATGTATGAATAAACAACAAGTTGATGCTTATCTGCAAATTAATCCGTTCCAAAGCGTCAAACATATGGTTTGCGACATAATCTTACAAGAAATAATTGCTGTTAATTTAAAACCCGGCGAGAAATTGAATATCTCAAAAATATCGGAAGATTTGGATGTGAGCAGAACGCCCGTGAGAGAAGCTTTGCTCTTATTATGCGAAGAGGGATTTGTTACAAAAAGCTCCGAACACAGATTTTATGTTAGCGAGATTAATTTTGCAGAAATTTCACAGATACATTTTGCCAGGAAATTGCTGGAAAGCAAAGCAGCTTTTTTATGCGCCAGTCAAAAAAAATGCCCCAATATTACAGAGATGAGAAAACGTGCAGCAAGAGAATTTACACATAAAGACAGCTATAGCCTTATCTCATCAGATGACGATGAATTTCACAGCCTTATAGTGGAATCATGCGGAAATAAATATTTAATGGACTATTATGATCAGCTTAAAAATAGAATTAAATTTTTAAAAAAGATAGTAATGCTCAATTTGATAAAAAATAATCTGGTGGAAGATTTTCAGAATATCGCAAATACACATAAATCCATTATAAATTCAATTCGTTTAAATATGCCCGAGTTTGCCGAGAAAGAAATGGAAAATCATATTAATAAAAGCTTTAATTTTTTGATTTCGTTTATTAACTCAAAGCTATAATTGATGTATTGAATTTAATGCAATAAATTATTTATATGTATTTATTGAATTAAATCTGAAATATTGAAAAATTTATGTTACTAATTAATTGAGAATTATTATAATATAATAGTTCTTATGTATAGTTTTGAATGTGAATAAATGGCTGATTAATTAAAGATACCCGTCTGCTTATATTAACAGCCTTTTTTTCACATTGATAAGACAAACTTAAAATAAAAAGCAAAGCAGATAAACAGTGGCGCAAGCCTTTTTTTATTTAATTAATATTTACAATTTGATATATTAATATATAATGTAATACGAACATTATAGTATGATGAATTAATTGGTTTCAATAATTAAGCAGAGGTATAGCATGGATTATTATGATATTTTGCAGGTTGATTATAATGCTACAAAAGAAGAAATTTTAACGGCATATCAGACATTATTCAGAAAATATCAGGATGAGGCGGACTTAAAAGGCGGATATACGGATGAGATAAGTGAAAAAGTAAACAAAATCAAAACAGCATATGAAACTCTTTCGGACGATATGAGAAGAAGCGCATACGACGATCCGCAGGATAATGCTGATGGGCAATATGCCGATACTGAGGAATACGCGCCAAAAAGCAAAACAAAATCACTTGCCACAGCGCTGTTTTTCGGATTGCTGCCATATATTGTCATAGGAATTGCAATTTGCATTTATTTTATTGTATCAAGCCATGATCCACTTAAAGGCAAAGAGGTGGCGATGCCCATGACGGGCATAATAGCAAAGAATATAAGCAGTGAAAATGTAGCTCCGCTTGAAATTATAATTCCCAAAGAAGAGACGAAAAGTTATTACATAAAATTGATAAACATTAAAACCGATAATACAGCTATGACGATGTTTATAAGAAAAGGTGAGAGCCTTGATATATTAGTCCCCCTTGGAAGTTATGAGCTAAGATACGCCTGTGGTGAGAACTGGTATGGCGAAGAATACTTATTCGGTAAAAACACAGAATATTATAAAACGGATGACACGTTTGATTTTACCGAGGATAAGGAGGGCTATAACGGCTGGACGGTTGATCTGACAGGTCAAATAGACGGTAATTTGGAAACGCCGGAGATTGATGATGATGACTTTTAACATAATAAGGGGCGTTAGCCCTTTTTTTTATTGCAAAAGAATATTTACAGAAACAGCAAAGCGAACAAACAATACCAGACGGGTAGAGAATTGCTTGCTCGCTGACTGAGATTATATTGTTGTAACGCACACGGAAATTTCAAACGGTGTGTTGCGATATTTCCGAATACAGATACAAATATAATTGTTAATGCAAACGGATTATTAAATGATATTTTATTAATAAATAAGGGAATTTTCAACTTTAGCACGAAATTATAAGAAAATATACAAATTCATATTTTATTAAATATTAACTTATATTTTATTTGAATTTATATTAAAGAAATATAAAGCATTTTTTAAAGCTGTTTCTATGTGGTTTGCCATTTCCTTTTCTGCCAATTCAGGAATATTAAGTTTAATCGCATTGACAATTGAAGTATGCTGCGTTGCAAAGCTGTCTGTATCGGGGCGTGCGGTATAATAATCTTCAGTTATGTAAATTAAATTAGATTTTAAATATCTTAACGCCTTTTTCTCTATTAAGTTATAAAATTCCAGCAAATAATCGTTACCGCATGATTGAACTATAAGCTTATGAAACTCAAAATCATTGGAAACTATAGAATTTTTTTTATAAAACAAATTTTTATAATCCTGCGCGAGAATTGATAATCTTTCAATATTCGGGCATTCTTTGTATTGCGCGCATAAATAAGCGGCTTTGCTTTCTACTGTTTTACGTGCGTAAAAAACTTTTATAATATCGCTCACATCGAATGTCGCTACATAATACCCTTTTTTATGAGGGTATTTTTTTATGAATCCGCAGTCAATTAATTTGATTATGGCTTCTCTTACGGGGGTAATGCTTACATTAAGATCTTCTGCAATTTGAGAAATATTTATGTTTTCTCCCGGCTTTAACTTTAAAGAAATAATTTCTTCCGATATTAAATCAAAAACTATATTTTTTATCTGTTCGAAAGGATTTTTATGTAGATAATTTTCCAGTTGTTGTCTATTCATTATGCACCCAAATATATCGTTTATTGATAATATTAATATATTTTAAGGCATTTTACAACATATAGTATATATATTTTTATTTGTACGCTAAATGAATACAAGATACAATTTAAATAATATTGAACCAGATAAAATCTTAAAGAAATAAAAAGAATTGATATTTAAATAAATATTATCATTTATTTGACTTTAAATTATATAAAAGCAAAATTTTGTTTAAGCCTGTGTTTATATGATTTTTCATCTCATATTCAGCCACATGCGCAATATTCTGCTTAATAGCGTTTATAACGGAAGCGTGCTGAACAGAATAATCTTCTTTTAAAGGATCTGCAAAATCTGATAATTTAAAAAGATTGAACATAACGAACCTTTGATAACGCCGTATTTTTTTTTCTAATAAATTATAAAATTCCATTAAATATTCATTGCCAGTTGATTTAATCAGTAATTTATGAAATTGAAATTCATTGTATTCAATTGAATCATAAGTATAAGAATTTTTAAAATCTTCCGCCAGTTTTTCAAGTTCATCTATATTGGGGCATTTTTTATATTGCGCGCATAAAAAAGCGGCATAACCTTCTACGGCAATCCGCGCGTTAAACACGTTTACGATATCATTCAGTTCATAATCAGACACAAAATATCCTTTTTTATCGGGATACCTTTTTATAAATCCGTAATCAATCAGCCTGATTATTGCTTCTCTTACGGGAGTAATGCTGATATCTAAATCTTCCGCGATTTTTGAGATGTTTATATTTTCTCCGGGCTTTAACTCCAAAGTAATTATTGCTTCTGATATTAAATCAAAAACTATATTGCTTAATTGTTCAAAAGGATTCTTTTGCAGATAATTTTCCAGTTTCTGTCTGTTCATTATGCACCCAAATATATCTTTTTTTGATTATATTAATATATTTTAAGAAATTTTACAATATATTGTGTATTAATTTCTATTAAAGCACTAAATAAAATAAAATACAATTTGAATAATATTAAACCAGATAAAATTTTAAGAAAATTAACAGAATTGATATTTATTTAAATATTATCTTTCAGAAAACATAATCTTAATTATACATAAATATTTATTTAAAAATATAACTTTAAATATATAAACAAAATAATTTACATTTTATGGCATACAATATAAAATGATATTGCTATATTTTTAAACAGGGGAAAAGTAATGAAATTTTTATATAAGATGGAAAGAAAATTCGGAAAGTTTGCCATAAAAAATCTGATGCTCCATATCACTATTCTAAACGCTATTGTTTATCTGGCGTCGTATATATTCCAGTTAGATTTGATATCATATATGGCTCTTGTGCCGGATCTTGTTATGCAGGGGCAGGTATGGAGGCTGATAACTTACGTTTTTGTGCCGCCCAATGTAAGCATAATTTTTACGGCTATTACTTTGTATTTTTATTATTTTATAGGTATCTCGCTTGAACGCAGATGGGGAAGCTTTAAATTTAACGTTTACTACTTGCTGGGTATAATTCTTACGGCAGCGGCTTCGATGATATCGGGATTTCCCGTTGTCGGCACGTTTTTGAACTTGTCGCTGTTTTTCGCTTTCGCAATGCTGTATCCTAACATGGAAGTTCTGTTTTTCTTCGTAATTCCTCTGAAAGTGAAGTATCTGGCTTATTTTGACGCCGCATTTTACGCGTATATTATGATAAGAGGCACGGCATCCGACCGAATTGCCATTATAGGCTCGCTTTTGAATTTCTTTATATTCTTCGGACCTGACATTTATAAGATGATTAAACTTAAAATTAAAGTTATGAAAAACAGAAGCAGATTCAGATAATTAATGCAAAAAATCTGATCGGCTCTTATCAGTCAAATAAAATTAACTTTATATCTGTTAATTGACGTTTATCAATCGCACGCACATTATTAAGCATAAATAGTAATTAATAAAAGAGATTTGATTATTAATCAGCAAGTCTCTTTCTTTAACTACATTAAAAAATTATGCAGAAAGGCGCATATCTATCAGACTATGCTAATCAATCATACGTACGGCATCAAATATATAATTAACATAAAAAGTTTTATCAAAACCGGCAAGCCTCTTTCTTTAAATACATTAAAAAATTATGCAGTCAGTCGCATATCTATCAGCCGATGCTAATAAATCATATAAAAAATCACATATACACCCGACGATTAAAGCGCATAAATGCATATAAAAGACTTGCCTTATAACCGGCAAGCCTTTTTTTTCTTTAACTACTATTACATTAATTATTTAATATCAGATATTCTATTCATCAAACGGTTCGGGCAGGTAAGTGATATACCACTGCCAGTTAACATAATTGCCTTCTTTTTCCAATTGCTCAATATTTCGTGACGACTGTACGATGTATTGCTCGGAAAGTCCTTTTTCATGTGCCGCCTTTATATAGTCTGCCTGAGTTGCCATTCAGTGTAACCCCCAAAAATATTATTTAAATTTTTTAATGTTAATGTATAATAGATTGGTAGTCTGCATCATATAATTTCTACTATTATTGTATTTATGATGTTATAATTGTTGATATGGAAAATACAAATTTTGTAAAAATATCTCATAATGAATTAGATACGCAAAATATCGCACGCGCTTACGCAGATGATTTGCATAACGGCGATATAGTTTTGCTGTACGGGTGCTTGGGCGCGGGCAAGACCGCTTTTGTAAAAGGCATCGCGAAACAAAAAAAAGCAACCGAAGCTACAAGCCCGACTTTTACTATTATAAATGAATACGAAGGTATTGAGCCTATATATCACATGGATTTGTACCGCATTGAAAAGGCCTCAGACCTGTTTGAGACGGGATTTGAGGAATATTTAAACTCGGATGGAATAGCGCTGATTGAGTGGCCTGATATAGCTATGCCTATACTTAAAAATTATGATTATAAAACAGTACGCATTAATAAGATAAACGACTGCGAGCGGGAGATAATTTTCAATTCCAGCCGGCGTAAGGGTATATAAAATGAAAATACTTGCACTTGATACTTCAACAATAGCGTGCAGCGCGGCAGTAATGGATGCGACTAAGCTATACGGCGAGCTTTTTACCGATTTTAAACTCAAGCATTCCGAAAAGCTTTTAGTTATGTGCGACAGCCTGCTTAATAATTTAAGAATGGATATTGCCGATATTGACTGTTTCGCGGTTTCATGCGGCCCAGGATCGTTTACGGGAATAAGAATAGGTATGGCGACCGCGAAAGGTTTTGCTCAGGCAGCGGACAAGCCAATTGTATGCGTATCGTCAATTGAGGCTCTTGCTTATAACGCTTTTTATTACAGCGGACTTATCTGCCCTATGCTCGACGCGCAGAGAGACCAGCTGTATTCGGGCGCGTACACATCAGATGGAATAGCGTTAAATGAGTATATACCCGAAAACGTTTATGAGTTTTCACAAATGCTGGATATGATAAACGAAAGCGGAAAGCCCGCTCTGCTGCTCGGAGACGGCGCGAAGAAATTTTATGCAAGGTGCTCGGATAAATTTAAGAATAACGTAATTATAGGGCAAGAGAACATTTTAATGCCCAGAGCGAGTAACGTTGCGCGAATTGCGCTTGATAAAATAAAAGACGGTAATATTCATGATTGTTTTACAGCTATGCCCAATTATATACGAGCCGCACAGGCGGAAGAAAATATAGTAAAAAGGCAGAATACATGAACACGACGTTTCGCAGAATGAAGCATAAAGATATTGAGGATATTTGCGCGCTTGAACATGAGGCGTTTACTATTCCGTGGGAAAAATTTGCTTTTGAGGAAGAAATGCAAAATGATCTTGCGCACTATACCGTATGCGAACTTAACGATAAAATTATAGCGTACGGCGGAATGTGGCTTGTACTTGACGAAGCGCACATTACAAATATCGCTGTTAAAAAAGAGTACCAGAGCATGGGAATAGGCGGACGCCTGATGGAGCGGATGTTCGCCTCGGCTAAAGCGCGGGGGGCGAAATATATGTATTTAGAAGTACGGAAAAGCAACAGCATTGCATATGACATGTATAAGAAAAAAGGTTTTATGGTGGAAGGGGTAAGAAAAAACTACTATCCCGACAATTCGGAAGATGCCATAGTAATGTTAAAAATAATAATGTAAGGAAAAGATATGAAAAAGAAAACGACAGTAATCGCTATTTTAATTGTTTTGCTTCTATCGGCTGCGCCGGTATACGCAAACACTGCAAGCTCGCAGGCAGCGAATGTAACGATAGAAGCGGGGCAGACAAACAATGCAGACATTATTGGTGTATTAAACTATCTTGACATAAAAGGCACGCAGCAAGGCAATGTGTTCGCGTTTACGTCTAAGAGCTCTTCGGTTACGGGCGTGGTGGACGGACTGTTCGCAAACGCGTCAAATGCCTCCGCTCTTTCGGGACAGTTTACTAAAGACGTGTTCGCTTACGCGACCATTATGGACATTAAGAGCGCAAAATTTTATGATGATTTATATGTAATAAGCGGATATAGTTTTACTACGGACGAGGGCTGCCAATTTAACGATAATGTGTATATTTACTGCGCGGAAAGCGTGGCGCTTAGAGGGCATATTAAAGGCGACGTTGTAATAAAAGCCGCTAATGTAATTATTGACGGACAAATTGATAAGAACGCGACCATTTACTCTGACAATATACAGCTCTCGCAGAACGCCAAAATATTGGGGAATTTGAATTATTACTCATCGCTAAACGCATCCGTTGATGGAAGCTCAATAATAGGAGGAAAAATAAACCAGACTAAACTGCCCGCAAAGGCTGACAGTGGCGGACTTAGCATACTCAGTGTAGGAATAGCCGTATTCAGAATTTTGTTTATAGTATTTCTTGCTTGGGTGTTATCGCGCGTAAGCCCCAAGTTTTTTGAAAACAGCGCAAATTTGTTAAGAGCGCATCCGGGCGCATCATTTTTCGCTGGATTCGGTCTCCTTGTAGGAGCGCCTATCGCTATTATTTTGCTTATCGGGTTTGTGCTTACTATTATTCCGGGAGTATTTTTACTCGGAATATACGCATTTACCGCCCTTATCTCCATAATACCTTTCGCTAAAGTGATAGCGGACAGAATAAGCGTATTTAATAAAGGAAGCTTATGGGGAATATTCGTAACATTGTGCATAATAACGGCTCTTTCTTACGTGCCGTACGTAGGCTTTATAATAACTTTCTTGGCGGCATGCATGGGCACGGGATGCGTTTTTATGACTTTTATGAACAGGCTGAGACGAAAAGAAGTAAATGAAAGATAAATTAATTCTCGGAATAGAAACATCGTGCGACGAGACAAGCGCGGCGATTATAAAAAACGGACGCACGCTTATATCGGAAGTTACGTCAACCCAGATTGACATACACCGAATATACGGCGGAGTAGTGCCTGAAATAGCCTCGAGAAACCACTTGCAGATGCTGCCGTACGTTGTATCGGAAGCTCTTGAAAAAGCGGATATTACTATAGACGACATAGACGCAGTGGGTGTAACATACGGCCCGGGGTTAGTGGGAGCGTTGCTTGTAGGGCTTTCGTACGCTAAAGCTCTTGCGTACGCGAGCAAAAAAACGCTTATCGGCGTGCATCATATAAAAGGGCACATAGCGGCAAATTATTTGCAGTATCCCAATCTTGAACCTCCGTTTTTGGGGCTTGTTGTGTCGGGCGGACACACTAATATTGTGCATGTGCGCGATTACTGCGATATTGTAACGCTCGGAAAAACGATAGACGACGCGGCAGGGGAAGCATACGACAAAGTAGCGCGCGTGCTGGGTTTTCCGTACCCCGGAGGACCTGAAATAGATGCGCACGCGAAGCTCGGCAAAGCAGACGCTATTGCGTTTCCGCGTGTAATGCTTGAACATGGAAGTCTTGATTTCAGTTTTTCGGGGCTGAAGTCCGCCGTTTTGAACTATTTAAACAGTATGGATATGAAGAACATTGAAGTAAACGCAGACGATGTGAGCGCGTCGTTTCAGGAAGCCGTAATTGACGTTCTTGTAGAGAAGATACAGCTTGCGGCTAAAAAAACGCATATTAAAAAAATAGCGTTATCGGGCGGCGTAGCGGCAAACTCAAGGCTTAAACAAAGAATGACTGAAATGGCGGAAAATAACGGGTATATGCTATATATTCCGCAGCCGAAATATTGCACGGACAACGCCTCGATGATAGCCTCGTGCGCGTATTATGAACATATGTGCGAAAATGTTGCGGATATTTACTTAAACGCTTCTGCTAATCTGCCGTTATCTTAGAATATCTATAATTTTCTGATATTCATTATGAAAAAGGTAATTAAGTGAAAAAGATTATAGTAAGAAAGAAAATAATGCCTGCAGGATATGTAAATTCAACTTTTATAGAGTTTTGTAAAGATAAACAATATAAATCGTTAAACGAATTTTTAATTGATTATAATAGCAATGATATAATTAGAAAATTATTTAGTGAAGAAATAGAAAGTAATGATATAAAAGATTCTGAATTATATAGATTATATAACTTAGCATTAGAATCAGGTATAGATAATGAATGTTTTAAAATTATGTATCTGATTGACGATGAATTTGCAGTTCATTTAACACAAAATATATACTTATATCATATCGCCACAAGCAAAGAAGATATATATTCAACAATTGTTCCTTGGTATTATGCAGATAGCGAAAATTACATAGGTGATACATGGTGGGAAGAAGATACAGAGATTATTGAAAATTTAAATAAATTATCTATCATTGAATTTTATAAAAGATATAAAGGTTATTAAACTTTAATTAATATCGCCTTTTGGAGGTCATCAGTCTTGGAAAATGAAATCAGACTTACATGGGTAGACACATGGCTGTTGCTATCAATATTATATTCTAAAAAACAAGACAATACCTTTGAATGGAAGAATGTTATTGGCACAGGCGATGTTATTAATCACTCAATATTTAATTATGAAGAGATTAATGCAGGAATTGAGAACCTTGTACTAACGGATTATTTATCAGTTAATGGAAATAAAATATTTGTAACAAATAAAGCGCTAGAATTATTTGAGCTATTAGAAAAAAGAAACCGTTATGCATCATCTTTTACAAGATTACAGCAATTAGAAAAAGAGCTTGATGTTATACCGTATAGTAAAGTAACGTGTCCCAATATTTATAATGAAAGTTCTTTAAATACAGAACAATATATTACTATGCAAGAATATCAAAATGCAATTAAACAATACAAGAGTAAATTTTTTAAAAGCAAATAAATATTCAATAAAACAACATAATCCCTTTAATTATATGTACATATTCAATTAATACAATTGACAAAGCATATACTTATATATATGATAATTGTAAAAGAAGATAAAAGACTATCTTTCTTTTTTTTATATTATTCTGCAAATATCTTAAAGAGGTGTATTATGTACGCTAAAATTATACAAGGTATAAAAGATGATGTTGAGCTGCGTGAAGAACTGCAGAAAATATTTGAAAGCAAAAGCCATAAAGCCATGGTTAAGTACAGCCTGCTATTGGGGCGTCACATAATGGATTTAACAAATACGCAGCCCTGCGGGGAAATTTCAGAAGCGTATGAAATTAGCGAGAAATGGCAGGAAGGAAAAGCCAAATTAGCTGAGGCAAGAGCAGCGGCTATTAAGATACACAGGCTTGCTCATAACGAAGAAGATCCCGTTATGGAAAAAGTGTACAGGATAATGGTGCAGGTTGCCGCCACGCCGCATGTGAAAAATCATGCGTTAATAGCCTCCGATTACGCGATAAAACTGATAAACACAATGTATCCCGATAATGCCCAAGAAGTGAGCAGGGAAAGGCAAGAGCAGATTAAGCTGATGAAGAGCCTATAACTTTCGGAAGCTGTCCGATTAAGTTTTAAGCAGCTGATGTTATAAGCATATATCAGATAAAAAATAAAAATGGACTGATATGCATCAATCCATCCTATATAAATAATATAATTAGATGTATTCTTAACCATTCGCAGGCATAACCTGCTTTTTTTATATCACAAAACCGAAGAATTTATTTTGTATAATCTCTCCATAGCCAGCACAGGGACTCAGGCAGAATAGAAGCTCCGTGATACATAGTGTGTCCGCCTACTCCGAAAACATATTTATAATCATATTCTTTGTACTCAAGAGCGGAGACCATCTGCTTGTTGCTAAGCACCCAATCGCCCTGCGATGTGTTGAGATCTTTTTCACCGTCCTGCAGTAAAACGCGTATCGGCTTGCGGGGATTTTTACGGACTATAACCGGAACATTATGTCCGCCTCGAATATCCGTGAAACTCGGGATATGGCAGATAACTTTTCTGAATGAATGCGTATGATGCCAAGACGCGTTAAAAGCCGCGATAGCGCCGGAGCTTGCGCCGCAAATACCTCTGCCTTCGGGGTTTGATGTTATATTATAGTTTTTCTGTATTTCCGGTAATATCTCTTCATCAAGAAAGCGGGCAAAAATGTCGTCTATTGAGTCATATTCTTTGCTTCGGTTGCTTACTGGACCTATAAATGAGCCTCCGTAAACAGGCTCTCCGTCGCCGTTATCGCCGGGTTCTAAAAATAACGCCAGCATTACAGGAATTTTTCCTGCGGCTATAAGATTATCCAAAACGACAGGCGTGTTTACCTTCCGCCTTAAATACTGGGTGATGCCGTCCAGAAACACCATTATAGGAGTTTCTTTTTTCGCATCATACTGCGCAGGAACATATATTCGGTATCTGTGCATAGAGTTCGGGTAAATTGCGCTTACCATCTCATGCTCTGTAATAGTTCCAACGGGAACGCCTTCCTGCGGAAGTGAATCGGGTCCTAATATGTATGGTTCATCATCTGTTAGGCTGTACATAAACGCAAGTACGTCCTTTTCGGGCACTCCATACCACCCGGCATCTGCAAACATTTTTTCAACACGGTTTCTGTCCATTAACTCAAGTTCCCTTCTGTTTATTTAAAAGCAAATCTATACATAAAATTTTTAAATCACAAACCCGCCGTTGGGGCTTATAATTTGTCCTGTTATAAAGTTCGATTTATCGCTGGCGAGATATAGGGCTAAATTCGCTATATCCTCAGGTGAGCCTAACCTTATAAGCGGAGTCTGCTCTTTTAATTCCTTTATCGCGTTATCATCAAGCGAGGCGTTCATGTCCGTGTCAATAATGCCCGGGGCTATGCAGTTTACGCATATGTTGCTCGGTCCTAATTCCTTCGCAAGCGATTTTGTAAAGCCTATAACAGCGGCTTTGCTTGAAGCGTACGCCACTTCGCAAGACGCGCCGACAAGCCCCCAAATGGAGGATATATTAATAATTTTACCGTACTTGTTGGAAATCATGTCGTTAAGCACTGCCTGAGTGCAATTGAACATGCCTTTTACGTTTATGTCAAACATATTGTCCCAGTCGTCTTCCGACACGTCGGTAAACAGCTTCTGCTCAGCAATGCCCGCGTTGTTTACAAGCACGTCCACTCCGCCGTATGCCTGCTTTATTTCAGCATACATTTCATCGACTTGTTCTCTATTCGACACATCCGCTTTAATAAGCATTACGCTGCGGTTGTTCATTGAAAGCTTGTTATATAATTCATTGGCTTTAGCATCAGATGAGCGGTAGTTTATAACCACGTTGTAGTTGTTTTCCGCGAACAGTTCCGCTATTGCTTTTCCTATTCCTCTTGACGCGCCTGTAATTAAGACTGTATTGTTCATATATGTTCCTTGCTTTTATAATTTATATATAATTGTAAAACATTATTTGAAAAATATAAATGATTTATTTAATATATGCATAATTATTTAATTGAATTATATAAATAAAATTTATAATTGTAATTATTGAGTTTTTATTATATTATTATTAATAATAGTTTTATTATGTAAATATAATGAACGAGCTTATGAGGCATATATGGAACACAGTAAACAGCATTTCATCCCTCAAACATATCTAAAAAGTTGGTGCGATAAAGAAAAACCTGAAAATTATAATGATTACGTATGGGTATTTGATTGTAATGGCGAAAATCCCAAAAAGAAAAGCCCTAAGAATATTTTCTATGAGAAAGACTTATATACAATATACGATAATGGAAAAAGAATACTTGATATTGAACATGGTTTATCAGGGCTAGAAAATGCATTTTCGAATATTAGAGATGCAAAAATAGAAAAGAAAAAGAAATTAAGCAAAGAAGAACGATTAATATTGCTTGCATTTGTTGCGGCTATGCATAATAGATTACCAGTTATTAAGGAACATATTGCTAAATTTTGGGGAGAAGTTATTGAAATCGCTGTAGATTTACAGAATGCCACTAATCCTATTGGTCATTTAGAAGATGGCAATGAAAACACACACTCATTTACCGTGCATGATGCAGAATTATGTTACACAAAACCATTTGAAACTTTTTTATTGCCAAGAATAAATATTGAATTAGAACTTTATAGTCAAATGCATTTGTGTATTTTAACAACAAAAGATGAAATCGGATTTATTACATCTGATAACCCTGTATTTTGGTTTAGTAAAATAGAAAGTAACCTTCCAGCTGCTCGCAGGGGAGTAGGGCTTGGGTATAAAGATGTTGAAGTAACTTTACCGATTTCACCAAGTGCTGCAATATTTATATCACACAAAGATACCCCAATATATTTTGGTGTTGATATGTCAATAGTTGATAGCATAAATTATAGAACTAGATTAAACAGCGAAGAATATTTCGTTGTAAACAAATGTTATAAGAAAGACGTTTGGTTTGAATAATAAATTCTAATATCACTTACATTTTATATTTCAATTAATAATTTATTTCTTAATTACCCTTCAAAAACTATATCGCATTATAACCAAGAAATTAAATCCTTTTGAAAAGTCAAATTATTATTTATAAAACAAGCACAAAAATGAGATTTTTTAATTAATTGTAGTAGGAACTTTTTGGAAGGGAGCAGAATTATGTTAATGGAACGAGACGGTTATAAACTGCGCTTCGGCGATTTTATCCCCGATAAAATTGAAGAAGAACATAACGAGCCGAAAATGTATAAAAACGACAGCGCGGTAGATAAAGCTTGGACTGTAATATCTGTAGTCAGCATAATCTGTCTTGCGTGCGCGTACGGACTTGACGCGCTTTACGGAGGTAAGGAAGATTAATTACATTAAAAAATAATCGGTGCGAAAAGCGCCTTTTATTTTTGAAATGTGACAATATTATATGTCCCTATTGTCAAATTTATTATTCTATGATATAATGCGTACCAAGAGGAATAATAAAATGGCAAGAACTGCGAGAAATCGGGAAAATACTAATATTTTCCATACAATAGTGCGCGGAAACAATAATGAGGAAATTTTTTCGGATTACGAAGACAAATGCAAAATTGTTGAAATAATTACCGAAAAATCCTTAGGCGGAGCGTTTGATATAATTGCTTACTGCATACTTTCTAATCACGCGCATTTTTTAATAAAGGAAAACGCGCTTAGTATAGCGGAAGCGATGAAACGAATAAACACAACCTACGCGGCATATTATAACCGAAAAAACAGCCGTTACGGGCATGTGTTTTACAGCAGATATTTAAGCGAGGGCATAGCGGACGAGGAAAAACTTATAAACGCTATAAGCTATATCTTAAATCACGCGCAGAGCGATGATGTTGAAAATGACGAATACGCATTGGCAGCAAACGCGGAGGAAATTTTTGCCCGTTATTATGACTACATAAGGAAATGTTTAGGACCTGATACTGATGACGCATACTTTTTAAGCTACATCACAGGCTGTGAATACGACAGCATTATGGATCTGAACAATTCCGCAGATGACCTTACGCAGGCTAAAGCGCTGATATGCAAATATTTCGGCGCTGACGACATAATGCTTCAAAGCCTTATGCAAAGAGAATGCCTGGCTTTAAGGGCGCAAATGGTTTTATACCTAAAGCAAAATACTAACTTATCAATAAGGAAAATAGCTGAAGTACTGAATTTAAACAGGGGCATTGTATATAAAATAATTTGCGATAACATCAAGGATTAAGGAGAAAAAATTATGGTATGCAGTAAATGCAAAAAAAGAGAAGCGGTTGTGTTTTTGACCATAGTGGAAGAAAACGGAGAAAAAACCGAATTGAATTTATGCGAAATGTGCGCTAAGGAAAGCGTGCTGAACAGTTATATGTTCGACAACTTCATAAGCGCGTTATTTAATATAGAAAGCGAACAGAACGAAGAAAAAAGCGCAAGCATTTCCTCTGTCATAAAATGCTCAAAATGCGGTCTTACTTATGACGGCCTTATGAAATACGGAAAAGCGGGCTGTGATAAGTGCTACGAGAATTTTTCGTCAGTTATAATGCCTATTGTAAAAAGAATACACGGCAAAGAGCAGCATATGGGAAAAGTTATAAAAAGTAAGCAGTTCGACATGATAAAGAAGCAGGAAATATCCCGCTTGCAGGCTAAACTTGATGAAGCCGTGCAGTGTGAAAATTACGAAAAAGCAGCGGAATACCGCGATATAATAAAAGCATATACCCAATAAAAAGGGGAGGTGAGGCTATGGTTTGGAAAGCGGGCGATAGCTTAGACATCGCCATTAGCACGAGAGTGAGAATAGCGAGAAATTTTAAGGACACAATTTTTCCCAACAGAGCGGCGGACGGCTCTCTTGAAAATGTGTGTCTTGAAGTGTGCAAGGCCGTTATTAACTCCAACAGCTATATCAGCAATGAATTCGATTATGTGTATATGGGAAATTTAAGCGATGCGGAAAAAGAAAAGCTTATAGAAAAACATCTTATAAGCCCAAATCTGACGAACAGAAAATCAGCCGCAGGTGCGCTTATAAACAAGAGCGAGCAAATAAGCATAATGATAAACGAGGAAGACCATATCAGAATACAGTGCATACTACCCGGACTTTCCCTTGAGGACGCATACGACATGGCGGATAAAATTGACGATCTGCTTGAGGAAAACATTACTTTCGCGTTTGACGATAAGCTGGGATACCTTACAGCGTGCCCTACAAATTTAGGCACGGGCGTAAGAATGTCGGTTATGCTCCATCTGCCGGCTATGGCTCTTACGAACAATATAACAAGCGTGCTTAGAACAGCGGGAAGATACGGCCTCACTATAAGGGGAATATACGGCGAAGGCACGGAAAGCATGGGCGATTTATACCAGATAAGTAACCAGAACTCATTGGGAATGACAGAGAAAGAAATACTGCTAAATGTAAAAGCCGTTACAAAAGGCGTAATAAAACGGGAGAGAGAACTGCGCAAAATGCTGTTTGAGAATGACAATCCAGCTATTAAAGACAAAATAATGCGCTCGTACGGCGTTTTGAAATACGCCGAAAAAATTGATGTAAGAGAAGCCATGCAGCTTTTATCGGTTATAAGGTTAGGCGCCGACATGGGAATAATAAAAGATTTGGAAATAGATAAAATAAATATGCTTATAAAAAACATACACCCCGCACTTCTGCGCGATGTTATAGCCATTGATGAAGAAAAAATGAACATCGACATAAAAAGAGCGGAATATATAAAAAGCGTTTTGAACAGTTAAAGGAGGGAATGAAATATGTCTTTATATGGAAAATTTACTCAAAAAGCACAGCAGGCTTTAATGTTTGCCCGCGATGAAGCTATTAACCTCGGTCATAATTATATAGGCACCGAGCATCTGCTTTTAGGTATTTTAATGCAGGGCGACACCATAGCCGCCGAAGTGCTTGACAACATGGGAATTGATGAGGAAAACATAAGATACAATATATTAAACGTTGTAGGCGAAGGCTCGAGCGCCGCCGCCGTGCAGCTTATGGGCTATACGCCTAGAATGAAAAAAGTGCTGGAAGAAAGCATAGTAATAGCCAATGAACTCAACCAAGGCTTTGTGGGAAGCGAACATCTGCTTTTAGGGCTTCTTAAAGAAGGAGGCGGAGTGGCGGCCAGCATACTTTTAAGCGAAGGAATTGATTTTGAGAAAATAAAAAAAGAGATAACGGACGTTATGTCAAACTCGGCTTCAAATAAGCAGTTCAATCAGTCGGCATCATCGGAAGGCTCTACTAAAAACATAGAAAAATACGGCACAGACCTTACAAAACTTGCAGAGGATGGCAGGCTTGACCCTGTTATAGGCAGGGGAAAAGAAATCGAGAGAGTAATACAGATACTTTCAAGAAGGACAAAAAATAATCCTTGCTTAATAGGCGAGCCGGGCGTTGGAAAAACAGCGGTTGCCGAAGGGCTTGCCCAAAGAATGATTGAAGGCAACGTGCCTGAGACCATTAAAAACAAACGGCTTATAACTTTAGATTTGCCCAGCATGATTGCGGGAGCAAAGTATCGCGGCGAATTTGAGGAACGGCTGAAAAGCGTTATTGAGGAAATTAAGGCAAGCAAGAATATAATTTTATTCATAGACGAGATACACACGATAATCGGCGCGGGAGCAGCGGAAGGCGCGGTTGACGCGGCTAATATATTAAAGCCCGCTTTAGCCAGAGGTGAAATGCAGACAATAGGCGCAACGACTATTGACGAATACAGAAAACACATTGAAAAAGACGCCGCGTTTGAGAGACGTTTTCAGACTGTGGAAGTAGGTGAGCCGAGCGTTGACGAGGCTATACAGATACTGTTCGGCCTTAGAGATAAGTATGAAGCTCACCATAAAATAAAAATATCGGACGACGCTATACGCGCGTCTGTTAACTTATCGCACCGCTATATTAACGACAGATTCCTGCCCGACAAAGCAATTGACTTAATGGACGAAGCAGCGTCAAAAATAAAAATGAACCTGTTTACGGCTCCGCCGCAAATAAACACGCTAGAGAAGGACCTTGAGAAACTGAACAAGGAAAAAGAAGAAGCGGTTGCGATGCAGGATTACGAAAAAGCTGCCAAAGTACGCGACGAAATTAAAAATATTAAAGAAAAACTTGCAGATATTAAGAAAAAGTGGTCGGATACAAACACGGCAAGCTTTAGCAGTAGCGTAGAAGTTAAAGACATTGAAAAAGTAGTTTCGGACTGGACAAATATACCTCTTGAAAAGATAGCCAAAGAAGAAACGGAAAGACTCTTGCACATGGAAGACATTCTTCACAAGAGAGTAGTTGGTCAGGAAGAAGCGATAAGCGCGCTTTCAAGGGCCATTAGACGCTCTCGCGTAGGGCTTAAAGACCCCAAACGCCCCATTGGCTCGTTTATATTCTTAGGTCCTACGGGGGTTGGCAAAACCGAGCTTTGCAAAGCGCTTGCGGAAGTGATGTTCGGTGATGAGAACTCCGTTATAAGAATTGACATGAGCGAATATATGGAAAAGCACACTGTATCAAGGCTCATAGGTTCGCCTCCCGGATATGTGGGATACGATGAAGGCGGTCAGCTTACGGAAAAAGTAAGAAGAAAGCCCTACAGCGTAATACTGCTTGACGAGGTGGAAAAAGCTCATCCCGACGTTTTGAACATTCTTCTTCAGATAATGGAAGACGGAAGGCTCACAGACGGCAAAGGCAAAACTGTAGACTTCAGAAACACGATTATAGTAATGACTTCAAACATTGGCGCAAGCACAATAAAACGCGCGTCAACGCTCGGGTTCGGCGGCACTATGGACGAAACCGCAGGCGAATACGAAAAAATGAAGAGCACCGTTTTGGATGAACTAAGAAAAGGGTTAAAACCCGAGTTTTTAAACAGGCTTGATGAAACGATAGTATTCCACAAATTAAAAGATACGGACATAAAGCAGATTATTGACATAATGCTTTCCCAGCTTGTTAAGAGAATGAAAGACCTTGATATTGAGATTGAGTTCACTGACGGTATTAAAAACCTTATAGCTATGAAGGGCACAAACCTTGAATATGGCGCAAGACCATTAAGAAGAACCATTCAGAGCATGATTGAGGACAGAATGAGCGAGGCTATTTTGCAGGGTGAGATAGATAAGACGCATAAGGTAATAGTAGACGCGGAGAATGAAAAAGTAGTGTTTAAGCAGAATGATATTGACGTGGCGCAGAAGACAATTGTGAATATAGAATAAATAAGTGGGTAAAGAAAATAGGCTATGCCGATTAGGCATAGTCTATTTTTGTTTATATATAATTGATTAATATCATAAAAGAATATATAATATATTAAAATATATATGAATTTATGGAGAAACTGGCAATGAAAAATATTCTAAATAAAGAAAAAGGCAAATTCATTTTTATTGCAGTTATTGTCATAATAATATTATTATTGTTAATATCGACAAAATTATTAAAATCTTATAAATCGTTAGACAAATACGATGATTCGGTAATATATAATTCAAAAATTGTTGCAAGCAGTGGTAAATATGCAATAGGACTCAACAGTAATTCAGGAGTTATTACACGTGATATATTGGCTAAAACTGATAATGGAAAATGGAAACCTTTGAGAGTTCAAGAGGGTTATGATGTAAAAACATTTTGGATAGTAGACAATAATAATAGAACATTGAGTGTTTTTTTTGAAGTTTATTATATTAAAGAAAGCAATATTTCAATTATATATGTTTTTGATAGTCGAGGTCTTGATGATTTACATGACAAATTATTTGACCAAATAACTGAAATCAAAGATAATCGTGATTCTGTTTTCCATGAATATGAATTTATTGACGATAACGAAACTTATACATTCACTGCATTTATTGAAGATTTTAACGTCAAAGAATATATATTATATATAAATGGAAAAGCGTATCCATATACTACGTGGAATTGATTTTAAAATTATTGAGTATTTATATAGATGTAATACTTAATTATACAAATAATATTTAAATTTAAAATATATAAAGGAATTAAAATATTGATAGATAACACTGATAGCAAGAAAATAACAAATATAATTGACAAATTAAATGACTGGGGATTAAACGGCGAAGCTGTTACTAAAAATGGAACGCTGCTTATTTGTAAAGTTCCGCATGTAGCACCTGAGGCATGGCTTCATTTAATATATGAGGGTTTATCAGATTGCGAATTAAAAGAAGTTGAAAAGAAACTAGGGAAAAAGCTGCCTGACGATTTATACCTGTTTTTAAAAGAAGCTAATGGAATGAATATTTTTTCTGATAGCATAGGCATATACGGAAATAGGATATCTTACGCAAGAGAAGGAGAAGAGTCTTTTCAGCCTTATGATTTAGCGGATATGACTCGATGAAATTATACCTGCAAATTGGATAGCGTTCGCAGGATATAACTGAGACGGCTCTACAATGTATTACGATATAAACAATGATAATTCAGTTTTCATATGTGAACGTGATTCTAAAGATAAATTAAAAGTATGGTATAATATATTTTCGTGGTTAAACGAAGAAGTTATGCGATTATCGGATTTATTTGATGATAAAGGTATAGAGAAGGACGAAAACATACCGACGATACCATATTAAAGTATATATATAAACCGTACTGCAAGGTGCGGTTTTTTTTGTGTTTACTTATATCATATTTAAATATAAAATATAATCAAGTATTATAAAGTCAAGAGCAATATAAAGTAGGTGTAAATTATGTATTTAAAAACGGAAGAATTAGAAAAGCAAATAAAAAATAACCTTTTAATATTGAATAATTATGCCGGTGAAGAATATGCAGTTGATTTTCCTAAAATAATATTTTTTGAAAAAGCATACGATAATTCCATCCCCGGAAGTTATATATATTCCAATAGTACAGGATATCATATAGACGGTGTCGGAGATAGAGGCGGGATAGTCAGCCGATTTGCAACAGAAAATTTAGAGGAGCTATACAGTAAAGTATTTATTAATGCCGCAATTTGGATTTCTGTTAATTACGCTGCAGGAAACAAAATAAAAGGCAAAGACTGGCGAAGAGTTATGTTTAAATACCGACTAGAATTATTATCATTATTAGGAGAAGAATATTATAAAAAAGGGAAAAAGGAAATAGATAAAACATTAGAAAATGCTCCTTATGACGACTCATTGTTTTGTTAATTTAATAAAGAGGGAATATCCTTTACTTTAATCACTAAATAAAAAGAAATTTAATATTGAATAAACGCTTTATTTATTTTAATATTAATATCAAACATAAAATGAGTTTAAGCGTTAAAAACGCAAGGAGTGTATTATGGCTCAAAACAGCGTAATTGTTTATTATTCGTGGGTGGGGAATACAGAACTGGCGGCAAAGGAAATTGCTGCACTTACTGGATTTGACATTCAGAAAATCCAGGAAGTAAAAGAAAGAAAATTCGGCACTATGATGACCTCCGCAATGGGCGCGGTGTTCGGCTTAAAGAGCAGTATCAAACCCTTGGACTTTACTTTACAGGGATATGATAATGTATTTTTAGGCGTTCAAATCTGGGGCGGCAAAACAACCCCTGCCATTAACAGCTACTTAGCCAAAGCGTCTTTTAAAAACAAAAAAGTATGGCTGTTTGTAACAATGGCAGATAATAAAACACCGCAGAAATTTATTGACAAGCTGACATCTAAAATTGAGAAAAAAGGCGGCAAAGTAATGGACGCGCTGTCTATTACAACTAAATGGGACCCGAAAGAAAATGTGGTAGTCTCGGCGGATGAGATTAAAAGCGCGGTTAAAAACTGGATAGAGAATATAAAAATATAAATAATAGGCACTTAAAATATGGATGATATTATTAAAATAATTGAAGATTACAGAGAATATGCTATTTTACACAGAAAAGCATCTTACAATGGTGATTATAAAACCGTAAATAAAAATTATGATAAATTGAAAAAAATTTATACATTATTATTTAATAACAGTGGATTAAGAGAAAAAATATTGCCGCAGTTACTAAATGATACTAATTTTGCAGTAAAACTATGGGCTTCGGCTCATAGCCTTGGAATAGGCGAATATAAAGAGAAAGCGCTTGATAATCTTGAATATATCTCTAAACTTAGTTCAAATGATACCCCAAGTTTTGAAGCAAAAATGACACTTCAAGAATATAAGGCAAAGGGATATTTACGATTTTAATTTTTTTATTTAATTACATTTAAAATTATGGCTTTTGAAAATTTTAATATTAATATAAAATAATCAGTATATACGAACAAACTGCAAAGGAGAAAAATTATGTTTTATAAAGTTGACCATATGGGGCTATCGGTAAAAGACCTTGAAGTGTCTAAAAAGTTTTATGAGGAGCATTTCGGGTTTGAAAAATATTTTGAAATGGAAACTAAAATACCAGGAGTGGATAAAGTATATTTTATACGCTCGGGCGATATTGTAATTGAACTTGTACATATGGACGCGGTAAATGACGGCTATCACTTATGCCTGCTGTCTGATAATTTTGACGCCGATTACGACAGGCTCGTTAAAGCGGGGATAGAAGTGCAAACTCCCGCACAGCCCGCTAAACCCAGAATTCCCATAGAAGAAGGCCGAAAACGCGCGATGTTTATAGGCCCTGACGGGGAGAAGATAGAAATAAGAGGGTAGAGGATAATTAAACCGTACATAAAGTACGGTTTTTTATTAGTTACACAAATTCATATTATATATTATAATGTTATTGTTTGTTGAGCATTAATAACTTATGTTATGTACTTTTTATTTCAATAATTGAGGTGAATTAAGTGAAATTTTTTAAATCTAAAATGAATGATGATTCAATTGCATTATATTTTAATGAATTTTCAGAATGGTTAAATAAGTATTTAGAAAAATTACCTTCTGACGTTGTTGCTGTTAATTTTAATTTATATGAAGGGGTTAATAAAACCTATGATATTCAGTTAATTGGAACTGATGAATTTGACGAAGATGATGAAGACTGGGCATGTTCTGATTTTTTTTCAACCGAAGAAGATATTTATTTAATACCTAGAACTAAAGATATTTCAAATTGGCAAGACGGATTGAATTTTATTACTAAAATAATAGAAAAATATCTTGATGAAGGGAAATATTCGGATAAATTAAAGCAGCTTAAAGCCGTTGGAGTCGGTTTTGTTGATGGTGATATTAATATTTTATATCAAAATTAATTTATAATTTAAAGCCGTACAAGAATTACGGCTTTTTAATTCTCTCTAATTACCTCAAAACTGCCCTCGTCATTGTTTACCGAAACCAAAGAAAATGAAATGTCCGCGCCGAATTCTTCTTTAAGGGAATTTAGAAATTCCGTTAAAAAAGCAATATTTTCTCTTTCCTGGTCAAGTCTTGCTTTTACTTTATTATTGCGGCGCTGTTTAATAGCATCTCTTAGAATAATGCGCTTTAATACTACAAATTTTGAAAGACATATAAGTATATTTCGTGCTTTTATTACCGCGACAGCAGCGGTGCGTAAGACATGCCGGGTCGGAATATTAAAAAGCCTGAAACAGCTAACAAAAAAAACGGCTAAACGCTTTAACGCTTCTTTTACATGGCTGTCTATGTCATACTCTTTTTCTAAAGCGGTTTTTAGTTTAGGATAAATTAGCTTTGCGTTTTCTCTGATTGCATTTAAAGATTTTATAACATAATAATCTAAATCAATTTCTTTATGCAGAATAATGTTTAATTTCGCGCAACCGCTTTTTGTATTTCTAAAAATCGCATTAAAAAGTTTTTTTATAAAGCTGTCAATGTCGTATTCTTTTTGCAACGCGCTTTTTAATTTCGCCAGTATATTTTCAGTTTTTAATTTATCTAACAAATTTTTCATTTTGCCCGCCCAAACATAAGACTATTTTAATAAGCAAAATACCCTACATTTATATATTTAAAGTTAAATTCACAAATTCCCTGTTTTTCAGAAGGATTTTATTAATTTTTTTATACAAGTTGCATTTGCAACATATTTTTTTATGTATGTTTTGTATCATAAGATTAACAAATTATGGGACGATTTTTATTAAGGAGGCGGATTATATGATAGAACAGGTATTTCATTATTCACTGGGCGATAACAAATCTATTGAAAAAGTAATATTTGACGAAAATTTGCATTACATTCATATGGTATTTCCAAAAGGCGATGGCGCGCCCGAACACTACACAAACGGAAACGTATATATGACGGTTTTGCGCGGCGTATTGTCTTTAAAGCTGGGCGAGCAGGAAGCGCGCGATTACACGAGAGGCAGTATAATTAAAATTCCGCATAACGTAAAGATGCTTATAAAAAACCCTTATGACGCAGTGATTGAGCTTATTATAGTAAAAGCTCCCGCTCCCGAAGTGAAATAAATAATAAATTTAAATTAAGGAGATTAATATGGAAAAATACAGATGCATACCGTGCGGATACGTTTATGATCCCGAAGTAGGGGATACCGATAACGGAGTTGCGAAGGGAACGTCATTTGCGGATTTGCCAACGGATTGGGTTTGCCCGATTTGCTTTGCGGGTAAAGACGAGTTTGAGATTGATAGTAATTAAGATAGATTAGAAAACCGCACTGGGTGCGGTTTTTTTGTTGCTTATTAAATTTAATGTTTACTTATATCATAATTAAATATAGAATATAACTATCATATTATTTTATATGAAAGGCAAAACAAATTGGATAATAACGCATTAGAGCAAATAATTTTGAATTTAATTGAGCTAAAACAAGAGGGCGGTTATTGGGATTTTAAGAGGGAATGGCATAAAAATAAAAACGACTTACTGCATGACATTATTTGTATGGCAAACAACCTTGAGAATAAGGATTGTTTTATAATTATTGGAGTAGATAAGTCAAATAACTTCGCGATTAAAGACATTAAGAATGACTTGAATAGAAAAAATACACAAAAAATGGTAGATTTCTTGCGTGATAAAAATTTTGCCGGTGGTTTAAGACCAACAGTATATGTTGAGTCAATACTAATTGGGGAAACTACTATAGATGTAATTATTATTAAAAATGACTGTAATACGCCTTATTATTTAATTAAAAATTATGATGGTGTAAATGCTAATAATATTTATACTCGTGTTATGGATACAAACACGCCTATAGATAAAACTGCGGATATAGATAAAGTTGAGTATTTATGGAGAAAGCATTTTCGTTTAGATGAAAGCCCGTTAGAACGAGTAAAATATTATCTATCTAAGCCAAAGGATTGGATTAATTCACCTACAGAATCATCATCAATTGAGTATTACAAATATGCTCCTGAATTTACAATAGAACATATTTATGATGAATCAAAGAATGGATATGATTTTTTTATTTTCGCACAGACAAATTATCAACCAAGATGGTATAATATAATAATTAGTTATCATCAGACGATAATCTTTTCATATGATGGAATATCTCTTGACAGTGCATGGTATTTTACCATCGCTCCAGATATAGACGGTATTGCTTTAGATAATCAAAATGGCTGGGATATTAGATTTCAATATTTTATAAAAAATTCGTTAGAATATATTATTCATCAATACTTTTATAAAAATGATAATAATTTAGAACGCGCATCTTACAAAAAATTTATTAAATATATATTAGTATTTGAAACAGAAAAAGAAAAGGAAGACTTTAAACTATTTATTCAAACATACAAAAATAAATTTAAAGAATTAGTAAATAAAAAAATATCTCCTTATGTGCCTAAAATAAAATGGTTAGATGAAGAAGTTTTTAAAACTGATTTTCGCAATGCGCTTGCATTGCAAGACATGTTAGAAGAATTTAGATTGCAAAATAACTAATAGACTTTTTCTTTAATCACCAAAGCAAAAAGAGAGCTAAATAAGCTCCCTTTTTGTAACCCTCATATTTATTGAAAAGACCTTTGACTTTTACTCGAAATTATACGATTCTTCTTTCGCGTTTATTAGCATTACCATCATATCATTGTACGGGGTAGGTATTCCGTGCTTTTTGCCCATAATACTAATAGCCCCGTTAATTCTTTCAACTTCCGTCTTGCGCTTTTTGTCCACATCCTGCAGCATCGAGCAGCGGTTGTGACCGACTACTTTCGCTCCGTCTATGTAATATTTTCTGCTTATCTCGTCAGCGTCAAGCTCAAAGCCTTCCGCTTTAGCAACTGCGCAGCCTTCCGCAACAAGATCATGCGCTATTGCGTACGCCGACTTGCTTTCCGCTAAAAATCCGTTTCTTGTGGAAAGAAGAGCAGATACTCCGTTAATGCCTACATTAACCATAAGCTTCTGCCAAATGGCGGCAAGAACATTGTCATGCTTGTACGCTTCTATGCCAGCTTCGTTAAGCAGGTCAACAACTATCTGCGCTTTTGAAAGGTCGCCGTCTTTGCGCGCGCCTATGTTTGTGGGTCCTATGCCAGCCTGGAATACGTAACCCGGTCCGAGCACAGTCGCTCCCGACGCGGTTGCTCCGATTAATAGATTTTCTTTCTTAACGTATGGCACAATGTCCTCGTCATTGCCGTAACCGTTCTGCAGCGTAAGAGCAAGAGTGTCGTCTCCGAACAAGCAGCTCGCTTTTGATAACGCTTCTGCTGTGTTTACCGATTTTACGAATATTATTACAAGATCGGCTTTACCCACTTCATCGGCGCTCATTACTGCTTTGGGATGATATAATTTGTCTTCTTCTTTTACTTTTATTTTAAGTCCTTTGTTGTTTATGTTATCTACGTGTTCTTTCCAAACGTCGATTAAATATACGTCGTTTTTAACCGATAACGGTCCGCCGTAAAGGCTTCCCATCGCGCCTGCTCCCAGTATCGCGATTTTCATATCTATCACCTCATTTATAATAATTGCGGTAAGTTTATTTGTCTATTTCAAAACCTTCAACAACTACATTGTAGCATTGTTCGGGCGCGGGATATACTTTGTTGTTTACATCGTCTCTAAATTCGTTAAGCCCTTTTACAAACTGTTCACGGTATTCGCCGAAATGTTTTACGAATTTAGGCGCTCTTCCGAAGAAACCGAACATATCATAAAAGTTTTGTCCGTGACCTGTGCCGTAAGGGCCTGAGCCGCCGGAAAACATAGGAATTTCAACAGCTTCGCTCATCGCTTTTCCTACGCCTACGGGTACGCATTCAACCAGGCAGCAGAAAGCTCCGGCTTTTTCTATGGCTTTAATTTCTTCTATGAGTTTTTTAGCCGTTTCGGGGGTTTTGCCCTGAACTTTCATTCCGCCGGCGCTTGCCGCTGTCTGCGGAGTAAGCCCGATATGTCCCATAACGGGAGTGCCTGATTTTACTATAGCTTCAATTTTGTCCGCCATTTCAATGCCGCCTTCAAGTTTAACGCAGTCGCATCCGCCTTCTTTCATCATGCGGTTGGCAGACTCAATAGCCTGCTGACAGCTTACGTTGTAAGTGCCGAACGGAAGGTCGCCTACTATAAAAGTATTAGGCGCGCCTTTTACAACGGCTCTTGTAGCAAGAATCATCATATCAAGCGTTACGGGTGTTGTTGAATCAAAACCGTATACGATATTGCCAATGGAATCGCCTACGAGTATTGCTTCGACATTACTTTCATCAACTATTTTTGCCGTGGTATAATCGTACACCGTGAGCATTGTAAAACGTCTGTTTTCCTGTTTATAAATTTTAAATTCCGGAATAGTAATTTTTTTTGCCATGTTATTATCCTCCTACCAAAAAAAATACAACTGACAACAATATCTATATTATAAATCCAAATTTTGTAAATAGTCAATTTATTTAAAATATTAATACACTAATTAAGATAAAATTAAAAAAATACATAAATTGTATGTTTTTATTATATAATGATATAATTATCTTATAGATTATATGGAGGGAATATGGATAGTCGAATTGTTAAACTCGCACGGAATTTAGTAAATTACTCCTGCCAGGTAAAAGCGGGGGAGAATGTTTTGATAAGCATAGAAGGCGAAAGCGTTATTGATATGGCGCGCCAGATAGTTGCCGAAGTATACAACGCTGGAGGCAACCCTTTCGTTGACATTTCAAATTCGCGAATTACCAGACAGGTGCTTTTAGGCATAAAAGAAGAGCAGATAAAGAACATGAATGACATGCTTTTATATAAAATGAAGAAAATGAACGCTTATATTGCCGTAAGGGGAAATGATAATACAGCCGAACTTTCGGACGTTCCTAGTGACCTTATGAAAACATACAGCAAGCTGATGAAACCGGCGTTTGACCAGAGAGTAAATCACACGAAATGGGTTGTGCTGCGCTACCCCAATAACGCAATGGCGCAGAAAGCCAACATGAGCCTTGCGGCGTTTGAGGATTTTTATTTTGACGTGTGCAACCTTGATTATTCCAAAATGGACAAAGCGCAGGACTGCTTAAAAGCTTTAATGGACAGAACAGACAAAGTGCGCATAACGGGCGAGGGCACCGACCTTACGTTTAGTATTAAAGGAATGCCCGCGATAAAATGCTCGGGAAGGCAGAACATCCCTGACGGTGAAGTATTTACCGCGCCTGTTAAAAACAGCGTAAACGGAAAGATTATGTACAACACGCCTTCAGAATACCACGGCAGCACTTTTACAAACGTAGCGTTTGAGTTTAAAGACGGTAAAATAACGTATGCCGGATGCAACGATGACGAGAAAATAAACCAAATACTCGACACGGATGAAGGCGCAAGGTATATAGGAGAGTTTGCGTTTGGAATTAACCCGTATATCACCAGACCTATGAACGATATTTTGTTTGACGAAAAAATTGCCGGTTCTATTCATTTTACGCCGGGCTCGGCTTATGTGGGCGAAGCCGATAACGGAAACCGCAGCGCAATTCATTGGGATTTGGTATACATTCAACGTCCCGAATACGGCGGCGGCAAAATTTATTTTGACGATGTGCTTATACGCGATAACGGAATTTTTGTACTTGACGAATTAAAAGGGCTTAACCCCGAAAATCTGAAATAAAATAATAAAACAATAAAAACTGCTCGGTATTACGGGCAGTTTTTGTATTATAATAATAAGATATACTGTTAATTAAATATAATATATAATAAATATAAATCACATATAAGCGGAGGCAATAATGGATTGTGTTAATGTTGGAATAGACAAAACCGTCTATTACAAAATCTATATAAAAGATAATATTTTTACAGATGCCGACCTTTTAAAGCCGCTTTTCTGTAAATATTCCAAAGCGATGATTATAACGGACGACAACGTGCGCCTGATTCATCTTGATAAAGTTATTGCCGCATTAAAGCCGTATATTGAAAATATTTACATATTCTGCCTATACGCCAAAGAGAATAGTAAATCTATACAGAACGCCGAGAAAATACTTGCGAAACTTGCCGATAACAAATTCAGAAAAGACGATATCATAATTTCGCTCGGAGGAGGAATGGTTTCCGATATAGCGGGATTCTGCGCTTCCGTATATAAACGCGGATGCGCTCTTGCGCACGTGCCTACAACCGTTCTTGCACAGGTAGATGCAAGCATAGGCGGGAAAACGGCCGTAAACACGGGTGCGGGGAAAAACATGATAGGAACAATTTATCATCCGAATTTTGTGCTTTGCGATACTTCGCTGTTAAGCACGCTTAGCGATGAAGCTTATTTTGAAAGCTTTGCCGAGATAATAAAATACGCGCTTATCTGCGACAGGAAATTATTTGAATATCTTGAAAATACCGATACAATTGATATCAGAAATAATATCGCGGCAGTAATAACAAAATGCGTAAACCATAAAGCGGGAATTGTAGCTATAGATGATGCCGATAACAACGAAAGGTTAAAGCTCAACTTCGGTCATACAATAGCACACGCAATTGAAAAATATTACGGATATAAAATATATTCGCATCCGCGCGCTGTGGGCATAGGAATGTATTCAACTGTCTTATTTTGCGAAAATGAAGGCATATGCAAACAAGGCACGGTGCAAAGAGTAAAAACGCTGCTTGAGAAATTCTCGCTTGAATATAAAATGCCGCAAATAAGTAAGGAAGATTTTTATACAATAATAGCTAACGATAAAAAGCTCTCTGCAGGAGGGCTGAAAGAAACCGTTATTTGCGATATTGGCGAAAGCAAAATAATATTACTTGACGATGATAAAATAAAAAACATAGCAGAAAAATATTTAAAGGAACTTAAATGAGAGTAATCGAAGTAAAACCAGTCAAGCTGAAAGGCGTAATTAAAATACCTCCGTCCAAAAGCTATGCCCACAGGGCTATTATATGCGCGTCTTTATCTAACGGCATATCAACTATCAGCAATGTCATGCTTTCGGATGATGTGATGGCGACTATAAAAGCTATGGAGTCGCTCGGAGCGAACATTAATTACATATCGGAAGATGTGCCTGATTTTTTTACTCTCGTAATAAAGGGAAGTTATCCGCTAAAAGTAAAAAACAATATTATAAACTGCCGCCAGAGCGCAAGCACGCTCCGCTTTACAATACCAATCGCGCTTACTACTAATGAAAAAATAGCTTTCACCGCCAACGGAAGGCTTATAGAGCGTCCGCTTGACGATTATTACAAAATATTTGACAGTAAAAAAATACTATATCAAAACAATAAGGGACTGCTTCCGTTAATTGTAGAAGGAATGTTAAAAAGCGGAGTGTACAGAGCCGATACGCACATAACGTCACAGACTATATCGGCGCTTTTAATGACGCTTCCGCTGCTGGAAGGAAACTCCAAAATAAAAACGCAGGGTCCGCTTTCAAGCAAAGATTACATAAGCATGACGATGGACATAATGAATAAAGCTGGAGTGGCGGTAAGGTTTGATAAAAACACTAGAGAATTTTTAATAAGAGGGGATCAGAAATATAATCCTTTAGAGTACACGGTGGAAGCGGATTTTTCTTCAGCGTCGTTCTGGCTTTGTGCAGGCGCGATGGGATGCGACGTAGTATGTAAAGGGCTTGATCTTCATTCAAAACAGGCGGACAAGGCGCTGCTCGCATATTTATCCGCAGCAGGCGCAAAAATTATGAAAAACAGCGAAGGCATTGTAATACGCGCCGACGGAGGCCTTGCACCGTTTAAAATCAACATCGACGCAACGCCCGATTTGCTTCCTGCACTTGCCGTGCTTGCGTGCAGCATAAAAGGGCTTTCGCAGATAACAGGACTGCGAAGACTCAAATTCAAGGAATCGGACAGGATAAAAACTACAATAAGTATGATAAACGGTCTGGGCGGAGACATAGTGGAAATATCTGACGGGCTTATAATAAAAGGAACAGGAAGCCTTGAAGGCGGCATGGTGCATACAGCTAATGACCACAGAATAGCGATGGCCGCCGCGACGGCATCGGTTATAAGCAAAAAAAGCGTAATAATCTCTTACGCGGACTGCGTAGGAAAGTCTTATCCGCAGTTTTGGGATGATTTAAAAAAAGCCGGAGGAAAAATTGAAGAGTACTACATGGGCAGGTGACGCCCTTAAAATCGAAGTGTTCGGCGCAAGCCACGGGATTAATGTGGGCTGCGTACTTTACGGAATGCCTAAAGGCTTGAAAGTTGACTTTAGCTTAATTGACGATATTTTAAAAAAACGCTCTCCGAAAAGTGTGCTCGGCAGCGGAAGAGCTGAAGATGACGAATACGAAATAACTAAAGGCGTAAAAGATGGGCTTACAACGGGCGGAGAAATAGAGATAATTATAAAAAACAAAGACATAAGGAAATCGGATTACGATAAGACAAAATACGTTCCGCGTCCTTCGCACGCCGATTATACTTCATATGTAAAATACGGCAAGATTTTCTCGGGCGGAGGAATGTTTTCCGCGCGAATGACCGCGCCTGTATGCGTTGCAGGCGTGATATGCGAGGCTTACCTTAAAATACTCGGAATAACAGTCGGCGCGAGGCTAAAAACGGCAGGTAATATAAGCGATGATGAGATAGATTACTCAAACATTACACATGATATGCTTGATAAGCTTAACAATATGCAAATACCGATGATAAGCACGCAAGCAGCGGATAAAGTACGCGCATTCATTGATAAGCTGAGAGAAGAAAAAGATTCCTCGGGCGGAGCAGTGCAGTGTTTTGTTTTGGGCGTGCACGCTGGATACGGAAACGGACTTTTTAAAAGCATTGAAGCAAAAATAAGCGGTCTTATATATTCAATACCTGCAGTAAAAGCGGTTTCATTCGGTTTGGGACAAGAGTATGAACAATCATACGCAAGCGAAGTCAACGACGAGTTTTATTATGATGAAGATAAAGATGTGAAGACATATACGAACAACTGCGGAGGAATAGTCGGAGGCATTTCTTCGGGAATGCCGATTGTAGTTAACGCTTCATTTAAACCCGCGCCTTCAATTGAAAGACCGCAGAGAACAGTGGATTTGCTTAAGGCAGAAAATACCGAAATTACAGTAAAAGGAAGGCACGATGTGCTTATTGCTGTAAGAGGACTTTGGGTAGTGCGCGCTTATGTGTGCATCGCTATTGCCGATATGATAATAAGTGAAAAATCAGAACGAACAGACATCACAGAGCTAAGAGATGAAATAGACATAATTGACAAACAGCTTGCGGGGCTTTTTAACAGAAGACTTAACATTGCTTTTAAAATAGGTGAAATAAAAAAGCTTAAAGGTCTTGATACGATAGATAGAAACAGGGAAAAGCAAGTGATAAATAACGCGCTTTTTTATGCCGATGAAGACAATAAGCATTATGTTAAAGAATATATGAAAAACATCATTTCACTAAGCACCAAGAAACAGAAGCCTGAATTTAAAAGGCTGTGCCTTATAGGGAAAAACATAGATTATTCGCTTTCTCCGTTAATTCACGGCATTATACTTGACTGCAAAAAAATATCCGGCGCGTACACTGCGTGTGATATGGAAAATTTCGAACTAGACAGGTTTTTTGATGATTTTGTTTATGACGGAGCGAATGTGACGATACCGTATAAAACTGATGTTATGAAGTATTGCGATTATATAAGCGATGAGGCAAGGGTTATTGGCGCAGTAAATACGATAGTTAAAAAAGACGGGTTTTTACATGGCTATAACACGGACGCGTACGGGTTTGAGAAACTGCTTGAGTTAAATGAAATATACGTAAAAAACAAAACCGCCGTCATACTCGGCTCGGGCGGCGCGCAGAATGCGGTGAGATACGTTCTTTTAAAAGCGGGCACGAATGTAATCACGGCAAGCAGAAACAATAAGGGAGACGGCGTTATAAGTTATGACGAGCTGAAAAATATCGGGAAAATCGACTGCCTGATAAACGCAACGCCATTGGGTGCCGGAAAGTTAAAAGATTTCTGTCCTGCGGATGATGAGACAATATGCAAAAGCGATGTGATAATCGACTTGAACTACAGTCCGTATTACAGCGTGCTTTTAAGAAAAGGGCTCGATAAAGGCAAGAAGTGCGTAAACGGAATTGATATGCTTATTTATCAGGCAATTTTAGCGGAGAGCTTATTCTTGGGAATAAACGCGGAAGATTTATATGATAAAATAAAAATAGAAATAACAAAAGCTATTAACAGGGAAAAGATATGAAAAAACTGCTTATATTAAACGGACCAAATATAAATATGACGGGCGTAAGAGAAAAAGATATTTACGGAACTGCGAGCTATAAAGAGCTTGTGAGTATGATAAAAACATGGTGCGGTGAAGTCGGATTTAAATCTACTGTAATTCAAAGCAACCATGAGGGAGAACTTATTGACATCATTCAGAAAAGCGAGAAAAAAGGCTACTGCGGCATTATAATAAACCCCGGCGCATATTCCCATTACAGCATCGCTATAATGGACGCTTTGCAGTGCGTAAGCATACCCAAAATTGAAGTGCATATAAGCGACATACAAAACCGCGAGGAATTTCGAAAAAATCTTATAACGGCAAAAGCGTGCAGCAGCGTTATTTCAGGCAAGGGCTATGAAGTATACCATCTTGCGGTTATTGAGATTTCAAAGTTACTATAAATCTAATAAGCATAAGTCTGAGTCTAAAATATTAATATATATCTTTATCGTGCAAACTATAGTCTTATCAGTCAACATATATTTTTTGTTTATAGATGTTTATCTTTTTCACTCCTTAAAATATCGCATGATTTTCATGAATAATTAATTACCAAATATAAAACAAAGCAATTATAAAAAACATTTTTAATTATTCATTTCTTTAACTATAACAAACTATAACTCTTATATATCAGATAAATATTGTATTACATAGCCGTTAATTATTGTGTTAATATAATAAATGAAAAAACAAATTAAGTACGTTAGAAAAATCAGGTATTATGATTAAACACAGCGTTTCGGTAAGAAATTTAATAGAGTTTGTGTATTCGGGCGGCGATATCGACAACCGATACGCAAATGTGCTGCGCGCAAAAGACGGCGTTGCGGCGCATCAGTACGTGCAGAAAGGCTATGGCGCGGGCGCGAAAGCCGAAGTGAGCGTATCATATACGGAAGTGCTTGACGATGTAGAACTTATACTTTCAGGCAGAATTGACGGACTTTTTATCGATGCAGATAACAAAGTAACCATAGATGAGATAAAAAGTACTTCTAAAGATATTATCGGGCTTGAAGCGCCTGCGGATATTCATCTGCTTCAGGCTAAATTTTACGCTTTTATGTACGCTTATCAAAACAGTGTTGAGAATATAAGCGTAATGATAACTTATATAAATCCGCTTGATAAAACGACTAAAATATTTTCTTTCACATACAAAACCGATCAACTTAAAGCTGAAGTTACCGATGTCATTTTACTCTATCTTGATTATCTTAATAAAATCAACTCTATAAAGCAAAATAAGGATGAAAGCATATTAAACCTTTGTTTTCCGTTTCCCTACAGAAAAGGTCAGAGAAACATTGTAAAAAATGTATATAAGACTCTTACTGAAAATAAAAACTTATTTCTGCACGCTCCTACGGGCAGCGGAAAAACGCTTTCGGTATTGTTTCCGAGCCTTAAATATATTGCAGGCAAAGACGCCAAGATATTTTATTTATCGAGCAAAGGCACGCAGAAAAACGCCGCCGCAGAAGCCGTTAACATCCTTTCAAACAACGGTCTAAGCGTAAAGACGGTTATTATTGACGCGAAAGAAAAAGTGTGCTTAAACGATAAAGTAAGCTGCAACCCCGAAGACTGCGAGTACGCTCGCGGGTATTACGATAAGATAAAGGAAATTATTTATAAATTGCTCCAAGGCAACGATATGATTACAAGAGAGGTTATAGCAGCATACGCCGAGGAGCACAAAGTATGCCCTTTTGAACTGAGTCTTGATATAAGCTTATTCTGCGACATTATTATATGCGATTACAATTATTGCTTTGATCCGATAGCCAGCTTTAAAAGATATTTTGAAGAGAGCGGGGAGTATATATTCTTAGTAGACGAAGCGCACAATTTAAGCGAGCGGGGAAGGGGAATGTATTCCGCTGATATAAAAAAAGACGAGTTGTTAAAATCCCGTAAAAATATAAAAAGTTATAAAAGCCTTTATTCATCTCTGGGCAAGATTAACACTTCGCTTAACAAAATAGCGAAGTACGATGATAAGGACATAACCGAAATTGACAGCAAAGATGAAGTGTTCGCAAGCATAAGAAATTTTATGAACAGCGTGGATAAATACGCCGTACAGCACGGCGCTCTTCCTGAACAGATGCAGGATATTTATCTTACGATACTGCGCTTTTACAAACTTATGCAGCTTGCGGGCAAATCGCATATTTTTTATTACGACAAAACACAAAACACACTGAAACTTTACTGCCTTGACGCATCTGCATATTTGGCGGAAAGCATGAAGAAAAGCAGTTCAAGCATATTGTTTTCGGCAACGCTAATACCTACGGATTATTTTATGCGCATTTCGGGAGGACAGCCTGACGATTACGTTATGGTGTGCGACAGCCCGTTTGATGAGGCAAACTTAAAAGTAATAGCCGCGTGTAATATAGAACTGACATACAAAAAAAGAAACGACAGTATTTCCAAAATTATTTCCTATATTAACGCCGTTACCACGCATAAAAAAGGTAACTATATGGCGTTTTTTCCTTCAATCGATTTTATGAATTTGGTATACGACGCGTACGTTAAAGAGTACGGTGAAGAAAATTTAATACTTCAAAAATCGGGCATGAGCGAAGATGAGAGGGCGGAGTTTATAGCGCGGTTTGACGAAAGCGGAAGCGCATTATGCGCCTTTGCCGTGCTGGGGGGGAGTTTCGCCGAAAGCATTGACCTTACGGGAGAGCGGCTTATAGGGTGCATAGTCGTAAGCGTGGGGCTGCCTAAAGTGTGCTATGAACGGGAGAAACTTAAGCAGTATTACGACAAGGAAGGCGGCGGCTTTGACTATGCATATTTGTATGAAGGGATGAACAAGATAATGCAGGCGGGGGGAAGGGTAATACGCACGGAGAATGATAAGGGAACGCTTCTTTTGATTGATACGAGATTTAACTGGGGGAAATATAAAGCACTGTCGCAAAAAACATGGCCGAATATTAATTATACTTATGGGTATGAAGAGTTTATTAAGACATTAAGTGATTAATGAAATATCAGTTTAATTCTCCTATAAACCATAATTCGGAAATAGCCTCGCCATCCTCGTCATTTATTTCTTCCAGATAGCCTATTTCAGTTAATCCGCCAGGCATTTTTAAATCAAGTTCTTTTAATATGCTTCTTTCAAAAGGAAGAAGCGTCCATCTTTGTTCTTCATCATCTCTGTCGAAAAAGCCTCCAAAATAATCTTCACCAAAGAAAACTATGATTTGAGATTCCCAAAGCTCAGGAAGTGATATGAGGGCTACTACTCTTGTTTTAACGTCAAGAGCGGGCTTAATATCAATTAAATGTTTTGTTCTGTCTATTAATGTTTGCATACATAATTTTCTGACATCAGAAGGTGTTCGGCTTGAATCAATAAAACTTTGACTTACGGGCAAATGCAAATGCCAGAAACCTCTTTGCATATCTAAGTCTGGGAAAATGCTTGTTGCTTCACTAATCGCAGATACCATCGCTTTGCATTTCTTTTTAACAAAATATACTTTTTTATTATTAGAATCATTTAAATTAATTTTTCTCATTGTTTGCTAAATATAAAATATTCTCTCCTAATTATAGTTATGAGGAGTTTATGGAGGCATTAAAGGGGTAGTTAAGAAAATTTTTTAATCTACTTTTTTTGGCATACGGGAATGCACTATGTCAATAAAATTTTTATACTTATTTACGAATTGATTAAGTTTTTTATCTTCTTCCGTTAGAATGAACCGAAATTGGCATAGGCAGCCATCGTCATCTTGATATTCTATGTAGACATAGTCCGGTAAATTTTCTATTGTATTCTGCTGAGGTTCGAAATTATTCTCTTCCTCAAATTGAAATTTAATGATTCGATTGTATTTTAACACATATTGTTGTGCTCTCGGTTTGGTAAGAACACCAATTCTCAATCCGTCTATAAGTGGGAAAATTACACAACGTTCATTAGCAGGCGAAGAAAATATAGAGGTTTGAGAAGTACAGCTCAAGCGAGCATCCGGAGTCGATTTTTTTATAATACGCGATTGTTTTATAAACATATATACTATCACTAAAAGTCCAATGATGATTCCAACACTAAAACCCCATCCAGAATCAGTATCATTAATAAATATCAATCATATACACCTCTTTGTCTTTGATTTCAATTTATTATACAATTAATAACAAAAAAAATAAAGGAGAAAATAAAAACATTCCAATGACAAATTTAATTAATCTCCACCTTAACTACATTTATAATTTATAAAATAATAAAAAAATACCGTATTTAAAATACGGTAAATATTTTCTCAAAGTATTGTCTTACCTCAGCACAACCTCGGGCATTATTTCCGACAGGAAGTAAGTAAGCTTTGGGAAAGGGGAGTTGGGGCTGTTTTTAATCTGCATCGCCTTGTCATAAATTCGCGTATTATCGTATTCCTTAACAGGAAAATGCGTAGCGATCATATAGCGCGGACTCAGATTTACAAGCGCGTCTATTCCTTTTTCCGTTATAAGATACTTGTATGGAACAATAGCGCAGCTTACGCCCGCGCTTGCAAGACCGCTTTCTTCAAGCTGAGCAAAATCGGGTATCGCGTCGCCGACATGCAGTATTCGATGTTCACCCATATTGAGTAAGTACGCCACGTTTTGAATGTCGGAATGCTTTTCCGGCTCGTCGTGCATTATGTGCGCCGCTCGGATCGTTATGCCTTTTAGCGTAAATTCAATAGATTTATTCAAATCCAAATCAACAGATATTATCTGCGTTATAAAACGCTTTTTAAAATATTTGCTGCCTCTAAGCTGATTAGTTACCGCAACAGGCGCGATAAGCGTCGCCTCGGGGCACGCCGCCATAATCTGACATGTTAAATCGGGCTGAAAATGTTCTCTGTGTTCGTGCGTTATTAGCATCATATCAATTTTGGAAAAAGGCTGATTCTTTTTTACAATATTTACAAGCGTTTCTTTTTTTACAGATTGATAAGGCAGAATATCGGGAGAATTTATACAATCAATTAAAATGTTTTTATCGTAATAATTAATTAGTGTTCCCATGCACGATGTATAATTAATTTTAGGAAAATCTCTTGCCATAGCGTCACCATTATCTTAGAAAAATTTTGTTAAGTTTAACGTTTACTATATTATTATAATATTTTTAAATAATAATTCAATCAAATATTAAATAATCTGAAAATTATTGCAGAATATGCTCATATTTTGCGTGTTAAAAAAAGAGGCAACCAATTTGGGCGATTATTGAGTGTAATGCATTGCAAAAAACTCATTTTTTTGGTATATTATTTAATATACTGAATAAAGAAGGTGTGCTGAGTTGAAAAAATTCATTATTGACAATGACAAATGCACGGGCTGCAATATCTGCCGCACCGCATGTTCAACGACTTATTTCAAAGATGATATGCCCGAATTGGCACGTCTGAGTATTTTTAAAGATGAAAATGATAAAAACAAAATAATAACTTGCAGCCAATGTAATATTTGCATTGATATATGCCCGGTAAACGCGTTGTATAAAGACAAGGACGATGTTGTCATGCTCAACAAGGAATTGTGCGTAAACTGCCTTATGTGCGTGGGGTTCTGCCCGAGCGGCATGATGAGGTATTCGCAAAAAAGCGCGACTCCGTTTAAGTGCGTGCTATGCGGAATATGCGCGAAAAACTGCCCCACGGGAGCGATTGTTATAAAATAGAAGGAGATGCCAAATGCTGAGACAAAAAGCTATTGCTGATTTTAAATACCTTCCTACAAAACTGCAGTGCGGCTATGCCGATAAAATATTGTTTATAGATCTTGATAAATATCATATAGAAGAAAAGCACGTAAGCGAAGAAATTAAAAGCACTTTTATAGGCGGCAAAGGTTACGGACTTAAATATTTGTGGGACGCTGTTAATGAAAATACTAAATGGAATGACAGTGAGAATGAAATAGTAATTACGACAGGTCCGCTTTCAGGTCTTACGCAGTACCCGGGCGCGGGAAGAGTAATTGCAACTACTCTATCGCCGCTTACCGAGATACCCGTTGACGTAAATACGGGAGGATATTTCGGACCTTACTTAAAGTTTTCGGGCTGGGACGGTCTTGAAATAAGAGGCAAGTCTGAAAAAGACGTTATTATATTCATAGACGGCAACGCGGGACGCGTAAAAATAATAGACGCTTCACTAGTAAAAGAACGCGATACTCACATACTCGCTCCTTATTTGATAGATAAATTTTCAAACGATGATAATGATAAGAAAAATATTTCTGTACTTTCCAGCGGCAGAGGAGCTGAGCACTCGAAAATCGGCACGATAAATTTCTCCTCGTATGATGTAAAGCATAATAAAATAAGGCAGAGACAAACAGGGCGCGGAGGCATGGGCACAGTTCTGAGGGACAAGCACATTTTAGCTGTCGTAATAAAATATACAGGAATAAACAATTCGCTGAACAACCCGTGCGATATTCATAAAATAAATGAACTGGCTATTAAACTTCACAGAGAAATTGCTACGCTTAATGAAGATAAAATATTAAAAACGTGCGGAACAGCAAATTATATTGGCTTAATGAATGATGCCGAGTTGCTGCCGGTTAAAAACATGCAATACGGCTCTAACCCCGACGCGAAAAACATCGACGCGGGAGCGCTTTATAAAAAATATCAAAAGCAGTATTCTACCGACGGCTGCTGGTTTGGCTGCAGTATCGCCTGCAAGAAAGTAATCGACGATTTTAAATTGCGCACAGGTCCTTACGCAGGAAGAAAAGTAACAATTGACGGCCCGGATTATGAAATCTTGGCATCACTTGGAGCAAACTGCGCAGTGTTTAATTTGGAAGCAATTCTCGAGATGAATTTTTACTGCAATACTTACGGTATAGACTCAGTTTCTTACGCGTGCGTAATGGCGTTTTTAATGGAATGTTACGAACGCGGCATAATAAACGATGAATTTACCGGAGGTCATAAGCTTAAATTCGGCAATTACAGGGCAATGCTTTCAGTGCTTCATGAAATGGCTGACGGAAGAGGACTTGGCATAGTAGCCGCAATAGGCATACAGGGAATTAAAGAATTGCTATGCGAAGAATACAATGAAGATATTGACTTTTTAAACGATATAGGGCTAGTTCAGGATGGTATAGAGTTCGGCTCGTATATGTCTAAAGAATCGCTAGCGCAGCAGGGGAGCTACGGCATTACCAATAAAAGCCCGCAGCACGACCAATGTTGGATGATATCAATGGATAAATTAAAAAACAGCATCCCGACAGTCGAAGCTAAAGCGCAGGCTCTTACAATATTTCCTATTTTCAGAACGATGTTCGGCATCGTAGGGCTTTGCAGGCTTCCGTGGAATAACATTATTCCGCTCCATTTAAAAAATTCGCCTAAGCATGAAGGCGAAATAATAAAAGAACACATAGAGGACTACTGCCTTGTGTACGAAGCTGTTACAGGCAGCAAAATGTCACTGAAAGAAATGATGCTTGCATCGGACAGAATATCCACATTCCAGCGTCTTTTCAATAAACGCATGGGAAAAGGCACAAGGAAATTTGATATGCTTCCGTATCGAGCTATGGGGCCTGTTACTCAAAGCGAATATTTATCAAAGCAGGAACTGTATGATGCGCAGATAAGAAATGAATTGGGCATGAGCCCCGATAATTTTAGCTTAGATAAGAAAATAGAAATATTAAGAGATTACAGAAGCAAATTATATGAGGAATTAATAGACGCCACTTATAAAATAAGAGGATGGGATAATAACGGAGTGCCTGCTGAGGAAAAAATTAAATCAGTAGGTTTAGGTGAAGAATATCTGGATTATATTAAGGAAAAATAAAGAACTCGGTGGCATTATGAAAATTGTAATAGCAATCGATTCTTATAAAGGCACGATAAGTTCGCCAAATGCTGCGAACGCGATAAAAGAAGGTATTTGCGAGTATTTAACGACTGTAAATGCGGACGTTAAAATATTTCCGATGGCAGACGGAGGAGAAGGTACGCTTGACGCTGTGCTTGCGTTTGAGGAAAACGCGAGCTTGTGCAAAACAACCGCAAAAGACTGTTTAATGAGGGATAGTATTATCCCCTTTATAATTATTAAGCGAGACAATAGCCTAAGCGCGGTTGTTGAAATGGCCAGTATAGCAGGGCTTGCTCAGATGAAAAAAAATGAGCTAGACATAATGAGAGCGACCACGTTCGGCGTAGGTCAATGCATTAAAACTGCAATGGATAAGGGCGCGAGAACAATATATTTAGGCATAGGCGGAAGCGCGACGAACGATGCGGGCATAGGCATGATGCAGGCTCTCGGAGCGAAGTTTTTAGATGAATGCAATAACGACATTGCCCCCGGAGCGGCTCAAATCGGCAATATCAGAGATATTGATTTATGCGGGATTGACAAGAGAATTTGCGCTACACGTTTTGTTTCTGTTAGCGATGTAAAAAATCCATTTTACGGACCAAACGGAGCGACACGGGTGTATGGTCCGCAAAAAGGAGCAACGCCAAAACAAGTTGAATGTATTGATAAAATGTTTGAGAAATTTTCAGGCATTGTTTTTTCTAATACAGGCATTGATTTGCAGAATATAAAAGGCTCGGGAGCAGGCGGCGGCATAGGCGGAGGAGCAGCCGCGTTTTTAAACTCAGAATTTAAAACAGGCGCGGACTGGCTTATAGAGTATTCTAAAATTGAGCAAGATATAGCCGACGCGGATTTGGTAATAACGGGAGAGGGAAGAACAGACGAGCAGACTTTTAACGATAAGCTGCCTATGCGAATAGGTGCCATTTGCAAAAAATACGATAAATATGCTATAGCTATAAGCGGCGGCCGCACTATTGGCAAATACGATATGAAAAATCACGGAATAGAAGCTATATACGCTCTTACCGATTATTATGATATAGACCGTGCTATGAACGATACGCACGCTTGTTTGATAAATGCGACTGCAAAAATATGCGAAGAAGTGTTCAGCCGCTGCTGAGGTGTTAAATGTATAATATGTACGATCTGATTGAAAAGAAAAAGCACGCTCTTCCTCTAAGTAAAGAAGAGATTGATTATATTGTAACTAATTTTACTAATGAAATAATACCTGATTACCAGATGAGCGCTTTTTTAATGGCGGCGTGGTTTAACAAACTGTCGGAAGATGAGACATTTTATCTTACACAGGCAATGAAAGACTCGGGAGACGTGATGGATCTTAGCGAGGTTGAAGGAATAATAGCAGACAAACATTCTACAGGCGGAGTGGGTGATAAAATATCGCTTATACTTTCGCCGATTATGGCTTGTCTCGGAGTAAAAATAGCAAAGATGTCGGGAAAAGGGCTTGGATTTACCGGCGGGACAATTGATAAGCTTGAGTCGATTCCGGGTTTTTCAACACACCTGCAAAGAGATGAATTTATTGAAAATATAAACAGTATAGGAATGTCAATAACGTCCCAGAGCGCAAACTTAACCCCTGCCGATAAAAAAATTTATGCTCTTAGGGATGTTACGGCTATAGTAGACGATACGGCTTTAATAGCTTCAAGCATAATGAGCAAGAAGCTTGCTATGGGCGCGGACGTTATAGCCCTTGACGTAAAATGCGGAAGCGGCGCATTTATGAAAGAGTATATAGACGCAGAAAAGCTTGCACGTCAGATGGTCGCCATTGGAAAAAACGCGGGCAAAAAAATATCGGCTGTTATTACGGATATGAACGCGCCTCTCGGTAGGTGCGTAGGAAATTCTATAGAAGTAACGGAAGCTGTAATGTGCCTTAAAGGGCAGATACCTGATGATATTAAACAGGTAACATACGCGCTGGGTGCGCAGATACTTATACTTTCTGATATAGCAAGTGACGAAGCGTATGCATATAAAATGATGGATGATGCGATAAGCAGTAAAAAAGCGTACAATAAATTTATTCAATTCATAACCGCACAAGGCGGTGACGCAATCTATATCGAAGACACCGCGAAGCTGCCTTTATCAAATATAATTGTTAATGTACGCGCCGAGACGGAAGGCTATATATGTGCTATTGACTGCGAAAAAGTCGGAAGAGCGGCGGCGGAGGCCGGAGCGGGAAGAAAAAAGAAAGATGATGTCATAGATTATGGCGCAGGAATTTATTTTAATAAAACATATGGTGAGCATACACAAAAAACCGGAATTATTGCTCAGATTTATTCTTCTAATAAAGAAGCTGCTAACACTGCTTATGAAATATTAAAAGATGCGATAACTATATCGGGCTCCAACCCACCCGAAAGAAAGCTTGTAAAAGGTGTTATAAATGGATGATGCATACGAAAAAGCTCTTAATTATCTTTCGATTAAAGACAGAAGCCAAAAACAGATAACAGCTTATCTTATAAAATGCGGCTTTAATGATACACAAATCAGCGAATGTATTGACAAACTTCAGGAGTATAATTTTCTGAATGACAGGGTATATGCCCATAATTTGATGTATAAATTAAAAAATAAAGACTACTCTCTTGCAATGGCGGAAGCTTATTTAAAAAAAGAGGGTATTGAAGACTGCAGTATTGAGGAAGTTCTGCGCCTTTTAGGCGATGAATACGAGATAAAATCTCTTAATAACTTTTTATTAAAAGAACTTAAGGATAAAAAAATAAATTACGCGCTGATAAATAAAGTAAAAAGCAAAGCGATAAGAAACGGTTTTAGGACTTATTACTTAGAAGACGCTTTAATTGACGCAGCGCATAAATTGACGGAGGAGAATTTATAATGAACGTAACTGTGCTGGGATGCGGAAGATGGGGAAGCTTTCACGCTTCATACAGCTGTGATATCGGGCATAATGTCATACTGTGGGGCAGAGAGAGCTCAAAAAATATGGAAAAGCTTAAAAAAGACAGGAAAAATGAATATATGCCGCTTCCTTTAGGAGTTGAGCTGTCGACGGATTTGGCATATTCTGTTAGAAACGCCGACTACGTTATTATATCGGTAAGCAGCCAGGAACTCAGAAACCTCCTTGAAAGCCTGAAAGACTTGGATTTTACAAATAAAACAATAATACTTGCTATGAAAGGAATAGAGCAGGACAGCGGCAAAAGGCTGAGCGAAATTGTGTATGAATATTTGACATGTGTATCGCTTGCGGTATGGGTAGGCCCTGGGCATGTTCAGAATTATGTTTATAAAATCCCTAACTGCATGATAATAGACTCCGTAAATCATGAAACGGTTGCTGATATTGTTGAGAAATTCAATACGAACATAATGAGACTTTATATGGGAGACGACATAATAGGAACCGAGATAGGAGCCGCCGCGAAAAACGTTATAGGAATAGGAGCGGGAATGCTTGACGGACTTGGTTACACAAGTCTTAAAGGCGCGCTTATGGCGCGCGGCGCAAGGGAAGTATCGCGTTTAATAAAAGCAATGGGTGGAGCGGAAATTACGGCTTATGGACTCTCTCATCTTGGAGATTATGAAGCCACGCTGTTTTCACCTTATTCCAACAACAGGCGTTTCGGGGAAATGTTTATAGGCGGACACGAATTTGACAAATTAGCCGAAGGTGTGTATACTACTAAGGCGATGATGCTGCTTGCGGAAAATTACGGCGTAGAACTGCCCATAACGCAGTGCATTTTCGAAATAATATACAATCATAAAGACCCCAAAGAAGCTATGGCTGCTTTGTTTGTGCGTACGGTAAAAGGGGAGTTTATAGATTAGGTATCAGTTTGGAAAGGTGTGATGCATTATGCTGATTAATTCGGCGCGAGTAATATATTTCTCGCCAACAGGCACCACAAAAACAGTAGTTGCCGCTATTGCACAGGGAACGGGGATAAAAAAAGTCAATTATACAGACATTACTTTGCCATCAGCTCGTAAAGTAAATTTGATAACCGTTAAAGAAGATCTGCTAATTATCGGAATTCCGGTATACGAAGAAAAAGTGCCTAGATTACTTACTGAGACTTTAAAAAGCCTGTCAGGTGAAGGAAAGCCGGCTGTTGTTGTAACGGTATACGGAAATATTGCGGACGGAACAGCATTAAGCGAGATGAAAACAATAGTCAAAAACGCGGGTTTTGTGCCTGTAGCTGCGGCAAGTTTTATAGGAGAACATTCGTTTTCCACAAAAGAGGTGCCAATAGCGGCAGGACGACCCAATTTGTGCGATGAGCACAACGCAAAACAGTTCGGGCAGATGATTATTAACAAGCTTAATTCAACGGAGGACATAAGCAAAATTGAAGCGGTTGTACCCAACGGAAAACTTCTTTTTATGGCAAAAGTGCTTCCCGAAAACAGCGCGAAAATGTTTACGGAAAAACCCGACATTGACAAGAATTTATGCACTGGATGCGGGCTGTGCTCAAAGCTGTGCCCTGTTGGGGCAATTGATATAAACACTTTGGAAATTGACGACAGTAAATGTCTGAGATGTTTTAGCTGCGTAAGGGCATGCGATGCTCAGGCAAGGAAAATTACATATAAGAAAAAGCTGCTTGTTAAAAAAGTGCTGGGCGCCAAAAGCAAAAAAGATAGTGAAGTTAAGTTGTATTTATAAAGAGCTGAAAGGCTCTTTTTATTATTATGTTATTTTAATTATATATAAATAATGTTATTATTGAATATCATATTTTAAAAGAATATAATTTCCTTTATAAACAAAATATGTGGTAAGGGCAATTAATGAAATGAATGATGATGAAAACATCGAAATTAAAAAAAAGCAAAAAATTATAGAACGTGAATATAAACATATTCCGATTATATTAAAACGTTATTCGTTTGCTAATAAAATCACTATTTGCAGACTACATAGTCTAAAATTATTAAAAGAAAATAATATAAAAATAAGTATACAACAAAACGAAATACCGCCTTGGATTTTAGAAACTTTTGCATTGTTTGCAATTATGACAGATAAAGAATATGATAAAAAAGAATTTATTATCAAGAATGACAAAACTTTTTATAAAATAATTAATACAATTTCCAATTATATTCATCCAGAATTTACAAAAGTTAATAAAGAAGAATTATTAAATAATTTATTTATGATATTACCTATACAACAATTTAAATATCAAAACCCTGATTTTTTTAAAATATTTAGATACAATTATTTTTTTTCATTTATTAATGAGCATATTAATATGCCTGAAGAATTTCAAAATAAATTTAATGCTAGTTATAATGAATTTATAGATTTTGGTTTTTTTGTTATCACATTCTTACCTAATAATTTTAGTAATAAAGTTTTATATTATGTTATAAATAATAAATATAAGACTGTGATAAAAAATCTAATGATAAATAGAAAGAACTTTATCCAAAAACAAAATGATTTATTATCAAATAATATTAATAGCTATTTTTATGCTTTTAAATATTTTTCAAATTATCCATTTATCGAAGAAAATAAAATCATATATTTCCCATTACCGCATTTAATAATTGAAGCTGTAACAGATTCATTACTATATAGATTAACAGAACAAAACAATAATTTAAGAGCACTTATAGGAAAAGAAGTAATTGAAAATTATTTATTTGAAATTTTAAAAGTTTCAGGTTTATATGACGAAGTAAAAAAAGAACAATCTTATTATATTGGCAAAAATAAAATTATGTCACCAGATGTTATGTTATATAAAGATAATGTGTGCGTTTTATTTGATTGCAAGTCATCAGTACCAAAATTAAAATTACGTGAATTTGATAAAAATGCTATAGAAGAAACAATAAATCTTTCGGCACAAAGAATAGTCAAATTGTATGATAGATTAAAAGAATTTGGGGAATATTATTATCCGTTTTCAAAAGATAATACTTTTAAACTAGGAAATATATTTGGTGTAATAATATTGTTAGAAAATAATTTTATTTCTAAAAAAATAATTTACGAAAAAGCAATACAATATAAAAAACTATATGATAATGAAATTGAAAAAAATTACTTACAATCTAATGTAAAAATAATTAGTATGAATGAAATAGAATATTTTACTTTTTATAATAAAAATATCATTACTGCCCTAACTATAAATAGAGATCAAATTGAAAATGCTAATTGGCATGATATGATAATGACTAATTACAATATACCTTCTGAATCAAAAATAAGAAACAAACTGTTAGAAAGCTGTGATAATGAATTAAAAGAACGTATGTATAAACTTGTTGATGAACTTACTGAAAATGGACTATTAAAAAAATAAAGTTTAACTTAACTTTAATTACTTATGTATATTTATCACACAAAAAGAGAGCTTTTAAGCTCTCTTAATTTATTATTTTATTCTTCATTATACAGCCCGAACAGCTTTAAAAACTTCTGCCAGAAAGTTAGCTCCGCCGTCTGTTCATCGTTTGTATTATCTTTGGTATCCGTAATCTGTATCGGGTCAGCCTTTAATACAAACTGTACCGCTGTTATGTTGGTGTTTTTATCCGATACAAACGAAATAGTCTTTCCGCCGCTGCCCGAAATGGTGTCTAATATATCGTCCACCTGATCTGCTATCTGAGTGTCAATATCGGCTGTGCCTGCTACAAACTGGCTTGTGCCGTTTTTATACTCGCTTATTCCGTCTTTTAGGCTTAACAGCGCGGTATTCAGAACATCCGCTGAATTATACAAATCATTTGCCGATGACGCTAATTGCGATGTAGATGTTTTAAGCGCATCTATGCCTCCCGATAAATCTTCCGCGCCTGACGCTAAAGATGATACTCCGCCCGTATAACTCTTCAGACCGTCTACAAACTGCACCACGCCGTCAAGCTGAGCTTTTAAAGAGGCTAAACTGGGTATGCCTTCTAAAATAACGCTGTAATTCTCTGGAGTTAAAGTTGGAAGAGATAAATTCATTGCCGCTAACTGGCTGTTTACACTGTCAAACGTTGACTGCAATATACTCTGCGCTCCGCCTAATAATGATGAGTTCTGAGCCGCGAGCGAATTAAGGCCGCTCTCAATGCCGTCGGCTCCCATTTGAAGCCCTACAACGCCTGCGTCAAGCTGCGCCATGCCGTCTTTATACTCTTTAAGACCTGTAACGTACTGGCCCATTCCATCGGATAACTGCTGCGCGCCCGAAAGCAAATCAGCCGCGCCGCTGTCAAGCTGCTTAACTGTATCGGTAAGCTGGCTTATTTGTTTTGTGAATTGGCTGTAATCTATATCCAAATTAAGAGCGAGTTTTATTCCGTTAATTGTAATGGCGTCCATTTCAAAATCGTGAACATCAGCTGTAAGGTAAATATCGGCTCCGTTGCCCGGAAGGACTGTATATGCAAACTGTTTATCGCCGCCGGCTTCCGCTATTGTGGCGTTTTCGGTTTTGATATTATCGCAAAGTGAACTATCAAGCGCAAGAGTTACCTGTAGCGCGTAATTGTTATAAAACGAACTGTTTACTTTAGAGTTTTTTGTAATTTTTACTTCTATTTCAAGTTTTCCGCTTTTACACGCAAGGGAAGAAGGAGCTATTTCTTTTCCGTCAAGCGAGTATTTTATTGATATGTTCCAAGGCAGCTGCTTTGACTTAAGCGTTCCTTGATAATAAAGTTTATCCGCCGAAGACGTTATTGTTATTTCATCGCCGGATTTGTTTATTACATCAGTCGTAGTAAGATTCTCAACTGCGGTATAATCGCCGTAATCTACTATATTTTTATCCGAAAAAATATTGACGACAAATACGTTTGCAACTTCTCCGTTTTGCGAAAGTATGCCGTAAACAACTTCTTCTTTCTGCGTCGGAGTAGTTTTAGCATAAGCTGATACGGAAAATGTACATATGAGCATGAGAGTCAGAATTACGGATAGTATTTTTTTCATTTTAAATTTCCTCCTTTATGTTGCAGTTCTTTAGTATGCCGCGTGCTTAAGTCTTTTGGTTCGTTGTAAAAGCCGTTTCGTAAAGATGTTTTTTGAATTGCTTTATCAAACAAAACAAGCATGGACGGCAGAACAAACGCCACCATGAAAAGCGACAGCAATGTGCCTCTGCCAAGCAAAAGTCCAAGTTGTGAAATTATTGAGTTTGAAGATGTTGCCGCGAGAGTAAAGCCCGCCAGAGAAAGAATTGCCGCTGATATAACTATGGCTATGAAGTTTTCGCCGAGAGCTTTTTTAATCGCTTCTTTTTTGGGCATCTGCCTTCTGCATCCCAAGTACCTGTCGGTAATTAGAATAGCGTAATCAACAGTAGAGCCAAGCTGAACTGTGCTTACAACGAGGTAGCCGATAAAATTAAACGACGATTGGTTAGCAAAATAAGCGAAGGACAAATTTATCCATATGGCGGTCTCTATAGTAAACACTAATATAAGCGGTATTGACAGGCTTCTAAACGTTAATAAAAGCACTATAAATATGCCTATTACCGCAATAATGTTTACAACTTTTGTATCAACTGAGACAACGTTTTTCATATCGTAAAGAGTAGCCGCCTGACCCGCGAGATAGTAAGTATCATAATACTGCCCCGCGCTATCAAGCACGGATTGAACGGTTTTGAAAGTAACAGTTCCTTCTTCTGAAAGGTTAGTATATAAAATAATTCGCGAGTAGTTTTCTGAATAAAACTGCTCTGATACATCATTCGGCACGTATTCTGAAGGTATTTGCGCTCCTACCGATTTTACATAAGAGGCTACTGCCGTTATATGATTAAGTTCCGATAGTTCATCGCATAAAACGGCTTCTTTGCCGGTATCGGTTTTAGGCACAAGTAAAACGAGCATGTTTTCGGCTCCAAATTTATCGTCAATCTTTGCGGCATCCTGACCGGCTTTCGTTACCTGCGTAATATCACCGGTACCATATGTGAAATCTATATTACGCTGAGCAAGAAAGCAGGGAAGGGCGACTACTGCAGAAAGTATAAAAAATACAATGCTGATTTTTATTATTTTTTTAGCTAAATTGTTAAGGCTCGGCAGCAGCGGACGGTGTTTTGTTTTGTCTATAAGTTTGTATGAAAGCAGTGTAAGCACCGGAAGAAACGCCATTACCGAAATAAAGCTGAGTATTACGCCTTTTACTAAATTGATCCCCAAATCGCCGCCCACTTCAAAGCGCATAAAGATAAGAGCGAAAAATCCTATAACAGTTGTAGCAGCGCTTGCCGCGACTGCCGACAGCGCTTTTTTCATAGCAAGCTTCATTGCGACTTTTGGCTCATATATCAAACGGTATTCGTTAAAAGAATGGAGTAAAAATATCGCGTAATCCAGCGATACCGCGAGTTGCAGAATAGGGCTTACCGCAAATGTAATAAACGAAATCTGCCCTAAAAATATATTTGTGCCCATATTTATTATAATTGCTGTTCCTACCGACAGCAAAAATAAAAGCGGTTCCACCCATGATGTTGTATAAAGTATTAATATAATAATTACAAGCGGAAGAAGTATAGCCAGCGCTTTTAACACTTCATTTATTGACATTTCCTGCATAGCAGCTGTATTTACGGCGTTTCCTGCTACGGAATTTTCTTCGCCTATAAAGTTTTCAATAGCTGTTACCGTGTCTTTTTCTGCACCGCTTTCTATTGTTATTGGATACAAAGCAGTATTATCTTTATAGTAATTTTCTGTTATTGATGAATCAAGATAATTATACGGAACTGTTTTTAATGTATCTGCGCCGACTATATCGTCAAGCCAGGTTACGTCTGCCACGCCGCTTATTGAAGAGAGTTTTTCTTTGTAATCAAACGCTTGGGTAAGCGATATATTATTTATCATTACTCTGGCATTGGGAAGAGGGGAGGAAAATTCGTTTTCTATGATTTCTATTGCCTGAGTAGACTGCGCTTCCTGAGGCAGGTAGTCCACAAGGTTATAATTTATATCAACAAACAAAGCGCAGATTGCGCAAAGCACTGCAATTGTTATGAAAATAATCATTATCCTTTTTTTATGCTCAATAACGCCGTCGTAAAATCTATTCACCTTATACCCTCGGAATTCTTAAAATTATATTAAACACTATGTTGACTATCTTTCGCAATAATACTATAATTACATACAGATAATATGTCAACAAACAGATATTTATGAAATGTTTGTTGATAAACAAATAATTATAAAATGTAGTATAACTAACAATTTTATAAAAAATTCGGAGGAAGCTATGAATAGGGAAAAAGACGACCGAAGAGTGAAATACACAAAAATGGTTTTAAAAGAAAGCTTTATAAAACTGCTTAGCCATAAAGATATATCACATATTACAATAAAAGAAATATGCGAAGACGCAGATATTAACCGCGCGACGTTTTACGCTCATTATACCGACCAGTACGATTTGATGAGAAAAATAGAAAACGAACTTTTTCAGAACGTAAGCGTTTATCTTGAAGGATATACTCATAATGAAGCTAATCTTGACCGCGTTGAAATGGTTGAGAAAATTTTTGAATACCTTAAGCAAAACGCGCAGTTATGCAGGCTCTTTTTGGGAGAGAGGGGAGATATTGACTTTCAAAAGCGCATAATGACTTTGATATACGAAAAAAACATAGATGAGTTAATGAACGCGCAAGGAGTAAGCAAAGAAACGGCGGAATACATTTACGCATTTACCGTAACGGGATGTTTAGGAGCTATACAAAAATGGCTTGATGACGGAATGAAAAAATCCCCGAGGTTTATGTCGGAAATGCTTGTAAAACTCGCGGGCGGACTGCCTAAAGTTTTTGTGAAATAAGATAATATATTTCGAATAATAATTAAGAGGGGAAGATTTACATCTTTATAATTAAATATCTAGATTAGCAATATTGAGTTCTTTCAATTTTATTTGTTTAAAATATCCTCCTGTAGATTTTAATTATTTTAATATATTTTTAGGCATAAAAAATGCATCCATATAAGGATATATTATATTATAAATTGATTTTTACTTAACCACCTAAAAGAAAACTGCTATTAAACCTACTTCTGCGCCATCTTATTCATTACTTCCAATTTCTTGTTTATAATTTTTCTGTTATCATTATACATTTCATCTGCGCTTTTAGTGGTAAGCAGCGAAATGTGTCGTCTTAGCGCCGCCTCGGCTATTTCTTTATTTTTTAATTTAATTGAGTTATAAATAAAATAATGCTCATCGCATAAAAAATCATAAAGACTCGCATCGGCAGTTATATAAACACGGTATCTTTTCATTTCGGGATGAATGTTATCGTACGCCTCTATTAAGTATTTGTTTTTACTGCATATCATGATGTATTCATGAAAATCATTCTCGGCTTTAAACATCTCTTTATATTCGCCTGATTTATAAGCGTACTCAACTTTTTGAGCATATTCGAATAATTTTTCAAGCTCGCTATCCGTTATTCTAAGGGCGGCATAGCCTGCCGCAAGCGGCTCAAGTACGTAGCGAAAATTGTTTAAATCAAAATAATCATTGGCGTCAAACGGCGCAACTATAGCGCATTTAGCGGATTTTTCAATAAAGCCTTCTTTTTCAAGTATTCCAATTGCGTCACGTACGGGAGTGCGGCTCACACCGAGATTTTCCGCGATTTTTGATTCTACTATTTTAGTGCCCGGAAGATAATTGAAATTGATAATATCGTCCAAAATTATTTCATATACTATATCAACTAAAGGTCTGAACGGGTTTTCGTTTAATTTCTGCAATATTAATTTATTCATGTAAATCACCACATTTATACTTGATTTTATTTTAAATAGCTAAATTAGAAATGTAAACATTTAATTGTACTTTTTTAAATACATTTATTATTAAAACAGTTTCATCTACATATATAACATAATTCTTTGTATCAATTTTGACACTTTTTTTAGAAAAATGCTATGTTAATTTGCAAGGAGGTGGACTTATGGCAAAAGTAGTAATTGACCCTGTTTATTGCAAAGGCTGCGGACTTTGTTTCGCAGTATGTCCCAAAGGGCTTTTGAAGACAGGCGATAAAGTCAACGCAAAAGGATATGCTTACGCAATGCAGGAAAACGAAGAACAGTGCACGGCATGCAAGTTATGCGCGATAATGTGCCCTGACGCAGCAATTACGGTTTATAAATAACAAGAGAGGTGAAAAAGAAATTATGAGCGAAAAAGTTGTAAAAAAAGGTAATGAAGCTTTATGTGAAGCTGCGTTGCGAGCAGGATGCAGATTTTTTGCAGGCTATCCAATAACGCCGCAAACTACTGCGACTGAATACTTATCGTGGAGAATGAAAGAAGTCGGCGGAGTATTTGTACAAGCAGAAAGTGAACTGGCAGCAATTAACATGATTGCAGGAAGCGCGCATGCGGGATGCCGAAGCATGACCGCAACCTCAGGACCGGGACTGTCTTTAATGACAGAAACATTAAGCGTAATGGCGGGAACGCGTTTGCCGACGGTAATTGTCGATATACAAAGAGCCGGAGCTGGCATAGGCGGCATACAAGGCGCGCAGGGCGATTTTTATATGGTAACCAAAACGCTCGGTCACGGCGGACTGCAGGGACTTGTCTATGCTCCCGATACTATTCAGGAATCAGTTGACATTATATACGAAGCATGGGATATAGCTGAAAAATACAGAACTCCTGTTTTTATCATGACTGACGGAACTATGGGGCAGATGATGGAAGCCGTGGAAATACCCGATTTTAAAGACGCTCCCGATTTATCTGACCAGCCGTATGTTGCAGGAAAAAGAAAAGATGGACGAGCCAAAAGATTAATAACGGATTCACCTTGGTTCGGGTCTAAAGGCAACGCAAACGATAATATGGAATATTTCTATGCCGAATATGAAAAAATGTACGAAAGTTGGGAAGAAAATGAAGTAAGATATGAAGAATACATGATTGATGAAGCGGAGTATCTTATTATCGCATGGGGCACCAGCGCCCGTGTAGCGAAGACGTCCGTAAAACACCTTAGAAATCAAGGTATAAAAGTCGGACTTTTAAGACCTATTACACTCGCTCCGTTTCCTAAAAAACAAATAGCGGCAATTGACAAGAATAAAATAAAAGCAGTGCTGACAGTTGAGATGACTATTCCGTCGCAATTCCATCACGAAGTTACGAGATATCTAGATAAAGACATAAAAGTAGACACATACAGACGCGGCGGCGGCAATATGGTGCTTGACGAAGAAATTGAAGAAGCCGTAAAGAAATTAATGTAGGAGGATGTAAAGATGGAAAGTGTATATCAGAGAAGCAAAGCTCTATCTGCGGCCAGCACTTCATTTTGTCCCGGTTGCATGCATTCAACCGCCGTTAAACTGATTTGCGAAGTTTCGGAAGAACTTGGAATACAAGACGATTTGGTAATTATGGCGCCTATAGGATGCGCCGTATATTTGGGAGTTTTTGTTCAGTTTGATTCTTTCGGCGCACCTCACGGACGTCCTGCGGCAACCGGAACGGGATTTAAAAGAAGCAACCCTGATGTTCCGCTTATACTCTATCAAGGAGACGGTGACTGCGCTTCTATCGGAATCGCTGAGACTCTTCACGCTGCGAACAGGGGAGAGGGCTTTACCGTTATTATGATAAATAATCAGGTTTATGGAATGACAGGCGGTCAGGCTGCGCCCACAACGCTTCCCGGTCAGAAAACCACAACATCTCAGTACGGCAAAATAACTGAAGACATGGGTGATGTAATAAAACTCGCGGAGATAATTGCTTCATTTAATGCTCCGAAATACGTTACAAGACAGTCTCTTCACACGCCTAAAAACATATTGGCAGCTAAAAAAGCTATTAAAAAAGCTCTTGAAATACAAATAAACGAAGGCGGGTACTCTTACGTCGAATTAATGAGCTCTTGCCCGACAAACTGGAAAATGGATCCGAAAGACACTCCGAAATACATGGAAGAAGTTGTGCTTAAAGAATTCCCCGTAGGAGATTTGAAAGGCTGAAAGGAGAAAATGTAAAAATGGAAAACAGTTATTTACTTGCAGGTTTCGGCGGACAGGGAGTGCAGACTTTAGGGCAGCTGCTTACATATGCTGCGTCTGACGCAAATAAATTCGCGACATATTTACCCGCATACGGCGGAGAAATGCGTGGAGGAACGTCAAACTGCACGGTTAAAATCAGCGATGAGCAGATAGGCGCTCCTGCGGCAAGAAACTACAATTACGTAGTTGTACTTAATCTGCCGTCTTATAACGCTTTTAAAACAAGAGTAAAGCCCGGCGGAACGCTTTTCGTCAATTCAAGTTTGATAAAAGAAACAGAAGCCCAGGAAGGCATAAAACTTGTTTGCGTGCCTCTTGCCGAGCTTGCAGCTGAGGCCGGTTCAGCTGTTGTTGCCAATGTAATTATGTTTGGTTTTATTTGCGCGTATACAGACGATATTGATTTAGATAAAGCAAAAGAAACAATGCTTAAAAAAATGGCATACAAAGAACAATTTGTCGCCATAAACACAAAAGCTTTTGAATTGGGCGTAAAAAAAGCAATAGAATTAAAATAATTTTTTAGAAGGAGAAAATTATATGAAAGTTGCAATATTAGGGGCAGGCGCGATGGGCGCTTTAATAGGAAGCTGCTTTTATAAAGGCGGCGCGGACGTATGGCTTATTGACCCGTTTAAAGCTCACATGGATAAGATTGCAAACGAAGGCCTGAAAATAAACGTAAACAAAGGCGAAAAGGAAGAATTAATTAAAATGAACGCCGTTACCGACCCTGATTTAGTGGGAGTATGCGATGTAGTAGTAGTACTTGTAAAAGGAATGTACACACGTTCGGCAACTCAAAACGCGAAAGCATTATTTAACGAGAATACTTTTGTAATAACCCTTCAGAACGGCGTGGGCAACGCCGATACTTTGTGCGAGATATTTCCGAAAGAAAAAGTAGGATACGGTGTTTTGAATCTCGCAAGTGTGCTGGTAGGACCTGGAGAGATAAACGCTAATTACAGAAACGATATAGAAAACGTGGATAATGTATATTTCAACAGCATTACGGATAAACGCCTCGAGATTTGTAAAGAAATCGAGAGTATTCTTAACAAAGGCGGATTTAAAACAAAATACTCAAAAGAAGCTGACAAATTCATCTGGCAGAAACTTATAGTCAATTGCTGCGTAAATTTAACATGCGCTATTACAAGGCTTACTATGGGACAGATTTTTGACGAACCTAACGGCTATAAGCTCCAGAGGCTTATAGTTAAAGAGCTTGTTGACGTTGCAAACGCGAAAGGCATACCTATGGACTATGAAAAAGAATGGGCTCATTGGGAAGAAACGCTTCAAACTGCCAGGGCGCATTACCCCTCAGGGGCGCAGGATATGTTTAACAACCGCAAAACCGAAGTGGATTACATAAACGGAGCGATAAGCAGGGAAGGGGACAAATATGGAATTGAAACTCCTGTAAATGATACTATAGTTTTGCTTACTCACATAATAGAAAACACATACGATATTCAGTATAAATATAATTGATGCATTAAATATGTCAGTTTATTCTAATAAAAGGAGCATTAAAAATGCTCCTTTTTAATATGAATATTTCCCAAAGTCAAGTATCTAAAACATATTCAAATAATTGGTTATTATTGACTGAAAAATTGTAAACCTTTAAATGTAATCCTTTTATTGACATATTCCGACATTTATTATAGACTGTATGCGTGCGATTATGAGAGTAATAGTATACTTAATAGTAAATAATTCTTATTTATAAAAAACGGATTCAATAAAAAACGGAGGTTATTATGCAAAAAGTTAACAAAGGGAAATATTTTAACTCTCTCACAATCGGTGTTGCAGCAGTTTGGTTTTCATCGCACTGCGGCGCAGGATTTGCATCAGGCACACAAGAAGTTGCTTACTTTGTAAGACACGGATACTTGGCGCCTTTCATGCCCATTTGGGCAATGTTCCTTGTTGGAATGCTTATGTATGTTACGCTTGAAATAAGCAGACTTCATCAAGTATTCTCATATTCTTCAATAGTGCAGAAAGCATATGTTCCGATTCAGAAAGTTTTAGGAACAACATATGACATTATTCAGACATTATCAATGCTTTTAGCACCGGCAGCTTGTCTTGCAGGCGGAGCGGCATTATTTAACCAAATCTTTGGTCTTCCGACTTTCCTCGGAACATTAGTAATGCTCGTACTTACAGTTGTAGTTTGCATATTCGGCGCTAAAGTTGTTAGAATGTTCGGCACAGCTCTTACAGTTCTTATGATAGTTTGTGTTGGTATTATAACAGTATTCGGCATCAAAGCAAACTGGGCTAACATATCCTGGCACATTTCAACAGCTAAAATGTACACATCAGTAGGTCAGTCTCTCTGGTACGGCACATTGTATGGCTTGTTCCAGTCAGGTATCTGGGCTGCAGGATGCGCATCGGCAGTTGGTATAAGATATCGTAACGAAGCAAAAGGCGTTGCTATAACAGGTATCATTCTTAATACATTAATGCTTTCAGCAGTTGTTATGATGATAATGGGCGGTATGCCGACAGTTGCTACAGACGCGAAAGCGAAACTTCTTCCGACATTGTACATTGTTAATCAGTTGACCATACCTGCGTTCAGCGTTATTTATCCGCTGCTTCTCTTCATGGCTCTTATTACAACAGCTGTAGGATTTGTATTCGCAGTACAGGGAAGACTTGGTTTGATAATGTTCAAAAAGATGGAAAACCAAAAACTCAAAAACGCAATCATTTCTACAATGTGGCTTATCGTAATCTGGGCAGTATCTCAGTTAGGACTTTTAGTAATAATACAAAAAGGATACGCTTACCTTGGTTACATCTACATTTTCATACTTGTAATACCGATGTTCACACTAGGTGTTATGAACATTAAAAAATACAGAAAACTCGAAGAAGCCGGAGAACTTCCTCCAGGTCTTGACAACAGAGTTTCTGCTTAATTTAAAGAAAGAATTCATTAATCCGGACATTATAAATAAGATATATTTAAAGAGCTCGTTTTATACGGGCTCTTTTTTGATTAATTCTATATTTATTTTGTTGAATATACTTGAGTTTATTTTAAAAAATCCGTTTTTTTATTCTTTTAATATACTAAATGATAATTGCATAATTTATCTCAAACTTTAATATAAATAATTATTGACTAACTGATATAAAAGTGTTATATAGAAATTTTGATAATGTAAAGGTTATCATTAAAATTGATTGTTTTTAGATATATTAAATATCTAAATCAAAAAAATAAAAAGGAGGATATTATGCAAAAAATTAACAAAGGGAAATACTTTAATTCCCTGACAATTGGTGTTGCTGCAGTTTGGTTTTCATCGCACTGCGGCGCAGGATTTGCATCAGGCACACAAGAAGTTGCTTACTTTGTAAGACACGGCTGGCTTGCGCCGTTCTTCCCGCTGTGGGCTATGATTATTGTAGGCACAATGATGTACATTACTTTGGAAATAGGACGTCTTAATCAAGCATTCTCATACTCGCAAGTCGTTGCTAAAGCTTACGCTCCGATTCAGGTGGTATTGGGAACCACATATGACATAGTAACGACAATAACAATGCTTTTGGCACCGGCTGCATGTCTTGCGGCAGGAGCAGTATTGTTCAACCAATACTTTGGGATACCGAACTTCTTTGGCACGCTGATAATGCTTATACTTACAGTTCTAGTCTGTATATTCGGCGCCAAAGCTGTAAGAATGTTCGGCACAGCGCTGACAATACTTATGATTATCTGCGTAGCGGCGATAACAATAACAGGAATAGCGGCAAACTGGGATGTAATTGCAGCTCAAATCGCAGAAAAGAAGATTTATACGTCTTACGGTCAAGCGTTATGGTACGGTACTTTATACGGGTTATTCCAGGCTAATATCTGGACGGCAGGGTGCGCCTCGGCAGTTGGTATGAGATACCGAAATGAACCTAAAGGCGCTGCTCTTACAGGAGTTATACTTAATACTTTAATGCTGTCGTTTGTAGTTTTAATGCTTATGGGCGGAATGCCTGCTGTTGCTACTGATCCTCAGGCCAAACTGCTTCCGACACTTTATGTTGTTAACCAATTAGGAGTTCCTGCGTTTAAAGTTATTTATCCGATACTTCTCTTTATGGCTCTTATTACAACGGCAGTTGGGTTTGTATTCGCAGTGCAAACAAGACTCGGACTTTTATTCTTTAAGAAGATGGAAAACCAGAAGCTTAAGAATGCGATAATTTCAACAGGCTGGCTGGTTATAATATGGCTCGTAGCGCAAATGGGACTTATTACGATAGTTCAAAAAGGTTACGCATTTATCGGCTACATAATGATATTCCTGCTTATAATTCCGATGCTTACACTCGGTCTTATGAACATAAAGAAATACAGAAAACTCGAAGATGCTGGTCAACTGCCTCCGGGTATGGACAATAGAATTTCAGCATAATCTTAAATCGATGCGATTTTGTTAAATAAAGAGCTCGTTTTATACGAGCTCTTTTTATATTAATATTATTTTTATGTATTATTTTTAAATTATTACATAAGATACAATAAATAAACAAACATTTCAAATAATTTCGCATAATTTATTGCTTCATATTGAGTATCAAAAGAAAGAATTTATAATTATTTTTAATATAAAAATTTAATAGCATATAATAAAAAATAATGAAAAATATCGTTTTTTTATTATTTTAATATACTAAATGATAATTGTAAAATTTATGTCAAACTTTATCAAAAATTATTGTTGACTTGCTGATGTAAACGTGTTATACAATAAATGTGATATGATGCAAAGGTTATCATTTTTTCAATTTATGAATTTAGAAAAATACAGTTATTTTAAAATTATAAAATATTGAATTGCTGTTAAGACAAAAAATAATTAAATGGAGGATTTTATGCAAAAAGTTAACAAAGGGAAATATTTTAACTCTCTCACAATCGGTGTTGCAGCAGTTTGGTTTTCATCGCACTGCGGCGCAGGATTTGCATCAGGCACACAGGAAGTAGCTTACTTCGTAAGACACGGCTTTTTAGCGCCATTCCTGCCAATTTGGTCAATGTTCATGGTTGGTATGCTTATGTATGTTACACTCGAAATAAGCAGACTTCACCAAGTATTTTCTTATTCGCAAATAGTTCAAAAAGCATATGTTCCGATTCAGAAAGTTTTAGGAACAACATATGATATTATCCAAACAATATCTATGCTTTTAGCGCCGGCAGCTTGCCTTGCAGGCGGAGCGGCATTATTTAACCAGATATTTGGTTTACCGACATTCTTAGGAACTCTTGTAATGTTAGTTCTTACAGTTTTAGTATGCATATTCGGCGCTAAAGTTGTTAGAATGTTCGGCACAGCTCTTACAGTGCTTATGATAGTTTGCGTAGCTATAATCACAATATTTGGTATCAAAGCAAACTGGGCTAACATATCTTGGCACATTTCAACAGCTAAAATGTACACATCAGTAGGTCAGTCTCTCTGGTACGGCACATTGTATGGCTTGTTCCAGTCAGGTATCTGGGCTGCAGGATGCGCATCGGCAGTTGGTATAAGATATCGTAACGAAGCAAAAGGCGTTGCTATAACAGGTATCATTCTTAATACATTAATGCTTTCAGCAGTTGTTATGATGATAATGGGCGGTATGCCGACAGTTGCTACAGACGC
>DIVZ01000004.1 GCA_002423395.1 Eubacteriaceae bacterium UBA6119
CTTTTGCAGCTTTATCTCTTGCTTTGATATTTTTAAATCCGAATATCCAAAGCGGAAGAATAACTGCGAACCAGTTGAAGATTCCAAGGTATTTGTATGCTACCTGTACAACCCACATCAGTCCGAGTGTTGATACTGCCCAGCATACCAGTAATACGCCAAGAGCGATGATACCTTTTTTAACAGCTACATTTGACATTTTCTTAAACATAACAGGGCTTAATCTTTCTACCATGCCGAATGTCAAGCCAACTGCTGTTGTAACAAGGGCTAAGAAAAGAAGTATCGGATAAAGAACTGACAATAAAGGCATATTTAACTGTCCTACCATATATAATGTCGGCAGTGTTCTTGCAGCTTTATCTGTCCAGATTGTCGGCATTCCGGCAAGAAGCAGGAAGCATACGCCTGAAAGCATTACTACATTCAAAACATAACCAATAATTGCAAAGCCTTTAGCTTCTCTCTTGGATTTACCGCCTTTGAAAGCTGAAGTAGCTCCGGCGATAATGCCCATCTGGAATCCGGAATAAGTAAGAGCCCAAAGCAGAGAGTTGCCAACGCTGCCCTGTGTAGATCCAACAGCTCCGGTTACGCCCCATTTAGCAGCAGCGCTGTTTACATATCCGTCAGAAATAAGCTGTCCGATTACAGGACCAAACTTAATAAGACCTGCAATAAGTACTATTAATACTATTACAATAATTGCAGCAGTCATTATCATAGCGTTGTTTCTTACAACTTTTTCTCCGAATATGCTGAGTAATACTGTTATTGCGAACATAAGCACTGAACCAACCCACATAGGCCAGCCAAATTGTTGAACGCCGAGGTTAGCGCCTGCAGATATACAAGCTGCGCTCGCTGCTATAACTGTAACAACAATAGCTATTTCGATCAAAACACTGCCTGCCATGCCCATTGGCTTGTAAGCTTCTTTTGACCATGAATGGTAATCCCATTTATCTGTTTGTCTTGCTGTTTCTAATCCAACATAGTAAGTAATAGCAATAATTGCTATTGTCAAGAATGGGAAAAACGGTCCCCACCAACCATGATTTGAGAAATAGTTAAGTTCTTGTGTACCCGATGCAAAGCCTGCGCCGCAGTGAGTTGAAAACCAAACTGTTGCCGCACCTATGCTTACGCTGGTAAACATTTTATCTTTTTTTACCTTTTCCATTTTCTTCTCCTTTAAAATTTAAGTAATGATTTTTTGTTGATAAAACGAAAATAATTCCAAGTCTTCTGCCTAAGTCTATTTTATCCTAAACAAATGACTTTATGCATATTAAATGTATACGTTTACATAATTATCTGCTATAAATATACATAAAATCCTGAATTTATTTTATATTATTATTTCTGAATTGTCAATTGCAGAATTTAATCATTTCAATTTAAAATATTCGTATAACACTATATGAAAAAAAATATTCCGCGTATGCGGAATATTTTTTATTATATAGAATAACTTAAGCAATTTATAAAATTATTCTGAAACTTTTGCAGCTTTATCTCTTGCTTTGATATTTTTAAATCCGAATATCCAAAGCGGAAGAATAACTGCGAACCAGTTGAAGATTCCAAGGTATTTGTATGCTACCTGTACAACCCACATCAGTCCGAGTGTTGATACTGCCCAGCATACCAGTAATACGCCGAGAGCGATGATACCTTTTTTAATAGCTACATTTGACATTTTCTTAAACATGTATGGGCTTAATCTTTCTACCATACCGAATGTCAAGCCTACTGCTGTCGTAACAAGTGCCAAGAAAAGCATAATAGGATACAATACCTTTAATATAGGCATATTTAATTGTCCAACCATATATAATGTCGGTAATGTTCTTGCTGCTTTATCTGTCCAGATTCCCGGCATACCGCCAAGAAGCAGGAAGCATACGCCTGTAAGCATAGCAGCATTCAAAATATAGCCCAATATTGCGAAGCCTTTGGATTCTTTTTTAGATTTTGCTCCTTTGAAAGCAGATGCAGAACCGGCTATTATACCCATCTGGAAGCCAGCATAAGTTAGCGCCCAGAGGAATGCATTTCCAAAGTTACCCGGTGTTGTACCAACTGCGCCGGTAATGCCCCATTTAGCTGATGCAGGGTTTACATATCTATCAGAAATAAGCTGTCCGATTACAGGACCAAATTTGATAAGTCCTGCAATAAGTACTACTAATACTATTATTATAATGCCTATGGTCATTATCATTGCGTTGTTTCTTACAACTTTTTCGCCGAATATGCTAAGTACCACTATTATAGCGAACATTAGCACCGAACCAACCCACATCGGCCAGCCGAATGACTGTACGCCGAGGTTAGCGCCTGCGGATATGCAAGCTGCGCTCGCTGCTATAACTGTAACAACAACAGCTATTTCCAACAGTATGCTTCCAACTGTGCCTATTGGCTTATAGGCTTCGAGTGACCATGAATGATAATCCCACTTACCTGTCTGTCTTGCCGTTTCAACCCCCACGTAATAAGTAATAGCGATAATTGCTATTGTTAAAAGCGGGAGAAACGGTCCGTACCAGGCATGATTTGCAAAATAGTTAAGTTCTTGTGTGCCAGATGCAAAGCCTGCGCCGCAGTGTGTTGAAAACCAAACTGTTGCCGCACCTACGCTTACACTGGTAAACATTTTATCTTTTTTTACCTTTTCCATTTTCTTCTCCTTTAAAATTCCGTTTTTTATAATTACTTTTATGATTCCGTTTTTGCTTAAGTTACTATAAACTGTTTATTTAATTGAATCCCATTGTCTGTCAAAGTTATCTTCCAAAATATGTGTAAGTTTAACTATAACATCATTTACAGGTGTCGGTATGCCTGTTTCCTTGCCGCCTCTTACAACCGCTCCGTTTAAGAAATCAACTTCCGTCTTCTTTTTCTTCATTATATCCTGAGTTGCAGAAGGATAATGATCTCTTACGCTAGGAAGTAAATCTTTAGTATATGCGTTCCATGCTGTGTCCCAATCCATTTTTATGCCTTTAGCATTTGCTACGGCAACAAGCTCTCTTGCTATAAGTTCTTCAAGAGAGGCTCCGTCCGGATGATCCCAAAATATGCCCATATTCACTCTGGCTAAACCGCAAGTTAGATTTACGCAAGAATTAACGAGTAATTTTGACCAAACCATTACTTCAGTATCCGTTGAGTATTCTGTTAAGAGTCCGCCTTTGTTTAATACTTCTTCAATTTCTACCCATATACCTGTTTTACTATGCGTCTCATTAATAAAATGAACAGCAACACCTTTACCGGCAGCGCCGCTTACTTCACCAAGCTCCAATGGTCTGCTTGACATGTTAAGCGTGCCGTTGCCTATTTTTTCATCAGGCAAAAATTCTTTCATAATGTCCACATTGCCAACACCGTTCTGAAGTGAAATTGCTACTGTTTTATCACCGAACAAACATTTAGCGTTCTCCATTGCCGAGCGTGTAAATAATCCTTTTACAAGAACAACAACAACGTCTACAGTACCTCCAACTTCTTGCGGAGTAAGTACGGCCTTCATCTTAACAATTTCTTCTTTGCCGTTAAAAGTCATTTTAAGACCATCTTTATTGATTTTTTCTACTAAAGCTGTAAAAGGGTCGATTAATGTAACATCGGCTCCTCCTTTGTGAAAATGAGCGCCGATTACGCTACCCATGGCGCCAGCGCCTAAAACTGCAACTTTCATTTTTTTCTTCCTCCTTGAAAACCTTTTCTAATATGTCATAATAAATAAATATAACTTAAAAAATGTTATCATACCAATTGTTTTATGTCAACATACAATTGTTATTTTATAAGTATTATGCATTCAAAAAAATATTAATAATGTATAATTATTAATATTTTAGTATACTATATGACCAGATATGTATATTTATTTGTTTTTTAGTATATCCCTTATTTCTGTCAGCAAAACTTCTTCTTTTGTCTGTTTTATTTCTTTTTCTTTTTCATTTTTTCTCGTAATTCTATTTACAAATTTTAACGCAATGAAAATGCTTAATGCTATAATTATAAAATCGATAATATTTTGTAAAAACACGCCGTATTTTATTATAATAGGATCGCTGCCCAGTCTTGACATAATAGTTATAGTTAAATCTGATATGCTTATCTTGCCAAGTATTAAACCCAATAACGGCATAATCATGTCATTTACAAGCGAACTTACTATTTTAGAAAAAGCTGAACCGATTATTACACCGATTGCCAAGTCAATAACATTGCCTTTCATTGCAAATGTTTTAAATTCATTCAAAAATTTCTTCATTATTTAATTGCCTTCTTTCGAAATTAATTGTAACTTAATCAACTGGTTTCATTGTAGGAAACAATATTACATCTCTTATTGAGTCTTGGTTTGAAAGCAGCATCACAAGTCTGTCAATACCAACTCCGACTCCTCCTGTAGGCGGAAGTCCTACTTCAAGAGCATTTATGAAGTCTTTATCATACGGATGAGTTTCGTCATCACCTTGGGCTTTCTTTTCCATTTGAGCCATAAATCTTTCTTTCTGATCAATCGGGTCATTTAATTCCGAAAACCCGTTAGAATACTCTTTTCCGTTAATAAACAACTCAAAACGTTGTGTGTATCTCGGATCAGCAGGATCCTTTTTTGCAAGCGGAGATATTTCTACCGGATGATATGTTACAAAAGTTGGCTGAATAAGCTTGTCCTCGACATATTCATCAAATGCTTCTTCTATTATTTTCCCTATTCCCCATCCTTTTTCTACTTTTATATTTAACTTAGCTGCAGCTTTCAAAGCCTCTTCGTAATCTGTTATTTTATCAAAATCTATACCTGTATGTTCAAAAATAAGCTCCGTCATTTTAACTTTTCGATATGGCGCTTTTAATTCTATTTTATTGCCTTGGTATTCTATTAGAGTGCTTCCTGAAACTTTTGTTGAAACATAAGTAAACAGTTCCTCAATCATATTCATTACAGATATATAGTCAACATATGCCTCATAGCTTTCCATCATTGTAAATTCCGGATTATGCGTAGCGTCCATTCCTTCATTGCGAAACACTCTTCCTAGTTCGTATACTTTATCAAATCCGCCTACAATAAGCCTTTTAAGCGGTAGTTCAAGAGCTATCCTCATATACATAGGAATATCTAAAGCGTTATGATGAGAAACAAACGGCTTTGCATTTGCTCCGCCTGCCAGCGTAGATAATACCGGTGTCTCAACTTCTACAAATCCGCGCATGTCCATAAATTCTCTGATAAATTTAATAATTTTATAACGAAGTAAAAAAATTTCTTTAACTTCCGCATTTACTATCAAATCAATATAACGTTGTCTGTATCTTAAATCCGGATCTTTTAATCCGTGAAATTTCTCAGGTAATATTTTTAATGATTTACTGAGGATAACGGAGCTTAAAACTCTTATTGAAATCTGCCCCATTTTAGTTCTGAACACAACTCCGCAAACTCCGATAATATCGCCTATATCATAATTTTTTATTTCTTCGTACTTTTCTTCTCCGACTAAATCCTGTTTAATAAAAAGCTGTATACGACCTGTAGAGTCAAGCAAATCATAAAACGAAACTTTCCCTTGTCCTCTTTTTGCCATTATTCTTCCGGCAATGCTTACTTCTAATTCCTCCAAATCACCAAAATTATCATTTATATTAGCAGCTGTATTATTTACTTCATAATTCGTTATCTCAAAAGGATTTTTGTTATCTTCTTTTAATTTATCTAATTTATCATATCTTATTTTTATTATTTCAGATAAATTCAATTCTTCATTGCTGCCAAACTCTTCATTTTGTCCTGTCATTTGTGCCTCCTACTCTACAGAAACGACATTAAATATAATAACTCCGGAAGGAGTCGAAAACTCTACGTTGTCTCCTACTCTCTTGCCTATCAAAGCGCTGCCCAACGGAGACTCATTTGATATTTTGCCGTTATCCGGGTCTCCCTCCCCGCTCCCCAGTATTGTGTAAGTAAGTTCTTCATTATATTGCGTATCAAAAACTTTAACTTTGCTGCCAATATTTACTACACCGTCTTTTTTTGATTTCTTCGCGACTTTAGCATTACTGAGTTTTCTTTCTAATTCAAGAATTTTACCTTCCAAAAAAGCCTGTTCGTTTTTTGCTTCTTCGTATTCGGCATTTTCACTCAAATCGCCGTACTCACGAGCTGTTTTTATTTTCTCTGCAATTTGGTTTCTTGCTTCGCCTCTTAAGTAATCAAGTTCTTTTTTTATTTCATTGTATCCTTCTTCGGTTAGTATAATATCTTTATTCACGATTTTCCACTTTCCTTTCCGACTCAACAATTTATCTAATCATTATAATTAAGCGTCATTTTTATGTCAAGGAATATAATTTTATATTAACTTAAGTTCGCTGTCATATTTATTTAAGTCTTTATTTAAAACATGCAGCAGGCTTTGAGCGCAAGATGCGTTTAATTTCATATCACTTAAAAAAACTCCTGAAATACGGTTTTCGTAAAAATCCATGAATTTCGGGGGTTTTATTATCTTAATTGATTTATAATCGTCGCCTATAATATCAATTATATCCAAAATAATATTATCGGGATTAAGGTATTTTATATAACTTTTATTTGCAGAAACAAAAAAAACAATATCAGATTGCTTGATAATGTCAGGATTGCTTGACAAAAACACTGACGTTGCTGTCTGTAAATAAATATCTTTTGCGCTGCTTTCCAAAGCTTTGACATTATCGCATACTATGCTGGCTTCACAGAACAAATCGAATACTTTATAATATTTGAGTAAGCTTGTATATCCGTCAAGAACAAAACATATTTTATTGCTGAAATATGTATCATTTAAATTCATTAAAAATATTTCACACATTAACTCTGCGCCGCTAATAAAATAATCTTTAAAATAATTATGTACATATACTGCTGTTTCGGGATCTGAGCCGAACAGTGAAAAATATTTTATTCCTGTGTCATCATATGCTTTTAAAATAATTTGCTTTAAATATTCAAATTGCTCTTGTTTATTACTTGAATACCTTTCCTTATAAATGCATGCATATCCTATTTGCCTTCCCGATTTATTTGTTATAGCATATTTTTTATAAGAAGAAGTATTTGATGACAGCTTACTTAATACCGATTTAATTTTATTTTTATATGTAATATTCACATTATTTTCGTTTATAAACCATAAAATCTCATTCATATTAATCACCCTAAAAAATAATATGAATAATATTGCGTTTTTACGACACTCTAAAAAATTAAAGCACCCAAGCTAGGATGCTTTAACTTTAATTTTTTAATTTAGACAAGTCTAAAAAATAACTCGGATCAACCGTTCTCCCGCAAGGCCAAATACCGTATCGTATTTCAAAATGCAAGTGATAACCCGTACTGTTTCCTGTAGTGCCCATAAGCCCAATTTCATCGCCCTGATTTACTTTATCGCCGACATTTACTAAAAATTTATCCAAATGCCCGTATCTCGTCCAAGAACCGTCATTATGTTTTATGTCGATGCATTTACCGTATCCGAAATACCATTCTGTCCTTGTTACAATTCCGTCTTTAGCTGCAAAAATCAGGCTGCCTTTAGAATTTGCTATATCAATACCCATATGCAATTCTCCGTTACGTTCACCATATAAACTGCTTACAAAACCGGTTGTTGGAAGTATATATTCAGGAGATTCTCTTATTTTAGTACCTCTAATAATAATTTCTTCCTGCGGCTTTATCAGTTCTTTTGATTTTACAAGCTCTCGTTTTTGCTCTTTGTCATTAATATATTCTATTTTATAAATATATTCTTTTACACCTTGTATGCCTTTTTGTTTTATTTGACTTTGATCTTGATATAAAGTTTTGCTGTTTTCAGTTATTGTATTATACTCTTCTGTTTCAGTTAGCTTAACATACTTTGTGTATGATACCGACATTGTGTTGCTTGTTTTTGTATTTCCTGTGATGCTGAGCGCTGCTACTTCTGTATAATTTATATTTGCTGCGGATACAATCAAATTAATAGCATCTTCTTTGCTAAGTATATTGCAAATATCTTCTTTTACATTTATTATTTGCGGCATCTCATTCCATTTAATTTCTAATAATACTTCATTACTTTCACATATTGCATATTTATAATAGAAATCGTCTATAACGCTTTCTGCTGTAGCTTTATCTTTGACAGTACATATGGTATTATCTCCGGACTTTATCGCGCACGCATTTATTCTCATTGCGTTTATAGCAGTATTCATTATATTGTTATCAATACTGCATGATTTATTATCCGCGGAAACACAGCAGATTGGTATTAAAAAAAATATATTTATAATTATTAAAACAGATATAATGTTTTTAATTTTTTTCATTTATATATTTTTATTTATTTAAACAATATTTATAATTGGTTATTTTTACCAATTAAAAAAAAGCTGTCTAACAGACAGCTTTTCTTGGTCTTTTTTTTAATAAGCGTTCTTTTTTCGGGCTTCAGCTACCATCATGTCTTTTACTTTCATAAGTCTGCTCAAATTACCGCGCTCGTTTTCATCCAGTTTCATTACTATATAACGAATCGTCTCTTCAAGCTGCGGAATCATAACATATTCAAGCGCATTAACTCTGCGTCTTGTTTTTTCTATTTCCTGAGACAGCAATTGTACTGATTTTTCAATCTGTGCTAACTGCAATAAATCAGGCAATATTTCAGAAAGTGCAAGCACTGCATCATCAAGTTCGCCTAACGTCGTTGCAAAGCCGTAAGGAAATATTTCAGACGGGTCATCGTTGGATGTTTTAAATTCATATATCGGTACATTAACCGACATTATGTTTTTATATTTAAAATCCAGCGCTACGCTCTGTTTTGGATAAAGCAGCGCTTCTTCCAAAAATTCCGGAGACATGGCGGCAGAAGCCACTGTAAAGCTGTTGCCTGCTTTAATAAGTGCTGCTTCGACTTTTAATCGCAGAGCGCGGTTTTGTCTGACAATTTCTAAAAATTGTTTCATCAATTCATCGCGTTTGTCTTTCAATAATTTATGACCGCGTCTTGCTGTTTTAAGCCTTACTTTTAAGCGGGTCAGCTCCATACGGGTAGGATTCACTGCCAATTTAGCCATTTTTAATCCTCCCTTTTATTTTTCAATATAGTATTGTTCTATATGTTCTGGCTTAATACGTTTTAATTCATTCTTAGGCAATATCGCAAGCAATTCCCATCCTATACTTAATGTTTCTTCAATTGTTCTGTCTGTTTCATAACCTTGAGATACATATCGTTTTTCAAACTCATCTGCAAATTTTGCATACAGTTTATCAACATCAGTAAGAGCTGCTTCGCCCAAAATTGTCATTAATTCTTTAGCGTCTTTACCTCTGGCATATGCAGCAAACAACTGGTTCATTGTACCTGCATGGTCTTCACGTGTTTTTCCTTTGCCGATACCTTTGTCTTTAAGACGTGAAAGTGACGGCAGAACATCAATCGGAGGTCTTAAGCCTTTACGATAAAGTTCACGTGAAAGTATAATCTGTCCTTCTGTTATATATCCTGTCAAGTCGGGAATAGGATGTGTTTTATCATCTTCAGGCATTGACAGTATCGGTATCATTGTAATAGAACCGTTGCTGTCAAGTCTTCTGCCTGCGCGTTCGTACATTGTCGCAAGGTCAGTGTATAGATATCCTGGGTATCCTCTGCGTCCGGGAACTTCTTTACGAGCTGCAGATACTTCACGAAGCGCTTCTGCATAGTTCGTAATGTCTGTTATTATAACTAAAACCTGCATTCCCAAATCAAATGCCAGATATTCAGCTGCCGTAAGAGCCATACGAGGTGTAGATATACGTTCAATTGCAGGGTCATTTGCAAGGTTCATGAACAGTACTGTTCTGTCTATCGCTCCTGTCCTTCTGAAGTCTGATATAAAGAAGTCAGCTTCTTCAAACGTGATACCAACAGCGGCGAATACAACTGCGAATTTAGAATCTGTTCCTAAAACTTTTGCCTGACGAGCTATCTGAGCTGCAAGCTGTGCATGCGGAAGACCTGATCCTGAGAATATAGGAAGCTTCTGTCCGCGAACCAGTGTATTAAGTCCGTCAATTGCCGAAACTCCTGTCTGAATAAATTCCGAAGGGTAGTCACGAGCTGCAGGGTTCATAGGAACGCCGTTTATATCAAGACGTTTTTCCGGTAAAATATCCGGACCGCCGTCTATAGGTCTGCCAAGTCCGTCAAATACGCGGCCTAGCATATCTTCAGCAACGCCGAGTTCAATGCCGTGACCTAAAAATCTAACTTTAGACTGCGCAAGGTTTATGCCTGCAGAACTTTCAAAGAGCTGTACTAATGCGTTCGAGCCGTTAAGTTCAAGTACGCGGCAACGTCTTGTTTCTCCGTTCTGAAGTTCAATTTCACCAAGTTCACCGTAACTTACATCAGAAACATCTGAAACAAGCATAAGCGGACCTGCAACTTCACGTATTGTTCTGTATTCTTTTATCATTATCTTTCACCTCCTTCTTGTGTTAATTTAGCTATCTGATCATCAATATTCTTTGTTATCTTAGCATATTCTTCTTTATAAATCGATTGATCTATATCTTTCGCACGGCCTATCTGGTCTCTGGCCGGTATTGATATAACTTTTTCTAGATTCGCACCTTTGTTAACTGCATCGCGTGCAGCCTGACCGTAATGGAGTATCATTTCCATCAGTCCCATTTGCTTTTCCAAAGACGTGTATGAGTCTGTGTCCGAGAATGCGTTCTGCTGTAAAAAGTCTTCGCGCATTGTACGTGCAACTTCCATACTTAGTCTGTCTGCGGGTGAAAGTGCGTCTATACCTACAAGTCTTACTATTTCATTCAGTTCGCTTTCCAGCTGCAGAAGCTGCATAGCTGCTTGTTTGTTTGCTGTAAATACTTTGCCGACATTTGTATTATACCAATTGCTTAATCTGTCATCATACAGCGAATAGCTGTTAAGCCAGTTTATTGCCGGGAAATGTCTTGCGTATGCAAGCGCGCTGTCCAGTCCCCAGAATACTTTAACAATACGCAGTGTCGCCTGCGATACAGGTTCCGAAATATCTCCGCCAGGAGGTGAAACAGCCCCGATTGCTGACAGAGCAGCAGTTCTGTTGTCTGAGCCTAAGCATACAACGCTTCCTGCGCGTTCGTAGAACTGAGCAAGTCTTGATGTAAGATAAGCGGGATAACCTTCTTCACCGGGCATTTCCTCAAGACGACCGGACATTTCACGAAGCGCTTCAGCCCAACGTGATGTCGAGTCTGCTATCAATGCTACCGAATAGCCCATATCTCTGAAATATTCTGCTATTGTAATACCTGTATATACTGATGCTTCTCTCGCCGCAACAGGCATATCTGATGTGTTCGCGATAAGAACTGTTCTCTGCATCAAGCTTTCGCCTGTACGCGGGTCTTTCAGTTCCGGGAATTCCATCAAAACGTCTGTCATTTCGTTTCCGCGCTCGCCGCATCCAACGTAAATAACTATATCAACATCGCTCCATTTAGCCAATTGATGCTGTACAACTGTTTTTCCTGAGCCGAACGGACCCGGAACAGCGGCTGTACCGCCTTTAGCTATCGGGAAGAATGTATCAATTATTCTTTGTCCTGTTATCATAGGAATATCGGGAGGCAGTTTTTGTTTGTATGGTCTTTCTACACGAACAGGCCATTTTTGCATCATGCTCAGCTCTTTTTTGCCATTAGCCGTTTTCAATACACAAACTATATCCGTTACAATAAATTCGCCTGATTTAATTTCTTCTACAACGCCTTCAACGCCTACCGGTACCATTATTTTATGGTTAACAACACTTGTTTCTGCAACAGTTCCGATAATATCTCCGGCAATAACTTTATCCCCTGCTTTTACGCTGGGTACAAAATTCCATTTCTTATCTCTTGAAATTGAAGGTACGCTAATACCTCTTGTAATGCTTGATCCAACAAGATTACGAATTTCTTCGAGAGGTCTTTGAATGCCATCGTAAATTGTGCCTATCATTCCGGGGCCAAGTTCAACTGAAAGGGGAGCTCCCGTTGCAGCTACTTCATCGCCTACGCTAATTCCGGCTGTTTCTTCGTAAACCTGAATTGAAGCGTTACCCCCGCGCATTTCTATTATTTCGCCTATAAGTCGTTGCTTGCCTACATGAACAACGTCAAACATATTATCATCTGACATACCTTCTGCAACAATCAACGGACCGGCTACCTTGACAATTTTTCCGTATTTCATATATTTGTTTCAACCTTTCGATAGATTTTACTCGCCTAAAATATCTGCACCTACCGCCCGCTCCACTGCCTCTTTAACTGCTGCAAGTCCTATGCCTAGTGTTGTGCCTTTTCCGGGAATTAATATAATTGCCGGTGTCACTCTCTCTGCATATACTGCCAGCTCGCTTTTTAGCTCTGATGCAAACTGTTCGGTAAGATATATAACAGCGTAATCTTCTTCCGCCATACGATGAAGCTGATTTTTTGCCTCCGCTACATTTTCAACAGAAACTGTTTCTATACCGAGGGCTTTAAAGCTAAGCACGCTTTCGCGGTCGCCCATAACTGCTATTTTATACATAGGTTTCCCTCAGTCTTTCCATCACATCTTCAGAGGACATTTCCGCTTTTCTTCCTGCCATAACCATATTTAACGCTGTAAACTCTGTTTCTCTGGCAGCAATATATGCAGCGATATGCTGTTCTCCGAAAGCGATATATTTTGCATTTTTTAAATAATCCAATAAAGTATTTTCAGCCTGTGTATCAACAGCAGCCAAGCCTGTTCCTTCGCGCAAAGCTTCAGCTGCGACTATCGCCGTTGCTTTCAACGGTGATGATTCAAATGCTGATACAAGACTTTCCGGAGTAATCTCTGTTTTTAGTCTTGCAGATGTTCCGTTGCCGCCGTCTATTAAATACTTAGCTATAATAGAACTGTCTTGTTTCATTCTTTTCAAACGAACTGCTGTACGCAAGTTAACGCTGTCAATTAATAATTTTATATAATCTGTAAGAAAAAGGCTGCCTGCCTCTGCTGCAAGTTTTAACATTTCTGCAAAACATGCTTTATCTAAAACAGTATCAGCTAACCGTGAATCTCCTGTTCTTGCCAGTAAATCACGAGCCTCGTTAGCAGAGCTTTTCATAATGCCTGAAAGCCGCCCGTCCGAACCAATAACAGTACTTCCAGTGGTCTCGAGCATTTGTTTTATCGATATATTGCCAGTTTCCATTAACGTTGATTCATATTCGGCATTTGCTGCTTGTCCTTTTATGATTGCCTTTAAATTATGATAATCATATTTTAAAAGAAATACCTGTACAACTTTTTTATCCGGAGCTAATTGCAGAACATCATTAATAACTTCACTTCTTTTTTCGGCTATCGCAGCAGATATTTGAGATATACTGCTAATTTCGCCATACCCGCACTCGTCAAGTACTTTTAAAAATTCTTCGTCCGATTTAGCTTCTGCCATACGTTTTAGGCGTTCGTTTGTAACAAGCGAGCGCTCTAATGCTTTTATTCTGGTACTGGCGTACAAATAATCTATATCCTTGATTTTTTCCAAGAGTCGATACTCCTTTCTGTCCTTATTATAATATTATTGTTATAATAATATAAATATTTTTATAATTAAGAACATAATCATTCTTATCTGTTGTAATTAGCCGAAAAGAATCTGTGCAACTTGAACAGATAAATTATCTCTTTGCATGCGTACAAGTCCGTCTAATGCACAGTTAATTTCAACGTCACCGCTAGCTATTATTACTCCGCCTAATATCGGGCGAATTTTGTCAGAAATTTTTAATTGTGCTTTAAGTCCTTTAGCTTTTATCAGTTTATTAGCCTGTTCAATGACTTCTTTTCCATATTGATTTTTGTCATCGGAAGAGAATATTATTTCTTCTTCTCCGCTTTGAGCTGCGTTAGCAGCAAGCCTTGCCAACAAATCAACATATTTATCTTTGGGCAGCGCGCGAAGTTCAGAAAGCGCTTTATCAAAAGCCTCAGTTATTAACTTTTGCTTTTCCATTAATAAAGTTTTTCTTGCTTCAAGCCCTGCGTTAGAAGAATATTTTAATTCCCGTACTTTTGCTTGCTTAGCGCCTGCATCTTCAATGTCAGCAGCTGCTGATGCTGCTTTTTCTTTGTATTTGCCAATAATTATTTCAGCTTCTGCGGCTGCTTCTTCAATTATCTTTTTGGCGTCTATGTTTGCTTCATCAATAATTTTTCCTGTTATTTTTTCAATTCCATTCATAAGAACACCTATTAACGGACATTCATAACCATTAATACAGTTACCAATAAAGCAAGAACTGCGTAGGTTTCAACCATTGCAGGATAAAGCATACATTTACCAAATTCTTCCGGTCTTCTTGCAAGAACTCCCATTGAGCCTGCTGCCGCACGTCCTTGGCCTACGCCGGAATGATACAGCGCAGCTGCGCCTGCAAGAGAAGCTCCAAAATACATGAGACCATGACCTGTTGGAATTGCCGCTAAGTCCGCTCCTGAAAAAAGTCCGATTTTGTTTAAAATTAAGAAAGCTATAAGCAATCCGTATATACCTTGTGTTCCCGGCAAAGCCTGCAACAACAACGTCTGTCCGAATTTTTTAGGATCTTCCGAAATAACGCCCGCCGCAGCTGCGCCTGCTATACCAACTCCTTGACCGCTTCCGGCTCCGCCGAATCCTGCAGCAAGCGCTGCTCCTAACATTGAAAAAAATGCTCCTAAAGACATTGAATTTAACACATCCATGTTAATTTTCCTCCTTGATAAATTGAGTATATGTTGTTTGATTATATAATGGTTTGAATTTTCTTCCGCCTGATTCGTAAAATTTTCCGAAATATTCAACAAATTCAAGACGCAAACTGTGTATAAAAGCGCCAAGCAAACTTATTGCCAAGTTAAATGTCTGGCCTATTATAAACACAATGAAGAATATTATTGCAGCGACTACACCGGTTTTTCCTGTTAAATTACCCATTAAGTTCATAACAGATGCAATAACGCCGGTGCACATACCTAAGGCCATTAAACGTCCGTATGATAAAATATCAGATAAGTAACTGGTTGATCCGTATAATGCTCCTAACCCACTTACTATTCTGGAAAAAATATTCTTTTTGCTTCTTCCGGCTGTCAACAAAACTCCTAATGCTCCGAGCAAAGCAATATACATAAATATTTTCAGTCCCGTCGCTAATCCTATAGCGCCTATTATTATCATGTACCAAAATCCCGTATCAAATATTGCATCTTTCCAGTTTCCTTGTTTTATGCTTCTCCACGCAGAAAGCCCCATGCCTATAAAAATATGAACAACTCCTATTCCGCATGTAAACACAAGCATAAACATAGGTTTTACAAGCGGGTCAAACCAAAGCGGTTTCATTGCAAATTCTTTGCCGAATATAGCGGCTATGGCCGTCGGCGCGTTTCCGAACCAGCTGCCAAATAAAACACCCCATATCATAGCTGATATGCCGCCGTAAAACATTACTGTTACAAAATTCTTAAACCCGCCGTCCGGTTTCTTTTTCTTTAATATTAAAAATGTCATAATCGAAAGAACCAGACCGCATCCAACATCCGAAAGCATTATTCCGAAAAATAGAATAAAAGAAAATGCCAGCGGTGTGTTTGTGTCAATAAGACTGCTGTATTTCGGAAGTCCGTAAAGCTCGGTAATAGCTCCAAACGGCTGAACAAATTTAGAATTCTTAATCGCAACAGGCGGCTCTTCATCTTCTGCCATTTCGCAGAATTCATATGCGCATCCGTTTTCTTCAAGAACTCCTATAACAAATTTTTCCGTTTCCTCCGGAACCCAGCCCTCAAAATAAATTGTTTTTTCTGTGTGCAGCATAGATGACATTGCCGTCTCGCGCAAAGACTCGATTGCTAAAGCGTCCGATGTCTGTTCAATAATTTCTCTGTATTGAGCAAGACTTGCAATTTTTTCTTTCAATTCCGATAAATGTTGTTCTGCTGCATTTAATTCGTTATCAAATTTAACAAGATTTTCCGCAGCAGTTCCGGTTAAATCTTTAAGTACCGTCTGAGAAAATCCGGCAGCTTTCAATACTGCCAAGGCTTCCTCTGTCGCATCCACATGTGAAACCAATAAAATGTATTTCTGTTCTTTGTCCGCATTAATTTCTTCCACTGCCGCAACAATTTCCTGTTCATCAATGGCAGAAGCTAAACCCTTAACGTCAACTTCAGACGGACAAGCACCAATAATTACCGAAAAATACTTACCTCCGGCAAATTCAAAAGGAATGTCCAATGCCCTCCAAGGTTGGAGTGTTTCTTTCTGAGCAGAGATACGACCTATTAATGTTTTGGTTTCATTAAATTGTTTTACAATTCCGCTAATTTGTTCAGATACTTCATTAGCCTTTCTAATTGTTTCCTCATCAAAAAGCGCTTTTTCAGTTACCTGCCTTCGCGGCGTTAAAAAGGACTTTTTCTCCGGCGCATATCTATTTAATGCGTCCAAACCAGTAACCATTACAGTACGGCTTCTGGCAGCATCTAAAGTAACAGATGCTGGTTTAACCAACTTTGATTCTTCTTCATTTAAATTTGCATATGCCGGAGTTTCAATTTCCACACAGCCAAGCCGAGTCAAGTCCTTTATAACCTTCTTTTCAATATAAGAAGGCATAATGGCTCGCAGGCGTTTCATTTTAACTATCGCCATGAGTAAATCCTTTCAACAATGACGGAAACAGCCTTGTCCATTGCCGCCGTGCCTGCTTTTTGAAGCGCATCGGCTTTGGCTTTAGCTGCTTGTTCAATTTTTAAGGATTCGGCAGTTCCTGCACTATCAGCGGCTGCATAAAGTTCCAAAACACGTGCATTCGCGCGTTCTTCGGCGCTTTTTACCAGCGCTATACCATCAGCTTCCGCGCCGGCAAGGATGCGTTTTGCCTCGGAAGCGGCCTCTGCGCGGATTTCTTCCGCACGGCTTTCGGCCTGGGAAATGGTTTTAATTGCGTCAAAGTTCATTAGTATTACCGCCTTTTAAATGTTATTTAACAGATTTTTTAATTTTAATTATAAATCTGCAATTTGCATTTTAACATAATTTAAAAACGTTGTCAAAGAATATTGTGAAATTTTTCTCAATTGTAAATACTAAGATAAAAATTAAAAAACGCTAATAATATTATTCATTTTTTGTATATTTTTGTAAGTTAATACCTGCTTCATTCAATAATTCTTCTGAAAGCTTATCAGGATATTCACCGCAGTAAACAACTCTTTTAATCCCTGCGTTGATTATCATTTTAGCGCACTGCACACAAGGACTGCATGTAACATAAATAGTAGCTTCATTTATACTTACTCCATACATTGCGGCTTGGATAATTGCGTTTTGCTCAGCATGTATTCCTCTGCACAATTCATGATTTTGTCCGCTTGGAATATTAAGTTTTTCTCTCAGGCAGCCAATTTCGTAACAATGTTTAAGTCCGCTTGGCGCTCCGTTATATCCTGTAGCAATTATTCTCTTGTCTTTAACAATAACTGCTCCTACTTTTCTTCTAACACATGTCGAACGTTCCTTAACCGTATCCAAAATACTCATAAAATAATCATCCCAGCTTGGTCTGACATCTTGCATTATTGATTGGCTCATAAAAATCTTCCTTTATTTTAATTTATTTTCATATTCCTTAATCTTATTTATTCGTTTTTCATGCCGCTGCCCTTCAAAAGGAGTAGCTAAAAAGGTATCTACTATCTTTTTTGCTGTTTTCATATCAGTAAACCTAGCCCCGATAGCAAGAACGTTTGCGTTATTATGCATTCTTGCAAGACTCGCCCTCTCTTCATCACATACCAATGCGGCTCTTACGCCTTTAACTTTATTTGCAGATATTGATATGCCTATTCCGCTGCCGCATATGGCTATGCCAAAATCACATTCGCCTTTAGCAACCGCTTCTCCGACTTTGATGCCAAAATCCGGATAGTCAACGCTTTCTTTCGAACACGTTCCTAAATCATTTATTGTATATCCTTCTTTAATTAACTTTTCTTTTATTTCTTCTTTCAAATCATATCCTGCGTGGTCGCATCCCATAGCAATTTTTAACATATCTCTACTCCGTTTCCAGTTTTTTTATTATATCTTCACAAAGCGCATCTAAAAGTCTGGCTGTTTTTTTATATTCTTCATAACCCAAGCCGTATGGGTCGATTACATTTTTATTTATATGTAAATACTCTGCAATAGAAAATATTTTTTCTCTGTAATGGAAAAAATGCTCTCTTAAATAATCAACATGCCTTCCGGTCATGCAAAGAACTAAATAGGCATTTTCTATATCTTCTTCATTTATCTGAGACGATTTATGACCGCTTATATCAATACCCGCGTTTCTCATCGCCGCCTGTGAATAATCCGAAGCCGGAGTTGAACTATAAACCGCAACTCCTGCGGAAAATGCCGAATACTTATTATCCAGCTTTTTAAAAAATACTTTAGTGTTAAAAATATATTCAGCCATTGCGCTTCTGCATGTGTTGCCCGTACAGACAAACAGTATTTTTTTCATTTTGTCCTCGTTACAAATATTTCTGTTCAGCCGCTTTTTTAAGTCTGTTCATTATTGCTTCGCCAATATCTTTATAATCAAATTCTTGGCATATAATTATTTCTGTATTTTGTTCATCAAATAAACGAAGTGCATCGTAAAATAAGCTTGCCGCTTCAATGCTGTCTTTGTAAGTAATTACTCTTTGCGCGTTTGTTTTTTTTGCTAATTCATTTGTTGAAAACAATGCTATATTTTTATTCTTTTCATATAAATCATTAATTTTTTCCGTCATTTGCGAGGTATTTCCGTTCACAATAAAAACCTTTGCTTTTGGTTTGTAATGTGCATATTTCATGCCGGGTGATAACGGTTTTTCTTCATTTGCTGATATACTATTAGCGGATTCCGCATATCCGCAAATTTCAGTCAACATCTCAATGGTTACTGCGCCGGGTCTTAATACTATCGGATAATTGCCTCTGCCGTCAATAACAGTTGATTCAAGCCCGATAGCAGAATTATCATAATCCAAAATAACGTCTATCTCGTCGTTAAAATCGCTCATAACATGACGGGCTTTAGTAGGACTTGGTCTTCCCGATTTATTGGCGCTAGGAGCCGCTATAAAGCGCCCGCTTTTTTTTATCAGCTCTGATGCGACTATATTGTCCGGCATTCTTATTGCTACGCTGTCAAGCCCTGCTGTTACCGCGTTCGGAATAAACTCCTGTTTCTCAAGCACAATACTCAGCGGTCCCGGCCAGTATTTATCTGTCAATTTTATAACCCAAGAAGGTATATTCTTCGCTAATTTAAACATATCATTTTTATCAGCTATATGAACAATCAATGGGTTGTCGCTCTGTCTGCCTTTTGCTGCGAATATCTTTTTTACCGCTTCTTCATTTAAAGCGTCCGCTCCAAGCCCGTATACCGTTTCTGTCGGAAACGCTGCAAGCCCTCCGTTTTTTATTACATCAGCTGCATATAATATTGCATTGTTAAAATTTTCTGTTTTTAAGTTAAAATATTTCATTTATTAAGCCTATTCGTTATTTTTAAGCAGCTCCGATTGTTCAAAAAGATGAAGAGAATCAAGCATCTCATCAATTTCTCCGTCTAAAAAAGCTTCCAGTTTGTATATTGTCAAACCTATTCTGTGATCGGTAACCCTGCCTTGCGGGAAATTGTATGTTCTTATTCGCTCGCTTCTGTCTCCGCTTCCAACCTGGCTTTTTCTGTTTTGCGCCATTTCGTCATTATATTTTTTTATCTCAGCTTCATATATTCTTGCTTTCAGCACCTTCATGGCTTTTTCTTTATTTTTTAGCTGTGATTTTTCGTCCTGGCAAGTAACCACAACACCGGTAGGTATATGGGTAATCCTTACCGCAGAATCGGTAGTGTTAACGCTCTGCCCGCCGTGGCCGCCCGAGCGGAAAACGTCAACCCTCAAATCATTTTGATTTATGTTTACTTCAACATCCTCAGCTTCAGGAAGCACTGCAACGGTAGCTGCCGATGTGTGAATTCTTCCCTGAGATTCTGTAAGCGGTATTCTCTGTACTCTATGCACGCCGCTCTCATATTTGAGTTTGCTGTATGCGCCGGCGCCTGCGAGTGATATAATAACTTCCTTGTATCCTCCTACGCCTACAGGGTTTGAACTCAAAAGTTCTGTCTTCAATCTGTTTCTTTCAGCATACCTGATATACATTCTTAAAAGATCACCCGCAAACAACGCCGCCTCGTCTCCGCCTGTGCCCGCGCGTATTTCAATAATAACATCTTTTTCATCATTGGGATCTTTCGGCAACAGCAAAATTTTAAGTTCCTGGCTTAGCTTCTCGCACTCTTCGCTTAAAACTCCGATATCTTCCTCAACCATTTTTTTAAATTCTTTATCAATTTTATCATTTAAAAGCTCTTTGTTACTCTGCAAATCTTCCTGCGTTTTTTTATATTCTTTGTATTTAGAAACAATCGGCTCAAGTTTTGAATGTTCTTTTGCAAGCTCTCTAAATCTATTTTGATTGGATATCACTTCCGGATCGCTTAATTGTTTATTTAAATCTTCAAATTTTTCTAAAATAAAATCTAATTTCCCAAACACTGTATTCCTCCTGATTGCTGTGCTTTTGCATAATTGTTTAATTATAAAATAAAATTATTGTTTTTTACAGTAAATTCTTAATATTAATCTAAAAATGTTTTTATTTGATCAATGCCAAAATTATATGTTTTATTGCAAAAATGGCATTTTAATTCCAAATCTTCGTTTTTATTAAGAATGTCTCCTAGTTCTTTTTTGCCCAGTGACTTTATTATACGTTCAGCTTTATCATAATTGCAGTCGCAAAAATATCTTGGCTCAATGTTTTGCTCAATTTTATATTTGTAATTTCCTTCACCGAAAATTTTATCTATAATGTCTGTCTGGCTCATATTATTTTTAAGCATCTCCGTTATAGGCGGTATTTCTTTTATTCTTGTTTCAAGATAATCTATAACTTCTTCATCGCAGTTAGGCATTACCTGTATCAAATACCCCCCGGCACATGTAATGCTGTTATCTTTTTCTACAAGCACTCCAAGCGAGCAGACAGTGGGAATCTGTTCGCTTACTGCATAATAATATGCAATATCTTCAGCTATTTCCGAACTTATCAGCTCTGTTGTACTGTTATAGGGAGCTTTCAGCCCCATATCTCTTATTATCGTCATCTTGCCCTCCCCTATAGCCTTAGCCACATCAAGTTTTCCCGCCTCGTTTACTAAAACATCAATATTTGGATTTTCAATATCGCATTTTCCCCTTCCGCAGCTGTCAGACGTAACCACTATCTTCCCAATAGGACCGTTTCCGTTTATTATTAATGATAATTTATCATTCTCTGCTTTCAACATTACACCCATAATCATCGCAGCTGTAAGTATCCGTCCGGCCGCCGCCGAGGCAGTTGCTGTGCAATTGTGGATTCGCCTTAATTCTTCAACGCTGACAGTAGTATTTGCGAAAAAGAACCTTACGGGATAGTCGTTTAATTGTCCTCTTAATATATTGTCCATCTTAATCTTCCTTCTGAATTGATATTAATTTTAATCTTGAACTTTGACCCGATATAATTTTTATATTTTGTTTGCCTACGCCAAACTCTTTGGATAAGAAACTGCATATTTCATTATTTGCTTTGCCTTTTTGCGCAACTTCATCCACAGCCAGTTTAACAGTATTATCATCCATCAAACCTAAAAATTCAGTTTTGCTTGCTTTTGAAATAATTTTAAATTTTATTACAATCTTTCTTTTTTCAGCTAATTCTTTTTTATAGTTGCTAATTATAATTTCAAGCTTATCATTCATCAAATTATTTTATCTTTTCACCCTATAGTATTATTGTTTTTAAATATGCACAAATTATATAATTAATTACATTAAAAATAAAGGAGTTATCTTTATGAAAGTTAAAATCATTGCCGATAGTGCTTCTGACCTTCCAAAAGATCTGGTTGAACAAAACAATATCACCGTGCTGTCGCTAGTGGTATTGGATGGTATGAACGAATATAAAGACGGAGTTGAAATCACACCGAAAAAAATATTTGACGATATGCGAGAAGGTAAAGTATACACAACCTCTCAGGTTCCCGTTAATGACTTTGTCGATTTGTTTACTAAAATAGCAGAAGAAAAACAAGAGTGTTTTTATCCGGCTTTTTCTTCCGGACTTTCTGGAACATACAACGCCGCCGTTACAGCTTTAGAAGAAGTCAAAAAAACGTATCCTGAAGTAAAAATAACAATACTGGATACTATGTGCGCATCTATGGGTCTCGGCCACGTAGTTCTGAAAGCTTGCGATCTTGCAGCAGCCGGTCTAAGCACTGAGCAGATGATGCCAATAATGACAGATTACGCAAAAAAAATGGTCCATGTATATACTGTGGAAAAATTAGAATATCTGTATCGAGGCGGAAGAGTAAGCAAAACGTCTGCTTTGATAGGAGATACTCTGGGCATTCGTCCTGCTCTTACGGTATTAGAAGGAAAGCTTGTTCCTGTTCATAAAGTACGTGGCGAGAAAAAGCTGTATGCAACAATGCTCGATATGATAGCGCAAAAAGCAGGAGAAGATTTATCGGATAAAACCGTTACAATTGCTCACGGAGATGATATACAAAACGCTAATGTGCTTAAAAAAATGATACAGGAAAGATTTAATTGTAAAAACGTACGAATAACAACGCTGGGCGCGGTAATAGGAGCTCATGCCGGTCCGGGAACACAGGCTATATTCGTAGAAGGAATTGTAGAATAGGCCATAAAGCTTCTGTTAACGCAAACAGAAGCTTCTTTATTTTATGGCGATATATTTATTGTGCAAAAATAATTGTATTGTATAATGTATTTAATAAAATTATTTTTAGGTTTTAATCTATTTTATTAAATTTAAAGGAGTTATTATGAAAAAAGCACTATCAGTCATTATTTCTATGCTTCTTTTAACAGCTTTGCTAGTCAGCTGCACACCGGGCGGCAACGGAGGTAATACCAATAAGTTCACATTACAGTATGCGAGCCTAGGCAATGCATTTGCCTTTTCCAATGAATCAGGCACAAAACTTATTGTCTTTACCCAGATCTCGGACCCAAATTCATTGTCAGGCTTAAACGCCGCAATAGGCGCAAACGGACAATACCTGCCGGTTGCATATGACAAAAAACAAAACAGCAACAGCAGTGATACAGGCAATTATAACGCATATAATTTTAACAATATTGAAGGTTATCTGTTTAATGTTACATCAGGCACAGCTAAATCAAATACCACATATCTAATTGTTAAAGACACGCTGGTGCCGCAGTCTTCTCTTCTTGCAAATATTCAAAACGGACCTGTCGTTATGACTCATGAGCAAAAAGTAGATATGGGCAATTCAAAAGGCAGAACAGCAAATCAAGGCTGGATACTTGCAAGTTTCGCAGACGGAAGGCAGTTAATTCTTGCCGGTTTTGAACCTCAAGGTAAAAACTATTTAATGAGCATTGCTATAAAAGGCAAAGACGGAAAATATAAATTTATGGATTATCCCGCAACAAGCTCAGACCCGAGCAGCGTATGGCGCGTTGACGACCAAGGAGTTTTAGACCCGACACTATTTGCAGTATTACTTTGCGCCGACACTGAAAAAGGCTTTACCACAATCCTTAACTGGAAAGGCGCCGAAGGTGAGGTAACATTGTTACTGCTTGACGATTCTATATCTTTTAAAGATCAAAACATAGGCGTATCCCGCTACTGGGGAGCATACTAAGCAATATATTTCAAATTTTAAAAGACTGCGCATGCAGTCTTTTTTTCTTGTTAATAACTTCATAAATAATCGATATTAAACAAGCATCTTCTGCGTATTAATAATAATAGGTTTACTTTAAATACCGGGAGCAAATAATGTATAACGTTAAACATAATATAAGTAATAAAAAAAAGAATATATTAACAAGAATAATATTTTTAATTTTTTTTATATCATTTATTTCTTTTGTTACTATATTTTCATTCTTGTTATTATTATCAAAGCAAATAATAACGCTTCCCGACGGTTTTTACGACTATAACAAAATGCTTGCAAAGCAAAATCTGTCCTTACAGCAGATTGCAAAAAAAGCAGCTCCGTCAGTAGTGGGAATACTTTCATACAGTGATGCCGATGCTCAAACGCTTATAAGCGAAGGTTCGGGCGTAGTGCTTTCCAAAGACGGCTACATAATAACAAACGCTCATGTCAGCAAGGGCGGAAGCAGCTTTAAAGTTATGATGTATGACGGAAAAGTTTATTCAGCTTCTTTAATCGGGAGCGATACAGCAACAGATATCGCATTGTTAAAAACAGATGCAGTCAATTTAACAGCCGCCGATTTTAAAAGCGCCGAAAACGCCTCTGTGGGGGATATTGTTCTTGCTATTGGCAATCCCGGAGGAATTGCTTTTAACAGCACCACTACAATGGGGATAATCTCAGCGACAAACCGATCCATTGTAACATCCGAAGGATACATTGTGTCATGCATTCAAACAGACGCCGCAATATCACCCGGCAATTCGGGAGGCGCGCTAATAAACACTTCAGGTGAGGTAATAGGAATTAATTCTTCAAAAATTGTAGCCGATGGTTTTGAAGGTCTGGGTTTTGCCATAACAAGCGATGTCGCGTTGCAAATAGCGTATGAACTTAAAGAGTACGGATATATTAAAAACCGTGCGGCTCTTGGTGTAAGCTATAAGTTTATTGATAAACAAGCATCAGAATATTACAGTATGCCGAAAGGTATATATATTCATGACATCATAAATGAAAGCGCAATGATTGCGGGAATAAAAAGAGGCGATATAATAACTGCTATTGAAGGAAATGAAATTAAAGATATAACCGACGTTACAAAAATACTTCTGCAAAAAAAGCCTGGCGATAAAGTTGAATTAAAATTATACAGAAGCGCAAGCGGCACTGTATTTACTGCGCAAATAACTCTAATAGAAACAGATCAGATTAAATAAGTTATCAAAACTTATACACAATATTGTATCTTCTTATAAATCAGATTTCATTAATCAAAATAAATTTCTCTATCGCCTCAACAACTCCCTCGCTGCGTTCATATTCGCATACATAGTCAGCCGCGGCTTTGAGCTCAGGCGTTGCATTCGCTACCGCGACTCCCACACCCGCCCATTTAACCATCTCAATGTCATTGGCATTATCGCCGCATGCCATAATTTCTTCGGCGGAACAATGCCTGCCTTCCGCAAACCGCGCAAGCGATACCGCTTTATTTACACCGGGCGCCATCATTTCCAATAAATGATTTTTTGATTTGGTAAAATATAGCCGTCCGTAAAAAAGCTGCTGTAACTTCTTTTGCAAGCTCAATATATTATCAGGCGTATCAAATATCATCATCTTAGGCGTTTTTATTTCTTGTAATTTATTAAAATCACCAACTTCACGGCAGCCTGTGTTGTAATAATCGGGGTCTGCAAGTGTTTTTTCATTGATTTTTTCAACAACAATATTGTCCTGCTCATCATACATTTGTAAATATAGTCCGTATTTATGACAATAATCAACCATTTGTCGCACCGTGTTTTGTTCCAGATAACTTATAAAAATAGGAGTTGAAATGTCAGCTTCTTTAATCACAGCGCCGTTGTAGCAAATAATCGGAACATTAAAGCTAAGCTTTTGCGCTATTTTATAAGCAGAAGGATATGCTCTGCCGCTGACGAGAGTTATTATCACTCCGCTTTTATGCGCTTTTTGCAAAGCGAGCAGTGTAAGTTCGGGTAATTCATTCTCTTTATTAAGCAGTGTGTCATCAATATCAAATGCCGCAAGTTTAATTTTATGCAAAACTTTCTCCTCCCGTCATTAACCGTGCAATTTGAGAATACTGTAAATTAACAATGCTGAAAGTGTACAAATAACAGTAAAATAGAATAAATAAAACAGATCTTTTGTACGAATCTGAAATGAGAGATGCCACTTTGAATTAAAATTAATACTGCAAGCCGCTTCCTCGTATGTTGCATGCGGATTTGTTTGCGAAAGCTGTTTTAACCTGCGCAGCACCACGCGATGGCGATAATTATGTTTGAAATAATAATATCTATTATAAAGCGGTTCATATTTGTTCTGGTCGTCAATACCGTATATTAAAAGTGATGCATCTTTGGCATTATCGCTTATATTCTTATCTCCGTATATCATCAAAGCAATTTCTTTTGCCTTATTCATATGACCGTCAAAAACATCACTCCACCGCTTGGTAAGCAAAAAGCCTATAAAACCTAATGCAATAAGAAATAATAGCGAAAAAATGGTATTAAGAGATGCATCCGCATTAAAAATAAATGAAAAGAATCCTATTATAGCCGCCACATAAATATAAGCGAAATTAAGCCGTTCATTTTCCACATGACGTGCGTGTTCGACGTTGATAATCATAAATTCTATAAGATGTTCAATATTTAATTTTTTTTCATCATCCATTTTCAGCATATTTCCTCTCGGTAATATTATCAATAAAAATATCTTTGATAGTATAACATGAATTTAATTTTTAAAAAACATATTTCAATTCAGATTAAATATTTGTAAGCTTATAGAAGATTGTTTGCATAAAAATTCCCCGCTTAATGCGGGGAATTTATGTTATTTAATACTTTCTTTTAAATTCTTGGCTATTTTGAATGAAGGAACTTTCGCGGCCGCTATAACCATTTTTTCACCCGTTCTTGGGTTTCTTCCTTCTTTTTCTTTTCTTTCTTTAATCTGGAAAGTACCCAGCGCCGGAACTGTTAATTTTTCGCCTTTATTAAGCTCTTCGCCTACAATACTTACAAATGCGTCAAGCATTCTTTCTGCCTCAATCTTTTTAACATTGCTTTTTTCCGCGATTGCGCTGATCAATTCATTTTTTTTCATTTTTATATTTCTCCTTTAAAATTATTTTACTTAAATTCCAATACTTATCGGCTTTCTCATAATTTATATTTTTAATGTCCGAACCGTCCGATAGCGCCAGTTCTTCTACTATTGCAAACCTGTCAATAAATTTATACGTAGCATTTTTTAGCGCTTCTTCGCTGTCAATTTTCAAAAACCTTGAAATATTCACTATAGAAAACAGCAAGTCTCCCATTTCTTCTTTTATGTCATTTATTTGTTTCTGCTTCAACGCCTCGATAAATTCGTGTAATTCTTCATCAAGTTTATCATAAATCTGCTCAACATTTTCAAAATCAAATCCCGCTTTTTTAACTTTGTCCTGCACTCTTGAAGCATACATAAGCGCAGGCAGCTGTTTTGGCATCTGTATAAGGCTTTCGCTTGTTTTTTTATATCCCTTTTCCTTTAGCTTTATCGCTTCCCATTCTTTCTCAACCTTATCGGGAGAAAAATCATTTTTAGCCTTAAAAACATGCGGATGTCTGTTTATCATTTTTTTGCAGATAGCTTCATAAACGTCGCGTATATCAAACAGCTCTTCTTCTTTAGCAATACTTGCGTGAAAATATACTTGCAGTAAAACGTCTCCCAACTCCTCGCATAACATTTGTCCGTCATTTTTTTCTATAGCGTCAATTACTTCATAGCATTCTTCTATAATATACCTTTTCAGGCTTTCGTGAGTTTGGCACCTGTCCCAATTGCAGCCGCCCTCTGAACGTAATTTGTCCATTATTTCCTCAAGGCTGTGCATATCACGAATATTCATTTCCATATCACAAGGCACGTAAACGCTTGTCATATGATCAAACTTCATTCGCCTGTCCAATTCATGCAATTCGGTCTTTATAATATTTGCATTTTCATCCCCCCCAGCATGAATAATATATAAAATTTTATTCTCGTTATAATATTCCATCAATTTCAGCTTTATTTCCGATGCAATAAAATTATCGTACACCTGGCATATTAAAATAACGCAGTTTTTGTCAAACTGATTAATTTTTAATTCCAAAGCGTTTAAAATTTTTATATTATGAGCCGCATCTGCTTTCATTGATGAAAATATTGCGTCTACAAAACTGACAGAAGGCAGAATTTGTACTTCTATGTTTTCACACTCCGCTTTTTTAACTATAAGTTCTACCGTTTTTTCCGCAAAGACCGGACTGCCGGGAACGAGATATAAAATATCGGCATCATAAGACTGTGCGATTAGTATATCGGTTATTTTTTCGTATACTTCCTCAAAATTATCGTATTCATCATATATCTCATCAAAGCATTGTGCGTCGGGACGCAATGCTATTATATCTTCTGCGCTTTCATGAACTTTTGTGCGTATGAATATTTTTTCAGCGTTTAATATTGCGTTATATGTTTTTAAAGTTATATGTTCTATAGAAGATGTGCCCATACCTCCTATAATAATTTTTTTCATTTTATGCTCTCTTTCTTTTAACAAGACCTAATATCTCGTCTTTTTCTATTCCGCCGCATACTAACATCGCGGCTAAATAAACAATTCCTCCTGCCGCAATAGAAACAATTGCCGAAAAATTGCTGCCGATAATATCTTTTGCAATGCCAAATATAAAATACACTGTAATTCCCATAATAGTTCCGCTTAAAATGGGCTTTACAAACACATTTACTTTATTAAGTTTGAATTTAATATATTTCTTTACGCTTAAATAGTTAAGCGTAAGTATTGTTATGTCAGCTATAAGAGTAGCTATTATAATCCCGTATATATTTATCGAAGGTTTAGAAATTAATATAATATTGAGTACCATCTTAACAACCGCCCCGATTGCTAGATTGCGGATAGGTAGCATCATTTTGCCCATTCCCTGCAATACTGCCTGACATGTAATATACGCAACCGACGTAACGCATTCAAACGATAAAAACTTAAGCATCTGTCCGCCGCCCGAATCTGCTCCGAATAAAAGTTTTATTATAGGATCCGACAATACCGAAATCCCTATCATTGAAGGAATACCGATAATCATCACAAACCTCAGCGCTAACGAAGTTTTATCGCCGATATCTTTGTAATTTTTTCTTGCGAACGATTCGCTTATTGCCGGAACAAGCGCCGCGGCGAGCCCAACGCCCACCATCATCGGCACATTTATTATAGTCTGCACTTTCTGTGAAAGCTGTCCCCAGAGTTCTGTCGCAGTAATCAAATTCAGTCCGGCGCTTTGCAGACAACGCGCGACAGTTACCGAGTTTATCATATTCATTATTGATACTACAACCGAAGCAAGCGATGCAGGAATAGCAATGGCAAAAAGCGTCTTTAAAAGCTTTGATGATCTTTCAGTTTCCTTAACACCGGGCATATTAAGAACGGTTTTGCCTTTTCTTTTATATACTTTATATAATATCGACATTAATATCCCGCCTGCCAATGCCCCTGCCGTAGCGCCGAAACTGGCGCCGCCGGCCGCCCATGCAACCCCTTTGGTATTCATCAAAAAGTATGCAAGCCCCACGCCTACTACAACGCGGAAAACCGATTCAATTATCTGAGACAAAGAAGTCGGCGTCATCATCTGCATACCCTGGAAAAATCCCCTGTATGTAGCCATGTATGAGACAAATATGGGCGTTAATGATAATCCTAAAATAGATATATATGTTTCTTCAGGCCATCCTAAGAAGTGAATAACGGGTTTTGCAAAAACAATTATGATAAAACTGCTGAACAGACCTAGAATTATCAATGCAGACATTGATAATCCGAATATTTTTTTTGCCTGGTCGTATTTATTTAAGCTTATGCTTTCGCTAGTCATTTTTGATATAGCAAGCGGCAGCCCCATAACTGATACAGCTACTAAAAAGGAGTATATCGGGTACGGGTATGCGTACAGCCCCATACCGTAGTCGCCTACTATTCTTGCAAGGGGTATCTTAAAAAACAAACCCAGAAATCTTGCAAGTATGCTCCCGATAGTAAGTATCAAAGCTCCTCTTAAAAAAGAAGGCCTTTTATTTTCTGCACTCATATAAATCCCCTTTTCAGCACGGGTATAAACTGTAGCCTATATATATTACCAAAAAATAATCATACGTCAATAGTAAAGTAATCTTAATTTATAATATTTATAATAACATATATTAACGCTTTAAAACATAAATGCAACAATTAATTGCTCTTGATGCCTCAATATTCAACAATAAATAAAATAAAATGCAACTGCTTACTATCTATGGTATTATTATTTATAATAATGTAGTCTATTATGGCAATCTTTTTAAAATAATCAGGTTATTACTATGCGGATTTTTCTTAATAAAAAAACACAATATCTTCTATTTATATTAAATCATGATAGCTTTAAATCATATCTTTGCGGCTGCAGTTTAATTAATGTTTTGTTTAACAAGCGTCAAATATACTCATCCGCAGATATAATAACAACAGTTCCTAAGGACATTCTATATGATATTCTAAACAATGACGGATACAGTACATACGCATATAAAAATTATATTTCTGTAAATAAATATAATATGACATTTAATATTTCTATTTTGTCAGATTTAGATGATTATTATGAAAAAGCGGATTTCTCTACTGAATATCTGTTGGCTGATTATAACGGTAATATTATAGATAAGTACAATGTCTTAAATGATATAACAACAAAAACTATTAAATGCATAAATAATATTGAAATTTGCTTTTGCAATAAAATAAATAAGCTTAAAGCAATTAGGCTCATATCTGAACTTAAAGATTTTTCATTAGATAATTCCGTTATTGAATATATAAAAACTAGCCCCGTTCTTGATAGAATTGATAAACATCTTATTGCCTCGGAAATTAATTTGCTGTTACTTGGAAATAATGTATCAGAAGCGCTGACATTGCTTCAGCAAACATCACTGCTAAAATCCGTGTTTCCTGAATTGGACAGATGCGCAGGCGTAACACAACACGAATTTCATACCAAAGATGTATATTATCATATTGCGGATGTTGTAGCTAATACGGAGGCAGACTTAATTTTAAGGCTTGCTGCGCTTTTCCACGATATAGCAAAACCTCAATGCAAAGCGCTTGATAACGGCAAAGTAAGATTTCACGGTCACGATATAGCCTCAGCCGAAATGAGCGCGAAAATATTAAAATCATACGGATATGAAGAAGATCTGATTAAAAAAATATATATTCTGATAAAATATCATATGAAAAAGAAACAGCTTAGCGATAATGAATTGCTTGATATGATACACGAATGCAAGCAAGCGGATCTTGATGTTGATTATATTTTTAAGCTTCAATTCGCCGACAATGCCGCAACACTTGTAACCGACAGAAGCGGAATGTATTATAATCAGTATAGAGCAAAACAGCTTTTAGCAAATCAATTAATATAAATGTAAATGGAGAAATAAATGGCGGAAAAAACCACATCAATAAAATACATTAAAGATAATATTAATTCAACAGAATTTCACTTTAAAAAAGAACTAGGTCAGAATTTTCTGATAGACGATAATATTATTAACAAAATTATTGACAATTCCAACATAACAAAAGATGACTATGTTTTGGAAATAGGTCCCGGTATGGGCTCTCTTACTTATTATCTTGCACAGAAATGCGAAAGATTAGTCGCAATTGAAAAAGACGATAAATTAATCGAGGTGCTTAAAAGCAATTTTTTGGATACAGAGAATGTCACTTTAATTCATGATGATGTTTTAAAATACGATTTCGCTAAACTAAATGACATTTTTAAAACTGATAAAAAAATTAAAGTAATATCAAATCTGCCTTACAGCATAACAAGTGCGGTTATAATTAAACTCCTTCAGCGCTGCGATATGTTTGCAGCGCTTACTTTAATGATGCAAAAAGAAGTCGCTGCTCGTCTTACCGCTCTTCCTTCAACCAAAGACTACGGCTCGCTTACTTTAGCTGTAGAATATTATGCTAAAACAAGAATAATATTAAATGTACCCCTTACGGTTTTTTACCCGAAACCGAAAGTGGATTCAAGCGTTGTTTTCTTTGAAATAAGAAAAACTCCCGCTGTTAAAACAGAACACGAAAAAGAAATGTTTGCTCTAATCAGAGCCGCTTTTTCTACAAGAAGGAAGACGCTTATAAACACGCTATCCGCATCTCTTGGTTTTGATAAAGAAAAAATAAAAGACTCACTTGCAAAACTGAATCTGGATGTAAACATTCGCGGCGAAGCATTAAATCTTGAACAATTTGCGCAACTGACTGATATTTTATATAAATAATTTAGCAATATATTCTATTTACAAATTATAAATTATTCAGTATAATATTTGCTACGTGCGAGAGTGGCGGAATTGGCAGACGCGCAGGATTCAGGTTCCTGTGAGCATTATGCTTGTGTGGGTTCAAATCCCGTCTCTCGCACCATTTTTTTATCAAATATTACTATTAATAAATATATAGATGGGGATTTTATATGGATAAACTCTCTGACCTCCCCAATATCGGGAAGGACACAGAAAAGCAGCTTAAAGACGCAGGAATAACTTCAATAGAACAGCTAACAAAAACAGGAAGCAAGCAGGCATGGCTTAAATTAAAAGAGATCGACCCTTCAGCCTGCATTCACAGGCTGTACGGGCTTGAAGGCGCAATCCGCGGCATAAGAAAAGCGGAGCTTCCCGATGATGTTAAAAAAGAATTAAAAGAATTCTATAATACATTTAAATAATAAAAGACCGTATAAGCGGTCTTTTATTTATTGTTTTATTATAATCTCAAACCTCTTCATCCGCAAACTCAATAACCAAATCATACAGCCTATAAGACGAATACGAGTGTACCAAGCATTAAATCGTCTCATGTTTAACAGTCCTAATGTAAGCCATATCTTTCTATACAGTTTCTCATCCTTATTAAATTTGCATATTACAACAGAATTCAAACTGGAGAAATATAAAAAATCACTTATATTTGTAATAAATACAAGTCAATAAATGATATTTTTAATTGATTTTTTGTCGATAAATGATATTATATTTAATATATGTAATATTATATTATTTAATAATTATGAATATAAAGAAAAATATGCGGATAATTATTTAGCGTCAATATCAGTTTTGTACGCTTGTAAATATATATAAGAAACGTGTTCAATTATTATGAGGTGAATAATATAACTATGAATATGTTAAAAAAAACGTTGTCATTTATTCTGACAGCCCTAATGCTTATTATTATCCTTCCGGCACAATATTCTTTGGCTGCAGAAAACCCTAGTATCAATTTAGGAAGCTCTTCACTTATAGATAATAAATATTATTACTCAAATGCAGTTGTAAGCGGTGATAATATCCGAACTATACTAATCAGCTTTTCAGATAATGTAACTAGCGGAGATAAAATAAATCTGCCGGAATCAACCCCGGGCGGATTTACCGTCTCGTCAAGCTCCTTGGGCAACAACTATACAAAACGTATTAATCTGGATGCCGGCATACCATCAAGCTCAGTTCAGGAATACATACGAGGCATCGGATTTTCTATTTCCAGCAAGACTCAGTCGGCAGTAGTTACAGTCACAACAGATAGTATTGGTTATGATACATTTTTCAACATTGATACAAAACACTATTATCAGTATATTCCCGATACATCGAGCAGTTGGATAGAAGCATATGAGGCGGCTAAGAACATGACATATATGGGCAGGACGGGCTATCTGGCAACTATAATGAACCAGAACGAGGACGAATACGTAAATTCTCTGTCCAATGGAAAAACAGGTTGGCTGGGAGGGACGATTCTGACAAACAGCGGAAGCAAAGTGGACTCCGTTGGCGGAACGGCCGGCAGCCTTCTATACTATTCCTCAATTGCAACTACGTCAGTAGTTTCCACAGGCTGGTACTGGGCATGCGGCCCTGAAATAGGAACAACTTTCTACAATACAAACAGCCTATATCCAAACGCAACCAGTTCAAACGCCGATATAGTAGATAATGCCAACACTTCCTCTTACTTCAACTGGGCGCGTGGCACCGTTTCATATGAACCAAACAACCAAACAGCATATCGCAGCAGTACGAGCGGCGACTACGAAACATGTCTTACCACACTTAAAATTTCAGGAAATATAGGAGAACACGGTACATCATTTTCCTGGAATGATAAGCATTATGACACTGCCGGCACCGGTGAATGGGATGCAAAGGGCTACTTTGTTGAATACGGAAACTTGCCTTTGGGCGATAACACCGGCGCAAGCCCAACGTTCGCCTCAGACAGTGGAACGTTGCATCAACCTTCAGGCGACATTTTTCTTACCACAGTCACATGGACAGGCGCGACAACATATAACTGCGGAATTGACCTTCCTGATGCCGCTGAAATGGTAACAATATCAACAGACAGCGGTTATTTTACAGTACCGTCACTGGGCGGCGCGCTTACATTCCTCGGCGGCACAAGCGGCTCGAATTATATTAATACTTATAGCTCAGCCATTCATTTCGACAGTGCGGTATTTTCTTTTACTGATGCCTCGGCAGCAGAAGCTCTGCTAAGTGACATCATCTATTCAATAGACAATACAAAGCCGCAAACCATCAGGGCTACCTCAAGCACTGTCTCGCCTAATGATGATGATATTTATTTTGAAGGACATTTTTACCGCTATATCAGCGGCAGCATAGACTGGCAGAGCGCAGTGCTCGCGGCAGGCGAAACGCAAGACCCATATTTCGGAGGAAGAGGTTATATCGCTACAGCTGCCAGCCAGAATGAAAACTCAATTCTTCTGAAGCTCACAGATACCGGCGGAAGCGGAAGCGACCACTGGTACGACGCATGGATGGGGGGTCTCTGGCAGAGAAATACAGGCACTGTTTCTTCTCCGAACATAATTAGAGGCATAGACGGCAATGAAATTACATATTCGCACCTCTCAGGCGCGACAGCCGACCAGCGGAAAAACCTTCTGTTAGATTATACTATCACCTTCAGCGATTTCAATCCCGCTGATACCAGCACATACATAAACGCAAAGACGGATACCGTAAAGTATTACTGGATAGACGGACCGGAAGCGGGACAGGAGATCGCGTATAACACGGACGGCTTTTCACCTTGGCATTTCGGAGAGCCCAACTGCGGCGACTTCGTATACATCGGATGGGAAGGGGCATATTGGGATGACCTCGGCGCTTATCCGGATGACAGCGGAGATAGTTTTGATAAATTGGATGGTTATATCGTGGAATTTTCGGGATTCGACGGAGGTTCTGCCGCAGGCATCGTAAAAGATGCAGTCAAAACCACTTCGGTATATACAGCCACAGTCAATACGCGCAAAGATGATGTTCTTACAGCAGCATCCGGGACTGTGGAACTCAGGCAGAGCGGCATCACTGTAGCTGCAGCCGAAAGCGCAGACACTGGTATTTATACTGCTGTGGCGCATAACGGAACATATGACATTTATATAGGCGGTGAAGATACCGGAGAAAACATCACTATAAGTGACGCTGCGGGCAGCAAAACAATAAATTACTATACTGTCAGTTTCAATGACTGGGACGGAACAGTATTAAAAACACAGACGGTACGATACGGTAACTCGGCCGAGGCTCCTGATGATCCGGAGCGCACAGGGCATACCTTTACCGGTTGGGATAATACTTACGATGAAATTACGAATACTATTACCATAACGGCTCAGTATACAATAAATTATTATACTGTCAGTTTCAACACTAACGGCGGCAGCACAATTGAAAATCAAAATGTTAAATACGGATATAGTGCAACAAAACCGGAAACCCCGGTAATGAGCGGATATAAATTCAGCGGCTGGTATTCTGACAGCAGCTTAAGTAAAACATACAGCTTCAGTACGAAGGTAACAGAAGATCTCATTCTATATGCAAAATGGACAAAAAAAGAACCCGTTACAGTTATTCCGCAGACGTCGGAGCCGCAATCACTGACTTTGAACACAACATTCAAATTCGCAAAAGGCAACACGTGGGAATGCGTTACAGATAATTTTAGTATGCTTGGCAGCTCAGTTTCAAATACGCATATTGTATGGGCATCATCAGATGCAAATATAGTTCATATTGAACAAAATTCAGATGGTGCTGCAACAGGTTTTGTCACACGTCCTCAGTACAATGATACAAGCGTTATTATCACTGCTACGGCGACAAAAGGTGAAGATTCTCTCTCCAAAACGTTTTTGCTGATAATTAAACGACAAGGCGTCACAAAAAATGAACTTCGCACGATTACAAATCGCTCAGCTGACATACAGGCAGGTAACAGCACAAAAAGCGAACCGATTTATCAGACTTTATTAAATGACGGAACTAAAATTGACTATGTTTCGGTAACTGCGGATACAATACGAAAACTTATCGCGCAAAACGGTACATCAGATAATATTGTCGTAACAATCGACAGCATATCAAATTCTCCGGCAGACGAATTCGCCTTTGAAGTATTGCCGGACACAGTTTCGACAATTGCTCAAAACGGACTTGGAATTACATTAACATCTCCCGCGGGAACTATAATGTTCTCCGCCGAAACGCTTAAACAAGCGGCACAGAATGAAATGTCGGTATTTTTCCGTATCGTAAATGCTGCAGATCAATCAGAGGATGCACAAGAGGCGTTTCGCAGTGACGGGACAGTCTTCTCTATATCAAATATATCAGGGGAAGTATTCGGTACACCCAAAACTATACAAACCAACATGGAAAATTTAGCTACAACCATAATTCTGCCGCTGGATGGCTTAACAAATGAACAACTGAAAGATGAAACGTTTTTAAAAACATTGTGCATATATGTTGAGCATGAAGACGGCACAACACAGTTAGTCAACGGTACGCTGGTGTATACTAATGATGTACCTACACAAATCCGGTTCAGCATCAGCAAGTTCAGTCGTTTCCAAATAGTCAGCATAGAGCGTTCGGCAGCCAGTCCATGGATTTGGATTGTCTGCATTGCAGGCGGCATACTGTTGATATCGGCAATTATATTATTGGCTGTTTCACGCAAAAGAAACCTGCAAGCTCGAAGATAACTTGAAAATAATATTTATGAAACAGCATTTTCTAAAAACGAGTCATGATATATTGTAATTGCATATAATTTAAGCATTTTTGACGTTCCATTACGCATTACTATATAAAATCAACTAAATAGATTTATAGTCAAAATAGTAAACGATATAGGAATTGAAAATTGCGGAGATTATTACTATGACAAATATGTTGATAGCATTGAAATTTTGGGACATATTAATTACGCAAATACAAGATTGAAAATAAAATTAGCATAGCAAAAGCCGGTCATATCAGACCGGCTTTTGCTTGTTGGTGTATTGGTTTTTAATAATCAGCTGCTAAACCGATTACTTCTCACACCTCATCATACGGCACTTCGATAGTCAGATCGGATAAAGGATAAGACGAACAAGCGTGTATTACGCCAAACTTCTTATCTGCCGCTCTTCTGTCGTCATTCTCCGCAGGTATATACACATCCCCCGATATCAGCCTTGTTCTGCAGAACCCGCATTGACCGCTTCGGCACTTGGACGGCGGAGCAAATCCCGCTCTTTCCATTGCGACAAGAACTGATTCTCTTGAAATGGCCGTTATATGTATCATTTCTCCTCTGTATTTAGCATTTATTGAAAAACTTTCAGCAACGTCTTTAGGGTAGCCATCCATTATAGCTACATTTTTGGATTCGCCGAATACTTCATATCTAAGTTGCTTTTTGGGAAGCGAAAACGCGCTTAACTCTTTGTTTATAAATGTGTACATTGCTTGCGGTCCGCATATGAAAAAGCTGCATTCCTCAGGCTTTATGTATTTTTTTATAAGCTCTGCCGTTATAAAGCCCGTCTCCATTCCTTCTTCGCATTTTTCCTTAGCTATTACAAATACTGCTTTAAATTTGCCGCCGCTGCTTTCTGCAATCAAATCCAGCTTTTTGCGTTCAACAATGTCAGCTATAGTATTGCATCCGTAAAATAATGTGAATTTAACAGGCCAGCCTTTATCGTTAAAATCAGAAATCATGCTTAAAAACGGCGTTATTCCGCTGCCTCCGGCAATAGCGGCAATATGCTCCATATCACGAAGAGCGGAATAATAAAACTGTCCTTCAGGACCTGATGTTTCAATCTTTGCGCCCGCTTTCCAGTTTTCCCATAAATAATCTGTAGCAAAAGCGGCGTGCTTAATTGTCAGAGTATAGTAACCTTCAAGCGAATCCTTCGGCGACGACGCTATAGAATACGGTCGTGTTAAACGCTCTTCTTCTATATTAAGTTTTACGGATAAATACTGCCCTGCTCTGAACATAGCAAGTTCATTTGTGCCTTTCGATGCATCTGCTTTCAGCTTGAAACTTTTTACGTCAGGCGCCACATCCTTAACTTCCTCAATAGTCATGTATTGCCTGATGGGATGCAGCCTTTTTGCAAGTACATTCACAACAGGCTTTTCTTCAGGTTTTGCACTTGAAGCGTTATCAAACATTTTTTTGCGTTTCGGCACCAGATTTTTAAACGCCAGCAAATCCATAAAAGCTAGCGGTTTTATTTTAATTTTTAGTTTATCAGACATTTTTATTTTCCTCCTTCCATTTAGCGGCAGCAATTCTTCCCGCCACTTCTCCGGTCATATATGAACTTGAAAATCCTTGTGATCTCCGTGAAAATCCGCCTACGAAACTGAGACCTTTTATCGGGTTTTCATCTTCGTCCTGTATGGTCATTGTTTTGGGAATCAGCGAATCCCAATCCACGCATTCATAACCGTAAATGCTTCCGTTATACTTTTTGTTTATATTCGCAAAAGTCGCAGGAGTGGCAATTTCTATTTCCTCTATATACGGCGCAAGGTCTATACCTGTGGCAAGTTTGAATTCATCCAGTATCTCTTTTGCTATTCGTTCTTTTTCCTCAAAATACTTCTCAGGCTTAACGTCAGCCCAGCGGTTGCCGTGATTTAGAACAGTAAAAGAAATTATGCAGGTACCTGGCGGCGAACAGTTTGGTATAGCAAGATTAAGGCATGCAGTCGCCTGCGCTTTTGTCCTCCCTCGCGAATCAAATGCTTTATAAACATCCGTAGTATCCATACTGTCATATATCAGGTATTCATATTCCGTAATTCCCAACTCATCTGCGCTCTTATTCAGCCCTAAATAAACCACTACTGCTCCGGGCCCCATTATTCGCGCGTTCGCAATCTGATAACAGCGCGGCGGTACTGCATTCGCGGGATATACCATCCTTGAATATACAGTATGTTCCGACATATTAGCCACCACCTGAGTAGTTTTTATATACTCTCCGCGCGTTGTTTTAACCCCCAATACTTTTCCGTCTTTGACTAAAATGTTTTCAACCTCGCTGTTGCATTCCACTGCGCCGCCAAGCTCTCTTATCTTCTGCTCAAGCGCCATTGATATTTCATGCGAACGCGATTTTGGTATATACGCGCTCTTTTCAAGCAAAACATAAATCATAACGCCGAATATAGTAAAATTAATTCGGTCCATTTCAACTGCTAAATATGTCCAGTAAGCGTTTAATATTCGCTGAGCTTTTTTAGGCATTTTAATCGCATCCAAAACCTGCTGCTGCGAAGCCGCGCATGTGCGCACAAAGTTTCCGTACTCTTTCAGCAGAACATCCTTGTCAACATTACCTTTATTTTTTCCTAAGTATAGCAGCGCGTCATATATTTCTTTGCATATCAATAAATAATTTGTCACAGATTCTCTTGAGCCTGGCACATATTGCTCCATCTTATCAATGTAAGCTTCAATGCCCATAGGCATCACGGCATCCAAGTTCCCTTCAGGGTCATGTGTCGTAATTAACCGATACGCCTCCGGCACTTCCACAAATTCTACGTCCAATCCAAGTTCATCAAAAAATTTTCCCAAATTACCTCGGTTATTATCCGGTCCGTAATCGGCAAGTACATGCAGCGCAGTCTCAAATTCAAACCTGCCTCGAACAAAACTGGATGCAAAACCTCCCGGGGAGCTGTGTTTTTCTAGTATCAGAGGTTTTACGCCATTTTTCGCAAGAGACGCACCAGCCGCCAATCCTCCGTTACCCGCGCCAATGATAACCGCATCAACCTCGCGTGTAAATCGATATTCGCTCATCTTTTTACTCCTTTTCTTTTTTATTTTAAGCCGGCATAAGATGATTTAGTTTATTTAAAGCTATTTTTTCGTCTCTTTCCATTTTGCCGCAACTAAGCGCCCTGCCAATTCTCCCGACATATAGGACGCTGAAAACCCATGGGATCTTCGTCCGAACCCTCCTACAAAGCTAAGTCCTTTAATCAAATTTTCATCTTCGTCCTGTATAGTCATAGTTTTTGGTATTAACGAATCAAGCACCTCGCACTCGTAACCGTAAATACTTCCGTTGTACTTACGGTTTATATTTGCAAATGTTGCGGGAGTAGCGATTTCAATTTCTTCAATGTAAGGTATTACGTCAATACCTGTTCCTTTTTTAAACTCAAGCAAAAGTTCTTCTGCTATTCGTTCCTTTTCCTCAAAGTACTCTTCGGGCTTAACATCAGCCCAAATACTCCCGTGGTGCAATGTCGTAATAGACATAATGCTTGTGCCCGGCGGAGAGCAGTCGGGTATGACGCAATTCAGAAAAACTGTTGCCTGCACATTGGTGCGGCCGCGAGAACTGAATGATTGGTAACTTTCCTGTGTATCCATACTGTCGTATATGAAAAATTCATAATCCTTAATGCCCAGTTCCTCAACGCTTTTATTCAGCCCCACATAAACAACCATGGCGCTCGGGCTTAAGATACGCGCATTAGTAAGCTGATAACAGCGGGAAGGAATTTCATTTTTAGGATACAAAAGGTTTGAATAAGCCATGTGTTGAGATACATTAGCCAGCACCTGAGACGTTTTTATGTATTCACCGCGTTTAGTCTTAACGCCTATTACTTCTCCGTCTTCGATTAAAATGTGTTCAACCTCGCTGTTTAACTCTAATATACCGCCAAGTTCGCGTATTTTTTGCTCAAGCGCCATTGATATTTCATGAGAACGCAGTTTTGGTATGTATGCGCCCTTTTCAAGATAAACATACATCATGACGCCGTATATTGTAAAATTAAGACGATGTTCGTCTACTCCCAGGTACGACCAGTATGCGTTTAAAATCCTTTGCGCTTTTTTGGGCATTTTAAGCGCTTTCAGAACTTGCTGCTGCGTGGCCGCGCATGTTCGCACAAAGTTTCCGTATTCTCCGAGCAATACTTCTTTATCCACATTTCCTTTGTTTTTCGCCAAATATGCCAATGCCTCATACACTTCTTTGCATAATGAAAGATATTTTGTAACGCTCTCTTTCGAGCCAGGTACATATTCCTCCATTTTTTCAATATATGCCTCAAAACTCAGCGGCATTGTAATGTCTAAATTTCCCTCCGGATCGCGCACCGTGATTAAACGATACGCATCGGGCACCGCTACAAATTCTACATCCAGTCCCAGCTCGTCAAAAAATTGACCCAAATTACCTCTGTTATCAACTGGACCGTAATCAGCAAGTTCGTGCAGCGCCGTCTCAAATTCAAACCTGCCGCGCACAAAGCTTGAGGCAAAACCTCCCGGTGAGCTGTGCTTTTCGAGAATGAGCGGCTTTACGCCGTTTTTTGCAAGAGTCGCACCCGACGCTAATCCGCCGTTACCTGCGCCTATGATAACCGCATCGGCTTCACGGGTGAATTTATAATCGCTCATATACTTCCTCCTTTTATTTTTATATCTTCAGCGCTTTTTACAGTGCTATGTCATTTCGCCTATATATGCAATGTCTTAGGCTTCAAATGTTAACGCCCTTTAATAGGATTTGACGGAGGAATCGTTACACGGCAGTCGCTTAAAGGATAAGTAGAACACGGGTGTATGTATCCAAGTTCCTTATCCGCCGCACGCCGCCCGTCGTTATCCGTTATTATATATACATCACCTTCATTTAGTTTTGATCGGCAGATGCCGCATTCGCCGCTTCTGCACTGAGAATCCAAAAGCAGCCCCGCGCGCTCAATAGCAGTCAGTATTGTTTCAATAGTGCTTGCGGGAATGTCATAGCTGATGTTTTGAATATAAACGGTTATTTGTACTGTTTTGCATTCTGCATTCGCAGGCCAATCCTTCCTCTTAGTCACATTATCAGGCGCTCCCCCGACTTCATATCTAAGCTGTTTTCTTCTAAGATTTCCAACCTTTAAAAACTCTTTTCTTAGAAACTCATACATTACAGAAGGACCGCAAATAAAAAAGGTTTTATTCTGCATATCCTCTAAATTTGAGTTGATAAACTCAGCGTTTAAATATCCTTGCGGTCTGCCTTCCGGAGCGTTTTCATATACATTGACACGGCGGAAAAGAGAGGGATGCGTTTTTATTATTTCATCTATCTCTCGCTCAAACAATACATCATTCTCATTTTTACATCCGTATAAAAGTGTTAAATTCATTTCATGCTCTTTTTCGGCAAATTGCTTTATCATGCTCCTAAAAGGAGTAATGCCCGCTCCTCCCGCAATAGCCACAATATCTTTATAATCACGCAGAGGAGAATAGAAGAAATCTCCGTGAGGTCCTGTTGCATTAACGCCGACACCTTCCGCCCAGTTATCAAAAATATACTCGCTTACAAGTCCTCCGGGTTTTTTTCTGACTGTTATCTCGTAATATCCGTTTTCGCCTTCCGCCTCATACGGCGCGGACGATATTGTATATGCGCGACTGGTCTGGCTCTTTCCTATTTTAAGTTTTATAGAAATATACTGCCCTGCCTGAAACACCGGCAATGAAGTACTGTCGGGCGCAGAAATTAACCTATACGTTCTCACGCTTTCGTTTTCCGCCCTAACGCTGTGTACAACTAATGATAAAGATTCGGGATGCATCTGCTTTGCAATCTGTCCTATAATGTCATTGCGTATTTTAAAGTCAGCTTCTTTTATACGTTTTTTACGCGTGCCGGCCATACGCATCAAAGCAAATAATCCGGGAATAAGTTTTATTTTCGACATCTCATCGCCCTCCCTTTTTATATTCTTCGACTTGTTCTACCGTAGCCAGCTTTCCGGATAAAATGGAACTTGGAAACCCTGCTATCAACAGACCGGCGTTTCCTACAAAAGAAAGTCCGTGTATGGGACGTTCCTTTTCCTGTGTCATAGCCTTTATAACAACCGAGTCAAATACTCGATGGTCATAAGCATACACATTGCCCATAAATGAGCCTATGTAGCGCGCAAATGTATGCGGAGCGCACACTTCTATTTCTTCGATATGTTCGCGAAGCGGAATGTCTAGCACTTCGGAAGCCTCATCAATCAACGCCCCTCCTAATTCGCATTTGGTTTTATAATATTCTTTAGCTGTAACGCTTGCCCAGGCAGAAGATTTTGTAATAGTTTCAAGATGTAAAATTGATGTCCCTTTTGGCGATGCGTCCGCTATTAGCGGGTTGGGGCACATGCCAGCAAAATACTCGCTTGGCTTTAAATACTCCATATCTCTGTAAGCTCGGTTAATATCGCCGTCCTTAGCAAAATAATACATATAATGGTTAAGTCCAAGCTCCTCATGGCTTTTATCAAGTCCTATATACAAGCTTAAAAAGCTTGTGCCAGGCACTCGCATGTTTAGTTGCTTCAGCGCTTTTACTGGCAGATCATTTTTGTCAATCATATTGCAAAATACATTGTGCGGCAAAGCGTTGGAATAAATATGTTTTGTTTTAATTACTTCGCCTCGATTAGTAACAACCCCGCAAACCGCGCCATTCTCCACAAGTATCTTATCAACACGAGTGTTGTATGCGATCTCACCGCCTAGCTGCGTAAGTTTTTCAGCCATCTTAGCAGATACCTCAAATGTGGTTTTATGGGGAGCGTAGACAGGGGTAGATGACATGCATGATAAAACTGTTCCATAAACCGGGAACGACATCATGTCCATAGGCAGCCCCGTAAATGTCCAGTAAATATCCAATAAATCAAGAGCTTCTTTCGGAATTTTGAATTTATCAGTAACTTCTTTTACAGTAAGCCCTGAAGCCGCGACAATTCCCTTGTGCTTTTTGATAAGTTCCATAGGTTTAATTTGCGCGTCATTGTCATTGATAAAATTTATTGCTCTAAGCATTTCGTCACAGAAGTCAAGGTATTCTCTTACAGCTTCTGCGCTTCCAGGCACACGGTGATTAATAAACGCTATAAGCTCATCTTTTTTAAGCGGCAGGACTGTTTTTAAGTCCTTATCCTTCATAGAAAAGAACCGTCCCTCATTCATTTTTGGAAACTCCAAATCGAGATTAAGCTCGTCATGAAAGAATTTATATATAGGTCCCATACCCTCAATATTGCCGTACTCTGTAATGCATTGTACAGAGATTTCAAATTCGAAACGCCCTCGCACAAAACTGGTAGTAACGCCGCCCGGCAGATTGTGCTTCTCTAGCACAAGCGGCTTTAAGCCGTTTCTGGCAAGATTGCATCCTGCCGAAAGTCCGCCCATTCCGCTGCCGATAACTACCGCATCATAATGTTCATTGAACATACCCTTATCCATTTATACCTCCTTATAAAAAAATCCCCCCGCAGGCATATATTGCCCCCCGAGGGTGTTATTATGGTTTAAATTGTTCTTGCAGTCCGCTTATACCTTCATCAAATATTGCATTAATCGCTATATCAGCCTGTTCACTGTTCCTGCATTCCAGCGCAGCTATTAATTCCTTGTGCTGTCTGCGTGATATATCGCGCTTTTCTTCTGTTGTAAAATACCCTTTTAAATACCAGCGTATAGCATTTTCAAAAGATCGGAAAATCATAGCATAAACAATATTTCCCGATGCATTTGTAAGTGTATGGTGAAAATTATAATTTGATTCTGAAAAAGATTCTTCCGACGCACTTGCAATCATATCGTTTAAAAACCCTTTCAATTCATCTAGTTCTTTGCCGGTTATGCGCTGAGCCGCTACGCGAGTGCATTCACGCTCAAGCAGTCTTCTTGTATCGAGCATATTTGCAAATAATTCAAAATCAACTTTTTCCTTGCTATGCTCTATTAATGACATAAGCATTAAAGGAGTGCTGTTTTGTTTATAGTCATTTATGTACGCTCCGTGACGAGGTACTATTTTTACAAAACCTTTTGCCTCCAAATCACGAATTGCCAAATTCAATACAGCTCGGCTTATCCCCATCGCCGCCGCAAGTTCTCTCTCGGCAGGCAGTCGGTCGCCGGGTTTTAGCTCACCTGTAAATATTCTGCGTTCAATTTCATGTGAAGCCTGTGCTCTAAGGCTGTTTACTTCAATTTTTGTAAAATTATGTTCCATGAATGCCTCTCTGATTGCTTTTTCTTGGTGGCACAGCCACCAACCATATTATATAATATATTCTATGAAAAAAAAACAATATTTTATTACTTTTATAAAACTTTAAAAATTTATTTTATTAAACTCATAGGGGCGCATTGTCTAACTTTTTAAATATCGAAAAAATTCAGAAATAACATTAAAATTTGTTGGAATATTTTCTATAACAATTAATAAAAAAGTCTAAAACACGGCTGGACTTGAACGTGCAATTCACAGCATAAGAGAATCAATGCTGCTTGAGGATGTAAAAACAGTTTTAATTAAAACAGACTATAATACTAATGTAAAATAGTCTGCTTTTTTAATCTATCGCAACAATCCGAACTATTTAAACAGCTTATTTGTTTTATTGCTCCATAAACATTTTTATATCGTCATCAACAGTACCTATGCCTGCAATGCCAAATTTCTCGACAAGCACTTTTGCGACGTTAGGTGATAAAAATCCCGGAAGTGTCGGTCCTAAGTGTATATTTTTTACTCCTAGGTATAAAAGAGCCAAGAGTACTATAACGGCTTTTTGTTCATACCATGCAATATTGTAAGCTATAGGAAGCTTGTTTATATCGTCAAGTCCGAATACTTCTTTTAGTTTTAACGCTATAACCGCAAGTGAATATGAGTCATTGCATTGACCTGCGTCAAGCACCCTCGGTATTCCCCCGATATCACCCATATCTAATTTATTATATTTATATTTAGCGCAGCCCGCCGTTAAAATAACTGTGTCTTTCGGCAGTTTTTGAGCAAATTCAGTATAATAATCTCTTGATTTCATCCTGCCGTCGCAGCCCGCCATTACAAAGAATTTTTTTATTGCTCCGCTTTTTACCGCATCAACAACTTTGTCTGCAAGCGCCAGCACCTGGTTATGAGCAAATCCGCCTACTATAGTTCCAGTCTCAATCTCTTCCGGCGCAGGCAATGTTTTTGCAAGCTTTATTATTTCACTGAAATCTTTTTTACCGTTTTCATCCGCTGCTATATGCGCACAATCGGTATATCCGGTTGAGCCGGTTGTAAATATTCTGTTTTTTATTTCCTCGTCTTTCGGCGGAACAATGCAGTTCGTTGTAAATAATATCGGGCCGTTAAATGTCTTAAACTCTTCAAGCTGTTTCCACCAGGCATTTCCGTAATTGCCTGCAAAATTATCATATTTTTTAAAGAAAGGATAATAGTGGGCAGGCAGCATTTCGCTGTGCGTATATACATCAACGCCCGTGCCTTTAGTCTGATCCAAAAGTTGTTCCAAATCCGTCAAATCATGACCGGAAATAAGAATCGCGGGGTTTTTTCGCACTCCGATATTAACTTTCGTTATTTCTGGATGCCCGTATTTTGAAGTATTGGCCTCATCCAAAAGCGCCATAGCCTTTACGCCGTATTCGCCCGTTTTTAGTGTTAAAGCTACTAAATCATCGGCTGTTAAACTTCCGTCTAAAGTTTTCGCAAGCGCTTCATATAAAAAGTCGTAAATTTCATTGTTTTCTTTTCCGATATTTAATGCATGCTCAGCATAAGCTGCCATACCTTTTAGTCCGTATGTTATCATTTCTCTGAGTGATCTTACATCTTCATGTTCGGTTGCAAGCACTCCTACGTTTGATGCCTTATTAATCATATCTTCACGTGTCGTAACATTGAAAACAGCTGCGTCATTCAAATTTTTAAGTTTAGTCTTATTAATTAATTCTTCTCGGTAAGCTATCATTTTTTTGATCTGATTTATAAAAGCTTCTTCATCCCAGTTTGCGTTTGTAATAGTCATAAACATACTGTTAAGCATTTGACGATTTATATCGGGAATATTCTCGGCTTTTAATTTGGCTTTTACAACAACCTCCGAAACGCCTTTGATTGTATAGATTAACAAATCCTGCAATTTTGCTAAATCTTCGCTTTTGCCGCATACGCCCCTTATAGTGCATCCTGTGTTTTTTGCCGTCTCTTGACATTGGAAACAAAACATTGACATAATTTTATCCTCCGTTCATTTTTTTAATTTTTGTTGCTTATTTATCTCAATTATAATAACATTGAGCTATATAGTAAGTTGCATTTGCAACAGATATAAAATAAATAACTTTAATGTTCAAAAAGAGGTTATGTAATGAATATAAATATTGATGTCATATCAAAAAACGCGCTTTTTGAAAACGTCAGTTACTCAAATTTAACGTCAATGTTCGCCTGTCTGAATGTAAGGTATGAAGAATGTAAAAAGGGCAGCTATATTTTTTTGGAAGGACAAAAAGTCGACTATGTAGGAGTAGTGCAGAAAGGTAAACTTGCGGCGGTAAAAGACACTTATCAGGGCAATCGCAGTATTTTGCAGGAATACTCTCCTTCAGAAATGTTCGGAGGAGCGTTCGCCTGCGCAAAACTTGATAAAGCTCCGATATCGGTGCTCGCTCTTTCCGACAGCGAAGTTTTGCTTTTTGATTACAAACGCATAATAACCACCTGCAGCAGCGCTTGTGTATTTCACGCAAAGCTTATTGAAAATATGCTGAAAATCCTTGCGGAGGATGTCTTAAATCTTAATGACAAACTTCATGTATTGTCAAACAGAACTACGCGGGATAAACTGCTTGCGTACTTTGAGCTTCAAAGAGAAATTTTTAATTCAAACACTTTCTCCATACCGTTAAACCGTGAACAGCTTGCAGATTTTCTGTTTGTAGACAGAAGCGCAATGTCGCGCGAGCTGTCCCAAATGCGGGATGAAGGACTTATTAAATTTGATAAAAATAATATAGAATTACTCATATAACATAAAAACATAATTTTTCCGCGAATAAAATATATTTTTATATACAAAACTTTGCGGAGAGATTATATGCATATCTTATTCAAAAAAAGACACTTGTTTTTTATATTTTTTCTTATCGCAATAACTGCGGTTTTAATTTTATTTTACAATAATAAATATCCAGCTCAAGATGCACAAAGCGATGATGCCGCAATTTATGTTCCTATTATAATGTATCATGAAATAAAAACTTTCAAGCTCGGAAAAGACGTAATAAGCCCCGAAGAGTTTGAAGGCGATTTAAAGTATCTTAAAGAAAACAATTATCATACAATAACCATGACGGAGCTGATAAATTATGTTAACAACGGCGGTTCTCTTCCAGAAAACCCGATAATTCTCACATTTGACGACGGCTATTTAAGCACATACAAATACGCCTATCCGCTCCTTGAAAAATACGATATGAAAATAGTGTTTTCAATAATAGGAAAAAATACTGACGAGTTTACAAAAGTTCACGACGACAACATAGACTACTCCCATGTAAACTGGGATCAGATTAATGAAATGCTTAAATCGGGAAAAGTTGAAATACAAAACCACACTTACGATTTGCACTACAATTACGGCAAAAGATTCGGCGTTCTGCCCAATTCATATGAACCTTTGGTGTCATACGAAAAAGCGTTGAAAGATGACATTAATAAGCTCCAGTACGAAATAATAGCGTATACGGGAAAGATACCCAACACATTCGCATATCCGTATGGTAAGTCAGACAAAAGCTCGGAGGACGTTTTAAAGAAAATGCGGTTTAAAGCAACCCTTACATGCAACCAGGGTATAAACATAATAACTAAAGATCCCGATTGCCTGTTCGGCTTAAAAAGATTAATACGCTCGCACGGTGACTGCATTCAGGATATATTAACCAAAGCCTATAAAACCGTTAAAATAAAAGATTAAAGACAACAAAAAAGAGCAGTTAATCTGCTCATTTAATTTAATAATTAAAATATCTTCTTCTGTACTTTTTATATTTTTTATACCATTCTTTTTCGCCGTGTTTCTGATCGGTCTTAAACCTTCTTAAAGCGGCTTTAGTAAATCTTTCGGGCAGTCCGTCCTGTATAGTAAACTTGCACGGAAAACAGCTTCCGCACGCTTTGCCTTTATGCGGAAAATGGCAGAACCACGTTTTGTACATTGTGTCTAAAAAGCCCATTTCAATTGCTTTTTCTTTCATTTCAAGCTTAGTCATTTTATATAGCGGATATTTAAACAGCCCGAATGTTTTGTTTAAATCATCAGTAGATTTTTCTTTGTTAAGCTCCCAGTACTCAAGTCCGTTTTCGTCTGTTGTTTGCACCATTTCACCGAACTTGTTCATCATCGCTTCGGCAAGTCCGCCCTGCTCTACGCCTATCTCAAGGCTTCCCAACCCTTTTGCGTATCTCGCGAGGTATTCGTACTGCGGTCCTATTAAAATCTGCTGTCTTATTCGGTTAAACGCTTCGGTGATTTCCTTATCTTCGGGTATGTCTTTAAATTGCACAATTTTAACGGGTTTAAAAACGCATTTTGTTTTCGGGTCTGCTAAAATGTCTTTTGACACTTCTTCCATAGCTTTTATTTCAAAGTCTCTTGAGCGTCTGTTTTCGTAATATATATAATGCGGCTGAAGCGTAATTTCCTGTCTTGATAAAAAAAGCACTCTGAATGTAGAGTCCCATCCGCCGGTCCACAGCACATTAATTTCTGGCAACGTCTTTTCCATAATAGCTCCCAATATTGTTTAAATTTAAGTATTAGTTTTTTCGTAATATTTTATTTAGCAAACAATGCCAAATCACGCATAATATCATAACACGGCAGTATTTATTTTGCAAGAATGTATGAAAGTTATATAATAATTAAAACAATATTTAATTTTGTGACTAATATCTCTTAAATTAAACAAGTGGAATTTCAATATGGTATAATATAATATATGGAAAAAAAATTTAATCATAGCGTGCCTAAATTTTATCTAAGAAATTTTTCAAATAACACTAAAAGTATCGGAATGTATCTTTTGTCTCATAACCAGTATGTAAAAGATGCATCAATAAAAGATATAGCTGGTCAAGATTATTTATACGGTAAAGATAGTCAAATTGAAGATTGGTTTGCAAATTTAGAAAATGAATGGGCAATTTTAATAAAAGATATAATAAACTCAGAAATTATTTCAAAAGAACCAGAAGACTATGCGAATTTATTAATGTTTATATATTTAAGTGAAGCTCGTACTATTCAAGCAGCTGCTGACTTAAATAACGAAATTGACACCATATACAAAGCTATAGCAAAAATGACATATTATAATAATAATAAAATAACTAAAGATGAATTGGATTATTATATTAAAAATACTAAAGTAAGTGCTGATAGCCCTATTTTACCTTTTATTAAAGGCACAAGTGAGATGGTTTGTATTATGAGTGATTTAAACCCAGTCTTAATAAAAAATAATTCAAATATACAATTTATAACAAGCGATTGTCCTGTTATTAGATATAACCAAATGTTTATACAAAGGAATTATAAAAAAAAATATGGTTGGGGAAATTTCGGAGTACAATGTTTTTTGCCATTATCGCCAAGATTATGTCTATGCCTTTTTGATCAAGCGATATATAAATGCAAAACTAAAAATGATATAATTGAAATAAATGGTGCTGACCAAATAAATAATTTAAATAAACTTTTTCTTTATAATGCTAATAATTCAATTTATTTTAATAATTCAGAACGCGATTGGGTAATAGAACGATTAGTAAAAACAAAGAAAAGACATTATAATTCTAAAACTAACATTCACTGGGGTAAAAATAATAAAGACTTTTTACTCAATTACTCGCAAAAAAGTATATGTGAAAAAATTAATTTGAATTTTTTTACTGTTAGAGAAGAATGCTTAAAAATACCATTCCCAGAAAACGAAGCAGGACCTTTACGTCCAAATGCTATAGAAGTTAAAAAATCATTTAGAGATAAAAATAAACATTAACAAAACCAAAGGCAGCTCACGCTGCCTTTTATCTTTAACTACCCTTTAACTAATTACAACTTCCTATACCTCTTCAGTGCCGCCACATTAAGCACTATAAACACTACCGCAAATCCCGCAAGCACTAACATGTCTTTCTTAACATCCCCAAGCCCGACCCCCTTGTACATTATCGCTTTAAGCGCGTCCGCCGAGTAATACATCGGCATTATCTTTGCTATAGCCTGCAGCCAGTTCGCCATTCCCTCAAGCGGAAACAGTCCGCAGAAAAACGCCTGCGGTATAATTACTATCGGTATAAACTGTATCATCTGAAATTCGCTCGTAGCAAACGCCGATAGCAGTATTCCAAGCGACAGCGCAACAATCGCAGACATTGTGCATATTATAAGTACGTTCCAAATGGAGCCCACAAGCACAATATCCAAAACCTTTATAGCAAACAAAACCGTAACAGTTGTCTGCACCATCGCGATAATTCCGTAACCTATTAAATACCCGGCAACGACTTCCCATCTGTTAACGGGAGTGGACATCAGCTTTTCCATAGTGCCCGTCATTCGCTCTCTTAGAAGCCCTATACCTGATATTAAAAAAACGAAAAAGAATACGAAGAAACCTATTAAAGCCGGACTGAATGTATCAAAACTTGTAGTGTCCTCGTCTCCGTATATGTATTTCACGTCCATATCAAGCTCTTTGTCTTCAAAATCTACTCTCCCTCTGCTTAACGTATCTATCAGTTCCCCAATCATTTCCAAGGAAATATTTTCTTTTACTCTAATTTCAAGACCTTTTGATAAATTAGGGTCAGTGTTTGTAAGCGTAAGCGTAAACTTATCGTCCTTCTGAACAAGCATACCGTCAAGATTTTTCTCAATTATCGCATTATTGTCGGCTTTGGTAAGTTTAGTTACAGTTATATCCGCGTCTTTAAGCGCGGTAACTATTTCTTTGTCTACATTCACAACGCCTAATTTGGGGTTAATGTCCTCGCCGTTGAATATAAAATACATAAGCGAAAGCACAAACAGCGGAGCTATGAATATAAGCGCCATCGTGCGTCTGTCTCTGCGCATCTGCTGTAATATTCTTCTTATTATTGCGCTTACTCTCACTTTCTGTCCCTCCCCGCTTTTAAGAACACGTCTTCAAGCCTGTCAACACCGTACTGTTTAACAAGCTCATCAGGCGAGCCGCTTTCTATTAAAACGCCTTCTCTTATCATGGCGAGATAGTCGCATTTTTCCGCTTCATCCATAACGTGCGTTGTTATTATTATCGTTTTGCCTTCTTCGTCTTTAAGCCTTTTTAATTCGCGCCATATGCCTGCGCGGAGCTCAGGGTCTATCCCTACAGTCGGCTCGTCAAGTATTAAAATCTCGGGGTCTTGTATCAGCGCCGCCGCGAGCGCGAGGCGTCTTTTCATTCCTCCCGAATAAGCCGATACTCTTTTTTTCATCTCATTATGCAAATCAACTACTCCAGCGCAGTACGCAATACGCTCTTTCTGTCTGCTTCTTGCCATCTTGAACAAAAGCGCGAAAAACGCAAGATTTTCACCGCCCGTCAAATCGGCGTACAAAGCGTCCGACTGCGACATATAGCCGATATTCTGAAGCGCTTTTAAGTTAGGCATTTTACGCCCCAGCACTTCGGCGCATCCTCCGTCAGCCTTTTCCGCACCGACCATTAATTTTACAAGCGTTGTTTTGCCCGCTCCGGAAGGCCCTATAATACCGTATATACAGCCTTTTGGTATGTCCATGCTGACATTGTTAAGGACAGTTTTTTTGCCGTACTTTTTAATGACATTTTGAATTTTAATTGCCTGCTCCATAAAAAAATCCTTTCTGTCAAAATGATAATTTATTATAAATCTTTATTATGAAAATGTATACAATCATTTGTTGTTATTGATTATTATTTATAATTGAATATTTTAATTTATGATTTTAATTATTTGTTATATAATAATAAAAATATAAAAGGTGTTTTATGAATTTACAAGCAGTAAATATTACAAGCGAAATAGGAAATTTAAAAACAGTTTTTCTGCACAGACCGGACGGAGAACTTCTTAATCTTGTCCCGCAAAATCTTGAATTGTCTCTGTTTGAAGATATACCTTATCTTAAAGCAATGCAGCAGGAGCACGACAGTTTTGCGCAAGCTGTTTCGTCTTGCGGAGCGCAAGTGCTTTATATTGAGGATTTCCTGTGCGATATTTTAAAAGATAAAAACAATAAATCAAAAATACTAGGCGAAATAATAAGAAATGATATTTTAGGATGCGATTATATTAAAAAATGCATTCTTGCATATCTTTATGATCTGGACGCTAAAGATGCGGCAAGATGTTTAATAGCGGGGCTTAATGTAAAAGACATAGCGCGTATAAAAACGCGTGAAGTATTAAGCGACTATATGCCTCAAATGTATATGTTCTACATCTCGCCGCTTCCCAACATGTACTTTATGCGCGACGCGGCGGCGGTTATAGGCTCGGGGCTTTCAATACATTCAATGAAAAATCCTGTAAGAAACAGGGAAAGCCATATTATAAGGGCGATATATAATTACCACGATTTTTTTGCAAATAAAAACGTGCCTCTTTGGTACGATAACTTAAATCAGGGCAGCGCGATAGAAGGTGGAGATATTCTTGTACTTAGTAAGACTTCCGTAGCCGTAGGCATAAGCCAGCGCACGGACGCATCTGCTGTGCAGATACTTGCGGAAAATTTGTTTGAAAGTAATTCAGGCATAGAAAATATATACGCAATACAACTCCCCAAAATAAGAGCCTTTATGCATCTCGACACTGTATGCACAATGGTGGACTATGATAAGTTCACAATATACCCTTCAATTGACGATAACTTAAATGTTGTTAAAATGACTAAAAGCAAAGACAATATTAAATATAAGCGAATGGATACTTTAAAATCAGCATTGGAAGATGCGCTTAATATAAAAAATATACGGCTTATAAAAAGCGGCGGCGGAGACGCTATAATAGCCGCGAGAGAACAGTGGAACGACAGCACCAACACATTCGTCTTACGACCGGGAGTAGTAATAGCATACGACCGAAACGAAGTATCAAACAGCGTTCTTGAAAAAAACGGAATAAAAGTAATTTCGGTAAAAGGCTCGGAACTCGTAAGAGGCCGCGGCGGCCCCAGATGCATGACGATGCCTGTTTGCAGAGAAGATTTATAGGAGGATATTATGGCAATATCATTAAAAGGAAGAAGCTTGCTTACATTGATGGACTATACAAAAGAGGAAATTGAGTATTTGCTGGACTACGCAGCAGAACTTAAATTAAAAAAACAAAATAAAATAAATGGCGATTTGCTTAAAGGAAAAAACATTGTTTTGTTGTTTGAAAAAACGTCAACACGCACAAGATGCGCGTTCGAGGTCGCAGCTTATGACGAAGGGGCAAACGTTACGTTCCTTTCAAACAGTCAGATGGGCAAAAAGGAATCCATTGAAGATACGGCAAATGTGTTGGGAAGATTTTATGACGGGATTGAATTCAGAGGGTTCGCTCAAAAAACTGTGGAAGACCTTGCCAGATATTCGGGCATTCCCGTATGGAACGGTCTTACGGACTTTGACCATCCCACGCAGGCTCTTGCCGACGTGCTTACAATAAAAGAAAATGTTAATAAGCCTTATAATCAAATTAAAGTGGTGTATTCTGGCGACGGCAGAAACAACGTTGCAAACGCTCTTTTAATAATATGCGCAAAACTCGGCATTAATTTTACTGTAATATCCCCTCCGGCGCTTCTGCCGGAAAAATGGCTTGTAGATGAAATGAATAAAATCGCGCAGTCAGCTGGCGGCTCAATAACGCTTACAAGCGATGTTGTTTCGGGTGTCTTGAATGCCGATGTAATTTATACCGACATTTGGGTATCGATGGGTGAAGAAGATAAAATCAAAGAAAGAATTGATTTGCTTCTTGCTTATCAGGTTAATATGGAAATGATCAAAAACACTAAAAACGAAAATGTCATATTCCTTCACTGCCTGCCGTCTTTCCATGACAGGCATACCGAGTTCGGCGAAATGGTATATCAAAAATACGGTATTTCGGAAATGGAAGTAACAGACGAAGTATTTCGAAGCAAATATTCAAAAGTATTTGATGAAGCAGAAAACCGCATGCACACTATAAAAGCGGTGATGTGCGCGACGGTAAAATAAATAACATACTTTTTATTATACATAACAGAGGTGAACGGCTTTGCAGGTATTCGGAATAAGAAAGCCTGAACGCGACGTAGTTCAAAGAACAGGCGTGTACGGCATCGTTACAGATGCGCAAAACAGAGTGCTTATAGTTAAAAACAAACTCGGCTATTTTCTTCCCGGCGGAGGAGTTCAGGAAGGCGAGACTCACGAAGAAGCTTTAAGGCGCGAATTTTTAGAAGAAACGGGATATGAAATTGAAATAGTAAGAGAACTTGAAACTGTGGCTTGGTATATAGACACTCCCGTAGAATATTTTCTGCAAGTTTTTAATACGGGTATATTTTATAAAGTCAAGCTTACAGAGAGGCTGACCGATGAAATTGAAGCCAATCATGAAATAATGTTTGTTGACGGCGAAAGCGCGACCGATATGTATTCAGACGCTCAAGCCTTTATGATATACAAATATGTTCTCTCAGATAAGTATAAACCTTTAATATACACAAACATTGATAAGTGTGAAGACCGCGTATATCCTTTAAGGCTCGCGGCGCGCTGCATAATAAAAACTGAGGATAATAAAATAGTACTTTTGAAAAGCGATAAACTAAATATTTGCGGCATACCCGGAGGCGGCGTGGTGAGAGGCGAAGATATCAGGGACACAGCAGTCAGGGAATCTTTAGAAGAGACGGGTATAGAAGTATGCTGTTTAAAAGAAATAGGCGCAAGCATAGAATACAGCAATATGCTCCAGCTTACATATTACTTTTCAGCTCAGGCAAAAAATATAAGCAATAATATGCATCTTACTAATTTGGAAACTGACTGGGCTTTATACCCGATATTTGTTGATATAGATCAGGCTAAAGAAATGATTGATAATTGCGACGGACTACTGATGCACGAAGAATTTGAAGTTGCCTCAATGTCACGAAAGCGTAATATTGCAGCCATCAAAGCATATGAGGATATGTTTTTAAACTTATAAAAAAGTTCCGGTTAATCCGGAACTTTTTACTTTATTTCTTAGTCAAACAAAATACTAACACTTTTGCCTTTATGTACCCTGTCAATAGCTTTAGCTATAATTCCCGCAACCGAAACAACTTGTATTTTTTCAATTTGCTTTTCTTTAGGAAGCTCAATAGTATTTGTAATAAATACTTTTTCAACAGGCGCCTCATCTAAATTTTTAATGGCTTTTCCCGAAAGCACTCCGTGAGTTGCGGCGGCATATATTTTTTTCGCTCCCATTTTTTTAAGAGCTTTTATACTGTTAGTCATTGTGCCTGCAGTATCAATCATATCATCTATTAAAAGCAAGTTCTTTCCTTCTACCTCGCCTATAACCTGCATTACTTCCGTAGCGTTTGTAGCATACCTTCTTTTATCAATAATAGCCATCGGAGCATCCAGCATTCCTGCAACTTTTCTTGTTCGCTTAACGCTTCCCACATCGGGCGAAACAACAACAAAATCAGTAAGTCCCAATTCGGTTATATTTTCAACAATTACGCTTGTAGCCGTTAAATGATCCATCGGAATATTAAAAAATCCCTGTATCTGGTCCGCGTGCAAATCCATTGTAATTACTCTGTCCGCTCCTGCCGCAGTTATTAAATCGGCAACTAATCTTGCCGTAATAGGAGCTCTTGACAATACTTTTCTGTCTTGTCTTGCATAACCGTAATATGGAATAACCGCATTAATCCTTGCGGCAGACGCTCTTTTTAAAGCGTCTATATATATTAACAGCTCCATTAAATTATCATTGACAGGATACGAAACGCTTTGTATTACAAATATGTCGCAGCCTCTTACCGACTCGTTAATATTAACATATGTTTCCCCATCACTGAAACGCTCGGTCGATGTATCGCAAAGCGGAATATCAAGTATAGATGATATTTCTTTCGCGAGCGGCAAATTTGCGCTTCCCGCCATTAATTTAATGTTGTTGTATAACCCATTCATTTAGAAAAATTCCTCCGATGTTTTATTATTTATTTTTAACCCAGTTTTCTTTATTAACCTGTTTGCTTCGCGCTATTGCAAGAGCATACTCTTCAACATCCTCTGTAATTGTAGAACCCGCCGCGATATACGCACCTTTTTTAACTCTCACAGGAGCAACTAAATTTACGTTGCAGCCCACAAAACAATCGTCCTCTACAACCGTAAGATTTTTGTTCTTTCCGTCATAATTTACAAACACAACTCCGCACCCCAAATTTACATTCTCACCAATTTCAGCGTCTCCGATATAAGTTAGATGTGAAGATTTTGAATTTTTCCCGAATGATGAATTTTTAATCTCTACAAAATTTCCTATTTTAACGTTATCCGAAAGTCTTGATTTCGGTCTCAAATGCGCATATGGTCCAATTTTTACGTTATCTCCAACAATGCTGTCAGTAATAACCGAATTTTGAATATAACAATTTTTCCCTATTTTGCTGTTTGTTATTATGCTTCCCGAGGTAACAACGCAGCCTTTTCCTATTTTGCTGCCTTTTTCTATAACAACTCCGGGGTACAGCGTAACGTCTTCTTTTAAAACAACGTCACTTGCTATGTATGTAGTATCAGGGTCAATCATGCTAACGCCTAATAGCATCCACTTTTTGTTTATTTTCTTTCTCATAAACTTTTCAAGTTCAGCTAGCTGGCATCTGTCATTCACAGCTTTTATTATATCACAATTATCCTCTTCTATAACGCCAATATTATATCCGTTACTCAGTAGATATTCTATAGTATCCGTTAAATAGTATTCGTTTTGTTTATTGTTGTTATTTAAATTGTTCAAAGCTAATTTTAATGCTTTTCCCAAAAAGCAATAAACTCCCGAATTAATTTCGGTAATTGATTCTTCCTCTTCAGAAGCGTCTTTTTGCTCAACTATTTTTTCAAATTCATTTTTATTGTTTCGCACGATACGGCCGTATCCGAACGGGTTATCAAGTCTTGCCGACAGCACTACGGCTTCTTTTTTATTATTAAATGTATAGCTGCACAATTTGATTATTGTATCACTATCCACTAACGGCGCATCGCCGCAAAGAACTACAACGTAAGCATTATCGTCAATAAATTCCGCCGCTTGCATAACCGCATGCCCTGTGCCAAGCTGTTCGCTCTGTATGTATGTTTTTATTGCACTGCCTTCTATGCTTTTTATCACTTCGTCCGATTTATATCCTGCGATTACCGCAATTTTTTCTATATCTGCATTTTTCACATTATCTATAACATAAGAAAGCATGCTTTTACCGCAAATTTCATGCAATACTTTCGGTCTTTCACTTTTCATTCTCGTACCTTTGCCTGCGGCCAATAAAATAGCCTGAGTATGCATTTTGTATGCACCTCCCATTAATTTAGTTTTCATTATTATACAATATCATAACAAAAAATTTAAGCATAAAAATAAAAAAGGGGTTATCCCTTTTTTATAATATGGAGATAATCTTGTTATTCTGCAACAGCTTCGTTTAATGCTTCTTCTTCATATTTTTCTAAGATTGCTTTTTGCATCTTTTTTCTTGCCTCGATATTAATCGGATGCGCAATATCTTTGAATTCTCCGTCGGGCGTTCTTCTGCTTGGCATCGCTATAAACATCCCGCTTTGACCTTCAATTATTTTGATGTCATGAATTACCAACTCATCATCAAAAGTAACAGATACAATTGCTTTCATTTTGCCTTCGGCATAGATTTTTCTTATTCTTATGTCTGTGATTTGCATTGTGTAACTCCTTCCAGTAACAGCTACTTAATGAAATATATAGGGCAGTTATGAATATATTATAAATGATAAAATAAAAAAAAAAAATATTTTTTTAATAAAAAGTGATAATTTTTATTATATTTAGTAATATATTGTTATTTTTTTTCAATTATTGAATAATAATGCGTAAATTGATATAATATTAATAACTAAAATCGAGGTACAAAAATGAATAACATCGACTTTAAAAATATACATAAGGTACATTTTATCGGAATAGGCGGCACAAGTATGAGCGGTCTTGCTCATATAGCAAGCCATAAAAATATAAAAATATCGGGCTCTGATATGAGAGCCTGCAATTATACCGATAAACTTGCAAGCGAAGGATACGACATAAAAATAGGTCATTCTGCAAATAACATTCCCTCTGATTGCGATCTTGTAGTCTATACAGCGGCAATAAATAAAAGCAATGTTGAATTAATAGAAGCCCAAAAACGAAACATACCCATTATGCAGCGTTCTGAATTTTTAGGCTATCTCACAACTCTTTATCCCAAAACTATAGCCGCCGCGGGCACTCACGGCAAAACTACTACATCTTCTATGATTTCTTTAATGCTTTTAAATGCAAATTACGATCCCACAATAAGCATAGGCGGAACAATAAGCGAAATAAACGGAAATTACAGAGTAAGCGGAAGCGATTATTTTGTAACGGAAGCATGTGAATATGTAGACAGTTTTTTGCAGTCAAAACACTATATCGCAATAATTGCAAACGTTGAGGAAGACCATCTTGATTATTTTAAAGGCGGCATCAGCCAAATAAGACAGTCATTTTTAAAGTTTGCTCAAATTGTCCCAAAAGACGGTTTGCTTATATTAAACGGCGACGATAAAGATATATCATTCATTGCAGAGCAATGCAGCTGCAATATTGTTACATTCGGGTTAAACAAAGATAACGACTACTTTGCAGATAACATAAAATACGATTTATTGGGCAGACCGGAATTTGACATCTTTAATGGCAGTAAGCTAATAGGTCACTTTAAACTTCAGGTCCCCGGACAACATAACGTATTAAATGCTTTATCATCAGTAATATGCGGCATTTTCATTGGCATACCTGTTTTGAATATACAGGATACTCTTGCAAGTTTTCAGGGAGCTAAAAGAAGATTTGAGTTTCGAGGAGAAGTTAACAATATAAAAGTATTTGAAGATTACGCCCATCATCCTACAGAAGTGAAAGTAACTGTTGATGCGTGCCATAACTATGAGCATAATAAACTCTGGGTTGTGTTTCAGCCTCATACATACTCAAGGACATTCGTTTTTTTGGAAGAATTTTCAGAAGCGTTGAGCAACTGTGATTTTTTAATTATGAACGACATATATTCTGACAGGGAAGCAAATGCCTGGGGCATCACAAGCGAGATGGTTGCCCAAAACGTTACAAAAAAATTCGGCACTCCCGCCTTATGTATAAGTAAATTCCCCGATATAGTGGATTATCTTGTTCAAAGGCTGCAGCCGGGAGATTTTGTTATGGTTGCAGGTTCTCAAAGCATTAACCAAGTGGCGTTTATGCTTGTGGATAAACTTAGGGAAATATATGAACCCCAAATATCTGAAATAAAGTAATTAAAAGCCTCTGTGAAAACAGAGGCTTTATTTTTATATCTCATCCAAAACGCTTTTAAGTATTTCAAGACCTTTATTTATTTCATCGTATGATATTGTAAGCGGAGGCAGCAATCTTACTTTTTGCTTCGCGCTAAGCACCAACAGCCCTTTATCTATGCACTTGCTGATAATTGTCTTATTGTCAATATCAACTTCAATCCCTATCATCAACCCTCTGCCGTTAACGCCTTTTACATGTTTCATTTTTAATGTTTCTTCTTTTATAAATGCTCCCTTTTTTGCTATCTCATTAAGTTCGTCATATGAAAGCCTGTCAAGCACTTCTATAGCTCCGGCGCATACTATAGGGTTTGCTCCGAACGTCGTTGCGTGCGTACCGGGAGTAAGAACGTTTTGAGTTTTCTCATCAAATAGCGCCGCTCCGATGGGAAGCCCTCCCCCTAGCCCTTTAGCGCATGTCGCGATATTGGGTATAAAGTCATAATGTTGAAAACCGAACATTTTGCCCGTGCGTCCGATGCCTGTTTGCACTTCGTCGACTATTAACAAAATGTCATTATCCTGTGTTTCTTTTACTAAAGCTTTTATATAGTTTTCATCTAAATCAAGTATTCCGCCTTCGCCTTGGATTATTTCTATCATAATCGCGCAAGTTTTTTTGCTTATTTTAGATAGTGTATCTTCAATATTATTTGCTTCCGCGAAAACAAAGCCTTCAAGAAACGGATCGAAATACTGATGAAACACATCTTGCCCTGTTGCGGAAATAGTAGCCATAGTCCGTCCGTGAAAAGAGTTCTTAAGCGTTATTATTTCATGTCTTCCTTTTCCGTACTTATCGTAACTGTATTTTCTTGCGGTTTTAATGGCGCATTCGTTAGCTTCCGCTCCCGAATTGCAGAAAAAAGCTTTTTTCATTCCCGCATGACTTGTCAGTTTTTCGGCTAGCTCGGCTCCGGGATAAGTGTAATATAAATTAGATGTATTATTTAACGTCATTACTTGATTAATAACAGCTTCCGCCCATTTATTGTCGCAGAAGCCCAGCGAATTAATACCTATTCCGCTGGTAAAATCAATATAGCTTTTGCCTTCAAAATCATTGCATTCAGCTCCTTTGCCTTGCTTTATCGCAACGTCAAATCTGCCGTATGAACTTACTATATAATTATCTGTTTTTTCTTTGATTTCTTTATTTGTCATAGCACTCACCTCAGATAAAAATTATTTAATAAACATCGTGCCTGCGCCCTTAGTGTTTAAAAGACCGGCCATTATCATATTTTCTTTTCTGCCGTCTAAAATAAATGCGCTTTCCACTCCGTTTTTTGCCGCATTTATACAGCATTTTACTTTTGGTATCATCCCGCCGTTAATAATTCCGCCATTTATATACTCAATTGCTTTTTCAGTGTTTATTTCATTTATTAAAGTGGATTCATCTTCTTTATCTAAAAGTATCCCCTTAACGTCAGTTAGCAGCACAAAAGCCGCCGCTTTTAATTTTACTGCTACTGCTCCCGCCGCGGTATCTGCGTTTATGTTATATACGCACCCGTCCTCATCGCATCCGACAGTTGATAATATAGGCACATAGCCAAGTTTGATTAAATCAAGTATCGGCTCATCATTTATTTCCGTTATTTCTCCGACAAAACCTAAATCAATGCCGTTATCCATTTTAGCAGCTTTTATAATATAACTGTCAAGACCCGATATACCTATCGCCCTGCCGCCTCGCTGCGATACAAGCATGCTTAAATCCTTGTTAACTTTTCCAGCAAGCACCATCTGTACAATATCGGCAGTTTCTTTGTCGGTATATCGCAGACCGTTTACAAATCTGCTCTCTGTGCCTGTTTTTTTTAGCATAGCGTTTATCTCAGGACCTCCGCCATGGACTAAAACAACACCTATTTTTAATGACTGTAAAAACAATATATCGTCAATAAGCGATACGGCAGCCGCTTTATTTGTCATTGCATTGCCGCCGTATTTTATAACTACTGTTTTATTCTCAAACTTATATTTCAGTTCTTCTATAGTTTTATTATCTTTTATCATCGCAATTCCTTATGTTCTGTAATCCCCGTTTATTTTTACATAGTCATATGTAAGGTCGCATCCCCAGGCTGTTGCGTTGAATTTACCCTCATTTAAGTTGATTACTACTGTAATCTCATCTTCCAGCAATATATTTTTGGCTTTGTCTTCGTCGAATTTAAGGCCCAATCCGTTTTTACATACGTCTACGTTTCCGCTTTTTGATGATAGCGAAATATCTACTTTATCCGGGTCAAAATCCGCTCCTGAATATCCTGCGGCGCAAAAAATCCTGCCCCAGTTAGCGTCAGCGCCGAACATTGCCGCCTTAAAAAGCGATGATGTAATTATGCTTTTTGCTATTTTTTTTGCGTCAGCGATACTTGATACGTTTATAGCGTTGCATATTATAAGTTTGCTTGCGCCTTCTCCGTCACGCGCTATTTCTTTTGATAGATATTCGCTGATGTATCTTAAGGCATTTATGAATATATTGTAGTTTTCACCTGTATTGTCGATTATTTTATTCCCTGCTTTGCCGTTTGCAAGCAGGCATACCATATCGTTTGTAGACGTGTCTCCGTCAATGCTTATCATGTTAAAAGTATCATCAACAGTTTCTTTTAACGCTTTGGCAAGCATTGGTGTTTCAATAGCCGTATCGGTTGTAATAAATCCAAACATGGTGCCCATATTGGGATGAATCATCCCTGATCCTTTAGCAATAGCGCCCATTCTGCACACTTTATTGTCTATTACAAATTCAACCGCAATTTCTTTCGGTCGTGTGTCTGTTGTCATAATAGCGTATGCCGCGTCCATGCCGTCAGAGTCATTAAGCAAACCGCATAATGCCGGCAGAGAATCTTCTATAGGCTTTAACGGCAATATTTCGCCGATTACCCCTGTTGAAGCGACTATTACATCCTGCGGTGAAATATTAAGCGCTTTTGCAGCAAGGCGCGCCATTGCTGCCGCTTTTTCATCACCGTCTATATTGCATGAATTTGCGTTTCCGCTGTTTACAATAATCGCCTGGGCATATCCGTCTGAAACGTGATTTTTGGTGATTTTCAACGGAGATGCTTTTATTCTGTTAAGCGTATATGTACATGCCGTGTTAGCTTTATTTTCACTTACAATTAAAGCAAGATCTTTTTTTGTTTTATTTCTTCTTATTCCGCAATGTATGCCGCCTGCTTTAAATCCCTGCGGCGCACAAACGTTGCCAGTTATAATTTTTATGTTCATTTTTCTGCCTCCTGTTATATTGAGGGAGGAATATAGCAAAGACCTGCGTCTTCTTCTATATTCATGGCAATATTCATATTTTGTATTGCCTGACCTGCCGCGCCTTTTACCATATTGTCAATTGCGCTTACTATAATAAGTCTTTCTGTCCGCTCATCCTTATGAAGCGATATATTACAGTAGTTTGAGTATCTTACATATTTTACATTTGCTGTCTGCCCGTAATTCATAACACGAACAAATTTTTCATTAGCATAAAAATCTTTGTAAAGTCTAATTATATCTTCGATTTTTATCTCTTTTAAAAGATTTGTATACACTGTCGATAAAATCCCCCTGTTTATTGGAAGCAGGTGAGGAGCAAAAGTAACGATTATATCTTTATCTGCATATTTGCTTAAAGTCTGCTCTATTTCGGGTGTATGCCTGTGCGTTGCTGTTTTGTACGGAGCAAACGCTTCATTGCACTCAGGAAAATGTGTCTCTAGGCTAAGACCTCTTCCTGCTCCGCTCACACCCGATTTTGAATCTATAATAATGTTTGAATAATCAATTATTCCGGCTTTGAGCGCAGGCACTATCGCAAGCGAAGCGCTTGTGGGATAACATCCCGGGTTCGCTATTATTTTAGCTCCTTTTAAATCTTCTCTGTTAAGTTCGGGAATTGAATATACCGCATTTTTATGCAATTTTTTTTGCTTATATTCACCGCCGTACCACATCTTATATTCTTCTTCATCAAACAATCTGAAATCCGCGCCTAAATCAATAAACAGCTTATTGCGCTCATAGCATTTTAAAGCTATTTCCTCGCTCAGCCCATGAGGCAGAGACGCAAAAACAACATCGCTGTTATCTAAAACATATTGTTCATCGTTTAGTATATCGTCGCATAAATCGGTCATGCCGGGATAAATCTGGCTCAGAGTCTGACCTTTATATGAAACAGATGATACGGCGCTAATTTTCACGTAGGGATGCATAAGCAGAAGCCTTACCAGTTCTGCGCCTGCGTAACCGGTAGCCCCAATAACTCCGACTTTTAATTTCATTTATATACCTCTGCATTATTATTCATTATGAATTATAATTATACATTTTAATATAAAAAAATCAAGCTATTTTAAAAAAAATTAATTTATTTTTATTCTGATATCATTTCCGATAAAATTATATGGCGTAAAACAGCCCATGATACGTGAAAATATTCTAATCGAATACATGTCGTCTAACTCATTTAATGTAAGATTTGTTGAAATTATTATTTTTTTATTTGATAATATGCGTTTGTTAAGCAGATTAAACAGTTCGTCAACAGCATAATCGGTTGCATTCTCGGTTCCGAGATCATCTATAATTAATAAATCGCATGAATTTAAAGCTTCAACAAAAGAAGCGTCAATAACAGAAGAATACTCGCTTAATCTGCTTTTTCTTATCAAATCAATTAAATCGCTTGAAATCATGTATATAATATAAATTCCTTTTTTCAACAAATCTGCTGCAATGCAGTTTATCATAAATGTTTTACCTACACCTGTACTGCCCGCAAAAAATAAATTAGCTGAATTTTCACCGAAATTATTTGTATACATAACGCAATCCTGATAAATTTTTTTCATATTCGCCCTGGGGCTTTTTGCGCCTTTTGGAGCTTTATTTGAAAATAATTCAAGATTAAAATTTTCAAAATTTTCTTTTTCCAAAATTGATTCAAGTGAAGTCTGACTATATAATTTTGATGCTATTGATTGTTTAAAACATATGCAGTATTGCCCTTCTGCAATGCCGGTGTCGTTGCAGATACTACAATTATATTTGGGCAAATATTCTTTTTCACAGTGTTTAAATTCCTTAAGCAGCGCCGCTTTTTTTTCTTTTAGTTCCTCAATTTGCCTGAAAATCTCTTTTTTATTTGAAAAATCTCCCGCATGTAATAACTGCAATGACTGCATACCTAAATCTGAAATTTTTTTATCTATACTTTTTAAATCTTTTATTTCATTATATATTCTGTTTTTATTTAGTTCCGCTTGATTTTTTGCATATGTACGCTTTTTTTCAAATTCTTTAGCTGTTTGTTCAATAAGATACTTCATCTTCTTCGACCTCGTCTTTGTTTAACCATTTCTTTTCCAATTCGGCAAAATCGTACTCGTGTTTATTCGCTAAATTATGTTTGCTCTGTTTTTTCTTAGGTTTTTTCGCTGCAGAATCTTTAACCTCGCCGTTTTCAAACCAGTCTTTAAGAACGCTGTCTATATATTTAATGCTCGGTTTGTCTACCGCTACCGTAGTATCAGCGGCTTTGCTTATGGTAGTCATATCAAAACCGTATGTATCAAACCAGCCGTCAATAAGTTTTTGCTCGGGCTTGCTTGCAAGTCTGTTAAGTCCTAAGTATTTAAATATTTCGCCGTATCTGTCCAATCTTCTTTTATTTTCAGATAGATAATCCTGCGCCTCGTCGAATGTGCGGATGTTATTGTCATACCAATTTTGAGCAACCTGATTTAGATAATTAAGCTCGGTATGATTTCTTGAAACGCAATCCTCAATTAATAATAGAACTGTCTGAACTGTGAATTTATATTCATCAATCCAGGCGTTTATATTTGCCATCTCTTTAGATGATAATGGTCTTCTATACATATCCTCAATTTGTATAAACATCTGCCTGCGCTTTTTATCCTGTTCCGTGCTTTTGCCTGTCCCGCTGTTTATATGTTTTGAAGACAGAACAATAGATTTTATATTAAGATACTGTATAATCTTTTCTTCTTTATTTTTATTAATAATTCTTACAATTCCTTCGTTCTGCCAGTAATCCCATGCTTTTATAACATCGCTTTCCAAAAGCCCTAACGCTTCTGCTATATCTTTATCTTTAATATTTGTTTGCATATTATTAAAAGCATATTTAAGCCCCCAAATATATACTTTAACATATTCTCCATTGGCGCTTGGCATATAATGATTTATAAAAATATTTTCAATGATGCTTGCTCCCATGTCCTCATTCGAAATGTAGTATTCGAATTTATTCATAATGCTCTCCCGGTTTGTTTTTGGTGAAGTCTTTTAATTATATCACTTATATTTTAATTATTATATATTTTTTTATATATAAATGTAATCGCTTAAATTGTAATTTTTATTGCTTTTATAAAATACACTTAAAGTAAAAAGGATTTATATAAATGAATGGCTCAACATTTTTAACTGCGCTTTTTCTTACTCTTCTCGCAGGCCTTGCCACAGGTCTGGGCGGCTTAATATCAATCTTATTCAAAAAAATCAATGATAAATATATCGCTTTTACATTGTCATTTTCAGCAGGAGTTATGATTTATATTTCGTTTATGGAAATACTTCCCGATGCAATAGATAATATCAATATATATGAAAAAAACGGCTCATATTTTCTTGCAGTAGTTATTTTTTTTGCAGGCATAGGGCTTATGGCAATTGTTAATAATTTCATTGACGATACGCCCGTAGCTTTAGTTGCTAATTTAAATGAAGAAAAAAAACGTAAACAGGTCCTTCTTGTCGGCATAATTACTTTTGCGGGCATCATAATTCACAACATTCCCGAAGGAATGGCTGCTTTTATGTCAAGCGCGTATGATTTAAACAGCGGTATAATAATAGTTATCGCAATCTCTCTTCACAACATTCCCGAAGGGCTTGCAGTTGCGGGCGCAATTTATTACGCGACTCACAGCCGCAAAAAAGCTCTAAAATATACTTTTATCTCAGGCATGGCCGAGCCCGCAGGCGGCATATTGGCATATTTTTTGTTTAAAGACAGTATAAACGCATTTTCAATGAGCATTATTTATTCAGTAGCCGCAGGCGTTATGGTATATATTGCGCTTGAGGAACTGCTTATTAAATCACGCAAATACGCAAGCGCCGCCCTATGCTTTTTTGGCTGGGTTATAGGCATGATAGTAATATCTCTCGGATTAATGCTGAAATAAAAAAAACCGGCTTAAGCCGGCAAAATTATTGCTTATTAATATATTAAAAGATAGATAAGCGCTACAATAGCCACTTTCATTTCCGGCTTCATATTATTTATAAACTGCATAAAAATATTTGAGTTAACAGGCGCGCATAAAAAATATACCATATTAATTGCGGGACTGGATTCATCCGTAAAACTCGGCAATTCCGATTTGCCGCTCATTGCCTTGAAAATATTTTCCTCATCTCTTATAGCCGCGTAATTTTTCTGAATGATATTATTCGCGCATATAATTATTTCGTTTATCAAAGCATCCGGGCTGTAACGTTTTGCTCTTTCTATATACAAAAGGGCCGCGCAGGTTTCAAGCGTACTTAAAAAAATGTTGTTGTTTTTATATCTTGTCAAGTTTGTCAAAACTTCAACGCCCTTTAATATATTGCTTTGAATTTCCGTATTATGTATATTTAACAGCCTTCCGATTTTCTGGTTAATATCGTCTGTTACAGAAATACAGAAATATTTTTTAAACCATTCGAAAAGAGAAGATGACGCATTCATATCAATGTAGTACTCTTTGCCAGACAATATCTTAAACGTTTTTAGCGTGTCTAGAAGCCCTATTTGAATGTTTCTTTTCATGCTCTCAAATGTATGCGTATATGAAAATCCCAGGTATTCCGAATTTTCAACAATTAAAAACTCATTTTCTGAATATTTAGACGCTAAAGTATTTGAATTCAATAATCTGGGTGTTAAAATTTTTTTTGACTTTTTGCTTACAGCTTTATATGCCGCATCGTCAAGTATGTTAACTTCATGCTCGTCCGAACTAATATAGAAAAACAAATAAGCTAGGAGTCCAAACTCTAAAGTGTCAATAAGCTGCCCGGAGGGAATTTCCGATATCGGCAGCACAACAGCCGAAAAATCCGAAGATGATATAGTGGTTATATACACTTCGGTATTTGATGCTCTTACAATTTGTTCATCAATATTATCATTAAGCAGTTTGTCAATTCTTTCAATAACGGGGTCATTTTCTTCAACAATAAATCTAATGAGTTTTAAGATTTCTTTGTTTTCCGGAGTTGTAAAATTCTCCGAATATTTTCTTCTTAAATCATAAAAATCAGAAAAAACCTTGCTTTCTGACGCTTTCGACCAAAGTCTAATAGCTTTTTCAAAATCGCCCTGTGCCAACAAAACGGCATTTATAGCGCCGAAAGCGGCTCCCGCTATCGCCTTAATTCTTATATCCGACTCCATACAAGCTTTCCACATACCAAGTTCGAATAAGCTTTTTTCGTCATCGCTTCCAAAAACCATACAGTATTCAGGCATTGCTAATACCTCCCAAAGTTAATATATTATAACAAAAATATTTCCAAAAAAAAACATTTACTTTACAAAAAATTTGCTTATTATATAAAAAAAGCAATCAAAAATATTGTTTATGAATATAAATTTAAAATATATTATAAAATCAGCATTAATTGCCGTAATTCACTTCATATTGACATTAATTTTCGCTCCAATAAGCAACTCTTTAATGCAAATCAGAATAGCGGAATACGAGTGTTTTGGCATATTTTACGCCTTCTGCAATACCCGGACTTGCTCTGGGATGTCTTTTATCAAACCTTTCAAGTCCATTAGGATTGGTTGATATAATATTTGGAACTGCCGCAACGGCAATTTCGGCTTATATAGCAACAAAAATAAAAAATAAGTTTTTAGTTCCTCTGCCGTACATTATTATAAACTCGCTTATTATAGGCGGCATTTTAAGTTATATGCTGCATGTAAATTTTGCAGTTGCCGCCCTCTGGGTAAGTGTCGGCCAAGCTCTCGCAATATATATATTGGGGCTTCCGATTATCATAATTATTGAAAAAAATAAGTATTTGAATAATTTTTTTACAAAATGAGTGTCTTTATTCTAACAAAATGTTTACTTTGTAAATTAAGTAAGTATATAATATAATTTAATCACTTATATTTAGTTTATAACTTAGGAGTGTTTATGAATTATTCAAAATTTTTTGAACTTGCATCCATATACCCTACAGATCCGCTAAATAAATTGGTTTATAAGTTTTTATATTCTAATATTGTCGATCTTACCATACCTCCCGGAACTAATTTATCAATTTCAAATATTTCAAAGAGTCTTAACGTAAGCCGAACAACAGTCAAAGAAGCGTTTAATATGCTTCAGGCGGTTGGTCTTGCGACAGTACACGCAGGTCACGGTCTGCATGTAAAAGAACTTGATATATTTGAGCTTCAGGACGTGCGAACTTCCAGAGAGGCCCTTGAGACAAAAGCTGTTCAACTGCTTACGGAAAAAGCGACTAAAGAAGATATAAGTCAATTGGAGCAAATTAATAAAAGTTTTGATGAAGCGTCTCAATCGCTTGATTTCAAAAAAGCCCAGCCGCTCAATAAACTTTTTCATAAAACAATAGTGGAATTATCGGGCAATAAATTCTTGATGCAAATGTATGCGGTTATAGAGTGCCATATAGACAGATATTTCATTTATGCACCAAATGATGTAATTTTGACAAAAACAAATAATATTTACATTAATTACGCAGTAAAACAGCATTATTCCATAATTAACGGCATAAAAACCTGTATACCGGATATGGCTGCATTAGCACTGCAAAGCCATCTTAATTCCGCTCAGGCGCACATAATACCTATCTTATTTTAAGATTAACAAAAACATAAAGCAATTTAGGCTTTATGTTTTTTTATTTCGTATATATAGACGTTATAGATAATTAAAATATACTAATAAAATATAATGTATTATAAATAATTTTCAAATAAAAATGTAATAAAAGGAGGTCTGTATGGTAAGAAATGCAATCAAACTTAACCCTAAAGATAATGTCGCTATGTGCATAGCGGAATTAAAGAAAGGCGATATGGTGGTTTTAGATCAGAATATAACTTTTGAGGCGATGACAGACATACCCTTTGCGCATAAAGTGAGCCTTCATGATATTAATACGGATGAAGATGTAATAAAATACGGATATTCAATTGGAAAAGCAATTTGCGACATTAAAAAAGGTCAGCATCTGCACGTACATAACATCAAAGGAGGTAAACGACTATGACAAAATTATACGGCTATAAGCGTTCAGACGGCAGATACGGCATAAGAAACCATGTTGTAGTCTTACCGTCTGTAGGCTGCTGCAACGGCGTCATACATAAAATTAAAGAAAAAGTTCCCGGCATTGTAACATTAATGCATTCTTACGGCTGCGGGAGAGGACCTGCAGATACTGAACTTCACCATAAAACATTTTTAAATGTTGTAACGCACCCCAATGTATATGCGGTTTTAGTCATCGCTCTAGGCTGCGAAATAATGGATACAGATAAACTGGCAGAAGATATAAAAGCGACAGGTAAACCTATGCAATATTTAAATGTTCAAAAGACAAGCGGCACATATAAAACAGTAGATGCCGCAGTGCCTATACTTGAAAAATTCTTAAGCGAAGCTAATACACTAAAAAAAGTAGAGTTTGATATGTCTCATCTTACAATCGGTCTTCAGTGCGGAGGAAGCGACGCGTTTTCGGGCAGTACGGCAAACAGCTCGGTCGGCATTGCTTGTGATAAAGTAATAGATGAAGGCGGAACAGTAATTATCACAGAAACCACGGAATTGATAGGAACGCTTGATATTTTAAAATCACGCGCAAAAGATGAGCAGGTATCACAGGATTTAACGAGAATAATTGAGACCAGATATGAGCTTGTGGAAAAATGCATGGGCGACCAGGCGGATTTCGTAATAGCGCCGGGAAATATGGCTGGAGGCATGACAACAATACAGGAAAAAAGCCTTGGGTGCGTATGCAAAGGCGGTCACAGCCCGATTAATCAGGTTGTAGATAACGGCACAATCCCGACGCAGAAAGGTCTTATTGTAATGGACGCTACAGGATATGACCCCGAATCAACAACGGCCGTAGTAGCCGGAGGCTCTCAGATAGTGTTGTTCACTACCGGAAGAGGCAATCCGCTCGGTTTTCCGACAGTGCCCGTAATAAAAATTGCCTCCACGACAAAGCTGTATAAAGCCATGGAAGATGATATAGACATAAATGCAGGTAAAATTATTGAAGGACTTTCAATTGAACAAATGGGGCAGGAAATTTTTGATGAAATCATAAATGTCGCTAACGGCAAAAAAACTAAACCTGAGCAAAACGATACAATTGGAGTTTTCAGCATATACTGTTCAACTCCGTCATTATAAAAATTTAAAATTATGCTATATCTGATACATAAAATTTGGGAGGATATATGAATTATTCGCAGTATTTCTTTAAATCTTCAAACAATCAGGACATTTCAGCACATATTTGGGAACCTGAGGGTGAAATAAAAGCAATTATGTTAATCTGCCATGGAATGGCTGAATATATAAGGAGATATGATAGGTTTGCGGAATTTTTAGCTGACAGAAAAATCTTATCATGCGGCATAGATTACCCCGGTCATGGCGACTCTGCTAATGGATGCCTTGGATTTTTTTCAGATAAAGACGGCGTTAAGTATGTTACAGAATGCATACTTAAATTAAAGCAAGATATTAATCATAAGTATCCGGGGGTTCCCGTAATTCTGTTCGGTCACTCCTTGGGTTCTTTCTTTGCACGATATATTGCTTCAAACTACCCGCAAGGAATAGACTGTTTTATTTTCTGCGGTACACAAGGCCCATTAAGCATTGTTAAGATAGCAAAATTACTAGCTAAAATTGGCGTTAAATTTAAAGGCGCAAAACATCCTAACGTATTTATAGATAATTTGATGAACGATATGCACAACAAGCCTTTTAAACCTTTAAGAACAAATTTTGACTGGCTTAACAGAGACGAAGTTTCTGTCGATAAATATGTGGCAGATGATAAATGCGGTTTTGTTTTTACTTCCTCTGCTTTTTACGATATGTTTGAAATCTTAGATTATATAAACGCAAAAAAATGGTATGAAATGCTTGATAAAAATAAGCCTTATCTTTTAATCTCGGGATCTGCCTGCGCGGTAGGAGATTTCGGCAAAGGTGTTACTGCAGTATATGATTCTATGAAAGAAGCAGATATTTCAGACATTACATTAAAACTTTATGAAAATGCCAGACACGAAATAATAAATGAGATAAATTACAACGAGGTTTATGAAGATATAATAAATTTCATTAATAATAAAATAAATTAAGGAAAGTAACCGATGGAAAAGAAATATGTTGTAGCCTTAGATCAGGGGACAACTTCGTGCAGAGCAATTTTATTCGATAAAAGTTACAGGCTTATTGGCATGTGCGCAAAAGAATTTAAACAGATATATCCGCATCCGGGCTATGTCGAGCAAGATGCTATGGAAATATTTATTAAACAGGAATATGTGCTTAATCAGCTATTGATTGATTATAATGTCAATGCAGCTGAAGTTGCGGCAGTAGGTATCACAAACCAGCGCGAGACAACTGTTGTATGGGATAGAGAAACAGGCATCCCCATTTATAATGCTATTGTGTGGCAATGCAGACGCACAGCCGATATATGTGAAGACTTGAAAAACTCCATGTACAATGATTATATACACAATAACACAGGTCTTGTAATAGACGCGTATTTTTCAGCTACTAAAATTAAATGGATACTGGATAATGTAGACGGTGCAAGAGAAAAAGCGAAAAGCGGAGACTTGCTTTTCGGTACAATCGACACATGGCTTTTATATAAATTCACAAACGGAAGCGTATTTGCAACGGATCATACAAACGCCAGCAGAACAATGCTTTACAATATCAAAACTCTTGCTTGGGATGATGTTATATTAAAAGCTCTCGATATACCCAAAAATATGCTTGCCGAAGTTAAAAACTCAAGTGAATATTATGGAGATATTATAATTAATTGTACGGCAGTTCCTATATGCGCATGCTGCGGTGACCAGCAGTCCGCTCTTTTCGGCCAGTCGTGCTTTTGCCAGGGAAGCGCAAAGAATACATACGGAACTGGATGTTTTATGCTTGCAAATATAGGAAGTCAAATGCTTTTAAGCTCCAACGGCATGCTTACAACCATTGCCGCTAGCATAAATAACGAAATTTCTTACGCTATTGAAGGAAGCGTTTTCGTGGGAGGCGCAGTCATTCAGTGGCTGCGAGATGAACTTGGGCTTATAAAGACATCTAAAGAATCAGCAGATTTAGCTTTAAAAGCCGAATCAAACGGCGGAGTATATATTGTTCCCGCTTTTGCGGGGCTCGGAGCACCATATTGGGACATGTACGCAAGAGGTGTTATAAGCGGGCTTACACGCGGAGCCAATAAGAATCATGTAGTAAGAGCCGCTCTTGAGTCAATTGCATATCAGACAAATGATATTTTAAATGCAATATCAAAAGATACAAATATACCGATAAACGAATTAAAGGTTGACGGAGGCGCCAGCGAAAACGACTTTTTAATGCAGCATCAAGCCGACATATCGCAAATACCGATAACAAGACCGGAGGTAATTGAAACAACGGCTTTAGGCGCGGCTTGTCTTGCCGGTATTGCCTGCGGATTTTATTCATCAAAAGAAGATATCAGGCAAAATATCAAAATACAAAAAATATTTTATCCTAAAATGAGCAGGCAGCAAGCAGATAAACTCTTATCCGAATGGCAATACGCCGTAAGAAAAGCTTTATTAAACTAAAACATCCCTATTGATATCCAGTAAGGAATTGCAGCAAGCATTGATATCATACACGCAATAAAATATACGCACCCGTAAATTGAAAAGTGATTTTTCATCCATCCGTTATTTTCAAAATTGGACTCGGCTACTAAAGCGAACATGTTTTGATAGCTTAAAAAACATGCGTTTATGGCTATAGTGAAAAGCGGTATCCACACGAGCGGGTTAATGCCGTATGAAGCTGACAGCTGAGGAATTACCGACATAAGCACCGCCATTGTGGGTATAAAAGAAGCGATATCAATAAACCTTAATAAGAACATTGCTATAAGCGTAGCGTATATAAACAGCCACGGGTTAACGCATACCGGAGATATAGCTTTTAGCAAAATAGACGATAACCAGACTGCGACTCCCGACTGCGTAAAAATTGCCGAGAGCCCCATTGCCGTTCCGATAAATATTACTAAATCCCAGCTTATGCCGCCGCTGACGTCGCCTGTCTTAACTACTCCGAATGCGGTAAGTAAAAACAATGCTACAAGGCATGTGGCTGCATCCGGTATATGATGAAGGGAATTTGTTACAAACATTATAAAACTTAATGTAAGAATTAAAGCCGTCATTTTTTCGGCTCTGCTTGGAGAACCTAATTTTTTGTATTCTTCTACAAATAATTCTTTTGCCAATTTAAGCGGTTTTGATGGTTTTATTGCAAAATATCCTAAAATAAGTGTAAGAAAACTTATTAATACTGCAGGCAATAACGAGACTTTAAGCCACTCGTTAAATGTAATTGCGCCTAGCTGCGGCACGGAAGTATATAAACCATTTATGACAGGTCCGTTAAGTGAACCTGTTATCCAGCCTGTACCCGGTATTATTGCCATTGCAAAAGCTGATAATAAAACTAACGATCTTTCTTTTGATCCTTTTTCCAGATTTAAAATATCAACGCAGTTCAAAGCAATCGGTGTTATTATTACTACTCTTACGTTAATAGAAGGAGTAAGCGCCGACAGCGCAATCCCTATTAGCGCCCACATTAACAAAAGCCTTCCATACGAAAGCTTAGTTACTTTCATGCCAAAATATGCCATGCGTTTTCCAAGCCCTGTTTTCGCTAATGCAAAACCGAAAAATAAGGCAGGTATCAGCGTCCATACGGCGCTTGTTGAAAAACCCGAAAACACTTCTTTTGCGGGAATGCCCGAAGCCAGCGTACACGCCATAAAAAACGCTCCGCTTATCGATAGCGGAATGCCAAGTGGTCTGAAAATCCACAAACCGATTGTAACTATCAGCATTGATATTACATAATGTCCTTTATCGCTTAGCTCCGGTAAAAACGGTTTTGTAAATAAGACAGTTATGCCGATTATTAAAAATACTGCTGCGCCTATTATGCTTGCTTTTTTATTCATAAAATTCCTTCAAAACAATATTATAAATAGCGTATATTTTGCATATTATAACATTATTCATCATCAGATTACTATCCAAATTTTATATAATACATCAAAATAATTAAAAGTCCCAAGCAATATTGCTTGGGACTGGTTATAGAAAAGGTATCAAGGAAATTGCTTTTTATGTAAAATTAAACTGCCGCTTTTTCTTCTTTTTCAAGCTCGTCAAGTTCTTTTCCATATAGAGCTTTAAAATTAGCGGGTCTCTTATCAAATATTGCAGTTAATATTACCATAGCTATAGAAACTAAGCATGTGCCGAATACTGCCTGACCTGCAATAACTATCTGCGGGAAGAACAAGCTGCATACGCCAAACACGCCGCCGACTAACATAACGACAATACCTGTGCTCTTTTTGCATATTTTTGGAACTGCAAATGTAAAAAACATCAATACAGCAATAGGCGTCCACAGTGTTAAGAGCTTCATTAATGTATCGATAATGCCTTTCATGTTAATTGCAAAGAAGTATCCGAGAACAATAATAACCAACATCATTATCCTGGACGTCCATATCTGAGCTTTTTCACTCATTTTTGGTGCAAAATATTTAACCATAATATCTTTTGTGAACATTGTGCTTTGACCAACTGCAATTCCTGTTGCCGTCGATACGTCAGCTGCCCAAAGACCTGCGAGTGTAAAGCCCGCTATCCATGGGTTAATTTGAGTAATAACAGCTGGCAGAGCCAGTTTCGCGCTTGCAAGACCGGGCACTTGAGAAGCTGCCACAATACCAAGCAGCGCTGCTACAAAGCCCATCGGAAGCATTATTAATGCAGCAAGTATAAATCCTTTGCGCGCATTTTTGCTGTCTTTAGACGCTATAGCTGTCTGCATACAAGTTTGGATTGCAAAAGCAAGTACTGTCATTGAACATATTTGACCAAGAACTTTAGGCCAGCCATATCCGCTTATTGGGTTAAACCAGTGAGAACCATCCCCTGACTTGCCGACCGGAAGAGCTGCTGTAATAACATCCATGCCGCCAAAATGTTTGATAACTACTATAACTCCAATAATTAATCCAAGTACAATAACTATAATGTTTACAACGTTCGAAAGAGCCGCTGACCAGAGCCCGCCGATAATAGCAACCGCTCCGAATATTACAGCGGATGCCAGCATGCCGGTCGACAGCGTGAAAATATCGGGAAGCAGCGAGGATAGAATTGCACCCCCTGCAACCATCTGCATCGCGAAAATCGCGAATCCTACAAACATCTGCGCAAGCATAACAATAAATCCTGTCGCTTTGCCAAATCCCAAATCCAAAGCTTCAATTACAGTTACGGCTTTGCTCATTCTTAAGCGTCTGGTTGCCGCAACCCCGAATAATATAGCTCCAATCGCCCAAGCTACTAAGTATTGACCTGCTGCCATGCCTGATGTATACGCGTTTTCAGCAACACCAACGGTCGAAACGCCGCCGATGCCGAGTCCTGCTATAACAACGCCTATCAGAATCCAGTTTAAATTCTTGCCTGCAAGCAAGAAGTTTTCTGTGTCTTGCTTTTTCATCATTCTTGTAGAAATAAACGAAACTGCAAGCATTAATAACATATAAAAAATAATTATGCCTAAAGTAATGCTCATAAATTAAACCTCCTTTTTAATATAAAATAAATCTTCTATTGTTGCGTCTTTGTCAAGACGATTATACTTTTTCGCAAGCATAAGCAAATCTTTTGCCACGTTATAGTTGAGATTAAACCCTTCCTGCATACGTTTTTTCATATTCATGTGTTCAATCTCGCCCGGCAAAAATACTTCACTTTTACCTTTTGCGGGTTCTGTATTTTTGAGTTTAGTAGTATAGTACTCAATGTCTTTTTCTACTTCTTTTAAAGGTCTTATCTGATTGACATCAATAGCTATAAACATATAGCCCAAGTTTTCTTTCATTCCATCGGTTTTTATCCAGCCTACATCTACACCTGTGTTTGCGCCGGGCAACACCGCCGCCATCATTTCAAGCAATACGGCAAGACAGTATCCTTTTGGTCCTCCGAACGGAAGCAATGATCCCGGTCTTGATAGTACATCCTGCGGGTCAACTGTATGTACTCCGAATTCATCAACAGCCCAGCCCTGCGGCAATTTTTCGCCTTTTCTGTCAGCTATTTGAATTTTTCCGTACGCAACTTCACTGCAAGCCATATCAAGCATAACGTTATCTTTTCCGTCTGCCCCCTTAGGAAAAGAAATGCTTACAGGACTGTTGCCAAGCACAGTTCCTCTGCCGCCAAAAGCCGTCATAACAGGCGCAGAATTAGCAAAAGTAATGCCTATCATACCTTGTTCTGCCGCTTTTTGCGCATAATAGCCTGCAATACCGAAATGACCGCCGTTTTTAACGCTTACCATGCCTATTCCTGCTTGTTTGGCTTTTTCTATGCACTTATCCATAGCTTGCGGTGCCATTACAATACCGAGTCCGTTTTGTGCGTCCAAATAAGCTGCCGCCGCTGTTTCAGCTAAAACTTGCAGTTTTGCATTTTTATTAATCATGCCTTTTGATATCATTGTATCATAAAACTCAAGTCTGGCTACTCCGTGCGAATCGACTCCTCTTACGTCGGAAGCAAATAATACTTCGGCTCCGTGACGAGATTCTTCTTCGTTAAAACCAAATGATATAAGTGTATCAAATGCTATCTGATATAATTGCTCCACACTTACACGAATTGGTTCATTCATAACTACCCACTCCTTTTAATTAAATTAAGTCAGCGCGCTTTAACTTTTATGAATTTATTATAAATAGAATTAATAAATTGTTCGTAAACGGGGACGCAGATTAAACTGTATTCGATTACATTAAACAAATTTAATTAAAAACATAATTTTTATATTTATTTTTGTTTTAATTAGAGTAAAATTAAACTTGAAATCGGTTAAATTTTAATAAATTTAATAAAATGTTCTAAAAATTATGCAAAAAATAAGCATTTTATAATTACTGCAAAATAAAAAATACAAAAATAAAAACAGAAGCGTTTAACTGTTTTTATTTTAGACAAATATTTAACAAATATTTTATAGGTATTTTTTTAAATAGATATAATTGTCCTTACAATCATAAAGAGAATTAAAATAATCGATTGTAACAAAAAGAAATGAAGGTACCTGTAATGCATAACCCGGAAATAAACTCTTTTATTGAAAAATACCCATACGATTCACTTTCACGTATAGTAAGCAGATACTTGAGAGAAAAAATTATAAAAATTGAATTAAAACCAGGTGAAAAGCTGAATATCTCGCAGCTCGCAACGTCAATTAATGTCAGCCGCACTACTATTAGAGAAGCTTTTACTTTCCTTTTAGAAATGTCTTTAATAGTTCAGCATTCATCATCCAAGTTCTCTGTAGCCGAGCTCAACACTTATCAAATGTTTGATATGTACACAGCAAGAGAAATAATCGAGACAAAAGCAGGAATACTTTTATGCGAAAGCATTACGGATGAACAGCTCAGGCACTTGGAATATCTGGCAATGGAATTTGATACCAGACTTAAAAGAAAAGAATACGTACTGGCAAGCGATGCAGATAAAGAATTCCACAGATTAATTGTGGAGTACTGCAATAACGCTTTTATAAAAACTATGTATAACAGCATATACAGCACAATAGAACGCTACACATCTTATACATCCGTCGCGCTTACCATATCGGAAGGTAATCCTTTTGCAAATCAGGTTATAAATCAGCATTTGATGATAGTTCGTGCCTTGGAAACGAGAATGCCCAATAACGTTGCCACGTTAATACAACGTCATTTGGCAGTCGGTTCAAAATTACTGTCATTTCCCGGTTTGAGTTTAAAATTATAATTATAAAATATAAGGAGTAAAAAATGTACTCTAAAGATATCCAAAATCTATTTGATAAACACCCTTTTGATCCGTTATCACAAATTATATATCGCTATCTTTATGACAAAATTATTACTTTAAAAATTCAGCCGGGTGTAAAACTTAACATATCTCAGTTGGCAAGTGATTTAAATGTAAGCCGCACGACAATAAGAGAAGCCGTAACAATACTTATCTCGGACGGGCTTGTTCAGCAGGATGACCAGCATAGGCTGACAATAGCGGAACTGAATACATATGAAATGTTTGATGTTTATGAATCGAGAAGGATACTTGAGCTTGACGCAGCAAAACGTCTCTGCGAATATATAACCGATAATGAATTAAAACTTCTTACAAAATATGCACAGGATTTTAAAAAGGCAATTGAGCAAAGAAATTATTTGGCAACATTTGAAGCAGATAAAAATTATCACCGTTTAATTATTGAATCCTGCAGAAACAAATATATTAAAATAATGTACCAAAGCATAGCGGGGGCAATCGATAGAAATCTTTCTTACGGCACAGTCGTACTGACAAAAAAGGCTGATGACAATTATCCGTTTTTCTCAGCGGCTATAAATCAGCACTTTATGATTATAAGAGCATTCGAATCAGGCATCCCCGATAACGTAGCCACAATACTTAGCCGGCATCTGGAAGACGCGACAAAAGTCGTTTCTTATCCGGGAGCATATTTAAAGCTTTAACAATGCAAGTATAGTCAAAATATGAAAATATTTATATTTAAATAATCATTTTGCTCTGCTTTTATAACTAAATGATTTAAATATATTTTTCGCTTAATTTTTTTGTTTTTTTAATCAAATATTTATTATAATTATATAAGTAATATAAATATTGGAGGTAGAAAATGGTTATTGGACATAAGGACGACATAACACCCATAGTGCATAGTGACGGCGTAAATGTCATTGGAGCAGGAATAAAAAAAGCAATAGGCCAGGAAGAAGGCTGGGAGGATTACGTATTGCGGTTTGTAGAACTCGCGCCTAACGGCAAAAGTTTTGACCACATACACCCTTGGCCGCATATAAATTATTACATAAAAGGACAAGGCATCCTTACACTTGAAGGCAGAGAATACCCCGTGTCGGAAGGAATGTATACATATGTCCCCCAAGATATGCAGCATCAGTGGAAAAACACCTCGGGCGATAATAAACTTGAATTTATTTGTATCGTTCCAAAAGAAGGTCATAAATAAAATAGCTTATATTATAATAAAAGCCGGCTCTATAAAAAGAGCCGGCTTTTTTATGCTTATTATAATTTTAAGGTACGTTATAAGCCATAGTCGGGCTGTTTGTAGTCCATCCTCCGCTATCTCCATTTAAATCATTATCCCAATTAATCCATTTTTCAACGTAATGTCCGTTGCTTCCTGTTATAGTCAATCTATAATCGCCTTGTACCATTTGCGGGTCGTAGTGCTTATCTGTTATTTGTCTGTTAAAATTTGTTGATGTAAATGTGTAATCATCATAATTCTTTTCTGAATTACCAAAGCCGTGATAGGCTGTTACTTCAACATAATCATACCAGCCATTTCTTTCATTTGTAATTTTTACTTTATACCATGCCTCAGTTTCCAGTGTATCTTTACCGTAATGTAATCTTACTTTTAATATTTCGCCTTGAGCCAATACCATGTCGTCTTCTGTTGCAATACGTCCGTCTTTTTCATCTTTCTGCATATCTTCCAGCATCTGTTTTTGATATTTTTTAAGAGGGTCTTCATCGTAACCGTCAGAGCAGCCTTCATAGCTAATCGTACATCCAACCAAAAAAATAATCCAAATCATAGACAAAAATAATTTAAGTTTTCTTCTGTTATTCTTCATTTATTTACACCTCATGAATATATTTTAAATACATGAACAAACTTAGAACATGTTAAATATCTAAAGATGAATTATTTTTATATCCTTAAAAACTTCGGTAAATTTTTCAGCTATCAACAATCTGTGGCATCTTTCGGGCTCAGCTTCGCTGCAAAGCAAACATATATTCTTATTTAAAGTATACTTCTCTTTAATGTAATTTTCAATATTTCTTTGCATTAATAACTCATCAAAATCAATTTTATATTGCTGCCAGTCTGTTTTTTTGCTTTTATAGTTTTTCATTATTTCTTCTGTCGGAGAAAATACGGTATCATGAATATATTCTATATTGCAAATTGCTTTTAAGAAATACTTTATATCCGGATACTTTGCAAATGCGGCCAATTGAGAAGTGTTATTAAGTCTGATATCAATAACGAATTCAATGCCATTCTTTTTCAGCAATTCAAAAAACTCCTGAGCGGTTTTTTGTGTAAACCCTAATGTATAAATATGTTTCATATCTTTTATATATCCTTCCCTTTCAAATATATCATCTTCCGAACTTTCGATGTATTTCAGGCATTAATTCGCTTATTTTAATACCCTGCGGGCATTTGGCTTCACACTCTTTGCATTGTATGCAATTGTTTGTTTGTTTTTCGGGCGGTACAAACATGGCGTATAATCTTTGACCGTCCAAATAATAATCGTATATTAAACACTGCGAATATAAGTTAAGTACGTACGGAATGTCAATTCCCATTTTGCAAGGTTTGCAGTAACTGCATCCCGTGCATCTGATGCTCTTTCTTGAACCGTAAAATTCTCTTATGCTATCAATTATTTTATATTCCTTGTCTGTAAATTTTCCTATTGATGAGCTCTCTGCCGAAATGAGATTTTCTTTCACTTGTTTTATTGTATGCATGCCGCTTAATACTACCGATACTTCGGGCTGAATCCATAGCCATTGCAGCGCAAGATTTGATGGAGTATCCGTATATCCTAATTCATTCATTATTTTCTTCAACATCAAGGGCGGATTGGCAAGCTTGCCGCCTCTTAGCGGCTCCATAACAGTTACGCCTATGCCTTTTGATGCCGCTAATTTCAATCCCTTTGCTCCAGCTTGAAAATTAATATCCATATAATTATATTGTATCTGGCATAGCGTCCATTTGTCATATCCGTTAATTATCTGTTCAAATACATCGTATTTATCATGGAACGAAAAACATATATATCCTATTTTACCTGCCTTTTGGGCTTGTTCCGCTGCATAAAGCAAGTCTTCATTCTGAACAATTTCCCATCGGCTGTGGTTCAATGCGTGAAACAAATAAAAATCTATATGCTCAGTTTGAAGTTTTTTTAACTGCTCGTCCAAATATTTATTATATTGTTCCGCGGTTTTAATATGCATCATAGGTGATTTTGTTGCAAGTTTTACCCTGTCGCGATAACCGTCTTTTAAAGCTTTTCCAGTAACTGTTTCACTTGCGCCCTTATGATACGGATATGCTGTGTCTATATAGTTTACCCCGTTATCAATTGCGTATCGTATCATGTTTATCGCATCAATTTCATTAATATTATCGCTTTCAGGCTCATTGTCTGTTGTAGGCAGCCTCATACATCCAAATCCCAGCGCAGATACTTTAAAGTCCAGGTTGCCTAATTTTCTGTATTGCATATTAACCTCCTGAAATAATAATTTTATATTAGTATAGCATAGTTAGAAAAAATATAAATTTATGTACTTTAAAATGATTATTTATCGGATTTATAAAATGTTTTAATCAATTTAATACAAAAAAAATTTTAATGGTTTTAAATTATGCATATTATTTCAGTTAAATGAAAAGACCTCTGATTATCAGAGGTCTTTTCGATGCATTGTGGTTTATATTATCTTATGATAATAGCTTATTTATTGTTTTTTCCTTTATTGTATGTGTTTGTATTGCCGTTTTGGTTTGATGTCTGCTCTTGATTTACAAGCTTGTCTTCCTCGCCCGCATTTTGTATTTGTTCCTGATTTTGGGTTTGTTCACCATCACTGGGACTATCAAGATTGCCCTTGTTTGCCGTAAATCTGCTCATAAGCTCTTTTATCGATTGGTTTACATTAACATCATTTACTTCTTCTTTAAGCAGATGAGTAATTATATTATATTTTCCGGGTGTAATGTTTAATTCTCTTGCCTTCTGCACCATTTCATAACCTATACCTCTGCAATCGACATCAACATCTATACCTTCATCTTCTATCTCTTCATTTGCAGCATCTTTTAATTTAAGAGCTAGCTTTTCGGCTTTTTCTGTGTTTTTAGAAGAAGCTGCAATTATAATATTGTTGTTCTTAACAAAATATCCTTTTTCTTCAATTCTCTGAATAGCATTGCAAAGCGCTGTTTCTATGCCTTTGTTTTTTAGTTCAAGTCCTTCTATTATCGCTATCGCGTCTTCGTTGACTCCTTGAACCCCTATAACCTTTTCAAACAAATTAACTTTCAAAAGTATTCCAGGATTAACATCAAGACTTACATAATAATACGGGGTTTCATATGCGGCAACTCCTACGCTTGCAACCATGAAAAACAATGCCGCGGCAACCGCTACCCTTATTCTTTTAGTTAATGATTTCTCTTTAACTATTACGACGTCTCCTATACAGTAGTTTTTGTTTCTTTTTTTAACAACAGTGCCATCGTCTTTTAAAAACACAGCATAATCACCCTTTATCTCAACTACTACTGATTTCATCAATATTTCACACCTTCTCTCAAACAGTTTAAGTATTGTGCAATACCTACATATTCGCCAGCAAATATTTCAACTGCTGCTATTATATACTTACGGTGCCTTTCTAAAATTTTTCGGGGTATATTTGCATGGGCTGCGATAATTTTTATCGGCAGTTGTTTGCTGTTTCTCATTTCTATAATCAGAGACGGATTGTCCAATAAATAATTAACGGCAGCCTTGCATGACTGTTTTGTTTTTTCCGCTTTCGGAGAAACTTTTACAAGATCCATAAAAGAAAACCCATAGCTTTTTAGTATATTTGAAATCGCATCAATTTCTAATTTAAGAATATTATCATTTTCTGTATAAACAGCGCTTTCCTCAATTTCTTCAATACCGATCTCGTTGCTGTATTTTCCCTTAGCTCTGTAATAATCGACAATATTTCTGTGTATTATCAATTCCGCAAAAGAATAAAATGCGCCTTTTGTATAATCATATTTATTTATAGCGTCATAAAACGCATAAAGCGCAACAGAATATTCATCATCTTCTTTGCTAATATATCTTTTCGCGGTTTTAGATGCTGTTTTAAGTATAAAAAAATCATGTTTTGCTATAAACTCATCCAGTTCTTGCGAGTTGCTGTTAAGTAATGAAGCCGCCCTGTCAATTTCTCGCACGTTAATCCTCCCTTTATTACATGATAGAAGCATTTATTATAAAAAATACGTAAATTTTTATATTTTTTTTAATGTAATAACTTTAATTTTTAAAATTTTCCATTATTTTGGACCAAATTAATTTAGTTTCGTTAAAATTTTTATAATGCTTAATTACATTTTTATTGTATTTTTCAAGCTCGTCCAAAATATTCATAAAATCAGCTCTATTAAAATACGAGCATACTTTTGGCAAAACTTCTGTAAGCTGTTTTCGGATTTCGGTAATTCTTTCATTATAACTGTCCTTTTGCGTAATATATAATAGGAGCGGCTTATATCTTATCCATCCAATGCACGCTTTATAAAAACGGATAATATTTTTTTCATCATCATCTTTGATAGGCTTAAGACTTATCGGTAAAACTCCTTCCAAAAGATGATGATATGTAGAAAACCCATCGTGGAATGTGTAGCACGGCACTTTTATAACAGTTCTGCCGCTTAGACACGTGCTTAGAAAAGTATCCTCTCCCCTTGCTCCAACAGGATTATAAAACGGAAGCACTCGCTGTGGATTTGTAAGATTAATTCCAAGATTAGAGCCCGAGATAAATCTTGCGCCGCCAATTAAATCAACTTCATAAGTACAGTTGCTTGTCAAAATTCCGGTATCGGCATAAGTAACTCCGCCGTCAGCCATGACTGACTTTATATTATCCCAGTTTAAGATATCATTGCTTATTGCCTGTATGAAAACTTTGAAATCATTTTCTTTCATTGTGTCGTTATACTCAATATATGGAATGGGTGATATATATCCGCAATGATGTCCGTGTGTAAAATCCGCATTCTCAATATGTTTTATATGAGTAGATAAAACTTGCTGCCCTCCCCATATTGCCGATTGATGCGTGTTAGTTACAGCTAATGGATACTCATCATCATCCAGAAAAATTAAATAATCCATGTTATGTTTTAAGGCGCTGTATAAAACCGCATTTCGCTGAGCAGCATATCCTTTACCAAATATCATTTTTGCTTCCGACGAATTTATAACGTTATTATTGATTAAATGCTCAATTTCCGGCTTCATATTGCTTTTCCCGATGAAAATAATATCTTGTATTTGTTCAGCTAATTCCGGATGAATATTTGTATAGTCCTTTATTACAGTTTTATTATATGTAAGGTCATAAGAAACGAAAACATTTAATGATATTCTATTATTATCCACTAATCCTGATTCTTTCCAATTGCCTATATAGCTTCTAAGTACTTTTTGAAAACTCTTTCTTCCAGTCGCGAAACCAATTCCAACTTTAATATTTTTACCTGTATACAAAATGTTTACCTCCTTAATAAAAATGCCGCAGAAAATCTGTAGCATTTTGCTTATTTAAGTATAATTTCATTAATTGACTACCGATTTTCTGTTTTCTAAATAGAAAGTCTATTATCAATTTTATCAGAATCAGACAGTAAAGTCAAAAAAGCCGAAGTATCGTTTATATAAAATCAATCTTTGCGCTTGTCGCCTGAGATTGTTGCATATATCTGTGAATTTTATATAATCTGCCGTCTTTTATAAAATTTGCTCCTGTCTGCCTGAAAATAAAGCTGACATTTGCATCTATGCATTGACTGCGTATGCTTAAAACCCAGTCATAATCGCAAACCCTGGCATTTGGTCCGCTTTCTCCGCCAACGCTTATGTGGCTAGCCCATGCTCCTAAATATTTGCTCATATCAATATCTTCTAAAAGAGGTTCGCAAATAATAAATTTATGCTTTGCTGGAAAGTTCTTGAATATAGGAAGTCTGAGGTCTGCCTGCTTTTGGTTTTCTGCCGTGCAGCCTATAGTAACATTTTCATATCCGCCGTCCCAGTTTTCAGGCAGACAATCTTTTGCCCTTACTATTCTTTTAGTTATAATATTAAAGTGCACGTCTTTGCGTTTATCAATTATCTGCCACGCATCATTACGCCAGTTGTCCGCTTCTTCTATAAAAAAATCGCTTGTCATGCATGCGTATACTTCTGTTCCGCTGCTGATTTTGTATTTCTTTTCTTTATTAAGCTTAATCGGCTCATTAAAAGAAGAAGTTTTTACAACTTCTGAAGCGTCGCGTCCGACTGAGCTGTCTCTTCTGTACACATAACAGTTTTGGCACCCTTCAGAATATTTTTTACACCCGTGCCACGGATTCCATATATTCATACTTCTCTCCGATATAAGAATAACTATAATTATATCACATTTATATTTTAAGCATATTTTCAATAATTGAGCAAAATAAAAGCCGCCTTTTATGGCAGCCTCTGTTATTTTATTTATACATTAAATTGTACAAATCCACTCTTCTGTCCCTGAAAACATTAATTGTGTTTCTTATGTTTTCAATAATGCTTAAGTCAGCTTGCGCGGTTATTATTTCTTCTTTTTCTCCGCCTTTGGCAAGCACTACGCCCCAAGGGTCTATTATCGCCGCATTGCCTCCGTATTGAATATTATCCGCTTTGGCTGTTGAGTTTACGCATGCAATAAATATTTGGTTTTCTATTGCTCTCGCCTGGTTAAGTACGTTCCAGTGATTAATTCGGGTGTCCGGCCACGCAGCAGGAATAAACAGCACTTTTACGCCTTTCAGCGCGAGTGTTCTTACAAGTTCCGGAAAACGGACGTCGTAACATATTATTATTCCGCAAAGAACTCCGTCAAGCTCAAACGTTACTGTTTTGTCTCCCCATTCAAAATATTCTTCTTCTTTTGCAAAAGTAAAAAGATGCGACTTGTCGTATTCTGCAATACATTGACCGTTTCGGTCAAACGTTAATGACGTATTATAAAATTTATTATTTTTAAAGTTGGCAATTGAGCCCGCTATAATGTTTATGTTTAGCTCTTTTGCAAGCGAGCCGAAAATCCTGCGAATATCTTTTCCGTCTTTATCGCATATTTCTTTATAGTTTTTAGGAATATATCCGGTATTCCAGACTTCCGGAAGACAAACAACATCACAATTTTCTTTTGCCGCATTTCTTATAAGTTTCTCGGCATGTTTGTAATTGTATTCTACATCACCAAGTTTTGTGTCCATCTGGGCTAAACTTATTTTCATATTATGTGCTCCTCTCTTAAATTATTATATTATCAGTATACTATATTAATTTTTTTCAATATTCAATATATTTTTATTATAACGTAACTTACCTGCAACTATTTATCGTTCTGATTTATGGGATATTTATTTTAATTTGATAAACTTAGTCTATATTTTGAGTTTGTATTGCGTATATCCCGCAAATGCGTTCCAGTCTATAAGCATTCGGCTTTCATAACATATAAAACCATTATTCTCTGATATTTCATCAAAAGCTGCATCTTATCGCGATATTAAATAATTCCATTCAAGTTCATATCTTTTATATTGATGATTTATAATTCTTTAATTATATAATTATACTTTACAGAATATTTGGATACAATTTAAAACATTTATTTACAACATTCAAATTTGTGTTAAAATAATAAAAATTAAAAAGGTGCGGTTAATGAAAAAATTTACTTTTAATCATCTTATTATAATAATACTTTTATTTATATCTTTAGTCTTCTTTACGTTGCAGATGTTTATTTTTCACAATCTGCACGAATCGGGTTTTCTTTTTTTTCAGGATTTAATATTTATGCCTATAGAAATTTTATTGGTAACTTTCATATTGGATAAAATTCTAAGAGACAGGGAAAAAAAAGAAAGACTGCAGCATCAGAATATTGTTATAAATTCTTTTTTCAGTGAAATAGGGACTGATACTATACGCCTGTTAAACAAAGATATTATAAATTTAAAAGAATTGTCAATATTGTTATGCATGAACCAGGATTGGAATAATGCGAAATTTGATAATACATTAAAAGTATTAAACTCTTTCTCTTATCAATTTAATATTACGCATGACTCTTTAAATGCTATAAAATCTTCTCTGTCAAAAAACAAAGCGTATATTTTATCATTTTTTTCTAATCCTAATTTGCTTGAAATTGACTCTTTTACAAATATGCTCTGGGCATTATATCATCTTATTGATGAACTTGAACATAGGACAAACATTTGCGAACTTCCGGATTCTGATATTGAACATTTGAAAAATGATATTATTCGTATTTATGGAATGCTCATCTGCCTATGGGTTATTTATATGAAAAATTTAAAAGTAAAATATCCTTATCTTTGGTCGCTAGCCCTTAGAATAAACCCTTTTTCGGAAAATAATGATGTTATAATAAAACAGCGCTGATTTATAGCGCTGCTTTTTTTTTAAAATAAAACTTTGTTTCCGCCCTGCTTTTTTGCATAATATAATAACCTGTCTATGCGCAATATTATTTCTTCTACGCTTTCATTATCGCAGATTTCTCCGACTCCTAAGCTTACGGTAATTTGTTTTTCTAAGCCGAAATCTCCCGTTTGAATAATATTGCGAATTTTTTCAGCTGCCGCTTTTGCGCTCTCAAGTGTTGTTTCAGGTAAAATAATTATAAATTCTTCTCCGCCCCATCGGAATAATCTGTCTGTCATTCTTATATTATTAAAAATCAGCTTGGTTACATTTTGCAAGACTTTATCGCCTTTTATGTGCCCGTATATGTCATTTACGCTCTTGAAGTTATCGATATCTATTAAAATTAGGCTGAAACGCATATTGGTATTATTGTTTAAATAATAATTAATGTCGTCTTCGAATTTCCTCCTGCTGTAGGCTCCGGTAAGCAAATCCGTTGATGCAAGTCTTTTAAGCTCAATGTTATTCTTTTTTAGTTCTTCTATATAATTGCTTATTTGGTATTCGTATTCTTTTTTATTTGATATATCGTGCGTAGTGCCTATATATCCCTCAATTCTTCCGTCATTGAAAATAACATTTGCAGATATCTCTATCCATTTTATTTTTCCGTCCTTACAAATAAAATTCATTTCATGCAGTACACAAGAGTTATGTTCGCCGTTTAGCTTTTTGACAATATTTATTTTTATTTGTTCTTTAAGATATGTCTTTGCTTCTTCTGTCATAAAATTAATTGCGTTATGCCCAATCAATTCTTCGGCCTCATATCCGTAAAGTTTCTTCACATTTGGGCTCACATAAGTAAAAATAAGATTTTTATCTATCTCCCATACAACATCAACAATATTTTCTAATATATTTTTATATTTTTCATATTTAACAGGTTGGTTGTCGTCCATTACGCACCTTAAATTTTTATACATATTTTATTTACAAACCTTTTCTCTTTTTTGTATTAAATACGGTGCTATAAATCAAGATTTTTGGTTTATATTTTTAAAGTGATATTTTTTTAATCATGTAATGACATTTTGGTATATTTTAATACATTTCATAAAATTAATCAATATAAATATTTATAAAAATAATTGTTTTACATATTTTTAAACTTATTTATAACTATAACCAATAAAAATATATATAATATTAAATAAATATATTAAAAACTATTTGAAATATAAAAAATTGATGTTATATTATATTTACATATTCGTTCGTAATATATATTGTCCTTAAACTTATTTAACGTAATTATATTATTTAATAATATTAATATATTTTAATCCGGAGAATTTTTAAGTAAGTATTTAAATGCTTAAGAAGTCTTTATTATTTGCACTTTTTATTTGACTTGAAATAACCTTTTTGAGAGGGAATAATGAAAGTAAAAAAATTATCAATTGCTATTTCTATCTTATCAATATTTATCTTATTAATGTTACCATCTTCAATCTTTGCAGGCAGCTTAAACGATATTACGCAAGATATTAATTCTCAGTTAAAATCGGAAAGTATTGATCGCGAAAATTATAAGCTAACTACAAGCGAGACCGTAAACGGCGTAGAAAAGCAAAAATACATTATTTTGTTTAAAAATACCGTTGACGAAGAAGCGCTGGCTAACGCAAACGCCGATATTAATTGCATTTACACATGCATCCCCGCGGCATCTATATTAATTGCGGAAGATGAGATTGACGAACTGAGAAATAATCCCAATGTTGTCTCACTTGAACCTGACAATATAGTAAAAGTTGAGACGCAGACCGTCGATTGGGGAATTACAAAAACAAACGCGCAAAGCGCCTGGAACTCGGGTTATACCGGACAAGGCGTCAAGATAGCTATTATAGACACAGGCATTGATAAAGACCATCAGGACTTAAATGTTGCGGGCGGCACATCCTGTGTTTCATATACATCAGATTACGATGACGATGATGGGCACGGCACGCATGTTGCCGGGATTATAGCAGCTCAGAACAATACCAGAGGCAATGTCGGCATAGCGCCGGGAGCAAGCATTTACGCTGTAAAAGTGCTTGATTTTAACGGAGACGGCTTAATTTCTGATATTGTAGCAGGCATTGATTGGGCTGTCAGTCATGATATGGATATAATAAATCTGAGTCTCGGCAGCACAACAAATGATTCCACATTGGAAGCGGTCGTAAATGAAGCTTACAATCAAGGCATTCTTGTTGTCGCAGCAGCCGGAAACAGCGGAAACTCAAGCGGAACGGGTGATAATATTGCTTATCCCGCAAGATATACCTCCGTTATAGCGGTTGGGGCTACAAATATAGATAATATTAGAGCGTCCTTTTCATGCACAGGTCCGACTTTAGAAATCGCGGCGCCGGGTGTTGAAATATACAGCACATATTTTACTGGAAGCTACGTAACAATGAGCGGAACATCAATGGCATGTCCGTATGTTTGCGGAGATTTGGCTTTATTAAAGCAGGCTAATCCAACTTATACAAATGCTCAGTTAAGAACATTGCTCCAGCAGAGCGCGATAGATTTAGGTACAATAGGTCGAGACAGCAAGTATGGCTACGGGCTTATACAAGCTCCCACGCAAGCGTCGATGCAATATTGTTCTATTAGTTTTAATTCACAGGGCGGTTCGGCAATAACAAGCATATTGGTTGATAAAAATTCCAAGATAACCGCTCCCTCAAATCCGACTAAAACAGATTATAAATTTTGCGGATGGTATAAAGAGCCCGAATGCATAAACATTTGGAATTTTGATACAGACATAGTTACTAGCAATATAACATTATATGCTCAATGGAGTTATTATTTTTCGGGAGAAGGAACCGAGTCAAATCCGTTTTTAATTACTAATACAGATGATTTAAAACAACTTGCTGCTTTAGCAAATCAGGGAAATATAATATATGGCTCCAAATATTATAGGATGGAAACTGATATAGATATATCCGGTTCAAACTGGACGCCTATTGGCAATGATAGTCACAATTTTTATGGATGCTTTGACGGCAACGGACATAAGATAACGGGAATGCAAATTGTTTTTAATATCTCGGGTGGTACGGTAGATTCTTTCGGTTTATTTGGTGTTAACCTCGGAACCATTAAAAATTTAAGCATAATTAATAGCAATATAAACATTACATCTGATAATGACCGAATAGGCGGAATAGCGGGACTAAATAAGGGTCAAATAATTAACTGCAATAATGCGGGTAATGTAACAATTTCCGGCACTTCTGCAGGCTATGGTCAGGCTGCAGGAGGCATAGTTGGAGAAAATAGTCTTAACTCAAAAATTATTAATTGCTATAATACAGGTTCAATTACCGGATTATATCAAGTAGGGGGTATAGCCGGAAAAAATGTTGGGTCAATAAATAATTGCTATAATACAGGTACTATAAATGGTGTTACGTATTCTTCAGTAAATACAGGCGGGATTGCCGGGTTTAATGTTACTGATGACGCTGTTATAGATAATTGCTATAACACAGGTACAATAAATGGCATACATTTTTCTGGCGGAATAGCAGGTGAAAATTATGACAATGCTATAGTAACAAATTGCTATAATTTGGGAACAATAAACGATAATAATTACTCTGGCGGCATAGCAGGTTATAATTACTGGTCTGCCATAATTAGTAAATGTCACAATACAGGCGTTGTAAATGGCAGTAATAATGCTGGCGGAATAGCCGGTTTTAATAGTTCAGCTAAAATATCTGACTGCTATAATGCAAGCGAATTAAATTCAGGTAGTTACACCGGTGGTATTACAGGCTACAATAACAGCGGAGCGATTGAAAGATGTTATAATAACGCCTCTATAGCTGGCAGCACTCGAGCTGGCGGAATAGTAGGTTATAACCACGGATCAAACGCTAATATAAGTTATTGCTATAACTTGAGTACGATAACCGGATCATATTCAGGAGGAATAGTCGGACAAAATTATTATTACTCTAATACAAGCAACTGTTTCAATACAGGAAATATTAATGGTTCCTATGCAGGAGGAATCGCAGGCGATAATGATACAAATGCATCTGTCAACGATTGTTATAATACAGCATCAGTATCTGGTTCGACTAGTATCACTTATACCGGAGGAGTTATAGGTAAAAATACCGGTATTGTGAACAATTGCTATAATATAGGAGCCATAAGCGGTACATACCCCGGTGGGATAGCCGGTTATAATAGTAATAGTATAAGCTATTGCTATTTTCTCAACAACATCTTAAAAGGTATAGGTACAGGAAACGGAACTGCAACAACTTATTCGTGCACTCTTGCCCAAATGCAGCAGCAGTCTACTTTTACAGGATTTGATTTTACTAATAACTGGGTAATACCGGGAAGTAATTCAACTCCGTATTTAAGAGCATTTTATATTCCCGTAAGCGGCATAATATTAAATGATTCTGCCGATAGCTTATTAATCGGAGAAAGTGTTACATTATCTGCTGATATACAGCCAATAAATGCTACAAACAAAAATATCACATGGTCGTCATCCAATACAAATATCGCGACAGTATCTGATGCGGGGCTCGTAAACGGCATATCAAAAGGTGCTGTTACAATAACCGCAACTACCCATGATGGTAATTTAATTGCGCAGAGAACGCTAGAAATTATACAGCCTGTAACAGGCATATCATTAAATACATCTTCAGAAGAATTAGAAATAGGCAATCAATTGCAGCTTACGCCGACGGTTCTGCCCGCAAATGCAAGTGATACTTCTGTTACATGGACGTCAAGCAATACTAGTATTGCGACAGTCTCAAACACAGGTCTTGTAACGGCGGTACGCTCGGGCGAAGCGCAAATTACGGTAACTACATCCGACGGAGAAAAAACGGCGGTATGCGACGTTAAAGTTCTCGGCATGGCTGTTACAACATCACCTAAAATAATTTTTTATAAAGGCGAGCCTTTTGACACCACAGGCGGTATTATCACAATATATAAACCCTCAGACGTGCAGGAAACTATATATATGTTACCTGAAATGGTCACAGGTTATGATAATTCAACTCTCGGAACTCAGACATTGGATATAACATACAACGAATATACGGCAAGTTATGATATCAGCGTTAACTATGCCGCTGTATCATTTGATACAGACGGTGGAAGCGCAATAGACAGTATAAACACTGATTATGATACATTAATAATTGAACCTGCACAGCCTCAAAAAACAGGGTATGCTTTTGAAGGCTGGTATGCTGATGAACAATTAACAGATTTATGGAATTTTTCAGAAGATAAAGTAACTCAAGATATAACGCTGTACGCTAAATGGAGTATCTGTTATTATAATGTTACTTTTGACAGCAAAGGCGGAAGTGAAGTAATTGGTTTAGAGAATCAGGTATTTAATTCTTTAATAACTGCCCCGACAGAACCTTCAAAACAACACTACAGCTTTGCAGGCTGGTTTAAGGAAGATTCTTGCACAAACCCATGGAACTTTGATACTGATACTGTCCCGGGAGATAGTTTTACACTCTATGCAAAATGGGCTCCGGATTCACATACAATTAATAGTCTTGCAAACAACTCATCATACGGCACAATAACAGGCGCGCGGCAGTACGATTATGATTCACAGGCAACACTTACCGCCGTTCCGAATGAGAAATACCGTTTTATATGCTGGACTGATAACGGAGAGGAAGTATCTTCAAATTATGCATATACTTTTACGGTAACAGGCGACCGCACCGTTGTTGCCGTATTTGACGTCATTCATACTCCCATATTATCATCTGCTGTATCTGCGGGTTATAACAGCATTTGCCTTACATGGTCTGCAGTTGACGGCGCAAGCGGATATGATATATACCGCTCCTTATCGAGCACGGGAACGTATGATAAAATCGGCGCTTCTGATACAACAGATTTTACAGACTCTAATCTTACACCGGGAAAATATTATTACTATAAAATAAAAGCGGTTTACTCCGCAGGCGAAGTTAAAACTTACAGCAGTTTCTCGGAATATTTATCAGCAAAACCTATACCATCCGCTCCGACTATTAACGTAAGTTCTTATAGCTATACTAGCTTGCAGCTTACATGGTCTGCAATTGACGGCGCAAACGGATATCAAATATACCGCTCGTTGTCTAGTACTGGCACGTATTCATTAGTTGCAACGACTTCTTTAACATCATATATCAATTCAGGGCTTGTAACAGGTAAAAATTATTATTATAAAGTCATAGCGTACACAACTGTAGGCAGCTCTAAGATTTACGGCGCGTATTCGCTGCCAATGTACGCAAAGCCTGTTCCGCCGGCTCCTAATGCGTCTTGCGAATCTGCGGGATTTAACAGCATTAAAATTTCATGGGCATCAGTAAGCGGAGCGACAAAATATGAAATATACCGCAGCCCGAACGATATAGGAACATATACTCTTATCGCGTCAACAACTTTAGCGAGCTATATCGATAAAGATTTAGCGGCAGGCTTAATGTATTATTATAAAGTAATTGCATATCATCTTGAAGGTACTGTAAAAGTATACGGTTCATATTCAAACTCAGTAAGTGCAATTCCTGTTCCGCTGGCGCCTGTTGCGAAAGCGCAGTCTGCGTCATACAACAGTATAAAAATAAGCTGGAATGAAATAGTTGGCGCGAATTGGTACGAAGTGTATCAGATAGATACTGTGACACAAACAGATAATCTGATAGCTACCGTATCGTCTACAAGCTATCTGCATAAAAATCTTACCCCCGGCGCTTCTTATTCATATAAAATAATGGCTTACAGAGTTTCGGGTTTCGGGGAATTATACAGTCCGTACAGTGAGGTAACTACTTCTGTACCTGTACCGTCAACACCCGCTATAAAAGTTACGCTTAAATCATATAACAGCCTGACTATAAGCTGGGATGAAATTGAAGGCGCTGACGGTTATGAAATATATCGTTCAACTTCAAGTTCAGGTTCTTACAATTTACATGACACTGCTACAACTTTATCATATGATGATACATCTCTTACAACAGGATATACATATTATTATAAAGTTAAAGCATATCACTCCGATAATCCTAAAATTTTCGGCAATGAATCTAATATAGTAAGTCTGAAAGTAATACCGACAACACCGATAGTGACAGTGAGTCCCACGTCTTATAACAGCCTTAGCCTAAGCTGGGATAGTGTTGAAGGAGCAACGGGATACAGAATATATCGTTCCACTTCAAGCTCGGGAACATATGCGTCGTTAACAACTGTTACATCAGGAACATCTTATATAAATTCGGGATTAGCTACAGGCACAACATACTATTATAAAATTTTAGCGTATAGAACAGAAGGAACTGTAACTACAAACAGCGCATACTCGGCAGTTAAATACGCTAAAGTAGTTCCCGCAACGCCTGACGGAGTAAGCGCGCAAAGCGCATCAGCTGCCAGCATAAAAATTACATGGAATAAAGTCTCGGGAGCATCCGGATATACTGTATACCGTTTATCATCAACAGGAACATACCCTTCTATTGCAACTGTTACTTCATCATATAACTACTACACAAACGCTGGTTTAATTACAGGCACAACATACTGCTATAAAGTAGCAGCATACCGTTTAGTCGGAACAACTAAGGTATACGGCACAGCATCAGAAATAGTATCTGCTGCGCCTGAATCGTCTTTGCCGCAAGCTATGTCTTTACTTAACTCTCCTAAAATAACAGTAAGCCCCGCTTCTTACAACAGTCTTATAATAAGCTGGGATGCGGTAGACGGAGCGACAGAGTATGAAATAAGCAAAAGCACTTCAAGCGCAAGCGGTTTTGAACCTATAAAGATAACAGATGCATTAAATTACACAGATAACGATCTTATAACAGGAATAACTTATTATTATAAAGTCAGAGCGTTAATAAACGGAGATCCTATAGTATACGGAGATTACTCGGCTGTATCCGGATTAAAGCCAATTCCGGCAACGCCTGTAATAACGCTAACGCCTACACAATACAACAGCCTTTCCATAAGTTGGGAAGCTGTAGACGGAGCTACAGGATATAAGATATACCGCTCAACATCCAAAACGGGAACATACGCTTATGTTACAGCAATAACTTACGGAACATCGTATGTAAACACCGGACTTGCGACAGGCACAACGTACTACTACAAAGTGCTTGCGTACAGAACAGAAGGAACAGTCACAACCAACAGCTTATACTCTGCATATAAATACGCAAAAGTAATACCGTCAGCTCCAATAGCGACAGCAGCGTCATATAACTATAACAGCGTAAAAATAAGCTGGCCTAAAGTATCAGGAGCAAGCGGATACACTATATACCGCTGCGCAACTGAGACAGGCACATACGCAGCATTGATAACAACCTCATTAAACAGTTATACAAACACATCGCTTGCGACAGGAAGTACATGGTACTACACAGTAGCTGCATATCGTCTTGTAGGAACAACCAAGGTATACGGATTGAAGTCTGAGGCGACATCGGCAGCACCTGTACCCTCAACTCCTGTACCGACTGCAGTAAGCGCCGGATATAACAGCATTAAAATAAGCTGGCCTGCGGTTGCCGGCGCAAGCGCGTATGAAGTATATTCGGCAGGAGAGAGTGATACATTCCTTGCAAGAGTAACTACGCCTTATTTCACTCAAGCAGCCCTTACTCCGGGCACTTCTTATTCGTATAAAGTAGTGGCATACAAAACTATGGCTTCAGGTGATGTATATGGCGTATACAGCAATATAGTAACCGCATCGCCAGTACCATCAGCGCCAACTCCGTCAGTACTGCTTAATACTTACAACAGCTTAAATATTAAATGGAATGAAATTGACGGAGCTGATAAGTATGAAATAAGCCGCTCTGCATCAAGTAAAGGTATTTTTGAACCTATAGGAGAGTCTGATACAACTGACTTTATAGATAATCCTCTTATAACTGGAGCGACATACTACTATAAAGTAAGAGCATTTATAGAAACAGATCAGAAAATATACGGAGACTATTCAGCAATAGTAAGCTCTAAAGCGCTTCCGGCAGCTCCTGTTGTTACCGTAACTCCTACCGCTTATAACAGCTTAAGCTTAAGCTGGAACAGCCAGGATGGAGTAACAGGGTATAGAATATACCGCTCAACATCCAAAACAGGGACATATGCATTAGTTAAAACAACTACGGAAACATCGTTTATAAACACATCCCTTGCAGCAGGCACAACATACTACTATAAACTAATTGCGGTAAGAACCGACGGTGCGGTAACTACATTAAGTCCGTACTCGGCAGTTAAATATGCTAAAGTAATACCTGCGGCTCCAACAGGGGTAAGCGCGCAAAGCGCGTCGTATAACAGCATAAAAGTAACTTGGGATAAAGTTTCCGGAGCGAGCGGATATACGATATACCGATTAGCGTCTAACGAAACATACCCGGCTATCTCAACTGTTACAACAAACAGCTATACTAATACAAGCTTAAAAACCGGCACAACTTACACCTATAAAGTAGCCGCGTACAGACTGGCCGGAACGACTAAGGTATACGGCGGATACAGTGAAATTGTATCGGATTGTCCTAAGCCTGCAATTCCGGCGCCGTCTGCGGTAAGCGCGGGATATAACAGCGTTTATTTAAGCTGGCCTGCGATTTCAGGCGCTTCGGGGTACGAGGTATATTTAACAGATCCGCAAACTCAAACAGATAAACAGCTTACCAGCACATCTTCGCTTAACTATAAGCACTCATCTCTTATAACAAATAAGCAGTATTCATATAAAGTAAGATCATATACAACTTTGGGAGATAATACTGTATTTGGGGCATACAGCTCGATTATATCAGCAACGCCTATTCCTTCCACTCCTAAAATCAGCGTAGATTTAAACACAATTAACAGCATAAAAATCAGCTGGGAACCTGTTGGCGGCGCTGAAGGTTATGAAGTATTACGTTCATCAACAATTGACGGAACATATGAAATAATTTCAACAATATCAGATACAGAATATGTTGATACAGGTTTAACTTTACAAAATTCTTATTACTATAAAGTAAGAGCCTACATTACGGATGATGCTGATAATATTTACAGCGAATACTCATCCCCTACAGGCAGAGTTATGCTTCCAAAAACACCCAGCCTTTCAGCCGCGTCTTATTCTTATAACTGCATCCAGTTAACATGGGATTCTATTGACGGGGCAACAGGGTATAAGATATACCGCTCAACATCAAGCTCGGGAACATATTCTATTATATATACAATTACTGACGGCAGTACATCGTATATAAACCCGGGGTTAACTTCGGGAACAGCTTACTACTATAAAGTAAAAACATATACCACAACTCCAAACGGTGAAGTATACAGCGACTATTCAGCAAACGCCAGCGCCAGACCTTATGTTACCGCACCAATAATTACAACATCAGTACCGATTTACAACAATATAAGAATAGATTGGAGCGCAGTAGAAGGCGCAAGCGGATACCAGGTTTACCGTGCGACTACGCTTGACGGAACATACAGTTTATTAGCTGATACAAAATCGTCGGTACTGAATTATACAAATACTGGCCTTGCGATGGATAAAACATATTATTATAAAGTCAGAGCATACAAAACTGTAGGGACAACAAAAGTAGGCGGCTTTTACTCTGATATAGAAAGCAATAAAACCCGTCAGCCGCTTAAACCCGAATTAAAATTACTCTTTCTTACATCTGATGAAGATGTTATGTATCCCGACTATGTAGGTTTCTATGTATTTAATAACGGGCCTGTTACTTTAACAATATACAGCCAAAATGCTCTTTTATATGATTATGAATATTACTTTTATGACAGCGCATTGATTCTTGCAGATGAAGAATATGTATACAATTATGTACAATTTGGACCAAGCGAAGATGGTCTCGTATCATTCTACACGCTTGAATGGCCAACAAGATATGATGAATATTCAAAAATATACTTTGATTTCAAATACGACGGAATAATGTACAGAGGATATGTGAGCAACTACTTCGGTTTTCATTACTATAAAAAATAAATAATTTATTCAGACTTTTTTCCCTGCGTAATTAGAGAAGACTATGATAGAATTAATATCATAGTCTTTTTAATTATGTAAGTAACCCTCTTCGATTTGAATAACATAATAAGTTTTAATCTTTTTTGTTATCGTTGTTAATAAAAAGGTTTTGTCCTGCGCTATTATATGCCATATTATTTACTGATTTCATCAAGCAGATCCTTCCCCAGTTTATAATCACTTTCACTGAAAAAAACTAAATACACATCTATTTCATTAGCAGATATAAACTCCCTTATTGCGTTTATGGCTACTTTAACTGCTTCTTCTTTCGGGTATCCGTATATTCCCGAGGAAATAAGCGGAAACGCTACCGACTTGCAGTTATTTTTCATTGCAAGGTTTAAAGAATTAATATAACAGCTTCGCAGCAACTCTTCCTCGCCGCTTCCTCCTCCGTGCCATACGGGGCCTGCTGTATGAATAATATATTTGGCGTAAAGATTATGTCCCGAAGTGATTACGGCATCGCCTGTTTTGCATCCGCCTATGCTGTCGCATTCTTTTTGCAGCTTATCCGCGCCTGCTGAAGAAAATATCGCTCCGCATACTCCGCCTCCCATTTTAAGCGATGAGTTTGCGGCATTTACTATAGCGTCAACTTTCATGTTGCATATATTGTCATTTACTATTTGCAGCGACATATTACCCTCCTTAATAAACAAGATAACATTTTTCATTTACTTTCATATTATAAGAATGCATGTATAAATTTTTTTATATACTATTATTGTAAAAACTATTAATAATTGTATATGATTTTTTTTATATGCTATTATTAAATAAAATGATAAGGAGTTGTGATAAATATGTATTGTAAAAACTGCGGTTCAACGCTTCCTGACACCACTGCGGAAGGTGATTTTTGTACTTATTGCGGTTCTAAAGTCACATCTGATGGCATAGCACAAAATCAGGCATATCAGCCTGCAAATACTGCAAATAGTAATGTTCAGCCTGCGGCAACAAATACTTTTGCAATAGCCGGATTTGTTCTGGGTTTAATTTCCTGGTTTTTAAACCTTTGGGGTATTATAGGCACCTTAGCTATCGTTTTTTCCGCGTTAGGTTTATCAAAGCTTAAGTTTTTAAATAATAAAGGCAAAGTATTTGCCATTATTGGCTTGATATGCGGTATTTGTAATGTGCTTTTTTTTGTAATAAGTCTTATATATGCAATGAGCTTATATTAAAATTAGCTAGATATACATAAAAAGGCTAAGTATTATTAGCCTTTGTTTTTTATTGTTCGTTTACTTCTTTTTCTTTTATTTCTGCATTATTTATGACGTCTTTGTCAGCGTCTTCAATCTTTATTTCCTGCTTGTCTGCGTCAAATATTTTTATATATATTTTTCTTGCAGTAAATAAAATTATGGAAACACCGCCGTAAAGAGCCAAAGCATCCGCAACGCCAGGTATTAACTGTGTCATAAGAAGACTTTTTACAATTATGGAAATCTCATATCCCTGCGCTGAATACTCCTTTATATAATAACAAAATTGGTAAATTGTGCTTGTAAGCGCCGCAATTCCTATAAGGGCTATAACACAAGCAGCCACGAAAAGAAATTTGGCAAATATTGAGTTTTTGTCTTTTTTAGGTTTTTTTTCAATTACTGTTTTCATTAAGTCTTTTATCTCCGATCGTATTTAATATATATATTATATTTTTGCAATGTGAGCGCTGGGTGAATATATTATATCATTTTAATTTGTTATATAAATATATTTTTTGGCATTAATTAGTGGTATATTATACATATAATACATTTATGAGGTGAATTATGGATTATAACAACATCATATTAAACAAAAAAGACGGTATTGCTTATCTTATCCTAAACAAACCAGCTGTGCTAAACGCTTTATGCAGTGATGTATTGTCAGAAATGAATAATGCTATTGATGATGTGCAAAAAGATGAAAGTATTCATATTCTTATAATTACCGGCAACGGAAAAGCTTTTGTGGCGGGAGCTGATATATCGGAAATGAAAAATATGACGCCGGAAGAGGCAAGAAATTTTTCGCGTTACGGACAGCAGATATTCAGAAAAATTGAACTGCTCGAAATGCCTGTAATAGCCGCTGTAAACGGCTTTGCGCTCGGCGGAGGATGCGAACTTGCAATGAGCTGTGACATACGCATCGCATCTGACAAAGCAAAATTCTCACAGCCTGAAATCAATTTAGGTGTAATACCAGGTTTTGCGGGTACTCAAAGGCTGGCAAGAATAACTGGCGCGGCTAAAGCGAAAGAACTTATTTTTACCGGTAATATGATTGATGCGTATGAAGCGGAAAAAATCGGGCTCGTAAACAAAGTAGTAGCGGCTGAAGAATTATTAAATGAGACGCAAAAGTTAGCAGAAGCAATAGCAGAAAAACCACAAACCGCAATAAAGCATATAAAAACGGCAATTAACCTAGGATATGAAACAGACATTGAAACAGGCATGGTAATTGAAAATGATTTGTTCAGTCTTTGCTTTACTACAAATGATCAAAAAGAAGGTATGTCTGCGTTTTTAGAAAAAAGAAAAGCTGAGTTTTTAAACAAATAATAGTTAAAAAATATAAAGCGGTAAAATTTTTTACCGCTTTTATGTTAATAATATCTTTTATTATGCACGGGGTAATGCCGCTGCCGGTATATTGGCATTTTCCCCTTCTGTAAAGTTTTATGCATTTTCATTTGCATAATAATCTGATATTATGACCGTACTTCATATTTTTTACATCAAAAATTCATTTTTTATTATTATCCTAACGCAAGAATACATGCGCATATAGCTACAAACATTAAAACGCCTATCATTAGAGTTTATTCCTTTTCATCTAATGATAAAACAATACTGGTTTTATTTGTCTTTTATATGAAATTAATGTGATTGTTTATTGAAATATTTAAATTTAAAAATCTCCGCATAACGGAGATTTTTAAATCAGGTTTCTTTGTAAGTATCTTACAGACACATCTTCAGTATTTCTAGTACATCCTTTTCATCAAGCGGCCAAAATGCATTCTGCAGACCTTTGGAGCCTTTTTGAGCCATTATTTCAAGTTTTTCTTCGCCTATTCCTATCTCCCTTAAAGTATATGGAATATTCATTGATTTAAATAATTCTTCTGTCTTTTTAATAGCTTCGTTAGCTATTTCAAATTTATCTTTGTTAGGATCAATTCCCCATACGTTCACGCCATATTCGACGAATTTGTATACTGTTTGTTCGTTTAAAATATATCTCATCCATCTCGGCGTTAATATTGCCAGGCCTACTCCGTGAGTCACATCATAATATGCGCTTAACTGATGTTCTATAATATGACATGTAGACATTACCTCGTTGCCTCTCCATGTAACTCCGTCTATTGCAAGGCATGCCGCCCACATAAGATTTGCTCTTGCTTCGTAATTTTCAGGATCATTGTATGCAATAGGTCCGTAGTGAATGCATGTCTTGATCATCGCTTCTCCCACTCTGTCCTGAACATACGCTGTTCTTACGCGTGTAAAGTATTTTTCAAAAGCATGCGACATAATATCAGCAACGCCTGCTGCTGTTTGATTTTGAGGAACTGAAAATGTGTATTGCGGATCGAGTATTGATACTTTGGGATAGAATAAAGTTGAAAACGCCGCAACTTTATCGTTTGTTTCCATATTTGATATTACCGCGCCCCTGTCCATTTCTGAACCTGTTGCCGATAGTGTAACTACTGTAAAAATTGGAAGGGCATCTTTTATAAGAGAAGAATTTAATACTAAATCCCATGCGTCTGCGTCATATTTCGCTGCTGCCGCGGTAACTTTTGCACAGTCTATTGTGCTTCCGCCTCCTACAGCAAGTATGGCTTGTATGCCGTTTTCTTTGCATAATTTTGCGCCTTTTCTTACCGTATCAATTTTGGGATTTGGCTCAACCCCCGAAAGTTCCGTCCATTTAATATTGTTTTCTTTAAAAATATTTATAACAGTATCGTATAATCCTGTTTTTTTAATGCTTCCTCCTCCATAAACAAGCAGAACATTATCTCCGTACTTTTTTATGGATTCTCCCAAATGGCTTATCTGACCTTTACCGAAATACACTTCCGTAGGCAGTTGAAAATAAAAATTATTCATAATATTTTCCTTTCACTTAAATTTGGATATTTTAAATTATTTTAGTTGTTCATACAATAAATACATACTAATTTATTTAATCTTACTATTTTTAAATCATTTTGCAATACCAAGCTTTTATGCAAAAAATATTCTATCTGAAATTTAGTTTATTTTTTAACAAATTAAATTTTTATAGTTTTTTTATTATGCTGTTTTTCTGTTATTCTACTATTTATATACTTTATTTTATTCAATGTAAACATTTAATTTTTTATTTGGTATACTTATATAAACTAATTTAAGATTATTAACTTTTAACGGAGGATAGTTATGCAACAATTTCCATATTTGTTTTCGGAATTAAAAATTGGAAAAAGAATATTAAAAAATCGTATTATAGTCTCTCCCACAGGTGAGACAATGCCTAACTTTGACGGCTCTGCAAGCTCTCAGGTTATGGCATATTATGCAGAAAAAGCTAAAGGCGGAGCCGGGGCAATAACATGGGGAATACTTGCCGTAGAATTCCCGAGAGGCAAAACAGGAGATGTAAAAAACAGAGCTGACACACCTAAAATTGTAAAAGATATGAACAGAATGGCTGAAGGCATCCAAAGGTACGGCGCATTATTTATCCCTCAGCTTTTTCATGCAGGCGCTATGACTAATTCGGAAGCTACCGAAGGATTCGAACCGGTATGCCCGAGCAATAAAGAAGTTGAAAGCTTATACATAAGCAGATACAGAAAACAAGGTCCGATGCATGAACTTACAACACAAGAAACAAAAGAAATGGTTCAAAAGTTTATAAAAGCTGCCACTTACTGCCAGATGGCAGGAGCAGACGGAGTTAACCTTCACGCTGCGCATGCGTACTTGATTAATCAATTCCTATCGCCTGATACAAACTCAAGAACCGATGAGTACGGCGGCAGTCTTGAAAACAGAATGCGTTTTGCATTAGAGATTGTAGAAGGTATTCGCAAGGCAGTAGGCCCCGATTTCATAATCGGCGCGAGAATACCCGGAAGAGAATGGGTCAGCCACAGCATGACTGAAGAAGAATGCATTGAGTTTGCGCGCCGTATGGAAAAAGCGGGATGCGACTATCTTGACGTAAGCGCGGGAATGAATATGTCGCAGGCAAAAATAATTGAAACAGGCGCATACCCTCAAGCTTCTAAACTTGAATATGCTTTAAAAATAAAACAAGCGGTTTCTATTCCGGTTGGCACAAACGGAATGCTGCGCGACCCGGAATTCTGCGATAATTTAATAAAAGAAGGCAAAGTTGACTTTGTAATGATGGCAAGAGCCGTTATCTGCGATCCTTACTGGCCGCAGAAAGCTTTTGAGGGAAGAGTCGATGAAATCAGACCTTGCATTTCATGCAATGACGGCTGTATGGGTCGTGTAAGACGCCGCCAGCATGTCAGCTGTGTACTCAATCCTACAGCAGGCCGCGAAGAATCGCTCGGAAGACTTCAGAAAACAGATACTCCTAAAAAGGTAGTTGTAGCAGGAGGCGGTATAGCAGGCATGCAGGCCGCCATAGTAGCAGCACGAATCGGACATAAAGTAACGCTGCTCGAAAAAACAGACGTACTCGGCGGTCAGCTTAACCTTGCAAGCGTTCCGCCTCATAAAGATCAGATAAATAAAGCTAAAAACTGGTTTGCTGATGAATGTGTTCGCCAGGGTGTAGATGTTAAGTTAAACACGCCTGTTGATTTACAGACAATCAAATCGCTTGACCCTCAAGGCGTAATTGTCGCAACAGGCGCTTTGCCTATTACAAAACTCCCCATTGAAGGACTTGAAAATTCGGTTCAGTCTTGGGATATTTTAAAAGGTCTTGTACCTGTTCTCCAAAAGAAAAAAGTAGCGATTATAGGCGGCGGAATAGTTGCGTGCGAAGTTGCTCAGATGATGCTGGAAAAAGGCAATCAGGTTACAATTATTGAAATGCTTCCCGCTCTTGCGGGCGCTCTTGAAGACATTCACCTTACAGATATGCTCATTGAGTTCAAAGAACATAACGTAGATATAAACGTTCTCTCTGTAGCTAAGAAAATTACAAAAGACTCTGTAACTTTTGTAAAAGACGGTAAAGAAATTACAGTTAATGCCGACATGATAGTGCTGTCGGCAGGTCAAAGACCTGAGGGCACAGATTTAGTCAAACAGTTAAAAGAAGAAGGATACAAAGTCACGGTTATCGGCGATGTTAAAAAGCCTGCTAAAATATACAATGCCACACTTGACGGTTTCTATGCGGGGCTTGATATCTAATTAATAGAAACCATATATAATAAAAAGCTAAGGAGACGTTATTTAACTGTCTCCTTTTTTATTTAAATATAATTTTATTTTATAGGTGCGCAAATTTCACAATAATTGTTTTTAAGCATTTTATCTGCGTATCTTTCTATAACAGGTCTTGTCATATCAAGCTTAATGTCCTGCTTTAGCAGCTCAGGAAAAATTTCTTCCCATGCTTTTTTAATATCTTCTGCTGTGTGCAATATTTTAACAACAGCATATTTGCCCCCATCAATAATTCCTCGGCATATATTGCTGTCAACTGTTATAAAATCTTTTTTTATAACAATGCAGCTGTCATATCGGCATTCGCAAGGCTTTGTAGTTGAAGGATCGTCCCAAGCGATTCCTAGAATTATGGCATCTTCACACAACAAATTATTCGCATTTGCCCAGCTTTTTAATTCTTCCATCACCTCTGCATTGCCATAGCCGTATGGTCCCTTTTTTCTGATGTACGCAATGTCATATGAAGGAATTTTTTCAGCAGTAATAATCATATATTGTTCCTCCTGATATTAATAATATCTATATGACATTAGAGTAATATGATTTAAAATATAAATCAAAATAATTTTTAAAATATTTCTATATTTACTGATTCTATAGGAACAATCAGACAACGAAGTTTGATGCATTTATTTTAAAAATTATCCCATAAATTCTTTACTGTTAAAAACATAATATTGCAGATGATATTAAACAATAAATTAAAGGAGACTATTCATTCATAAAGTCTCCCTTTAACTATATAAAAATTATATTTATGCTTTTATTTTAACTTTACAGCATTCTCCGTCCATTAACGTACTTATTATCTCAATATCGCTGCTTTTAATTTCTCCATTAGTTGCCGCAATAATCATGGCACTCATTGGATCCAAACACCAGCCTCGGCACGGATTCGCTCCTCCCATTTTCTTAGACAATGCGCATAGTTTACACATTTTAGCTGTGGCGCAATAACCATCAGTAAGCTTTTCTACATTCCAGTCAGCGCATCCGAATGAGTCTGATAATTTAATAAATACATCTTCTACTGTTTCTACGCCTAGTTGCTGGTTAATATACGGAGCTGTCTGCGGTTGTCTTTCTTTCTTTTTTTCAACCACATAATCAAGGACTTTTAATTTTTCATAAGTATTTACCGTTTCGGCAATTGCCGCTGCATAAGTATTTTGCATTAAAGCAAGTTTTTTCTCAGTTTCCATTTTTATATTCTCCTTTATATTATATAACGTTCGTTAAATATAGTTTAAAAAAATTACTCAAGAATAATTGAAAGTTCTTCCCGAATTTCTTTTTCTGAAATATATCTTCCTTTTACTACTATTCGTTCAATTAAATTTTCCATCAGATGCACAAGCGTCCTTACAACAACAATGGCGTCTTTTTTTGTTTTTAAATGAGGCATTATTAACTCATAATGTCTTGGCAGAATATTTTTTTCCCAATTATCCATAATCTCAATAAGCTCATCGTCTCCGTCGAAAGATAAGTAAACTTTAACTCCCAGCCTGTAAACTTTTTTGTCATAATCACTTAAATGGTTAATCTGATAAACAAATTCTGTATAAAAGTCCAATAAATTTACTATCTTCAGCTTATTTGCTTGTCTTTCTATAATATCAAAATAATCTTTTTTGATAATTTCATAAAACAATTCTTTTTTGCTTTTATAATAATAATATACCATTGGCAAAGAGCACTGAGCCTGACTTGCAATATTTCGAATAGTTGCGCCGTGATAACCATCCTTATTAAAATGTTCCACCGCTATTGTTTTAATCTTTAATTTTAATTCTTCTGCCATAATCATATAACTTTCTTTAACGTTCGTTAAGTATATTATATATAATACAATTTATTTTGCAATATATTTTTTTATAATTTTTATATCTTTATGCGCCTTGACTATTAAAAACATAATATTGTAGAATAATATTAAACAATATATCTAAGGAGATGATTATGAAAAAGATTAAAAAAATACCCTTTAAAAGAATACTGCTTACTGCTTTGTTTTTATTTATTGGCTCCATCCTTACTGCGGTGGGTCTTGAAATATTTCTCGTTCCTAATAATATAATAGACGGAGGTATTATAGGCGTTTCAATTATTCTAAGCTACCTTTTAAATATTCAGCTTAGCGTATTCATAGTAGTTTTAAATCTGCCTTTTCTAATTTTCGGGTATAAACATATAGGTAAAACATTTGTGGTATGTTCATTGTTTGCAATAGTATCGCTTGCTTTTTGGGTTTCAATATTTCATCCAATTCCCGTCCTTACTGACGATACGCTTCTTGCGTCTGTATTCGGCGGCATTATACTGGGTTTGGGAGTAGGCATTATCATACGATTTAGCGGCTCTCTTGACGGCACGGAAATGGTTGCTATTGTTATTTCCAAAAAAACTTCATTCTCGGTCGGGCAGATAGTAATGTTTTTTAACGTTTTTATATTAAGCAGCGCAGGGCTTGTATTCGGCTGGGACAGAGCAATGTATTCGCTTATCGCTTATTTTATAGCGTTTAAAGTAATTGATATAACTGTAGAAGGGATAAACGAAGAAAAAGCAGCAGTAATTATTTCGGATAATTATGAAGAAATATCCGACGCAATTCTTTCAAGGCTCGGCAGAGGCGTTACGCTTATTGAAGGCAGAGGCGGTTTTTCAAAAAGAGAAAAAACCATTATTTATTCTGTAACTACCCGTCTTGAAATAGCGAAATTAAAATCTATAGTATATGAAAAAGATCCTAAAGCATTTTTAGTTATGAGCGATGTATTTGATATTATGGGCGGCAAGCATAAAAAACGTTCAATACATTAATTTAATAAACTTAATAAAATATCATAAAGCGCATTATAATTTTAAGCCATACTCAATATTTAATTATTCATATACAGCGTTTGTGTTGGCAGAGCAAAATCAATTCCTCTTTTTTCAAACTCTTCTTTGATCCGGAGATTTATCTCTTGTTTAATATTCATATATTCATTAAAATCAGCGCTTAAAACATAATATACTATTTCATAATTCAGGCTGTAATCCGCAAACTCAGAAAAATGCACTCTGTTAAAAGCAGTATTGTCGGTATTGTTGATAATATTTTTTATAATTACGGGTATCTCTCTTAATTCTTCTGCATCCGTATTATAAGTTACCCCTATTTTAAACAATACTCTTCTGCTTTTAAGTCTTTTATAATTTTGAATGCATGTGCCGAGCAATTGCTTATTTGAAAAAATAAGCTGTTCTCCGTTTATGCTTCTAATCCTGGTCGTCTTTATTCCTATGTGCTCAACATCGCCCATATAATTTCCAGTAACAATAAAATCGCCAATCTCAAAAGGCTTATCAAACAAAATTGAGAAAAACCCGAAAACATCTTCAAGCATAGCCTGCGCGGCAAATGCCACGGCAATGCCTCCTATTCCAAATCCGGCAATAACAGCGGTTAATTTAACGCCTGCATTGTCTAAAAATAAAAATAACGCGGCTGTCCATACAATGAATTTAATAATTTTATCAATCCATTTTAAACCCTCGATAGCAGATACGTTATTTTTCTTTTCACAATATTTATTTAATATAAAAACAGATATTGCCGATAAAAATACTGCCGCGAAAAATATTATAGCAGCCATTATTGATAAATCCAAAATTTTATTTAAAGTCCCGTTTAAAGTTAAAACACTCAGTGAATAATACAATAATATTAGTAATAATATCGGCGTCAGATATTTTTTCACGGCTCTAATCAGCATATTGTCAACAATGTTTTTTGTTTTTTCCGCTTTTGCAATAAAATGTTTGAATAATATTCTTTTTATTATAGATATAATTATAATACCGCATATCAATACTAACGCAAATATAAGATAATCAGATATTGTATTATTAAAATATACTCTTCTTAAAAATTCCTGCATTTATCTCTCCTGTATGCAGCATATTTATTGCTGTAAAATAAGAAATTTAATTTATACTTAATGAAATATATTATAAACAATAAAGCAGGAAAATATTTGCAGTCATTTTTAATAATATTATTTTATAAACTCTAATAATTTTTCTTCGTCAAACCCCCATATTACTTCGTTGCCTATAATAAATACGGGCACTCCTTTAACATTCAGTTTTGAATGTTCTTCTTTTGCTGTTTTGTCTTTATTTATATCTTTTTCTACATATCGTATTTTGTTCTCATCTAAAAATTTCTTGGCCTTTTTGCAGTATTTGCATTTAGCAGTTGTGTATATAATAATCTGCTTCATTAAATTAATCTCCCTGTTGATAATCTATATTATTTTATTGCGCAATAAAAAAAGAGTGCATAAGCACTCCTAAAAACTAAATATTATTATATATCTTGCGGTTCGTCTTTAATGTTGGGGTTTTCTTCAGTAACTCTTTTTGATACTTTTTTTAGTATCTGATACGCACCTAATGCCGCGAACACTAATCCGTACAAAACATTCTGAATAAAATCGGCAACGTAACTTTTGTCTGATATAAATAAACTATATATAATATATGGTATATCTTTTATGGCGAATTCAGTTATTTCGCCATTAATAATATATCTTCCCAGTGTTACGCAATCCCCTAAAATTTGCGCGAATATAACAGCTATTATAATTGCCGCCGATAAAATTGCGATTGTAGCTTTTTTTGATTTTCCGCCAAATAAATAATACCCTTTTTGAGCCAAAAATCCTATCAGCAATCCCAGCCAGCCAACAAACCACCCGAAGGAATATACAATTGCCCAAGGAATCGCGCCTATTACCCCTCCCAATAACGAGCCCAAAAAACCTTTCAGCAGATTTGATTTTTCATTATTATTTTTTATTTGCTCTTTTATTCCTTCAGCGATTTTTTCTGCGCAGTATTCATGTAATAATACAGCCTTATTATTAATAAATTTACATACAGATTTATTTAAAGTTTGCTTGCACTCTGTACAATAACTCTTGCCTAAAGCACCTGCTTGTTTCAAGAAAGGATAAAACCATTCAACAAATTCTTTTATACATTTCATAGTTCCCGGATTATCAAAAAATTTGATATAAACTGATTTATCAGTTATCTGATATTCAGTTATACGGTATTTCTTTTTAGTTTCCGTTTCACTAAGCGATTTTTCTATAATATCTTTTGTTTCATCATAAATACAAGCGCTTATGTAAATATCTTTATACCCAATCCCTTCCGATAAAGTAGTCATGTAATCTTGAATTATTCCATATGCGACATTGTTTTTGATTGATAATGATAATTCTTCAGCTAATTTTCTATATCCTGTTCCTATCATATTTATTCCCTTCATTTCGTCTTATTTATATGTAATATAATGAATTCTATTATATAATTTATGTTTTAATAAATCAATAATAATTATATCATATAAGGAATATATTTTATTTTATTGCGCAATAAAAAAGAGTGCATAAGCACTCTTAATTATATAAGTATCATTTAAATTTAATTAACACATAAAATGAGGCGTTTGACGATTTGCTGTTAGACGCTTTATTAATATTTACATTTCTCATTAACAATTTTACTTTTACTTTATTGTTTTCAATTATAAATGTCGCGTCTTTTTCCGAAATTCCTTCTTTCGGCTGACCATAATTTTCGTATCTTGAATACAATTCATCCGTATTAAAACGGATTATTTCGTTTTTATTGTTATCATAAAGTACTAAATCAAACTGGCTGCCTAATTTTTCTTTTTGTAAATCATAACTTTTGTTTGAGTAATTAATTGTGCATATCTTGCTGTCTGTATTTTCATCGCTGTTTATATAAGCTTCCGCTAATACGTCATAACCTTTTATATCAATAGGATTATTCGTATTAAAATATACCGATACATATGAATCAGTAGTCTGAGGCGTATCGTACTGGTTAAACCCAAATGTATTGTAAAAATCTCTGTATATTTCAAAGTCTTTTCCAAGCCATGTAATTTTTGAAGAATATTTATTAATGCTCAGATACTCTGTAGATTGAATTATTATTTTTTTATCCTCGTCAGATATTGAGCTGTTGGGTTTTATTTTATTATCTTCCAGCATGTCATTCTTCACAAGCGCCGCCTCAAGCCTGTTTGTCTGGTTAATTCTGCTTACGTTAAATGCGTCTATAGGCGGAATTAATGATATTACGCAGAATATTATAAACACAGCCGCGACTATGCCGTTTTTGCGCTCCTTAAAACACATCAAAACGCCTGAGACTGCAGCGAAAATGCCGAACAGTATTACGTAATACTTTCCGTGAGTAATACCCGTATTGCTTATATTCACAACAGAAGCCGCGATTTGGAATAGTACAATGACAATAAGCGCTTTAGGAAATATTAACCTAAAAACAGAAACGAATTTATTTTCAAGTCTGCTCGTAATTATAAATGTTGTTATAACTGCTATAGCGTAAGTTATAAGCATAGGCTCAAGCAGATTATTGCTCCAGAAGTCTTTGCCTACGTTTAAAGCAATATATGACAAAAGTATTAATGTATAAATTGAAATCAAAGGTATTATGATATAAGAGAATAATATATCCACAAACTTAGGGCATCGTACAGCCTTTTTCACATTCTCGTCGTTTTCATCAATTTCGGGCTTATATTTCCCGGGATATATTGGAATAAGAGAAAGGAAAAACATAGGGCTGAAAAGCACAAATATAATATCCGCAATATATGAATACGCTTTGTAGCTTATAGGATATATTAAAGTATTCACAGCCGCTATTATGAGGCTGAACCCGCCCATTATTATTCCGGCATAAAATATTGTCTGAAAAAATGCCTTGAAAACTGCCATAAAAGTGTCTTCGAATTTTATTTTACTTTTTACTGCAGGCACTAAAACAAAGGCAATAAATATCGCAGAAAGAACAACTGCGGTTTTTATGCCTATCTCCGCTGTTACTTCTGATGATGATCTTATAATTAAATAATATAGACCCGTTAACAAAACCCCGCACGCCATTGCAATAAAGCGCGCTGACAATTTTCTTAAAAACCTTTCAAATTCAACCTGAATTTCAGCATTTAATATCGCGCCCACAGCAAAAGTAAGCATCAGCTTGGAATAATCTTTTTCTGTATGAATCGACATGGCTAAAACTATCGCCATCGCGATAAGAAATGCGGCGGTTACAGGATACCGCTCAATGGAATTAATAAGCCCTGCAAATCTTTCTTTTAAATATTTTATAAATTTCATAATAAACCTCATTTCAAAGTAATAGCTGAATTATTTTTAGATTTGTATCATTATACCATGCATAACTTTTGCAGGCAATTATCAACTCTTTGGTTATTTCACTTCAAAAACAAGTATTCTGTGCGCTTTTCTGGCGGCGGAAAAATGATTTGCTGCTTTAAATACTATCCTCGTACTGGCGTTCAGCTTATCAATCTCTTTGCTTTCGCTGAAAAACATCTCGTCAATAAATTTTATCTCTTCACCAAATTTTTCAAACTCTTTCGCATCATCTATCCCCCAATTAATTTTAGCTCCCGTCTTTTTCAAAGAAGGATGGTTTTTTGCCTGTTTAGCTGTAAGCGTACTGTACGCGTCGAATATAAGATTATAGCTTTTCAGTTTATCACAAAGTCTGCCAATCAGAGTTTTTATCTCATCTTCTTTAAGATACATAAACAAGCCTTCGGCAATTACTATATTGCTTTTATTACTTGATATCTCAGCAAGCCATTCACTTTGAGTAACCGAAGAGCCTATCATATGATATTTGTCAGTCTCTGAGTAAAAATGCTTGCGAATATTTATAACATCTTCAAAATCTACGTCATACCAGTATGCATTATCCGCGTTTACTCTAAGATATCTGCTGTCAAGTCCGCAGCCTAAATGCAATACTGTATTTTCATTTTCTTTTGCGAGAAAATCTTTTAAATAATCGTCAATAATTTTTGCTCGTATGCACATCATTATGTTTGTTTTTTCTGCGATTTTTAGAGAATTGAAATCGTAATCTATTCCGTTTACAATCTCGGAAGCTTTTTTATCAATAAGTATGGGATTATTTTTTTTGTTTTCCATAGCTTTTCCGTACAGCGGAATAAGCAGCGTTTCTTTTTCTTCGGTTAACATAATTTTATCCATAATTCATGTTTCCTTTTTCAAAAAGTTCGTAATATTTTATATATAACACATGCTATCATTCCGTATAATAAAAAGCCACTCTTATTAAGAGCGGCATCTTTCTAATTATATTTTCTTATTTCTGTTTGTAAATATCTGAAATTATTACTGCTGCCTTTTGTTATGGTCACCTGACATTCATAAGTATCCGGTTTGAAGAAAATTACAGTCGAATATTGATCTGTTCTAACCATAAAACCTGCCATGTCCTTATACTTGTTCTGATAAAAAGCTATTATTTTGTCGGTTTGCATTGTTGTAGTATATTTTTTTACATAACGGTTTATTGTTTTATCCTCATAAAGTGAAAATTGTCTGTCGTAAGTCTGTTCAAGCAAATTATTCGGCTCTACAATTTCCATAACACCTTGCGGGTAATCTTTGAAAAACGTGTTTTCAGTCACCCAATCCTCTTGTTTAACGCCTACTTTTATTGTAACATACGAAAGTTTATCGTCATGCTTGCTTGCCATTAAACTTGCATTTCTGTTATCAATTGTTCCGCTGAAAGAACCTTCTGCATATGATTGAGTTACAGTCATTTTATCCCTGTAGTGTTTGTCAATCTCTGCAACGGTGCCTTTTGACAGATAAGCAAGCGAATAATAGTTTTTGCCTAAATTGACAAAATTATCATTTACTACGCTGAACGAGCAGCTCGAAATTTTTTCCGCTTCATACAAAGGAAGCAAGTTTTCAGGATATCCTTCAAGCGCCTTGTTTTGTACAGAACTGCTGCCTGAATTGCTGCCGCCCGATGCTGCGCTTTTGCATGATGCAAGCGTTATTGCAATAAGTATAATTAGAATCCCTATTAAAAATTTCTTGTTCTTTTTCACGTACTATCTCCTCTCGTATATTCATATCTTATTAGTTATAGTATAATTGACGAATATTTAATATTCAACAGGGGATATTGTAATATTTTGTTTAATTTCTTGCGGGACATTTAGTATGGTCTGTAAACCAGCTGCACTTGTTTACGATGTTTTCATAACACCCGAAACATTTATTTACAGGCTCATTATTTATTATATGGTTTGCGAATTCAGCATCGGCTAGCATTCCGCGCCCAACGGCAGCAAAATCGGCATAACCGTTTTCTATTATAAATTTCGCCTGCTCGGCAGTTCTTATTTCGTTTACCGCTATTATGGGAATACTCACTTCCTTTTTAATTTCATACGCGTTGTACGTCATATAACTGCATATAAAACCGTCTGGGGCTTGCCCTTTAGGCATTTTCATGCCCCACGAAATATGAAGCATATCCAGCCCCGCTTTTTCAAGCGCTTTAGCCGCTTCTATTCCGTCATTTTCTGCCGGTTCGAATTTTCCCATTCGCGCACTTATAATAAACTTATCGTTCGTTTCTTTTCGTATTTCGGGTATAATCTCGGTTAAAATTCTCACTCTGCCTTCTGCGTTTTTTCCGTAAGCGTCCTCTCTTTTATTGTAGTCTGCGTCAAAGAATTTGCATAAAAAGTATCCGTGAGCGCAATGGTACTCAACGCCGTCAAAACCGAGGGAGCACGCGACAACAGCCGCCTGCTTCATTTCTTGCTGCGTTTGCTTTATAACGTCAATCGATAAAAGGTTTATGTCCGTATCGTTACACGATAGCTGCATCATCACCTTCGCTCCATACGCGTGGCAACCGTCGGCAATCTGCTTCAATACCGAAGTATTATCAGCAGACCAAAGCTTGGTTGAATTCATCGAACCATGTACTCGTGCAGACTGTAATATTATCAGTCCGGCTCCTCCTTGTGCCCTAGCCGTGTAATGCTTGATATGTTGTCTGCCAAAAAATGAACCTGAATCACCCTTAAAAGAGAATGTATACATAGGCGGCATAACAATTCTGTTTTTAATCCTGTTTCCCCGTACAATTATTTCATCTGTTATTTTTGGCATTTAAATCACCTCATCGCTATATTAGCTATCTTATTTACAATATATGGATGTAAATTTATCTTCTGTATATAATAAAGATATAACTATTATAATCTGAAAATACTGCTTTAAATATAAAATTTATTATAAATAAAAAAGAGCACGTCTGCGTGCTCTTAAAATCTCATCAAAACATATATTATTAATATACAAAATATGTTAACAGTATATATAAAACAATATTTTATATAATATTTTATGTATTGTCAATATATAATTTGCATTGTTTTTAATAATATGTTACAATTGATTTAATCATATCCTAAAATTAGTTTTTATTCACAATCAAAATTTCAAGTATATGAAGAAAGAAGACCTGCATTGGAATTTAATTGCAAAAATATTGAAATTTTTTTACAGGATCAGGATAAAGAAGACTTAATAAATTTTTCCCCATCCGTATTCGATCCTGTTAAAAATTATATAAACTCTATCGGACTAATTCCTCTTTTAACATCAGAACAGGAAATAGCCCTTGCTAAAAGAATTAAAGACGGAGATTGCGAAGCAAAAAAAATAATGATAAGCTCTAATCTTCGGCTTGTAATTAGTATCGCAAAAAAATACGCAAACATGCGCACTTTGTCATTTTTAGATTTAATTCAGGAAGGCAATATCGGATTAATCAAGGCAGTGGAATTGTATGATTATGAAAAAGGATTTCGTTTTTCAACTTATGCTACATGGTGGATTCGGCAGTCAATTTCAAGGTCAATTGCTGACACTGACCGAATTATCCGTCTTCCGGTGCATATGCATGGAATAGTTCACAAAGTGATAAGCGCCGCTCAGGGCACTGAACCGGACGATGAATTCTCGTTTGATACAAAACAATTAGCTCTTGAGCTTGATATGCCCCAAAAGACTGTCGAGCAGGCTTTTCGCGTTTCCGGTCATCCTATCTCGGTAGAGACGCCTGTAGGCAATGACGGCAGCACCTATCTTGAGGACTTTATTCAAGACACAAAAATGATATCACCGGAGGACAGCGCAATAAACTCTTCTATGCAAACCGAGCTGGATAAACAGCTACAGTCATTAACTGTGCGCGAGCGAGAAATTATTGAATTGCGCTTCGGCATAAATTGCTCACATGCGCATACTCTTGAGGAAGTTGGAAATTACTTCAGCTTAACTCGGGAGCGCATACGTCAGATAGAAGTAAAAGCGCTGAAAAAACTTCGCCACCCAAACCACAGCAAATATTTAAGAGATTTTATTGTATAGCAATATTCGGCAGACGCCGTTAGGATAAATTGCCGTTATATAGAAGTTAAAATATATATGGAGGTCTTAAAAAATGAATATGCTTAATAAACAAGTAATTCACAAAAATTACGGTAAAGGAAAAGTGGTAGAACACAATGATGATTATATAGAAATAAATTTTGTAACAGGTAATAAAAAATTTATTTACCCAGACGCTTTCGGAAAATTTCTGACATTAACAGATAAAACGACAGCGGACTCGGTAGATAAAATAAAGCAAAAAAAAGAAAGTGATCTAAAAGCAATAGAAGTTGAACTCCAAAAAGAAAGAGATACGCAGCAGCAGGCAATAATACGCGCGCACTTTATTAAAAATCTTAAAATACACCCCAGCGCGCAAGTCGCCTTTCAATGTGAACCTGAAGAGCAGAAAAGTGTCTTTGACGATTGGAGAGTATCCGCAAGCACTTCGCAGGAATCCGCCGACAGCATAAAACACAAACTGCCGCCGCGCATGCTTGCAAACAGCGCTTGTCTAATAACGGCTAATGATTCGGCAAAATCTGAGAAAGAAAGATATATTGTAGGAGCGTTTTTGGTAACAGACGATTTTGACGCTAAGCAAAACGAGGACGGAAATATTTATGCTCATCCGCAATATAGAATTCAACTGTCTCCTCAAGAATCTAAGAATATGCTTTTCTGGAATTATTACTCGAACGGAAAATTTCCGAGTACCATTACATGGGGCAAAGCAAAATACCGCTATTTTGATAATATAGTCATGGCGCAGATATTAAGGGATATTGTGCTTTTGAAAAAGAAGCCGCAGGAGCAGCAAGAAGCGCAGAATTTTTATGAGTATTTTTGTATGGTTAATAAATTAGAGGAAAAAGATGTGCCGAAGGCAAACGGAGCGCTGGCGAGAAATTAGATTTAAAAAAATATTATAACTATTGATATAATTTTCTTGAAATAAAAAAGCATTTTCACTACATTACCGCAATAATAAAGGAGGTAAGTAAAATGGGAGATAAAAATTATAAAAAAGAGAAAAAGAAGAAGAAGGCGGCTGACAAACCGAGTATACAATCGTCAGTTATAACCCCAACAACACCGGAAAATAAATCAAAAAAATAAACATACAGAACGTCAAAAACCGCATTACTGCGGTTTTTTATTGCTACGCATAAAACATAACTATTCTGTTTTTATTGCTGTTTCTACTCGAAATTATAAATTTATTAGTTTCAAATCTCTTCAATGCCAATTTGCTTTAAATAATTATATGTAGCATCGTAGAAATCTGGCATCCTAGTTATATCTTCTTCGCTACCATTTGGCATAAATATAATAAAACCTTGTCTAGCTCTAGTTAGTAGTACACGATAAGCGTTTTTTAGATAAAGCTGATTATCAATATTTTTTACTGAATTCCATTTTGTACCTGTAAAACTATAAGGCGTGAAACTTCCATTTTCAATTCTGTAATCTGCATCCCAGGCAACAATTGACCAATCTATTTCAAGACCTTGTATATCAAATTCTGTCGCAGTATCTTCGAGAAAATATGATGATCTAACATCATCTATATCATTCAAAAACCAATTTTCAGGAGTTATTCCACTTTGTACCCAAATTCCAAATGTTCTTAATCTTTTAGCTCCCGAACTCGCTGTTAAACCATATCGTTCTGTTCCACGAGCTTTGGACTTCACCCATTTTCGTGCTTTATTTAATTCTCGTGTCAACATAATCGGATATTTTTCTTTTAATTCATAATATATTCTTTTTGCGTTTGGTATATTTAAATTAAGTAAAGAATTAACAAAAGCTGAAACTTGTTCACTTCTAAATGAACGAAGCGAAACTGCTAAATGTAACTTATCAATTATATTAAAGTTAAGCCCATTCAACATTTCACTAAGCTGCATACCTCGCGTATATACTTCATCAGTTATTTGCTTTGATACATAAACATTCCAATTAAGGTAGTGATTTCTTAAAGCTTCAAACCAAGCTGGCAAACCGGCTTCACCGGTATTAATTTCTTGCCCTCCCCCAACTAGACATACAATTACTGCCCAATCTTCATGCCTATCCATTATACTTATTAAAAATTCAGGTTCAGACATATTAAAATCATGATGACCTCGTTCTGCCATAAATTTGCCTGTCTGCTCACTTGTCCATGCACGTTGCGCTTCGTCGAATATTGTAACTTTTTCAATAGGAGCGTTGTTAGATTTAAGTGCTTCATCTCTAAAATGATGAATGTTTTGAATAAAGGCCTCTGCTTTTCTCTTAGCATCACCTTTTTTTATTTTATGTTCACTTCTTTCATATTCGTCTCGAGCTAATGCCTCACGTAACACAAAAACTAAAGGCCCATTTCCCGATAAAAATACAGCGTGTTCATCTTCAATATAATTATGTCTAGAATTTGCTATATTAAGCCCTGCTAATGTTTTCCCCGCACCTGGTACGCCAGTTATAAAACATATTGATTTTTCTTTATTTAACTTACATTTATCAATAATTTCATTTATAGCATTAGTAGTTAAGCTTAAGTTATATGCCTCTGAATCACTCCTAGATATGTCATTTACATCATGTCCACGGTATAATGCCTGAGCAGCTTCGATAATAGTAGGGGTTGGCATATATATTGATTCTAACCAAGATTTAAATGAAAATGGAACACCATTAAATGAATTTGTAAGATTTAATAAGGTAGATTTTAAATTATTTTTATTACATAGAATAGGTTCAAAAATTCCATCTTCATAAAATTTTATACTATTTTCTATGATAGGCGCATTTGTACAAACTAAAATAGGTATAATTTTTTTGTTGCTACTTTCTTTATGAAAATATTTAAGGTCTAATGCATAATCTAAAACTTGATTAATAGCATATTTCGGATATATATATTCCCCCACTTTAAACTCAATTAAATAAATTATTCCATTAAATATAAACACATTATCAATTCTATTACCAATTCTTGGTATTGTATATTCAAATGCTATTCCACCATTTTCAAATAGTTTTAATGAATCTTGCAATATATTTATTTCGTAAATCCATGTATTTTTTTGTTTAATTTCTAAAGCAAATTGATTATTGCGAGAAATTTCACCAAGTATTTCATCCGGCTCTTGATTGCAAAATGTTTTTATATTATTTGCATAATAAGCTCGTTCCATATTTATTCCTTCTTTCTAATTACGATTAATTCTATTGAAAAAATTATTTATATTATAACACTTAGTTATTATAAATTAAATAAAAAAGAGCATTTTATACGCCCTTTAATCTAATTTATTTCTTAACTACCCTAAAACTTCCTCGTAAATATCTCATTATCCTCAAGCAGACTCTCCACCGTGTCAAACCCTATCTTATTCAAAAGCTCAATAACATACAAATTGTCAATAGGCGTTGCGTACGCCGCGCCATCTGCGTATCTGTTTACATTCTCAGTCGCTTCCTCTGCCCCTATTATCGACTTCGGTCCTCCCGCGCATCCGCCAATACATCCCATTCCCTCATAAAAATTCGCTTTTATTTTCCCCGCGGCAATCTCCTCTACCATCTCCCTGCAATACTTTACCCCGTCAGCCTGCGCTGTGCGCATGTGTATGGGGTGCTCAGGTCCGAGCTTCTGCATTGTCGCCTTCACCGCTTCGCTTACACCGCCCGTGCGCGCGTATATTCTCCCAGCGCGTGATGAATGGTCTTTTACGCTCTCTTCCATATCTGCGGGGTTTATATCCATAGCTTTGAATATATCGTTTGCTTCTTCAAATGTAAGCACATAATCAATCGCGTCTTTAATGTCCGCTTCACGCGCCTCTGCTTTTTTGGCAACGCATGGCCCTATAAATACTGTTATGGCGTCGGGATATAATTGCTTTACTACCCTTCCTCCCGCAACCATAGGCGACACCGAAGGCGGCACATGCGCAAGAAGTTGGCTGAACTGCTTTCTTATCATCGCAATCCATATAGGGCAGCAGCAGCTTGTAAGCTGATAGTCTTTGTCCGTTTTTATGTTTTGCATAAATTCAAGAGCTTCCTTAAGCGTGAGAATGTCGGCAAACAGGCTTACTTCAATCATTCCGTCAAACCCTACTTTTTTAAGCGCGCTTCTGAGTTTGCCGGGAGTTACTTCATCACTGAATTGACCGAGGAATGCAGGCGCTATCAATGCATATATAAGCTTATCTTTGTTTTTTATCTCTTTTAATACTGCCACAGCGTCTTTGCTTGCAACTAAATTCTGCGCTTTGCAGTTATCAACACAGAACGAACAGCCCGTGCATTTTTCGGCGTTTATTTTGTTTTCACCATCATTGGTTTTTTCAACTGCGCCAAAAGGACAGTTTTTCGCGCACACCTGTTTCTGCTCGTCCGTGCATTCGCATTTACCGATATGCCACACTAAAGGATGTTTTTTAGGATGCAATAAGCAGTCAAGGTGTCCTTTGTCGTAATCGCAGTATTCTTTCTCGTCAAATTCTTTTCTGTCTACCGCGTCTTTAACAAGCTTATGATATAATTCGTAAAAGGTTGTCATTCTCTCACCCTTTTTAAATAATATTTATAATTGTAGTATACCAAAAAAGAGTACTTAATGTACTCTTTCTTTATGCTAATTTATCGGTTTTATCTGTTATCTATTTTTTCGGGGTATAAATCGTGCGTCTGCAGCCTTTTTTGCGCAAAGTCTTCCCATTTAGTCCCTATCTTCCCCCAGTTGCAGTACGGATCTATTGATATTCCGCCTCTGGGCATAAACTTGCCCCACACTTCTATATATTTAGGCTCTATAGCTTTTATAATATCTTTCATCATAATGTTAACGCAGTCCTCGTGAAAAGCTCCGTGATTGCGGAAACTGAACAGATATAATTTAAGCGATTTGCTTTCAATCATAAACCTGTCGGGTATATACGATATATATATAGCCGCGAAATCAGGCTGTCCTGTAATAGGGCATAAGCTCGTAAACTCGGGGCAGTTGAACTTTACAAAATAATCATTCTCACAGTGCTTGTTTTCAAAAGTCTCTAAAATATCAGCATTATATTCAAATTCATACTTAACGTCATTATTGCCGAGCAGTGTTATTGATTTGTCTGTTTTTTCTTTACTCATTTTAATTTTTCCTTATACTTCTCTAAATATTTTATAATTATAACACCCATAATAGCGGGTATTATCTGCCCTATGCCTATGCTTACCACAAGCGCGAGATACGGAATGTTAAGCAAATACGAAAGCCATATCGGCACAAGCAAAGTCGGTACAAGCAATATCGGCAGCGCGGCTAAATATATATTAATTTTTCTCAAATAATAGCATAAAGACGCAGTTATTATCCCTGCTATAAGCCCGCCTATCATATCGGGCAGCCCAAGTCCTCCCATTAAAGTATTGCTTAAAAAATTCGCAAATCCCAGCGGAACTATCAAAAACGGGTACACTGCCGCTGTCGCGTAAAAACTTGTAGCTATCCTTATTTGATACTGACCGAACGCGAAACTTTGCGTTAAGTACATGATTACTATATATAAAGCTATCACAAGCCCCGATATCGTAATTTTTTTGACTGATATTTTATTTTGCATAAAAATACTCCTTATTATTAAAAGGAGTTCGCGCCATGTAAACAAAATTGCAAATAAATAAAAATGACGCCCAGGCGCCAGTAATACTACCTAGTTTTGTTTATAGACAGGATGGCTTTCCGAACTGTCTTTTATTGTTTATATAAATTATATCAAAAGCTTACAAAAAATCAACTTTTGTTTTCATCCAAAGTTTTCATATCTGAATTAGTAAATTATATAGTATCCGTCTATTCTAGTAGTCGCTTTGCCTCCGAAAAGTACTTTATTGTCCTTCATCTTAAGTTTGACAGTATTGTAAATTCTGTCTTCACCCCCCTGCTCTAACGATATACAGTCACCGCCCCATAATTTGTTTTCATACATATAATACCCGAAAGCGCTGTTGCCGGAACCTGTTGCAGGATCTTCCAAATATCCGAATTTGGGAGCAAATACTCTTGTGTGTGAAATGAATTCCGGCTGGCTTGTGTCTGTGCTGAAAATTAATATTATGTCGACACCATTATTTACACAAAATTCCTCAAGCGTTTTCATGTCGGGAAATATACTTATTTCACATTCAAGAGAGGCTATTGGTATAATTAGCGTTTTAAGTCCTGCATCAATTAATGAAATAGGGTATTTATCTAAAATTAAACTGACGTCTATGCCAAGCGCATTGGCGGCTTCTGCCGCCGCTAAATTAATTTCATAATACACGGGCGCAGGAGCCTGTATATATACCGCGTCCTCTTCTTTTATTTCATTATATAAAACAAGCGCGCCTTTTCTGTTTGTTTCAAATGCAATCTCTTTTTTACATCTCAGCTCATCATCACTTTTAAGCAGCTCATACATTGCGGCTATAGTTCCGTGTCCGCAAAAGTCTACCTCGCATTCTGATGAATAATATATCAGTTTACAATCATAATTATCAGAATTTAAACAATATACCACCTCCGATACAAACCCTTTGTGCTGTTTGGCTATATCTAGCATTTCATCTTGTGAAAGTCTGTCTCTGCCTGTATATATGCAAGCCGCCGGGTTTCCTAAAGATAATCCGGATGTAAAAGCGTCGCTTTTCTTATATATATATTTTCTCATATTTTTCTCTCGCTTTTATATTGTTAAAAATATTTATTTTTTTAATTAACTTGTATTAATTGAACTGACAGTTTTGTATTATAACGCCTGCTTATCTTCCTGCCAGTCTTTGCACACGTCAACCCATTCAATATAGTTTGAGTACTTCTCAAGCTCGGGTATTGTAAGCTCAATTGCACTGTTCGCGCTTCCGCAAGCGGGAAATACTGTATCAAAACGTTTAAGCGACTCGTCAAGATATATAGCTACTCCTTCGGCTACGCCAAACGGGCACACGCCGCCGACTGCATGTCCTATAATTTCCGCTGCTCCGTCTGGACTTAACATTCTGGCTTTTGTGTGAAACTTAGCTTTATATTTTGCGTTGTCAATCTTCGCGTCTCCCGCAGTTACAATAAGCGCTCCATTATTATCAATATCAAATGATAATGTTTTTGCTATTCTGCATCCTTCGCAGCCGAGAGCTTTTGCCGCAAGCTCCACTGTTGCGCTCGATACGTCAAACTGCAGTATTTTATCTTCAATTCCGAACTTTGAAAAATATTGTATTACTTTCTCTATTGACATTTTTTAACTCCTGATAAGTAAAAGTGAAATAATAACCTCATAATTATAATACAAAAAATTAATTTTGACAGATTTAATCAAAATTTATATAAACACACAAAGAACAACCTTACTCCTCGCCCCATCTGTACTTTTTGTTTTTTATAAGTACATCTGTCTCACAGTTTAAACATAACCCGTTATGACAGCATATCACGCCGCCGCATTTATCGCACCGCCATTCCTGCTCTTGTTTTTCAAGAAACTCTTCTATTCCGTTCTGTTTTATAAAATTCAGATTGTCTATATTGCTTTCATGGTATTTTGTGCTGTAGCGTTTATTTAGTCTTTTCAGCTTGTCACATGGGTAATTAGCGCATTCATAGCAGAACCTTATGAGCCCTTCACCTAGCAAATTGCATTGCTTTTTCATAAAAGTACAGTTTTTTCCTCGCGGCAGGCAACCCTCACAATATGTTTTGTGAAATCCTTTTTTGTTTAAATCATTTTTCATTGCCAAATAATTTATGCATAAAGCGCAGTTTATTCCGCAGGGAGCTATAAGTTCTTCTTTCATTTTTTTCACCTGACTTTATACTTAATAATATTTCTACATTCCCAGAGTAAGCGCCCCTATTCCCAATAAAATGAAGGCCGAAATAATAAACATCGGATGAGTAAGCGCAATTTTAAAAGGATTAGCAATATTCGGCGCGCCTTGTTCTTTTATTAATAAGATTTTATTTCTGCCGATAATTAATATGACAGCGGAGGCTAACGCGCACGCGATCATAGTGCCAAACTCAAACATTTCGGATACTCCCGCTATTGTGATAATCGCCGCTATTCCGTTATTTAAAATATGTAAAAACATTGACCATTTTATTGAGAAGCGTTTAGCGGTGTACGCCAGCAGGAGCCCTACAAAAAATGCGAAAAACGCTTGAAGCCAAATCATATGGTAGATAGCGAATAACAGCGATGATACAATAATCGCGAAATTTGTCCCGTACCTTTCAAGCTTTCTCATAATCGCGCCGCGGAATATTATTTCCTCAATAACAGGCAAAACAAATACCGCCGCGGCAATTCCCATAGGCGTTGCGAAAAGCATGCTCATACTTTGCTGCATAGCGTCAGTCAGCGACATACCCGAGGCATCAAGCGCGGGGTTTAATATCATGTTAATCATTGAAGATACAAACTGCACACCCCATATTAAAACGAGTATTTTAGCAATAACTAACGGTTTTACCTTTTGCCCTATAGTTGTTATGTCTGTTGTAAAAAGCTTATTTTTTCTTATTGTAAGCATCCACAATACGGATACAACGGCAGATATAATGTACGCCGGTCCCATAACATCAGCGACAACCTGTGAGACTGCGTTTAGGTACTCTGCATTGCCTGTAACGCTTAACAAAGAACCGCCGGACATAGCCATATCAATAATCATTTTCTGCACATCAGGGTTAACGGCAACAGCAATTGCGGCTATTATAACCACAAGCACGTTTATGCTGATTATGTATGCTCCGAGCGCAAGGCAGATAGTAAGTATATCGTGCCTTAGCTCCTTCTTAGTCGGCTGTGGAGACTGTTGCCCGTCCTCTATTACTTTTATATCAGTATGCATAATGTTTAATTCGTCCTTTGGCTTTATTTCAGAATCCACAAGTCGTACCTCTTTTCTTCTATTCCCTAAGATTTTAATTTAATTATAACTTATTTGAATCTATACCATACTTTCATATTATTTAAACAAAATTTATTATCTTTTTGAAGAATCCGCCTCTGCTTGATTAAAAATAAGATTTTGCTTTATTTTCTTTATATCATTCTCTTTCGAAATTGAAGGTCCTGCTGAAGTTTTTATTAAAGTAATATCTAATTTTGATATATTTTGAACTACTAATTTTTTTTCTACACATCTATATACTTCACCCCATTCATCTATACATCTAGTTAATTCGGGATTAAATAAAACAATATTATATGATTCTGATTTTGTATCATTCATACTTCCATACTTTATTCCATCAATCCCACGATTTTGTAGATAAGCAGAAATATATTGACTAGGTGAGTACTCTATATCATTACGTTCATTATTAGGCATTGAAAATGCATTTTGAATTTTTGACAAAAAATTATATCTTATAATTTTTTCAGTACCTTCTAATTTACTAATATCATTACTTTTTAAATTAATAATTGTTAAATCTTGAGCAGCACTAAATCTTGATACAGATATCAAATCAAATATATTAAGCCTGGTTTCTGCACAAGCAGTTTGAGGATTACTTGCTAGATATAAATATGATACTCCTGCAGGATTCGCTCTGCCTGATATCGCTAGCTCTTTTGGCGGTGCTTTCATATTATCTTTATCAAAACCATTAATTCCACTCTTTGTAGAATCATTTATAATATCTGTTTCAACTTTTATTAATTTTATATCATTAGGTTTAATAATCCTTGCTCTATAAAAAATGCTATCTTGATTAATTTTTTCTTTATAGTCAAAAAGTATTTCAATATATTTTTCAAATTCTGTATTTGAGAAATATCTGTTTTTATACTTAATTGATTCAACAAAATCATTCCATGCAGCTGATACTGTATAATATGTATGCCATTCCTTTACAACTTGCAACATCTGTTCTGTAGTCTGTTTATTATTTTCCATTTATATTATTCCTTTAAATAAATTTTTAACAGTTGATATTATATGACATCACAACTTTACCCTCTTCCCCCCAAATGAGTGTATAGACCTTGTTCCCGCAATGCACCTGCCCCACTGCACAGTTCCCGCCGGCACAAACAGCTCATCTCCCGCGTTAAGCACAATTTCCCTGTCTTCAAAACACGCTGTATATTGACCTGATATTATTACAGTGTATTCATCAAAGTCGTGCACATGCTTTGCTGACTCCCGCTCAGAATAGCACGTCCAAAACGCCATCTGACTTCCGTCTTTTCCCTCAAAATAATAGCCTTCAACATCTTTTGTGTTCTGCTGACTTGCATCTATGCGGTTTAATTCGCTTTTCATAAATTCGGGAAAATCGTTCATGCTAAAACCTCTTCTTGAACTTAAATAATAAATTGTTTGCATATTATTTATTTGTATTTGATTAATCTTTCATTTGCCTTTTTAAATTCGCTATATCCAAACGGCTTGCCGTGCGACGGACAATACAGTTCGGCGTTTATTTTTATCAACTCTCCCCATGTATTTTTAAGCAATTTCTCATCATCCGCAAACGGCGGATATTTATTGCCGAAAAAATTAACAGCGCAATCTCCCATTATAACTATTTTACTGTCAATTATTATTGATACACTGTCTTGCGTGTGCCCGGGGGTATATGCCAATTTTGCATCCGTTCCTAAGTAAGATTTTACTGTATCATCAGTCAAAGCTTCGGCTTTTTCACATGCGTCAAATTCAGTGAAATTATTAAACGGAGATCTGTTACTTAAAAAGCATATTGCCTTACCTAAAAAATTTACGCCGTTAGGTATTGAGCATATGCCGTTTTTTATATTATTTAAGCCTTTTTCATAAATAAAAACAGAGCAGTTATAACTATCGGATAAATATCTTGCGTTGCCCGCATGGTCGGTATGGCTGTGCGTTAAAAATATTGCCTCGAGTTTGTCTATCTTATATTTCTTCAGACTTTTAACTATCGCTTTACTCTCTGCCTTAACGCTTGTGTCTATCAGCACATTTTTTTCGTTATATGAAACAATATAGCATGAGCATCTAAGTGTATTTGTTCTGATTACTCGGTATTCGTTTTTATCATATATCAGCATTTTATCCGCCTAATATAAACTCATTAATCTACATTATAACATATACATATAAACAATATTTAAAAATTGATTGCTTCATTTACTATAATAAAACTTATTTGACAATAAAAATAAGACCTTTGCATTTATTGCTTAAGTCTTATATTCTTATGGCAAATATTAATTTTAATTAATCTGCAAAAATAATCGTCCTTAGACCCTTTAAACATTTTTGTTGCTTTTATAATACACATAATACTTATAATAGTTATCCTTTTGTGAACCTACATTTCTGTTTTGATAATGATTTATACTGAAAGCTGTAAACTTCTCAACATACTTGCTCTCTATGAAAATCTGCTGTTCAATTCTGCTTTGTTCCGCGGGTACAAAGCCGGATTTTACCGCAGTAAATGTCTCAGTATCAGCATAAAGCTTTATACCTAAACAGTCAGCGGCTTTTTTTGTATATAAAAATAACTTATCCAGTTGCTCCATTGTGTTAAATCCCGCTCCGATGCTGTCCTGCATGGCAAGAATATCAATTCCTGTTTCGTGTAAGACATCAATTAGCAGTTCTTCCCATCCGGAATGCGAACATAAGAAAGAGAGCTTACCGTTATAAAAAGGAGCGATTATTATATCATCTTTGTTTATTCGCTTAATAAATGAGCTTATCTCTTTATAGAAATTATTTAAGTGCGATTTTTGCTTTTTTGTAACGGCTGTGGTTTGTGAAAACTCATATGGAATATACCAGCCCCCGAAAAATGGATGCGAGCCGTAAAGCATGTTAATTTCACATGCGATAGTCTTGTTAATTTCGGCTTCAGATTTAAGCCATGAATTTATGAAAGTATTTCCCGTCCACCAGCCGCTGTTTTCCCCAAGTCCTAGTCTTATCTCTGTTCCGACACATTCCGCCGCGCTTAAAGCCGTGTAGATAACGTCTTTCTCAGCGCATGTATACCCCTCTATCTTTGTAGGATAAATGGCATATCTGCTTTTTGTATCAACAGTATTCTGAATAATTATTTCATTAATACCAACATCTTTAAGCATTGTCAGCTCATCTGTCCATCGGGCATAGTCCCAGCTCTCTATAAACCATGGTTGTATAAATGAGCTGGAAAAAACTTTACTTCCCATATAATCCCCTCCAATACAATATATTACGACAGGATTATTTGTATTAATTTCTACAGCAATTCTTTAAAATTACTATTTAACATTATTCGCGTCATATGCCAAAAACATAAAAAGCCGCTGATTAAGCGGCTTTGCATTATATTAAACTATAATTTTAATCTGGTGGAGATAAGGGGACTCGAACCCCTGACCTTCTGACTGCCAGTCAGACGCGCTCCCAGCTGCGCTATACCCCCACGCAAGAAATATTTTACTATGTTCACATCCTAAGTTCAAGCATTAATATTTTATATTTAAAATATTTGTTCCCTTATCTTCCCTCAGCAAGCTCAATCTTTTTGCACGGCAATTCATGTATTTTACTGCTCTACCCGTTAAATATCAGCTCGTGTTATCATTAACAAGTATAAGTACACTATCATATAATGTTTAAGGCAGCAATGCCATTCAATATCAAATAATTAGAAAAGAGAGCAATATATGACTACTAACGATTTCAATATAGACGAAAGTCATGAATTATATGATAATACAGAAAATTCGTCAAAAGATTCTTTGAAATCTAATACGGCTAAGCTTATAGACCATATCATACACCATGATTGCGACAGACACCACGACTGCGACAAACACCACGACTGCGACAAACACCACGACTGCGACAAACATCACGACTGCTGCGGATGCATTGTCTGCCCGACAGGACCAACGGGGCCTGCCGGTCCCAGAGGACCTTCCATGGGAGGAGCTACTGGTGCAACAGGAGCTACTGGTGCAACTGGAGCTACTGGCGCGACTGGTGCAACTGGCGCAACGGGCGCAACAGGCGCAACCGGAGCTACTGGTGCAGCTGGAGGAATATCAAACTATGCAGATTTTTTTGCATTGATGCCTCCTGATAATGCAGCAACAGTTGCTCCCGGCACAGATGTAAGCTTTCCTCAGAACGGACCTACGAGCAGCACGACAATCACCCGTATTGATGCAAGTTCATTTAACTTGTCAGATATTGGCACCTATCAGGTCTTGTTTCAGGTGAGTGTAGACGAAGCCGGCCAATTGATTTTAACTCTTAATGCCGCTGATCTAGCCTATACGGTGGTAGGACGGGCAACTGGCACTTCTCAGATAGTGGGATTGGCTCTTGTGCAAACGACAGTAATAAACTCAATACTGACTGTGCGAAACCCTGCCGGCAATCCAACGGCGCTAACCATCACCCCTGTTGCCGGAGGAACGAGACCTGTTTCAGCACACCTTGTTATCACGCAAATCGCATAGGGAGCCAGATCAACTTATTAGATTATTCTACGGCAGGACGCAATTTAGCGTACTGCCATTTTTTTATAAAGAAATATAGTTCCCTTAAAGCATACATAGCGCAATGATAGGCAAAATATCTGTTCTCGTTATTAACAAATATCAATGCGCCTTCATATAATAAGTAAGGCAGCAATGCCAACTTAATATCAATAAACAGAAAAGAGAGTAATAAATGACTAATAACGATTCTAATATAGACGATCGTCATGAGTTAAATAATGAAAATTTAGAAAAAAATATATTCAAACCAATTCCTAAGCCCATAGACCATCACAAGCATCACGACCGCTGCAGATGCATCATCTGCCCTACGGGCGCAACAGGGCCCAGAGGCCCTTCGATGGGTGGCGCTACCGGTCCAACGGGAGCAACAGGCGCAACAGGCGCTACAGGCGCGACCGGCGCAACGGGCGATACGGGCCCGACGGGACCAACAGGACCGGGCGCGATTATTCCGTTTGCCTCTAATGATTTAACAACTTTAACAACAGTTCTCGGAGGTATTATTGGAGTACAGGCAGCTGTAGGCTTTGGAAGCAACAGCAGTGTCACCACAGTAGCGGGCGTCATTGATACAGCAGGACTTACAAGCCAGGCATTGTCAATGCCCAGAGACGGTACGATAACTTCGCTTGCGGCATATTATAGTGTTGCGGCAGAAGCGGCTCTTGTCGGCAGTACTGTTACTATTACGGCGCAAATATATAGCTCTGCTACACCAAACGACAGCTTCACTCCGGTTGCCGGAGCTTCTGTCGTACTGGCTCCGCCGTTAACGGGAGCTGTTACGGTCGGCACAATCACAAGCGGAGTAACCACAGGGCTTTTAATTCCTGTTACCGCAGGAACCAGACTGATGCTCGTCTTTACCGCTACTGTTACAGCCGGTATAGATATCGCTACAATCCTTTCGGGATTTGTAAGCGGCGGTCTTGGTATAGATTAACAGATAATAAATCAAATCTTTGTGTACCATTTGGCAAACAAGGTTTGACTGTTATAAATATTCAGCCGGAGCATCTTACAACAGATGCTCCGGTCTATGTATTTATTAAAATTAAGAATATTTATTTAACTTAATTAAACAATTAAATACGCTAAATAAAATCATACGACAGGAGGTATGCAAATGCAAACAATCAGCTTATGCATGATAGTTAAAAATGAAGAAAATACGCTTGAGAATTGTCTGTTATCAGTTATTGATATTGTCGATGAGATTATAATTGTCGACACAGGTTCAAACGATAACACAAAGCAAGTAGCGTTAAAATATACAGATAAAATATTCGATTTTCTTTGGGTGGATGATTTTTCAAAAGCACGTAATTTTTCTTTCGAAAAAGCCACTAAAGACTATATATTATGGCTAGATGCGGATGATGTTTTATTGCCTGTCGATCAAGCGGCCTTGAAAATGTTAAAAGAAACAATAGATCCATACATAGATGGAGTCATGATGAAATATAATACCGGTTTTGATTCTATAGGCAATACTACATTCAGCTACTATCGCGAACGACTTGTAAAACAAAGTCGTTGCTTTAAATGGAAGGAGCCGGTTCATGAGTATCTGGAAGTATTCGGCAATATTATACAATCTGATGTAAGTGTCACACACACCAAGATATGCGATAAATGCTCTAACAGAAATTTAGTTATTTATGAAAAACAATTATCAGAAGGAAAAGAACTGTCTCCAAGAGGAACGTATTATTATGCAAGAGAACTGAAAAACAACGGCAGGTATTCAGAGGCAATTCAGTTTTTTAATCTTTTTCTTGACACCGATAAAGGCTGGATAGAAGATAACATCAGCGCATGCTTAGAGCTTGCCTCGTGTTATGAACATGAGAACTTACCCCGTCAGCAGCACTTAGCCCTTTTGCGTAGTTTTATATATGATACTCCGCGCGCGGAAGCTTGCTGCGAAATCGGATATATTTACAAATCAAAAGAAGATTATAACAGGGCAGCGTTTTGGTTTAGGCTCGCGACTACCCTTGCAAAACCCGAAAACTGCTGGGGCTTTATTCAAGAAGACTTCTGGGGATATATACCGTTTATCGAACTTGTCGTTTGCTACGATCGGCTGGGCATGACAAAACTTGCTGAAGAATACAACGAATTTGCGGGAAAGATTAAACCGAATGATCCCTCTGTAAACTATAACCGTCAATATTTCAAGTCTAATAAAACGGAAGAAAACAGAGGCAGCAACTTTTTGAATGGCTAATTATAGAGTATTAACAATAATTTCCATCTACTAAGCATTAAATATATTATATCTATATCATTTTTCTGCTGAATTTTTTGTATATAATGCTTATCCATATAACACTAGTAGCCAATGCTAAAAGGAGGTATATCCCGTTTTCGCTTATGCAAAGTTTCGCAATCCAAAAAGACGGCAAAAACGAGAACAAATATTGAAATTTATTTGTCAGAAAAAAAGGCACAGGCAGCCCTAACATTAAAATCCCTGACAGTTTTCCAAGCGCCATTCCCTCCACTCGGTTATGCGAAAACGAGAATAAAAATAAAGTAATAATAACACTTGAAACGCTTGTCAGCAGGCAGATAATTATTATCATCCAAACAGACCATTCTGTAAGTGAAAATATACTCAAAATTATAACTGAAACAATAAATGCTATCCCTGCAGGAAAAATAAGCCTCGATATTACATACCCTTTTTTACCCACCGGCGTGACCGCGAGAAAACTTGCTATATTCTCATCATACTCAGTAAGCATCATAAGCGCCGAAGCAAAACAAAACATGTACGGAGTCATCAAAGCAAGAAATAAATCGCACAACAGGTAATAATTTAATAAAATCGCTTCTTTATTAAAATAGCTGCAAAGAAATTTTTCTGCTGCGGGAATTCCAAATCGTATGAAAAACGCAGTCAGAACAACTGCAATGCATACCATAAAAAGCATACTGTCTTTAAATATTTGTTTTATAAACATAGCAAAAGACCTATACAGAGGTTTCACAGTTTAATACCTCCCAATGATTTAAAACTTTTTCTGACCTTACGCCAAGCGTAAACAGCAGCAAAAAAAGTCCAAAAAGCTAAAATAAACATGGCGAGAAATGCGTTTTCTCCGTTTTGACAAAGCTCAATTACGCACACGCCGGGATGCAGAATAAGCCATAGCGGCTTAAAGCCAAAAAGCCATGCTATGGCAGGCAAGCTGATTATAATTTCGGCAGGTATTGTCGCGACAATAAACTGATTTAATGTCTTGATATTCACAGCTAATATTATTCCGATGCAAGAGAACAGGCACGAGCCTAAAAACACACCTAAAATAAAATATATGTAATTTGATATAACTCTTCCTCCGAGCCCTATTAATACTGCCGCAGCAGTTGAGATAATCGCTATTGAAGTTAATTTTGATATAACATATTCGTATGGTTTTACGGGAGATATTGCAATGCTGTTCAAAACACGCTCGCCTTTTTCAAAAAGTATTATAGCCCCCATAAAAAAAAGTCCCATTGCAGCCGGATCTGTAAATATCATTATTATTGCGGCTTGTTCGCGCCATCTGCCGGGTAGCATATAAAGAATGGCTATATACAGTATTGTAAAAACCGCATATAGAAAATAAAATCCGTATTTGAACTGGAAGCGTATGTCGCCGATAAGCAGTGACTTTGTTCTCATTGCAAAGCCCTCCCTGTCAGTTCAACAAATATATCATTTAAAGTAGGCTCACTGCTGTGAATTGAAAGCAGCTTGTTTTCCTGCATTAATTTTTGCAACATATTATCATTGCCTATACTGTTAAGCAATGCCTCATTTCGCACTTCTTTGCCGTTGCACATATAAGTGTAGCTTACTTTAGCCGCGCCTCTTGACATAATCAAATTTCGCGGCGTATCCAAAGCTCTTAATTTTCCGTCCGCAATAAAAGCAACGTGATCGCACAATTCCGTAGCGTCATACATATTGTGAGTCGTCAGTAAAATAGTTTTACCCATTGCTTTCTGCTGCAAAATAATGTCTTTCATGCGCCTTGAATTTGACGGATCCAGACCCGCTGTAGGCTCATCTAAAAAAAGCAATTGCGGATCATGAACAAGCGCTTTAATAAAATTCAATCTTGATTTCATGCCTTTAGAAAAATCAGAAACCTTTTTATCTGCATCTTTAAGCAATCCCACGCTTTCAAGCAGCGTATCAATATCTTGTCTTTTTTTATATAGAGAAGAGAAAAAAACCATATTCTCCCTGGATGTTAATTTTTCATATAAGCTCGGGAATTCAAAATCTACCCCAATGTTTTCATAAAAACTGCTGTCATGACGTTTTACTTCTATGTTATTTACTTTCACATTTCCTTTATATGTTGTAATAAGCCCTGTAAGTATTTTTTGAATAGTGCTTTTACCCGCGCCTGACGGACCTAGAAACCCGAATATTTCACCGCTTTGCACAATAAAATTCATATCTTCAATAAATGGATTTTTTGTATAACTGAAATTAAGATTATTTACTTCAATCATATTCCTTCTCCTTCAAATAATACAATTAATGCGCCTTTCAACATTGCGCGTATAGTATCGTCAAATATAGCTTCTCCTATTTCGCGCTTATGGAGTATACTGCAGAATATCGCTCTTAAAACAGCGCTGAATATTTTTATTTTCCGCTCATTATATTTTATGGGAAGCATTGCAATAAATTTTTCGACGCTGAAATCATCGTGCTGTGTATGTTGTGCTGCAATTTCAGCCGGCAGTTTACGCATAAGCAATTCAATCTCTTTGTTATCTATAAGCATATATAAAAGCGCAGGGTCTAACTTTTTATATAATCCAAATAACAAATCGGTTAATAAATCAATATTTGTTCTTTCACCCAAACTCTCAATGCGCTCAAGTAATGTATTATGCATTTCATTATGAATAATGCATAGCACGTCAAAAAACAACATTTCTTTAGATGGATAAAATAAATAAAATGTTCCTTTGGGTATATTGACTCTTTTTACTAATTCATCAATTGTAGTCTTGCGTATTCCGTACTGAGCAAGACATACACGCCCTTCTTCTAAAAGTCGTCTTTTTATGTAATTTCTTTCTTCTTGCGTAAATGTTTTTGGCATATAATTACTCCGTTTATTGACTATATATATAAATATAGTCAAATAATTTGCAATGTCAACATATATTTTTATTTATTAAGTATTTTTGTTTGATTTAATGATTTTATTATCTGCGTAAATTCCCGCAATCATAAACAGAGTGCCGATAATTTTAGGCAATTGAATTATTCCGTTTATGAAGTAATCTATAAAGACAGCTGTAATAATCTCTGATATATAAGTAAATAGAACAAAATTTACAACAGAAAATTTCTGCATGCAATATGTGTTTAAAAACAAAGTAACTATTGGTATAAGCGTTCCGATGTAGATGTAATAAGGAACGTTTATTGTCTGTCCGGTTCTTAAAGGCTCACCGTTTGAAAAAAATATAAAAGCTGCTGCAGAAGTAAACAGCGCTATTGAATAAAACACCAGCGCGTTGCTTAAAAGCCCTATTCTTTTTCCCAATGCAGCGTTTATAGAATTGCTAATAATGATATTTACTCCCGCAACTAAAGCCATAATAATATAAATCATCTAGCCCACACAGTCATAATAATAATTCCTATAAACATAAGTAAAAAGCTTAATATTCTTTTTGGAAGAAATTTTCTTTTTTCCCTTTCAAATAATCCAAAATGATCTACCACGCCTGCCGTTATAATGCGCGTAGAAAGCGTTGCCGCTATGGCAATTGTCGCTCCAATATTCAGCACGGCAAGCGAAGAAAGCATAGTGCTTATAAGACCAAGCGCCCCCGATAGAAAAAGATGTTTCGGAATATAGTTTAAATTAATTTTATTTTGCTTTTTTATTATAAAAAAATAAAAACCTACAATAGTAATGCCTACCATATTAAGAAATAGTATTGCGGAAAATTTACCGAGCCCATAAATAAGCAAAGCATTACAAGCAACGGCAAGCGTTAAAAGGCAGCCATTTAAAATAACTAATAATAAATTCATTCATACACCTTTTTTATGTATTATTCGTAAAATTGAAGTTATAATTCATTATAGTTTTTAGATTTATACTTTAATCCCTACATAATAGACTTTAAAAATATGCTGTGTTATAATAATTTTTGGAGGTGGATTATGGAAAAAATAGTTGTAAATGCTAATAACGATCACGAAAGGCAAGTACTAAAAAAACTTGTTGAAGATTTTCCGCAGTACATTATAGTATTTCCTGATAATAAGGACGATCTTATGAAAGAGCTGAAAGACGCGGACATTTTGGCCGGCTACTTTATAAATAAAGAAATGCTGGATGTTGCGAAAAATTTAAAATATATATGCGGATTTTTAGCCGGCGTTGATAAGCTTCCGTTAGACATCTTAAAGCAAAGAGATATATTACTGACAACAGGAAGAGGCATACATCCTATTCATATGTCGGAATACGCAATGGCAATGATGATACTTGATGCAAGAAATTTAGATAAAGTATTGGAAGAGAAAAAAGAAAAAAACTGGGCTGCTTTTAAATATCCGCAGGATCAAGTTTACGGTAAAAAATTGGGCATATTAGGCATAGGCGCAATAGGCAAAGAGCTAGCGCGCAAAGCGGACGCGTTCGGTATGGAAGTAATAGGAATAAAAAAACATCCCCAGACTGTGGAATACGTATCAAAAGTATACAATATGGAAGAAGGGCTGGATGTTGTATTTTCAACATGCGACTATATTGTTAATCTGCTGCCAAATACAGAGAAAACAAACCAAATTATAAATAAAAAATATTTATCAATGATGAAAAAAACTGCCTGTATGATAAACATAGGCAGAGGCGATACAGTTAATGAAGAAGATTTGTATGATGCTTTGAAAAACAAGCAATTCAAACGATATATATCAGATGTGTTTATAACAGAGCCGCTTCCCAAGGAAAGCAAATTCTGGGAGCTTGACAATATTATAATTACTCCTCATATATGCGGCCCTAATGTAACATACATGGATAAGGCCTACCCTATAGTTGTGCATAATTTGAAATGTTATCTTAATAAAGATTATAACCAAATGAAAAACATGTTTTCTCACGAACTTGGATATTAATAATTTATTATATACGGAGGTATTTTTATGAGCATTAAAGAATTAGCTTACAAAAACAGAACTTACAGACGTTGCGACCAAAGCGTAAAGGTTGATATGAAAACACTTGAAGAGCTGGTTGACTTAGCTCGCGTATCATCAAGCGGACGAAACGCACAGGCAATAAAGTATGTGTTGGTAACTGATGAAAAAATGTGTGAAGTAGTTTTTAACGACATCAAATGGGCGGCTGCGCTGCCTGACTGGCCGGGTCCCGCCGAAGGCGAAAAACCGACTGCTTACATTATCCCTTTCAGAGATGACACAATATCGAAAAATATTTTGTGGGATTTAGGGCTTGCTCTTCAGAACATTACAATGGGCGCAGTAGAAAAAGGCCTCGGATGCTGTCATTTTGGGAATGTTAACTATCCTCAGTTGAAAATAGATTTAGGAATAGAAGATGAAGCTCTTGTGCCCCTTAGCGTGCTATCAATAGGCAAACCTGTGGAGGAAGTAGTATTGGTTGATGTGCCTGATAGCGGCAAAATGCATTACTACAGAGATGATAAGATGGTGCACTATGTTCCGAAAAGAAAACTGCAAGATATAATTGCAAAGAAGTATTAAACGGAGGAACAGATAATGAATATAAAAGACATCGCTTATAAAAACAGAACATACAGGCGTTTTGACCAAAGCCATAAAATAGATATGGTAACTCTTGAAGAACTTGTTGATTTAGCGCGAGTAACGTCTTCGGGCGGAAATTTTCAGGCAATTAAATTTGTTTTAGTAAACGACCCTGAAATGAACGAAGTTATTAATTATAATATAAAATGGGCAGCCGCTCTTCCCGAGTGGCCGGGACCTGCCGAAGGTGAAAAACCTACTGCGTATATTATTACTTTAAGAGATGAAAGCATATCAAAAAATACGTTTTGGGATCTCGGTCTCTGGACACAGAGCATTTTAATGGGAGCTGTTGAAAAAGGACTCGGTGCCTGCCAGTTCGGAAACGTAAAATATAAAGAGCTGGAAAAAATACTAGAACTTCCCGAAAACCTGGTTATCACATCAGTATTAGCTCTCGGTAAACCTGTAGAAAAAGTGGTTTTGGTAGATATACCCCAGTCAGGCAAAATGGATTATTACAGAGATAATGATATGGTTCATTATGTACCGAAAAGAAAACTGCAGGATTTAATTTTAAAGAAATTCTAAAATGCAAAGAGGGGCTTTTCCCCTCTTTATTAATCTATCGCTATAAGCCTTATATTGGATGCGCCTTTTAAATTTGAAATAGCCTTTAAAAGAACCGATATGTCATCAGTCATGTATGTAATGTCAAGCGATATTGTAAGATGCGCAATATTATGAATGGGTATGTTCTGATGAATCGTCAAAATATTTCCCGAATATTCTGCAATTGTATTTATTACATTAGAAAGAATACCTTTTTCATGTGAAAGCGAAAGGCTGAAGATGCATTTATGCGCGCTGTCAAACGAATACCCGTACACTTTATCTTTATATTTGTAATAAGTGCTTCTGCTTATGCCCGCAATTTTTACAGCATCGCTTATAGTCTTAGCGCTGCCGTCGGTCAGCAGCTTAGTGGCGTATACCACTTTGTCTATGTATTCAGGCAATAGTTCTTTGTTAACAATAAAATAACTATCATTCATAATTTAACCCTCAAAAATTATTTGTACTCCATTTTTATCAACCAGCAAAGGCATCGCTGTCCATTTATGTTTTAAAATTGATTTTTTATTGTTTTCGAATTCTTTTATAAGTTCATCCAAATCTTTATAATTAATAATTGCCATGACGCTTGGCCCTGCGCCGCTTATAAAAGCTGTATGCGCTTTATGCGATACGGCAAAATTATAAATTATTTCATATTCTTCTATAAGAGGTATTCTGTACGGCTGGTGTATTTTATCATTTGATGCGTCTGAAAGTATTTCGGCGCACGGTTTAGTCAGCGCCGTTACCATAAGCGCTGTGCGCGAAATATTATTCACGCAGTCATTATATGATAATTTTGCAGGAAGCGCTTTTCTTGATTTTGCCGTATTTAGTTTAAAGTCCGGGATAAATGCGCAGAACCTGTATTGGTCATTGGGCATATATTTTAAATATTTCCATCCCGCATCATTTTTGTACGCAACCGTTAGCGCACCGAAAAGAGCCGCCGCAACATTGTCCGCATGTGTTTCAATATCCGCGCATATTTGATATACTGTTTTCATATCAATTTCCGTATCGCTTAATATAAATGCCGCAAGCACTCCTGCTATTATACATGTCGCGCTGCTCCCAAGTCCTCTTGACAGCGGTATATCAGCATTCACGCTGACTTCAAACCCGCTAATATTTTTGCCAATTATTTTCAGTGCCGTCTTTGCCGACGATATTACCATATTATTTTCGCTTCTGTGCGCATCCAAAAAGCCGTCGCCAACTTTGTATGTATTATTAGGCTTAAATGTAAATGTATTATATTTTTCAAATGCTATGCCCAGCGTATCAAAACCGCATCCTAAATTAGCGCTGGTTGCAGGAACTTTTATTTTGAACATATATCCTTCTCCTCTAAAATATTCATTACCTTATTGCAGATTTCATCCGGTTTACATACTGTTTTGTATATAATCTCTTTCTCTGCAATTCCTGCCAGCGCTGGATGTATAGGCACGTTTGTTAGTTTATGCAACTCATCTATCGCCTTAAAACTTTCTTCTTTTTTATTAAAAATAGCCTCAAGAACACTGTCCGCAAACTTATACGCGTTTGCCGTTGATAATATTACACACGGCGTATCATCGCCCGACTCTTTTTTGTATTGTTCATATACATAAGCAGCCGCTGCCGTATGCGGATCAATTACATAATTATTGTTTTTATATACTGAAGATATAGTCTCTTTTATATGTTCCTCGCTTGCATATCCTCCGAAAAACAAATCTTCTAGTTTTTCTTTCATTTCTTGCATTATGCTGTAATGTCCGTTAGTTTTAAGCTCTTCCATTAATTCTTTTGTATAACTTCCGTCGTTATCGCTTAGATGATAAATAAGCCTTTCTAAATTGGATGATATCAAAATATCCATAGAAGGCGATATTGTCTTCTTAAATGTTCTGTTTTTATTATATATACCCTTATTTATAAAGTCTGTAAGTACGTTGTTTTCATTCGATGCGCATATAAACTTGCCAACCGGAAGCCCTGCGCATTTAGCATAATATCCGGCTAAAATATTCCCGAAGTTACCAGTCGGCACGCAAAAGTTTATTTTATCTCCGGCTTTTATTTTATTCTCTTTAATTAATTGAATATAAGCGTACCAGTAATAAACCGTCTGCGGGAAAAGCCTGCCAATATTTATCGAATTTGCACTGGACAGCATTTTGTTATTTTCTTGTGCTGAATTTTTAACCTCTTTGCTGTCAAATGCTGTTTTAACAGCTGTCTGCGCGTCGTCAAAGTTTCCCTCAATGCCTATTACATAAACATTTTTTCCTTCCTGCGACTGCATATGCCTTTTTTGAACAGCGCTTACACCATCTCTGGGGTAAAACACTATAATATCAATACCTTCAATATCCTTAAAAGCTTCAAGCGCGCTTTTTCCAGTATCACCGCTTGTGGCTGTAAGTATAATTATTTTTTTATCAACTTTTTGTGATTTAACAGCCTCTTTCATTAAGTGCGGAAGTATTGACAATGCCATGTCTTTGAAAGCGGCAGTCTTTCCGTGAAACAGTTCCAAAAATATCTTATCTTGTGCATACGATATTTTAACGGGAACATCGGTATAAAAATTAACAGTATTGTAGGCGTTTTGAACGCACTTATTTATATCAATTCCGCTGTCAGCGAAATACTCATTTAATATAATTTGGGCTAAATCTGCATATTCTTTATTTATAAGATTACTCAAATTAAATTTAATATTTAAATTTTGGGGAACATACAGTCCCTTATCATCTGCTATGCCTTTTATTAAGGCTTGCGCGGGGTTAAATGCTTCGCCCTTTCCTCTGGTGCTGACATAATACATAAAAATTACCTCGTAGTTCAAAATTTACTTGCATTGGATATTATTATATGCTAATATGTTTTTGTTGTAAATACATTTGTATGCAAAATATACACATTTTTTATGTTAGGGGTGTTTTATATTAAAATAGGACTTCTGGGTTTGGGTACCGTCGGCAGAGGCGTTTACGAAATAATAAACAACGAAAAAGGCAGTTTATTTAAAAACAATGCCGGCACAGTCCAAATAGTAAAAATACTTGTTCATGATTTGTCTAAGGATAGAGGAACTGGTCTTGATTACTCCCTTCTTACCTCTAATCCGGATGACATATTGTTAAATAACGATATCGATCTGGTAGTAGCTGTTATGGGCGGAAGCGAGCCGGAATACGGCTATGTGCTAAAAGCTCTTAACAACAAAAAACACGTTGTAACTGCTAACAAACAAATTATCTCGGAGCACATGGATATTCTGCTTAAAACTGCGCATGAAAATAATGTGTCCATATTATTTGAAGGCAGCGTAGGGGGCGGCATTCCTATTATCGATACAATGCAGCAGCTTTTAAAGATAAATAAAATCAACCGCATTACCGGTATACTTAATGGAACTACAAACTTTATTTTATCACAAATGAGCCAAAATGGTTCATCATTTAATGATGTTTTAGCTCTTGCGCAAAAATTAGGTTTCGCAGAGGCGGATCCTACAGCGGATATAATGGGATTTGATGTAAGCAGAAAAATATCTATTTTATCATCACTCGCCTATAACCATATCATTAAAGATGATGAAATATATAAACGCGGCATAACAGGCATAGAGGCCTGTGACATAGACATGATAAAAAACAACGGTTATGTAATTAAATATGTCGCGCAGTCAGTACTTTCAGGTGATAAGTATTACATATCAGTAGAACCTGCGCTTATAAAAGCGGATACCGAGCTTGCAACAGTCAATAATGAATTTAATGTAATCATACTTGACGGCAATATTATCGGAGAAATCAGAATATCCGGCAAAGGCGCAGGAAGAAACCCCACCGCCAACGCGGTAGTCGGAGACATAATTTATATTATGGAAAATAAAGCGCCTATTGAAAATAACTTCGAAAGCCCTGTTGTATCAAACGGAATAGACATATTCAGAGGAAGATATTATTTCAGAGTTAAAATAAATAATAATAAGCAATTCCGTGCGGCATTTGACTGTATAGATAAATATGTAAGAAAAAAAGATGTTCTTTTTGAAGACGAAAATTTATACTTCTTCACAGAAGAAATTACGGAACCGACCGCATTGAAAATAGAAAATGAAATTAAAAACATTTGCGATGAATTGTTTTTCGCAAGGATAATAGAGTAGGAGAACATAATGAAAACAAAAAAATCACCTGTACAAAGTTTGTCGTTAGACGATAATATAGCAAAAATTTCTATATTGGAACTTCCCGATAAGCCGGGTATAGCTTTTAAGCTTTTCAGCCAGCTTACTGAGCAGGATGTGCAAATTGATATGATAGTACAGAACATAAACAGGCAGAACATAAATGACATATCATTTACTGTACGCGAAGACCTGATGGAAAAAGCGGTTCAAACAGCGCAGAAATTTGCTTTTGAAGTAAACGCGCAGAAAGTAATATATGATAAAGCGGTTGCGAAACTTTCGGTTGTGGGCAGCGGTCTTATAGCCAGCACCGAAGTTGCGGCAAAGTTTTTTGAGGCCTTAAGCGAAATTGGCGTAAATATTCAAATGATAAGCACTTCAGAAGTTATGATTTCCTGCATAATCGACAAAGAACAGTCGAAAGAAGCGTTTAAGCACGTTCATAAAAAATTTGAAGAATAAAAAAGGCAGCTGCAAAACAGCTGCTTTTTTATTTCCCTGGCAATTTTTAACTTAATAAGCGTATTTTTCTTTATAGTTAACGCCTTCATTTATTTTCTTTATTACGTCCTTATCTGAGTTTGACGTTGAATCTAAAGTCGGGTCCATAAGCTTCCAGTCTTTTCCGTCAAACTGTATAATATTGTTAACCCAGCCTATATCTTTTATATAAACGCTTATCCATGCATGATAAATATTTCCCATGTATCCGATAACCAGCTTTGTCGGAATTCCAAGCGAGCGCAGCATGCAGCACATAACGGCTGTATAATCAAAGCATATGCCCTTTTTCGTTTTTAATATATTGTCCACATCAGGTAAATAGCCCGATTTTACTGTTTGAGCTTTATCATAATCATACTTAAAATTATTAATAACATAATTATAAATAGTTGAAACTACTTCCAGCTCATCCTGCGCGTCTTTAGCAATTTCCTCAGCTTTTTTTACAGTTTGGCTGTCTTTTGTAAAATTAACATACTGGTTAGGATATAAAAACGGAAGATATTCATTTTCTAATTTTACAGTTATCGATTTTTGATAAGCAAGAGCATATTGGCTGTTTACAACATTTTCAAAAACCTTAACTTTGTAAACTCCGTTTCCCTGTGTTAGAGGAAGTACGCTGTAACTGCCGTCTGCAGGTAAATCATATGTATAAGTATCTCCGTCTTTATTTATCTGGACTTTAATTTTTTTGTCGGTCTCTGATTTAAATTTTACCATTATGTAGCCTTGGCTTATGTTCGACGCGTCTATTGTAACACTGCTGTTTTGATATACGATTTTATTGGAATTTACAGGCGTAAGCACATTTGTTTTAAACAGTCCCTGTGCTTTATTACCCGATGAACACGCAGTTATTAATAAAACGAGAATAATCATCAATATAAAAATAACTTTTTTTGTATGCTTCATATACCTCTCCTGTAATGTCACATTATATTTGTATATATTATACATATAATAACACAAAATGACAAAATAAGTAATAAAACGGTAATATACTATTTATTTTATCTTGTATTTAATATATAGCTTTGTTAAAATCATATAAAATATCGTAATAATTTGATACAATATGTCATATACAAATCAATACTGCAAAGGTTTAACTGTATGGATATAATAAAAACAAAAAAAGCGCTGTCATTTACATACTTATCGTCATTTTGCATGGAACTGGCGTTGATTCTCAATGCCGGAATTTCGATAAATGACGGTCTGACAATACTGTATGAAGACGAAAATGACAAGCAATCAAAACAATTGCTGGAACATATAAGCAGCGAAGTAAATGACGGCAGGCAGCTTGATGCAGTGTTAAAAGAAGACGTGCGGTTTCCGTCATATATGACCCACATGATAGAAATCGGCTCACAAACAGGCAAACTTGAACAGGTTTTAAGAAACCTTGCGGCTTATTATAATAATCAGGAAAACATAAAAAATCATATCAGAAATGCGGTAATTTATCCCTCTGTGCTTCTGTTATTAATGCTTATTGTCATATTCCTTCTAATTACTAAGGTGCTGCCATTGTTTGCAGGCGTATTCACCCAGCTCGGAAGCAGCCTCTCGCCTCTCGCGCAAATATTGCTTTCTATAGGAAGTGGCATACAAAACTATATTGCAGTTATTGTAATTGTATTACTAGCGCTTATAGTTGCTTCAATTATAGTTTTTACAAATAGTAAACTACGAGATGCCTTTAATAAAAAAATCGTAACATCAATATTTTCAAAAAGAAAAGTATCAATTATTATCTCATCAGCAAAATTTGCAGACGCCTTGAGTATTTGCATGTCATGCGGAATGGATATTGACAAATCGCTTCAGCTAACATCTAAAATAAATACAAATCCGACATTGGCAAAAAAAATAAACGATTGTATTGCACTGCTTGCACAAGGCGTATCTTCTTCGGAAGCATTTATTAAATCGCAGATATTCTCAAGCCTGTATGGCCGTATGCTTGTCGTAGGCTACAAAACAGGAAGCGCTGATGAAGTCATGCGCGAAATTGCAGTCAAACTTCAAACTCAAGCTTGGGATGAAATTAACTCAAGCATAAACCGGGTTGAACCTGCTTTAGTTATTATATTATCAGTAATCGTGGGCGTCATTTTACTCTCTGTAATGATTCCGCTTATGAGCATCATGTCTGCAATAGGTTAAGAGCAAATGAACAGTGAATCAAGTAAACTAATGAAAATATTAACGCTGCTGTACATGTTCATAAAACCCGCAATTATATTCCTGCTCTTCCTGCTTATGTTTATATGGGGGATACAAATCACTAACCAAAGCAGCAGAAAAGAAGATATAAGCGCGGCAGAAAAAAGCATTCAAAAAGCGGCTGTGACATGTTACGCAATAGAAGGCAGGTATCCCCCCAGCTATGAATACTTAAAACAAAATTACCCAATTGATATAAATACCGATAAATACGCCGTTTTTTATTCTGTATTTGCATCAAATATAATGCCTGACATTACTGTTTTAGAGAAGCAATAAGACAAAAGGATACCATTTTATGAACGTTAAAAAACAAAATCATACTGTCGACACGGTCTTTATAATTACAATTTTTTTGGTATTTGTAATGTCAACTTTTTTTGTACTCGCAACAGGAGCAAACATTTATAAAAATATCTCCGGCAGAATAGATAAAAGATTTAATGAAACAACTTCGCTTTCATATATTTCTAATAAAGTATTATCTTACAACGAGAGAGGCAAAGTATATATTTCCAAATTAGACGACATTCAAGCACTCACGCTTGAACAATCTATAAGCGGCGAAAAATACGTAACTATGCTGTATTATTATAATGGCAAGCTAATGGAGATAACCTGCAAAAAAGCAGAAATTTTTGCAAAAGGAGACGGCGCTGATATATTGGATATATCAGGTCTGGAGTTTGAATACATATCAGATAATTTACTGAAAATAACGGTATATAACAGCGATATTAAAAATGATATGTTTATTTATTTGAACTGCAATTAACTTTAATATAAAGAGGCAAATATGCATACCCAACAAACATCCAGAAAATCAAGTCTGTTTTTAATGGAACTGATAATCGTTCTTTTTTTCTTCGCTCTGTGCTCTGCCGTGTGTGTAAATATGTTTGCTAAAGCAAATATTATTAACCGGCAAAGCTATGAGCTTAATAAAAGTATTATAGCCGCTCAAAACGCCGCCCAATGTTTTAAGGCGGCAAATTCTAATACCGGAAAATTGGCAGATTTGCTCGGCGGAGCGGCTGATGCTAACGCGGTGAAAATAGGGTATGATAAAAACTGGCAAACCACACAGACTGAAAATGCTGTTTATATATTGAACATAAATATAAAGAAAAGTAACGGCAATTTGAATAAGGCTGATATTACCGTATCCAAAGCAGATAAAGTGATTTATTCTTTAGAAGTAAATCATTTAAGGAAAACGCCATGAATACAAAATACAGATTTGGTATGAATGTAGGCAGCGCTTCCCTTGTATTGATATTCGCCATTTTATGTCTGACGCTGTTTGCAACGCTTACATTGCTTTGCGCAAAAAATGAAATGAATCTTACAAATAAATATTCAGAGTCTGTAACGCAGTACTATGCCGCTGACAGTAAAGCGGAAGAAAATTTACAGATTATACAAGAAATTTTTTCATCGGCAAATAAAACAAATGCAGACAAAACCTCATATATTATTACTCAGTGCAAAAAATACAATTTTACATATGTTCAAAAAAATAATAAAATATATATTACATTCAATGAAAATATAAATGCGCAGCAGGTTTTGCATGTTACTGTAAAAGTAAATTCAATTATCGATAACGAGTTTGAAATAATTCAATGGAAAAAAATAAATATAAATGAAATAGACATTGATGAAAATATTAATGTTTATAAATAATAAAAGGTGAAGTATGAATTTAAGTGATGTATTAAATAATGCGGTATTACAAAAAGCGTCGGACATTTTCATAATTGCAGGTCAGCCGATTTCTTATAAAATAGACGGACAAATTATTACAATACATGAAAACAAGGTTACCCCTGATGATTCAAGTAAATTGATTGAAGAGATATATACGCTTGCAAACCGTTCAATAGATGATTTTCTTAAATCAGGCGATGATGACTTTTCATTAACAATACGCGGACTTTCACGTTTCAGAGTATGCACTTTCAGACAGCGCGGCTCAGTAGCGGCAGTAATAAGAGTCATAATATTCGGTCTTCCCGACTATCAGGATTTAAACATACCGCAAAGCGTTATGGATATTGCTTCTGTTCAAAAGGGTCTTGTATTATTTACCGGACCTGCGGGAAGCGGTAAGACTACAACGCTTGCATGTATTATTGATAAAATTAACAAAGAGCGAAATAACCATATAATCACATTAGAAGACCCTATAGAATATCTTCACAGCAATAAAAAAAGTATTATTTCGCAACGCGAAATTCATACTGACACGGCAGGTTATCTGCCTGCTCTAAGAGCATCGTTAAGGCAGTCGCCCGACGTTGTTTTACTCGGCGAAATGCGCGATTACGAAACTGTTCAGACTGCAATTACGGCATCGGAAACAGGACATTTAATTATTTCTACTTTGCATACATCAAACGCCGCGAATACAATTGACAGAATAATAGATGTATTCCCGGCATCTCAGCAGCAGCAGATAAGATTTCAGCTATCAATGGTGTTAAAGGCGGTTGTAAGCCAGCAGTTAGTGCCTTTAATACATGGCGGCAATGTTCCTGCATTTGAAATTATGTATGTAAACAGCGCCATACAAAACATGATAAGAGAATCAAAAACACATCAAATTTACACAGTAATAAACTCATCTTCTTCTGCGGGTATGTGCAGTATGGACAAAAGCCTTTTAGAGTTGTACAATAAAGGCAGGATAACAAAAGAGGATGCGCTGCGTTACAGCCATAATCCAGAGTTTATTGAAAAAAAATTCTTATAAGTACGGCAGGTATATATGACTAATTCGATAAAAATTAATTTGTTTGGAGGCATGTCAGTTGAAGTTGATAATAACTTACTATTAAACAGTAACAGCAAGTTATATCAGCATTGGAAACTTTTAGCTTATTTAGTTTTGCATAAAGACACTTCTCTTGCCGCAAAACAAATAATATACGCAATGTACGGCGAATATGAAGATTCCGTAAATGCTCAGAATACGCTAAAAAATACTGTATATTGCCTTCGCAAGGAATTGGGCGACAATTCTTTTGTTTTGTTTAATAACGGCAGTTATAAATGGAATGAAGAAAATAGTATTTTATTGGATATAGATAAGTTCAATAATTTAATTCAGTCGTTAAGCCAGTCAGATGATATAGATTATAAGAAATCTTTATATAAAAGTATTATAGATTTGTATAAAGGCGATATTTTGCCTCAGCTGCAAAAAGATAAATGGGCTGCTGATTTATCACAGTATTATAGGCAGAAATTTACCAAGGCTGTTTTGGAATATCTGGAAATTTTATTTGACAATAAGCAATATAATGAAATTCTTGCTGTTGCAAACCATGCTACCAATATAGATACATATAATGAATATTTTTATTTATATATGTTTAAAGCTCTGTATTTTATGAATATGAATACTTTAATAGTAAGTACTTATATGCAGATAAATAAAATTATTAACAATGACTTCTCATCGGAAGCAGCAAATGAAATACAGAAAATATATGAAGACGCGAATAAAAAACTAAATAAAATAGAACTTGATATCGCGGTAATAAAAGATACCTTAAAAGAAACAACATTTGATAACTCACCTATAAAAGGTCCGTTCTTCTGCGGCTTTGAAGTGTTTAAGCAGATGTATCAATTCAACGTAAGAGCGGCCGCCAGAGAAGAACGCGCAATTATATTGATGCTCTTAACAGTAACTGATAAAAGCGATAAAGTCCCCGATAATAAGATTTTGCTTGATGCAATGCTTGAGTTAAGAGAGGTTCTTACAAACACAATAAGAAAAAATGATATATTTACTCAATACAGCAAGGCTCAGTATCTGCTTATGCTGTCTACTGATGCGGCAGATAAAGCTCAGATTGCTTTTAGCAGAATTAAAAATAATTTTATCGATTATTTAAATATAAATCAGCTCAATCTTATTTCAAAATTGAGCATGCAAGACTTTGACGAAGCTAAAAAAATGACGGAAATGCAGTGATAGTAACATAATAGGAATTCTTAGATTATTTATTTAAGAAGGTGTAAAAATGAACCATACAATTAAAATTAATTTATTTGGCGGTATGTCAGTCGAAGCAGATGATAAAATGCTTTTAAGAGGCGCGGGTAAATTGCATAAACATTGGAAATTGCTCGCTTATCTTGTAACTCATAAAAATACTCTTTTATCTACAATACGATTGATGGATGTTATGTATAGTGAAGATGAAGATATAGCTAATCCTCAAGGCGCTCTTAAAAACACCGTTTACTGTTTAAGAAAAGAACTGGGAGATGCTTCATTTATACTGTTTTGTGAAGGCAGTTACAAATGGAATAACGAGAATACTTTATATCTTGATATAGAAATCTTTGAAAACCTGATTCAAAGATTAGATTTGGGCGAAGATAAAACAAGCATATATAAAAAAATACTTGAACTTTATAAAGGAGATTTTCTGCCGCAGCTTAGCAGTGAGGAGTGGGTAATTCAGCACTCAACTTATTACAAGAAAAAGTATATTGACGCTGTTTTAGACTATCTGTCAATATTATTTGACAGACAGCAATATAACGAAATTCTTACTGTAACGAATACCGCGTGTTTTGTCGACCCGTATAACGAAGATTTTTATCTCTATATGTTTAAAGCTTTAAGCAATTTAAATATGAATAAAGTTATTGTTAATTCTTATTTCAGAGTAAGCAGAATATTCTCGGATGAACTCGGAGTGGATCTGAGCAGTGAAATAAAAGAAATTTACGCAAAAGCAAGTAAAAAAGTAAATAAAATAGAACATGATATTCTTATTATTAAAGAAGATTTACGTGAAGCCACAAAAGATCAGACTCCTATAAGAGGCTCATATTTCTGCAGCTATGAGGTTTTTAAACAAATGTATCAAATGGTAGCAAGAGCCGCCGACAGAGAAAAAAGATCAATAGTCTTGTTGCTTATTACAATACTTGACTTAAAAGGCAATATCCCCGATAATCCCATACTTAAAAACGCAATGTTTGAATTAAGGGAAGTAATAAAAAAATCGTTGCGCAAAGGCGATACTTTTGCTCAATACAGCAAAGCTCAATTTATTTTAATGCTGTCAACCGAATCTATTGAAAAATCGGAAATAGTTATAAAGAGAATTGAAAAAAATTATGATATTTATTTAAAACAAAATAAATTACAGGTTATAGCAAAAGTAAGTCTGCAGGATACAATCACATAATTTTAAAAACACAGAAGACCTTTATAAAGGTCTTCTTTTATAATATTTTGAATAATCCGTAATATATGAGTTATCTTAAAATAAGTTCACAGCTTTTATTTATAATAACTAAATAATAATTTAATATTCTTTTATTACACGATAGTATATTCCCCAAAAAAATTTCATATTTATTAATTAAGACAATTTGGGGGGAATCGTATATGAAAGATTATATTGCTCAAAGATGTTTAAGCGAAGCTGATTTTATATTAACTACCGGTTCAACTGTCAGAAAAACTGCAAAGAAGTTTATGATTAGTAAAAGTACCGTACATAAAGATATGACTGAGCGTTTGATGGCTATTAATAAACAGTTGGCTATAAAAGTGCGAAAAATACTGGAAAAAAATAAATCTGAACGCCATATAAGAGGAGGTTTTGCGACTAAACAAAAATATTCTGATATAAGATAACCTGTTGTGTTTTTTAAATATTATATATGGTACAATAATAATCAAAATATTATAAAATGCATTAATATTTTGGTTATTTTTTATTTTTTCGATTTTATAAATAAATTTATAACATTCGACAAATTTTTATCTTACATATTAAATAATTAATATATATTTAGAGGTAATAAAAAATGAAGACAAATTTGCAGGTATCATTAATAGCGCATACACCGGATGCCGAAAAGATAATCGCGGCAGCTGCCAAGTTATGTTATTCCAATGCCGGAACTGATGAGATAATGGAAAATTTGGACAAGGCATCAACAGATAAATTTTTAAACATGATTATTTCGATGGGGCACATGTCTCCTATAGAACATGTGAGCTTTACATTTGCGGTACAGGGAGTAAGCCGAACTCTTACTCACCAGCTGGTAAGACACAGAGTAGCCAGCTACTCTCAAAAATCTCAGAGATATGTTCGGGAAGGTCAGTTTGAGTACATAATACCACCCGAAATTGAAAAAGAAAAAAACGCAGCAGCGATATTCGTAAAAAGCATGCAGGATGCGCAAAAAGCTTATGACGAAATAGCCGATATGCTCAAAGCAAAATATGAAAAAGAATTAACAGAGCGGGGAATTAGCGAAAAAGCGGCAAAAAGCGCAGCTGAAAAAAAAGCAATTGAAGACGCAAGATACGTTCTGCCAAATGCCTGTGAGACCAAAATAGTATTTACAATGAATGCCCGTGAACTGCTTCATTTCGCTCGTCTGAGAGGCTGCGAACGTGCTCAATGGGAAATAAGACAGCTTACACAAGAAATGATAAAACAGCTTAAAGAAGTTGCCCCCACTGTTTTTAAATATGCAGGCCCTCCGTGTCTTACCAGCGCATGTCCCGAAGGCAAAATGAGCTGCGGCAAAATTGCAGAAAAAAGAAAACTTTTCAATATAGAATAAGGAAGATAAATTTAATGGATTTTTTATATATAGAAGGCAAGCGTCCTGTTGAGGAAGCTATAAAATCAGAAATAAATATAAATTATATAATGATAGCCGATGGCATGCATCTGGGCGATATAGTATCACTTGCGAAAGAAAAAAATATAAGGCTTAAAACTGTAAGCAAAACAAAACTTGACTACACTTCAAAAACGCAGAAACATCAAGGTGTTATTGCGGTTGTTTCATCTTTTAAATATGCGGATACTGATGATATTATCAAATCAGCTCTTAATAAAAATGAAAAGCCGTTTTTAGTAATTGCAGATTCAATAACCGACCCGCATAATTTGGGAGCAATTATAAGAAGTGCGGAATGCTTTAATGCTCACGGTGTAATAATTCCAAAGCACAGATCAGCAGAGATTAATGAAACAGTTTATCGTTCATCGGCTGGAGCGGCAAGCCATATAGCCGTCTCTCAAGTTACAAATATAGCTTCGGAAATTGATAATTTAAAAAAGCAGGGATTATGGATTGTGTGCGCGGATATGGACGGAGAAGATTTTAATGATTTTGATTTTAATATGCCTCTTGCGTTAGTGCTGGGCGCGGAAGGCAAAGGTGTTGGAAGACTTATAAAAGAAAAATGCGATTTCGTAGTGAATATTCCTATTAAGGGCAATGTGGCGTCTCTAAATGTGTCGGTTGCAGCCGGAATTTTAATGCACGCAATAAGCAGGACAAGATAATGTATGGAGACTTTAATAGTAGACGCTTATAATATTATTAATTTTTGGGATAAAACATCAAAACTCATAGATTCGGATCTGGATTACGCGCGGGACATATTAAACCATACGCTGCAAAATTATGCTTCATATAAGGGCATTGAAATACTGGTTATATACGATGCATATAAAACTGACTCTATTAAACCAAAAGAAGAAAAATATGAAAACATTAAAATAATTTATACAAAAAAAGGACAAACTGCCGATTCCTACATAGAAGAATTGATATTTGATTTGAAAAATCAAGAGAACATATCGGTAGTATCTTCGGACTGGACTCTTCAGCAAATGGTTTTAAGCGGCGGTCTTTTACGAATTCCGTCATCGGAACTGATTTTTGATATATCGCGTATAGAGAAACAAATATCAAATAAATACGACAATAAAAAAAGCAATGACAATTTAATTTATGCGAATGACGCTTTTAAAGACAAGCTTAAAGATTTAAATAAATAAGAGGTTTGCTTTATGAAAGAATTTCATGACATTGCGGATGAAGATTTAATTCAGATGTATAAGCGCGGCGTTAAGACAGTAGATAATGTTTTAATAAAACGTTATTCAAAACTGATATACAACAAGTCAAGAGGCTATTTCATGGACGGGCTTGAATCGGACGATTTGTTTCAGGAAGGCATGATCGGTTTTTATAAAGCTATCATTACATATAAAGGCTATGAAAATGTGCCGTTCTGCGTTTTTGCTACGATCTGCATTAACAGACAGCTTATAACAGTGATTAAAAAGGCTCAGGCGGGCAAACACTCTCTGTTGAATAACTCCGTATCAATTGACGCAAACCTGCAAAACGACAGCGATAATATAAGAATTATTGATATTCTCGCAATTCCCAGAGAATATGAGCCGGAAAATCGTTTCATCAGTAATGAAAGCATAAGAACTTTAATTAAAGTTGCGAAAGAAAATTTGTCGGAACTTGAGTTTAGAATATTAAAAGGTTATCTGCAGGCGAAATCATATGCCGAAATTGCAGAGGAAATAAATACAAGCACTAAAACTGTAGATAACGCATTGCAGAGAATTAAGCGTAAATTGGTGCAAAGCCTGGAAAGCATGGATTACTCTTTTAATTAAAATAGATAAAAAGACGATTGCTTAGCTTTTTATCTCATATTAGATTTGAGTTATTTTTTTTGCAGAAGTAAAAAGTTACTTTCTAAAAAATTTAATAAGTTACAGATTCTGTGTTTTACTCACTATCTGATAAAAGCATCATTATGTGCATAAAATTATGCGCTAGTAGAATTGTCTGTTTGCAGTATAAAACATCTTAAATAATTTAAATAAGAAAAATATATTATTTTATTATGCTGAATATTTAATTGTTTATTAGGAATATCATTTGAAATAAAAATTGATGATTCATCACATAGAATCATATATCCAATTTATGTAAACAATTCTTCAAACCCTACTCCTTGAGACCTGTAGAATAAAATAATGAGAGTATACTCCCCCCCCATTAACTACCATTTATATTTTAATTGATATAAACAAAAAAAGGCGATTACCTCGCCTTTTTTTATATTATCTGTTATTCTAT